>NZ_JBKEZX010000003.1:0-1006544 GCF_053345315.1 Williamsia sp. M5A3_1d
AGCGACATCCCCGAACGCCGGGCGGCGCCGACACGGTCGGCCTGGGCGGTCAATCGTGCGAGCAGGTCGTCGGCCACCGCCCGCAAGGCCACGACGCCGCGGACGGCGGCCACGATCGCAGCGTCATCGTCGGCGACAACAGTCTGAAGTGTGCCGTAGTCGTCGATCAGTGAGTCGGCCAATGCAGTGAATGATCCCCCGGTCATGACTTAATCGTACATACGTGCGGACATCGACGCAAGGGTCAATCCACCGAATCCTGTTGAAAAATAATCGAATAACGCACGGGCGACGCCCCCGATCACCACGTTACCGCGCGGGTGCGACAGAACATGGCGTCAAAGACGCCGCCATCCACAAGCACGACAGCGGGATCCGCCCACTCGACGGAAACAACTGCCCATTCGATGGAAACAACTGCCCATTCGACGGAAACAACTGCCCGCTCGACGAACTGCGGGCGAGGCGCAAAGAGACCGCAGCGAATCGTCTGAAGCGTCTGTTTCGCAACGTATCCGGTGTTTGAGCGGGTCGCCGAGTGCCGATCCCTCCGCTACAGTCGGCGGTTCGCACGCGACCGACCCACCGGATCGGGCCACCTGATCGACAGTGGGACACCAACCATGCCACCCGAGCGCTCTCGCAGAAGCTCCGCACGCCGCCGCGCCGGCGCCCCTGACGCACCGACCGAGGTCATCGCCCGCATACCTCCACGACCCCGCATACCTCCACGACACAGTCGCCGGAAGAAACTGCGTCGAAGCCTGGTGCGCCCGCTGGTCGCGCTGGCTTCGTGTGCGGTGCTGATCGGGACGGGGCTCGCATGGGGCGAGGCGCGACACATCGGTGGGGGATTCCACACCTCCGACGTGCTCGCCGGGGCGCCGAGGTCGACGGGCAGCGCCGAGAACATCCTGCTGATCGGGCTCGACTCCCGCAAAGACCGCGACGGCAACGACCTGCCCGCGTCGGTGCTCGCCGCGCTGCACGCCGGCGACGGCGAGGAGGGCGGCTACAACACGAACACCTTGATCCTCGTGCACGTGCCCGCCGACGGACAGCACATCGTGGCGTTCTCGATCCCGCGTGACGACTACGTCGCTGTGCACGGCATCGACGGATACGACCACGCGAAGATCAAAGAGGCCTACGGGCTGATGAAGGCGCAGGCCGAACAGAAACTTGTCGACGAGGGCGTCACCGACCAGGCCACCCTCGAGACCGATGGCCGCGACGCGGGTCGGGCCGAGACGCTGCAGACGGTGCGTGAGCTCACCGGTGTGCCGATCGACCGGTTCGCCGAGGTCAGCCTCGTCGGCTTCTACGACATCGCCAAGGCGCTCGGCGGTGTGAAGGTGTGCCTCAACCACGCTGTGTCCGACAGCTATTCGGGTGCCCACTTCAGCGCCGGGGTGCACACCCTCAACGCGTCGCAGGCGTTGGCGTTCGTCCGGCAACGGCACGGACTCGACAACGGCGACCTCGATCGCACCCACCGCCAACAGGCGTTCCTGATCTCGGTGGCGCACTCGCTGCAGTCGTCGGGCATCTTCGGCGATCTCGACAAACTCAACGCACTGGTGACCGTGGCGCAGCGCGACATCGTGCTGTCGTCGGGATGGGACCTCGTCGACTACGCCCACCGCATCGGCCACATCCCCGAATCGGGTTCTGATGCACAGAACCTCGCGTTCTCGACGCTGCCCGTCGTCCGGTACGACACCGTCGACAACCAGGACGTGAACATCGTCGACCCGACCGCGATCCGCAGGCAGGTCCAGACCGCGTTCGGGGTCATCCCGCCGTCACCCCCGACCTCCGCCGCGCAACCACTCGGGTCGACCGCCGGCACCCCCGGCAGCGACACATCGGGCACCGACACCGCAGACCCCGCGTCGCAGGATCCGACTCCCGATCAGGGTTCGCCGGTCACCAGCACCGCGTCGGGAGTGCCCTGCGTCAACTGACCCCGGGCGGGAAGAGACTCAGAGCTCGGAGATGTCGACGATGCCGTCCTGCAGGGCGCGTGCCAGCAGCGACGCCTTCGACGACGCGGGCCGGCCCACGGCCGCGTACTTCGCCCGGATCCGGGTGATGTGGGTGTTCACCGTCGATTCGGAGATGTAGAGCCGCTTCCCGACACCGACCTTGCTGTCGGCCAGCACCCAGGCGCGGAGCACCTCTTTCTCACGATCGCTGAGGGCCGGCGGGGTCATGCTTCGCAGAGGCGGGGCATCGAGGACTGCAGTCATGGTGATGTCCGATCACGGGGGCGTCGACGATTCCGACGCGGTGAATTGACGGTATCTAGACGTACCGACACCGAACAGACACATCATCTGGTGTCCCCCAAACGGGGGTCACGCTTAGCGGTCACACCGATCTGGCGCCGACGTCGACCGACGAGCGCACGATCTCGGTGCCGTCGGTCCCGAAATCGCGGCGGTACATCTCGCCGTCATCGCGCACCACCACCGACGCCATCGCCGACCGGTTCGGCGGCAACAGGCGCACGCGCACGTCACCCGACGTCGCCGACTCCAGGACATCGACGATCACGGCTCGCACCCGCACCAGGGCGTCGATCGGTGCCGACCGCACGGGGTCGTCGTCGAGGAGGATCACCTCGACGCCCCGGCTGCGCGCCGCCCTCGCCGCGTCGGTCACCGCGGTCGTCGCGAGGCCGGGTGCGCGTAGCCGGTCGCGCAGGTGCGCCTCGAGTAGCCCGCACGACTCGCGTTCCGCGGCGGTCAGTTCGTCGCCGGCCGCGATGCGATCGAGCATGGGGCGCGCCAGTTTGTCGAGTTCGGCCAGCTGCGCGTCGCGTTCGGCCGCGGCGGCGGTCTGTGCGGCGAGTTCGGCACTGCGGCGCGCGCCACTCCGCCGGAGATCGAAGATCAGTGCTGCGCTGGGTCGTAACGTCAGACTGAACACCGTGGCCATCGACAGCGGTGCGACGTCGATGAGCGTCACCTGCGGTCCGACGCCGATGCGTGCCGGTCCCACGATCGCCGCCACCAGGAATGCGCCCAGCATGAGGGCCATGCCGAGCCAGGCGACGCTGGTGCGCCCACGTACGCAGAGGAAACACAGGATGGCAGTCCCCAGGGCGTGCATCCAGTTCATCCCGGCCGCCCGGGCCGACGGGTCGACGAAGGTCAAAGCGATCCCGCAGCTGAGCGCTCCCGCGGATGCCATCGGCACCGCGGCGCGCAGAGGCAGTGGATCGGTGGGGATGAGGATGATCCCGGTCGTGGCGACAACCAGGATGAGCAGCGACACCGCGGTGCTCGCGATCGAGGCTGCATCTGTCGGCGTGATCACGAGGATCGCGAACCCGGACAGGCCGAGATAGATCGCGACGACGATCTTCGCACCAGTGGTGTGCAGGCCGACGAGGGCCCGCGCGTCCTGGGGTGCCTCGGTGTCGAAGTGCGTCGCGTGCGAGGTCGTCATATCGGTTTCACCCATTCGAGAGTGACCTGCGTGCCCTGTCCGGGTACCGATCGGATCGTCGCGACACCGCCGGGGAGTTGCTCCATTCGTCCCCGCACACTGACCGCGATGCCGAGGCGATGTGGGGGTATCCGGGCGAGATCGAAGCCGACCCCGTCATCGGTGATCTCGATGGCCAGCCGGTCGGCGGAGACCGTCACCCTCACGGAGATGCCCGCCGTCGGTCCGGCATGGCGCAGGCTGTTGCGCAAGGCTTCGGCCATCGCTGCCGACATCGTGCGCAGCACCTCCTGGGGATAGGTGGTGAGGCCCACCGGTGGGTGGCGGGTGTCGGTGAACGCGATCGCGTCGTCGATGTCGGTGACGGCGCTCTGCAGCAGGGCGATCGCGGCGGTGGCCGGTACGGAATCGCTACCGATCTGCTCGGAACCGAGTTCGGCGATCGTGTCGGACGCCAACGCGCGCAACGACTTCGTCGGACCCTGCCGCGCAGCACCGAGCAACACGGTCATCACGCCGTCGTGGGTGAGCGCGTCGAAGCGTCGACGTTCGGAGTCGCGGGCCCGGGCAGCGGCCGCCCGCGCCGCGAGATGGAATGCTTCCATCCGTGTCTCGTCGAGCAACCGCGCGGTGCGCACACCGATGATGACGGCCGCGGTGAACGGCAGGCAGTAGGCGAAGGCGAAGGCGAGATCTGGCCCCAGGGGGACGATGAGCTCAGCGGGACGCACCACTCGGCTCATGAGCGTGGCGATCGTGGTGAGCACGGCGAGATACACCAGGGCTCGTGCCCGGGGCCAGGCACCGCCGATCGCGACACCGACGACGCCGGGGAATTGCGAGAACCACAGTCCGCGTTCGTCGCTGAGGGCGCCGTTCTTCCAGGCGATCGGCACCAGTAGCGCCACGATCACGTACGCCGCAACCGCGACGACGATGGCGGGTTTGATGAGGTCCTGCTTTCCCAGTGCGGCGACGACACCGATCGCCATGCCGCTGCCGAAGACGGCAATCGGACCGCCCAGGGCCCACCAGCTCGACATGTAGGAGAACGACTTCACGATGTTGCCGGCGCACAACAATCCATAGGCGATGTACCCCGCACTCGTGAAGATCGCGAACTGGCGCACGATCCGCTGTTCGGCGTCACCGGGGACGCGGGTCGCGGTGCGGTCGGTCAGTCGCGGGGCCGGCGGGGCATCGGTAGCCATCCGTCCTCCACTGCGCGTTTGTAGAGGTCGGTTTTCGTCGGTGCGGGGCGTCCGGCGGCGGCGTACTTGTTGCGGATGCGGCCGAGATACATGCTGACGGTGTCGCCCGAGAGGCCGGTCAGCTTCGCCACACGCGCCGCCGCTTCACCGGATGCGTACAGCTCCAGCACTTCTCGCTGTCGTGGACTGAGGTTGACCTCCACGAACTCCTCGTCGGCGTCGATCGCGGCGGCCCAGTCCATGGTCGCGATGGTCTCGCCGCGCACGGCGGCGCGGATCGCATCGAGGATCTCCACCGCCCGCGGCGACTTGCGCACCACGCCCAGAACCCCTGCGGCAGCGGCCGATCGCACGAGGTAGGCCTCCTCGGCCGAGGTGTACACCAGGCATTCGATGCCGTGCGCGCGGAGCTCCTCGACGTTCTTGCGTGGTGAGCTGCCGTCGTCGAGACGCAGATCGAGCACCACCAGATCGAGCTCGGTGGTGATCGCCAGCAGGTCTTTCACCGTGGCGCCACCGCCGACGAAGGCGAGGTCGCTGGTGGTTTCCATCATCGCCTTGAGCCCGAGAATCGCGATCTCGTGGTCATCGATGACTCCGATCCGGGCGGGCCGATCGGTACTGCCCGACGCGTGATCGGTCATCGGGTGCCGGCCTCGGCCGCTCCCGACGCCGTCCACCGAGAGTGGCAGCGGCGATGAGCAGTGACAATCGCGTGTTCAGAGGGCAGCCGCCCGCGGGTCCGCCGCGATCTCGACATCACCGGATGATTCTCACCCGCTGACCTGCGGAGAATCGCCTGTACCTGTCCACATCACCCTGGTGTGGTGAGAACGGACTACACGGCACCTGTGCTTCTTCACAAACCGGTGGGTCACTTGTGTGAAGTCGGCACAGGGGCGATCGGCGAGTTCCGCGGAGGACCACACAGGCCCGCCTGGCAGGGTGGATGCATGACGATCCTGGATCTCACCCCCGACGAATTGCTGACCACCACGCGCACCGTGCGCAAACGCCTCGACCTCGACCGCGAGGTGCCTCTCGCGTTGATCCGCGAATGCCTCGAGGTGGCGTTGCAGGCCCCGAGCGGGTCGAATCAGCAGGGCTGGCAGTGGATGGTGATCACCGATGCCGAGCAGCGCGCAAAGGTGGGGGAGATCTACCGCGAGGAGACCGAGAAGTACCTCGCGTCGAAGGCGTCGGCGGCGAAGCTGTTCGCCGATGATCCCGATCGGTCGCAGGTGCAGCGCCGGGTCGGCAGCAGTGTGGAGGTGCTGGGCGAGAACATGGGTCGGGTGCCGGTGCTGCTCATCCCGTGCATCCGAGCTGGAAAGGAACTCCCGGCCGGCAATCAGGCCGGGCTGTGGGGATCACTCCTGCCCGCGGCGTGGAGCTACGCGCTCGCCGCACGGGCGCGCGGGCTCGGGACCGCCTGGACCACACTGCATCTCAATCGTGAGGCCGAGGTGGCCGAGATCCTGGGCATCCCCGCCGGCTTCCACCAGGGCGCGCTGATCCCGACCGCTTTCTACACCGGCGACACTTTCAAGCCCGCCCCGCGCGGCGACCTCGACGACGTCCTGCACATCGACCGCTGGTGATCCGGCCCTAGGAGCTGCCGAAGCGGATCGGGCTCGCGGACGGCACCGTGAACTCGTCGAAATAAAAGGTGTTGGAAGGGACCAACTGGCCTGCGGAGTCGATGAGTTGGCACAACGAGACCGCGGTATACCTACCGTTGGCGAGGTGTGCGGTCACGGTCGCCGATGAGGGCTGAGCCGATGTCGGGAAAGCGATCACGTCCACGACCGACGGCGAGATGGAAGCGATCGCCTGCGGCCCCCGAATGCCGAGGTCTACAGGCTGTACGCCAGAGAAATTCGGCTCTTTCGGGATCAGATCAGCGGCTGTGCCTGCATAGACCCCCGTCAAGCATTCGGATCTGTCGAGAGCGGTGTCGGTCAGGGTCACGGTGTTGCCCTCCACCGTGGCTCGCGCGACCTTGCCGGAGTTGACGACGTTGACGAAGGCTTGGTCGGGCGCCGCGGATGCAGCGCCGGTCGGGACAGATGACATGGCCACCGCGGCTGCGGCAGCGGAAACGAGCACAGTGGCGAACGTACGCATAGGGGTTGCTCCTCCGAATGATTTGAGTGCAACGCTAACGACTTCGGGTTCGGGTTGTCATCAACCGATCGGCTTACTTCCGGGAATCGGTGCAGAGCCTGAGCAGTGATTCCTGCACTGTGGCGCCGTACCGCAGGGTTCGCCCGACAACGCCGACAGCGCCCGAGGCGATCCTCGGGCGCTGTCGGTGAAGCGGTGGTACGTGGGTCAGCGAGCCTGATCGGCCACGGCATCCGCGGCGTGCTTGGCCTGCGCCTGGGTGTCCTGGGCTGCCGATGAGCCCTCGTCCTTCACCGTCTGGGCAGCCTCGGTGGCGGTGTCCTTCACCGACTGCGCCGCCTCCTGGGCCGAACCCTGCAGGTTGCTCGCCACGTCCTTCGCGGCGGCCTGCACCTCATCGGCCAGCGGTTGGGCCTTCTCCTGCAGCGTGGCCGCAGCCTGCTGCTCGGCGTCGGTCGGCGGGAACATCGCCGAGACCAGCAGGCCGGCGCCGAAGGCGATGAGTCCGGCGGCGAGGGGGTTGCCCTTCGCCTGTGACTGCACCTTCTGCGGTGCCGAGGTCACGGCATCGGAGACCGACGACAACGTCGAATCGGCTGTGGCCGTGGCGCTGTCGGCGGTGTCGTGCGCGGCACCCATCACGCGGTCGCGAACACCCGAGAGGCTGCTCGTGACCCCGCTGACCTTGCGTTTGGCGATGGTCGCGGGATTGGCCTCGTGCGCGAGGGTGTCGATGTTCGCGCTGAGGTGTTCGCGGGTGCGATCGATGTCGTGGCGGATCTGATCGGGGTCGGTCATGAGGCACTCCTGGGGTGAGGTGTGACGGCGGGTGGGATGTTCTTCACCGTCTCGGTTGTTCGGGGAAGCCCGCGTGCCGTGTGCAGCGCGGCGCGGCCCAAAAGGGCGAGCACAGCGCCGATCACGGCCCAGACGGCGGTGACGATGAGGGCTGACCATCCGTGTCCGGTGGCGTTGCCGATCGACCACCACAGGGCGACGGACAGGAACAGCAGCACGAAGTAGCCGGCGACAGCGGCGCCGGCGAGCATGCCGGATCCCTTGCCGACACGCGAAACCGTCTGCGAGGCTTCCGCCTTCGCCAATTCCAGTTCCTGGCGCATCAGCAGCGACAGGTCCTGGGTGACGTCGGAGAGGAGCTCGCCGATCGACGGCTGGGCCGTGGTGGGCGCGGTGCCGGGCGCGAAGTCCGCGCCGTGGGCGCCGGTCACGGGAGGGGTCCGGTGCTGGGCTCGTGCGACACAGGCGCGGACGGCATCGACGGTGCCACCGAGGGGATCTCGTGCGTGCCGGTATCGGTCTGCGGACCGGGGGTGGTCGACAGCGAACCGGTGGCAGGTGACGACGCAGTGCTCCCCGACGCCCCGTTGCTCGACGATGCGTTGCCCGACGATGCGGTGCCCGACGATGCCGCGCCGCGTCCGAGACGGCCCACAGCCACGCCTGCTCCGGCCGCCAGCGCCAGGAACAGACCGGGCTTGCGACGTGCAAATCCCGAGACGTCGTCGAGAAGCTGGCCGGGCTCGCGGCGATCGAGCCACGAGGCCACGGTGTGTACCCGCTCGGCGGCCTGGCGGGTGAGGTCGGATGCCGGGCCCTGCTGGGCGTTGGAGGCCATCGAGTCGAACTCGTCGGCCAGGGCGCGCAGGCTGCTGGCCGCACGTTTCTGCTGCTTGGAGGCCTGATCGGTCAGCTCGGTGCGTGCCTGACCCAGGAGGTCCTTGGCCTGCCCGGTGACCTCGGAAGCCACCTGTTGGGCCTGGTCGCCGGCGACGGATGCGACGTGCTTGCCTGCGTCGGCGGCGCTGGACGCGACGTCTTTACCGGCGTCGGTGGCGGTGCCCGCGACGTCGGCGGCCTTGTCGGTCGCAGAGCCTGCCGCGGCGTGCGCACCGGAGGCGGGGGCCGACTCAGCGGGGGCGGGCACGTTGGGGGCGGTCTCGGCGGCGAGCGGGGTGATGGGGGCGCCCGCGGATGTGTTGTTCGGCGTGGTCATGAGCACGCTCCTTCGTGTGTGAGCGCGGAATGGGGATCGCGTATGTCGATAGCGAGAGTCACGAATCCTCCTCAGGGAGAACAGATTGACAACAAGTGCGCGATGCCACGGACTGAACATCGCGCACCGGACAGGACTACCCGTGGCGCGGGATGTCAAACCCGGACCCGCCTGGGGGAGAGCGCAGGCTCAGCGTTCGGTGGTCACATCGCGAGCTGCGAGTCGGGTCGAGGCGATCACGCCACCCGCCGGGTCAGCTACGGCTATTTCGCTGCGTCCGCACGATGCCGAGACCGGCGATGAGCACCGCGACAAGCGACAGCAGATCCGACTCGGTCACGCCGTGGTGCAGAGTGAAGCTGAGGATCACGTGGCCCTCGATGGGGCCGTTGGCCAGCAACCACAGCACGGCAATGCCCGCCAGAACGCCCGACGAGGCGTAGCTCGGCCGCGCGAGTGACCACGCACCGCTGACGAACAGCAAGTTCATAATCACCAGCGCGTAGAAGAAGTCGGGTGCGATCGGCATCAGACCAGTGTGATCGATGGTTGCCGACCCTGGTTCCGACGAGTGGGTGTCGACGAACGTTATGCCCCGATGACCGCTGTGGGTCGCGCTTCGTAGTGAGAGCAACTACCCTCGCCCGCGGGGAGAGGGGATTCGATGAATCATGCTCAATGGACCGTTTTGGTCGAAGAGACCGTCCGCGACATCGACCACCGGATCAGCCGGGGTGATCTGCCGCGCCATGTGCTGACATTCGACGATGCGGCCGAGCACGCAGCAACACCGTTCACGTGTTTCGATTCGCTCGCTAACTCGGATCGCAGCAACGTGATCGCCGGCGTCGACGAGGTTCTCCGCGTTCGTGCGGGTGGCGTCTACTGACGCACTCGCCCATAACGGGAACTATGGGCGGTCGCTGCAGAACGACAGTCTGAGCGCGGCGCGGTCGACCTTGCCGGGTCCGCGCAGCGGTAGTGAGTCGACGACATAGATCTCGCGTGGCGCAGCAGACCGACTCAACCGGTCCGCGACACCTGCCCGCACCTGTTCGGCGTCCACGGTCGAATCGACCGAAGCTACAACGGCGGCAACGAACGACTTGTGGGACCACGGGGAGTCCGCCGGTGGTGATGGCCTCGTCGGCGCGGCCGATGATCGACAGCAATGCGTCGTCGACACGGCCGAGGTCGTCTGTTCGGTACTCGCCGGCAACCACGAATGCGTCGTGCTGGGGCATGTTTCGGTAACCGCGGGCGACCATCGGTCCGCGCAACACCACCCGGCCCACGCCGTCGTCATTCGCTGCATCGAGAACGATCTGGACACCGTCGAGCGGTACGCCGTCGTAGACGCATCCGCCGCAGGTCTCACTCATCCCGTAGGTGCGCACGATGGGTATCCCGGCGTCGACGGCGCGCTGCTGCAGCAGGATCGGCGTCGCCGCGCCGCCGACCAGTACGGGCACCCTCCGCGACAAGAGTCGCAAAGGGTGCCCGTCGTAGCCTCGATCTCCGGTTGGCGAACTCAGTAACCGAAGAAGCGTGTGCCTTCATTAGCGAGTGTGAGTCCGATCCCGATCGCGCCACCGAGGGCGAGACCAGCGGCTGCGCCAACGGGGCCGCCGATCACGAAGCCGATCGCCAGTCCGGTCAGTGGCGCAGCCGCGGCGACCGTCGAAACCCCTGCGTGGAGCACCTCTGAATCGGATTTGGCTTTGCTCGACTCTTCGTAAGCCAGGTAGAGTCCGGCGACAGATCCGACCAAGCTCAGACCCTTCAGTCCTGTTTTCGCCCAGAAAGCCGCATCCTTGGGAGCGAGCGGCGGTGTGATTTTCCCATCGGCTACGTCGGAAAAGTACTTGAAGGCGTTCGACTTCTCCACGGTGGAGAGTCGATCAAAGATCGGCTTGGCGGATCGGGCGGTGAACCCGTCCTTGATCGCGTCAGCAATATCCCATGCGTATTCAATTACATCGGCACTCACGCCGGCGGCCTGGAGGTAATCAATGATGAACTTCAGGGGCCCCTCGGCGTAATGCTTGGTCGCGCCCGAAGGTGGGGAAACGCCAGCTGCAGCAAGGACCTTCGATGCCTCCACTACGACATCCGCAGTCGCCCCTGATGCTCCAGTGACGTACTCGAAAGACGTTGACGCTCCGGGCGCAATGTCGCCGATGTTGAAGAGAATCCCTATTGCATTATCTTCGCGGGTCGAATACCCCTTCGCCTGATCGAGCGAGTCGAAGCTGTAGGGGTCTGTGTTCTTGAATCCGCCGGTGTAGACCTCCGAACGTCCGTCGCGGGAGTAGTAGTACGCGACTATGGGTTGACCGGTGAGTTGGTTGTACGAGTCGCCGCTGAGGCTCGTTGCGGTGACAAGCGAATACCCATCGTCACCCCCCTGGGCCACGATTGTGTTGTCTGTGATGTTGCTTCCGCCCAGCAGACGCGTGTTGTCGGGGTCGAATGAACGCATGTATTCGACCCGTGTGAGAACTGCCGACGTCATGTTCGTCAAGGTGATGACAGTGGTGTAGCCCTTGCTGTCACTGTTGAAGCGATGCACTTGCACCACCTTCAATTGGCCACCCACGAGGGCGGTGAAGGTTGTCGAGAGGGCTGAACCGGCTGTCGTATCGGCCAGTGAAGTACCGGACAGGTAGAGGGTTCCGGTGCCACCGGCGAGCGAACTGTAGCTGCCAGCATCTCCGTTGATGCCGATCGACCACCGTTCCTCAGGGGTATCAGGCGTGTAAAAGTCGACGGCCGCGTCGTTGCCGGTGTCAAAACCGTCGACGTCGGCGGTAAAACCAATATTGCCGCCGTGAAACCCTGGCGGAGGCGGGCCCGGCGTGCCAAAGGATCCTTGGTCGCTGACTCCGAGCTCGACGTAATCGCCTCCCAAGTAGGCTTGTCCGTCATGTATCTCGTGTCTTGCAGGTGGACTGACCTCCGCCGTGACTGCCGAACGTAGCGCAGGTTCTCGGCTGGAGATCGGGACGGACGGGGAAAGCGCTGGAGCACTCGCCTTAGAGGTAGTGGAAGTGGTGGTCGTCGTCAGATCGGGCACCGCTCCACTCGACGCGGTCGTCGAACTGGGTGTCGACGATCTCGTGGTAGCGCCGGGCGTGCTCCCGGTCGATTCTTCTGAGGATGAGGATGAGGATGAGGATGAGGATGAGGCGGTGGACGCCGTCGAGACTTCGATGGAACTAGCCCCAGACCCCGACTCGGTAACCGATCGGCTGATTCCTGAACTTGTACCACTCGCCGGTGTACTCGTGTCGGCGTGCGCTGATGCGGCGCCCGAGAAGATGCCAAATCCAACTCCGGCAGTCACGAATCCGATTCCAAGAATCCGCGCGGGAGAGAAGGTGAATCCGCAGACGCAGCTGGGTACCGGTTGGGATGAGACGGACACTGGTCGAACCCCAATTTTACTTCTGGACATATGATTTGGTGCCTTCGCCATCCGTTGATCGTGAATGTGGTCGAGGACGAATGTAATTCAGCTGCGAGGATTCTGGTGCGCCAGATTGCCGCTCCGTGGAAATTTCACACGGATAGATGACAACGCGACGGCCGGCTAATTAGCGACGCGTTGAGGTCCGACCGCGGTTGCGGCTCTTGTTGGACATCCGAATGCGAAGCGCCGCGCGGTCGACCTTGCCCGGCCCGCGAAGCGGCAGTCTGTCGACCAAGAACACCTCGCGCGGGGCGGCAGATCGGCCCAGACGTTCGATGACCACGGCGCGAATATGTTTCAGGTCAATGGCCGCTCCGGCCGACAGCACCACTGCAGCAACGACTTTCTCGCCGAGACGCTCGTCGGGCAACCCGAAGACCGCGCATTCGGCAACCGCGGGGTCGGCGAGGATTGCCGCTTCGACGACTTGCGGGACCACGGTGAGACCTCCGGTCGTGATGGCTTCGTCGGCGCGGCCGATGATCGACAGCACTCCGTCATCGACACGGCCGAGGTCGTCGGTCCGGTACTCGCCGGCAACCACGAATGCGTTGTGCTGGGGCATGTTCCGGTAACCGCGGGCGACCATCGGTCCGCGCAACACAACCCGGCCCACGCCGTCGTCATTCGCCGCATCGAGAACGATCTCGACCCCGTCGAGCGGTACGCCGTCGTAGACGCACCCGCCGCAGGTCTCGCTCATCCCGTAGGTGCGCACGATCGGGATTCCGGCATCGACTGCGCGCTGCTGCAGCAGGATCGGCGTCGCCGCCCCGCCGACCAGCACCGCATCCACCTCGCGCAGTGCGGCGGTCGCGTCCGTGTCGTCGAGCACCTTGATGAGCTGCGTCGGCACCAGCGAGGTGTACCGCCGTGGGCCCTCGATCGCGTCGATGCCGCGGATCAGGTCGGCAGGGTTGAAGCCGGTGGACACATCGATCACCACCGGCCGGTAGCCGCCGCGCAGAGAACGCAACAACACCTGCAGTCCGGCGATGTGGTGCGGCGGCAAAGCGAGGAGCCAGCCGCCCGGTCCGCCGAGACGGGCGTCGGTCGCCGCGGCCGACGCCTCGAGGGTGGCTGCGGTGTGCAGCGCCCCCTTGGGTACACCCGTGGTGCCCGAGGTCGCGATGACGAGCGCGATGTCGTCGTCGATCTCCTCACCGGCCCCCAGGGCCGACTCGAGTCGTTCGATTTCTCGCAGGTCGCCCGCCGGGACGGGGAGCGCGGCGATCGACCCGTCGATTATGACGCGCAGGTCGTCGACGGCATCGAGAACTGCCGGCCCCGACGCCAGCGGGAGCGGGGTGAGGTTTCTCAGGACGGACCCGAGGTCTCGCCGGGGCGGCCGGTGTCGAACTGCCAACCGGCCTCTTCGAGCAGGCGCCGGACACGTTCGACATCGTCCTGCGACGGCATCTCGTCGGTCACCTTCGTGATGAGTACACCGACGTCGACCGGACTGATCGGCTCATGTGCGGGATCGGAGTCGACCTCGGCGACGAGCAGATCGGCGATCTCGTGCACCTCGTCGTCGGTGAGCTGTCGGCGTAGCAGGGCCATCAAGGGAACATAGTCCTGCTGCGGCACGCCATGGGGGTATCCGGCGCGCAGCCAGTTCATGATCGAGCGCATCAGTTGCGGTCGGTCCATGGGTCCCTCCCGGCATGCATGGACGAGGTGTCAGGCGGCGCTGCTCCCTGCACGCCGATCAGGGGCAATCGTCCCACATCGCGCTACATCGGCACAGCCCAGAGCAATCGCGCGGTCAGCCCTGCTGTGGCAGGTCGGAGCCGTCGTCGATGCCGATGTCCTGCGCGGGATCGGCGGCGGCGTCCCAGCGTTCGTGGAGCCCGCCGGTGAGTCGGTTGACTTCACGCAACTCGGCGAACAGGAATGCTCTCCGGTTCTGCGAGACGGCGTCGGGTCGACCCTGCAGCGCGGCGAGCTCCTGTCGCAGGGCCTCGGTGTGCTCGGCCAACAGACCGGAGAACTGCGCGGCCTGAGCGCGCTGGTTGTCGGTGATGCGGGCGGGCGCCACCTCGTCCTGCTCGTTGCCGGCGTGTCGATCCTCGGGTACGTTGCGAAAGTTCGCCAACCACAGGACTTTCCCCATCGTTGTTCCTCCTGTGATCGAGTTGCGGAGCATCAGGAGTATCACCAGCGGCGTGCGATCTCCAAGACTTCGCCGCGGCATGATTCGGACGATGTCCGATATGGGGCAATCGGTCTCGGTCGCGAAAACTTCTGCGCGACATGATTTTTAGTCTTCTCGCACCGCGCCTGATTTGCTTGACCGACCCCTCCGGCGGCATCGCAGGGGCGGTTTTCCTGGGCTTTTGTCCCCGGTGCTCCCTTGCAAACCCAGGCGATCGAGGGTGCCGGGGGCACGGCGCCATCGGGCACAGGGAAGCGACGCCGGCCGGCCGTTAATGTTCTCGACGAACAACGCGGGGGTCTGTTCGCGCAGCTGTCGAATTCGACGATCTGCGCCGGATGTCGTTGCGATGAGCGCAGTCTGCCTCGCGCCGTACACCGACCGGCGACCGCGGCGAGCACTCGCACCGTTCTGTCATCACAGCACCGGAGGAATGATGAGAGCACAATCCCTGATCGCGGCGGGCATCGTCGTTGCAGCCACCGTCGGGCTGTCCGCCTGCGGCGGCGGATCCAGCGACGTCAGCGGCGAGAGCGCCAAGCCCGAAGGCGGCACATCGCTGTCGCTCGTGGCGTACTCGGTGCCCAAACCGGGCTTCGCCAAGGTCATCCCGGCCTTCGAGAAGACCAGCGCCGGCTCCGGCATCGCGATCAACGAGAGCTACGGCGCCTCGGGCGATCAGTCCCGCAAGGTGGTCTCGGGTCTTGCCGCCGACGTCGTCTCCCTGTCGGTGGAGCCCGACGTGACCCGCCTGGTGAAAGCGGGCAAGGTCGACTCCTCGTGGAACACCGGCCAGTACAAGGGCATCGGCTTCACCTCGGTGGTCTCGCTGGTGGTCCGTAAGGGCAACCCCAAGAACATCCGCGACTGGAGCGATCTCCTCAAGCCCGGCGTCGAGGTCGTGACCCCCGACCCGCGCAGCTCCGGCTCGGCGAAGTGGAACCTCCTCGCGCCCTACGCGGCCGTCAGCAACGGTGGCGCCGACAAGCAGAAGGGTGTCGACTTCATCCAGAGCCTCGTGCGCGATCACGTGAAGACCCGCCCGGCATCGGGCTCCGACGCATCCGCGCTGTTCACCCAGGGCACGGGTGATGTGCTCATCTCCTACGAGAACGAGGCCATCAACCTGCAGCGTCAGGGCAAGGCCGTCGATTACGTCGATCCGCCGACCGATTTCAAGATCGAGAACCCGATCGCCGTGGTCAACGGATCGCACAAGGATCAGGCCAAAGCCTTCGTCGATTACGTCACGTCCGCCGATGCCCAGAAGCTGTGGGCTGAGGCCGGATTCCGTCCCGTCGATCCCACCGTGGCCGCCGCGACCGCAACGGACTTCCCGACCATCTCGAAGGTCTGGACCATCGCCGACCTCGGCGGCTGGACCTCGGTCGACACCGAACTGTTCGACAAGACCAACGGCCAGTTCACCAAGATCTACGCTCAGGCCACCGGCTAGATGACCCTCGCGACGAAGCCCCCGCGGGTGCGCCGAGCGCGCCGGCGGGGCTTCGGCATCACCTCGGCACTCGGCGTGGGGGCCGGCGGGCTGTGGCTGAGCGTCATCGTCCTTCTGCCCATCGCCGCGCTGGTCGCCAAGGCGCTCGGCACCGGATGGAAGCCGTTCTGGGACGCCATCACCACCGAATCCGCCATCTCGGCGTTCGAGGTCACGTTCCTCACCTCCGCCGTCGTCACGGTGATCAACGCTGTGGTGGGCCTGCAGATCGCGTGGACGCTCACCCGCGACAACTTCCCCGGCCGCCGATTCGTCGATGCGCTGATCGACCTGCCGTTCGCGCTGCCGACCATCGTGGCCAGCATCGTGCTCCTCGCTCTCTACGGCGCGACGAGCCCGGTCGGGATTCACGTGCAGCAGACCAAGTACGGGGTGATGGTGGCGCTGCTGTTCGTGACGCTGCCGTTCGTGGTGCGGTCGGTACAACCGGTCATCCTCGAACTGGAAAAGTCGGTGGAGGAGGCGGCCGCCACGCTGGGGGCACGTCCGTTCGTGATCGTCCGATCGATCATTTTGCCGGCGTTGGCGCCCGCGCTGCTCTCCGGTGCCGGGCTCGCGTTCTCCCGCGCGATCGGCGAGTTCGGCTCGGTCGTGCTGATCGGCGGCGGCATCCCGCGCAAGACCGAGGTCTCCTCGCAGTACATCCGTTCACTCATCGAGCAGGACAGTCCGGCCGCCGCGGCCGCCATATCGGTTGTGCTGTTGGCTGTCTCGTTCGTGGTGCTGTTCGTGCTGCGCATCGTGGCCTCGCGCCTGGCCCGGAAGGAGGCGCCCAGTGACACGTTCGTGGCTTAGGTACACCACGATCAGCCGGGTGTTCGTGCTGTTCTACATCGGGGTACTGCTGATCGTCCCGTTGGGGCTCATACTCTTTCGCACGTTCGAACCCGGTGTCGGTGCGTTCATCGACTCCGTGACCTCACCGGCGGCGATCGCCGCGCTCGACCTGTCGCTGCTGATCATCGCGATCGTCATCCCGCTCAACGCGATCTTCGGAGTGCTGCTCGCGCTGGCGTTGGCGCGCGGGAAGTGGCGCGGGCGGGCCCTCGTCGAGGCGGTCGTCGACCTGCCGTTCGCTCTGTCACCGGTGGTGGTGGGCGTGTCGCTCATCCTGGTGTGGGGAGTCGACGGGTGGCTCGGATTCTTGTCAGACTGGGGGATCCAGATCATCTTCGCCGTACCCGGGATGGTGCTCGCCACCGTGTTCGTGACGCTGCCGTTCGTGGTGCGCGAGGTGGAACCGGTGCTGCTCGAGATCGGGACGGAGCAGGAAGAGGCGGCGATGACGTTGGGCGCGAACGCCCTACAGATCTTCCGTCGCATCACCCTGCCGGCGATCCGCTGGGGTCTCGGCTACGGAATGGTCCTGACCGCCGCGCGCGGACTCGGCGAGTTCGGTGCCGTCATCCTCGTGTCGTCGAACCAACCGGGGATCTCCCAGTCGCTCACCCTGCTGGTGTACGGCCGATTCGAGCAGGGAAACGAATACGGCGCCTACGCCGCCTCGACGGTTCTGATGCTCGTCGCGATCGTGATCATCCTGGCGATGACACTGCTCGCCCGCCGGGTGGAGAACGGCGAGCGGGAAGCCGAGTAACTCAGCCGAGAGCCGGTGCTATCGCGCGGGAGCCGCAAGCGGCCACCCGACGGAAGCCAGGCGGGACGCCACCTGGTTGATCTCCTCGGGATTCGGCTCGATCTCGATCACCTTGTGGATCGCTCCACGGATCTGATCCTCGGTCACCGGGTCGTCGGTGCCGTGCTCCTTGAAGACGGTGAGGATCGCGCGGGTGACCTGCTCCTCGTCGAGCGAGCGCTTCAGCAGCGCCAGCAGCGGGAAGTAGTCCTTGGGCGGCACCCCTTCGGGGTAGCCGTCGCGCAGCCAGCCGAGGATGGAATCGAAGGTCTTGCTGTCAGCCATGATCAGCTCACTTCACCGGCGCGAACGGGAAGAGGTTCACGCCGAAGTGGTAGTTGATGGTGGTGCGGGTGATCCAGAGGATCCCGACCACGATCACCGCGGCGATGAGCAGGAACAGGAACGCGCCTGCGGCCTTCAATGCCGGGTTGGGGGCGGTGGTGGAGCCGTCCTCATCGAGGCCGCCTGAGCCCGCGGCGTAGAGCCGCAGGCCGATGGCGAACACGGCGGGCAGTCCGGCGCCGAGGATCAGTCCGATCACCAGCACCTTGAGAATCGCTTCGAAGGTTTCCATCTCGAGTTCCCTGTTCTTTCGTCGCGGTCAGCGCGAGCCGACGGTGGACGGCGACTCGGCGGCGATCTCGGCCGGGATCACGGTGTTCGACGACTCGTCCCACTCGGCGTTGACGTTGTTGTGGTCGACCTTCTGCTGCTGCGCACGCCAGTACATGTAGGCCGAGAGAACGACCAGCACCGCGAAGATCACGATGGCGCCGGCGGCACCGCCGATCGCGTTGGCGATGAAGAAGCATGCGGCACCGACCAATCCGGCCAGCGGGAGCGTGGTGACCCATGCGACCACCATGCGACCGGCGACACTCCAGCGCACCGAGGCGCCGGGCTTGCCGACACCGGAACCGAGGATGGAGCCGGTCGCCACATGGGTGGTCGACAGCGCCATGCCCGCGACACTCGAGGTGAGGATGATCGCGGCAGAGGAGGCCTCGGCGGCCAGGCCCTGCGGCGCCTTGATCTCCACCAGGCCCTTGCCGAGGGTGCGGATGATGCGCCAGCCACCGAGGTAGGTGCCGGCGGCGATGGCGATGGCGCACGAGAACACGATCCAGACCGGCAGGCCTTCGCTCACCGAGCCGGCTGAGAGGTGGCCGGTGGCGATGAGGGCGAGGGCGATGACGCCCATGGTCTTCTGCGCGTCACCGGTGCCGTGGGCGAGCGAGACCAGCGAGGCGGTCGCGATCTGGCCGGCGCGGAAGCCGCTGTCCTTCTTGTTCTCGGCGATCTTGGCGGTGATCGCGTAGATCAGCCAGGTGCCCAGGGCGGCGACCGCGAGCGCGATCACCGGGGCGAGCAGCGCCGGGATGATGATCTTCTGGGTGATGCCCTCCCAGTTGACGCCCGAGGTGCCGATGGCGGCGAGACCCGAGCCGATGAGGCCACCGAACAGGGCGTGGGAGCTGCTCGAGGGAAGACCGAACAGCCAGGTGAAGAGGTTCCACAGAATGCCGCCGATGAGGCCGGCGAAGATGATGACCAGTGCCTTCTGCGCGTCGAGGCCGCTCACGAGGTCGCCCGCGCTCGCGCCCTTGGTCTGCTGGATCTTGAGGACGTCCTTGGTGATGGTGGCTGCGACCTGCACCGAGAGGAATGCACCCACCAGGTTCAGGACTGCCGCGATGGTCACCGCGACCTTGGGCTTCAGTGCACCGGTCGCGATCGAGGTCGCCATCGCGTTTCCGGTGTCGTGGAAGCCGTTCGTGAAATCGAATCCCAGTGCCGTGACGACCAGCAACACCAAGATCAGCATCTCTGCGCTCATGCGCTCATTGTGGGGCCACGATCGTTCAATTGTCTAAGCGATCGTGACTGTTACTCACGGTCTGACCTGGTATTTTGTGCTTGCTACAACCGCCGTTTACCGATTGTTCATCTGCCTGGCCTCGGTGGGCATTGTCGATCGTGGCGGCACGGCAACTTAAGGATGCCTGTGAGTCCGATTTGTTACTCGCAATTGTCGTCTGGTCGGAGGATATTGAGGGGATGAGTCTTCGCGGAATTGTCGCCACCGCGGTCGCGCTCGTCATCCCCCGCGGTGGCGGTGGCGGTCAGACGCCGCGACGACGCCGCCGACCCCCGGAGCCCGAGTGCACCTGCGCAGCCTGCAGGTGGACCCGGGACTGACCGCCGCAAGGATTCTCCTGGCCCTCAGGCAGCTGACTCCTGGTCAAGCTCAGTGTTGGCTGCAGCCGGCAGCCCGATGCTCGGCTCATGGCCGCGGAAGTTCTCCAGCCACCAGCGCCAGTCGTCGGGAACCAGCTCGAAGGGGTTGTCGTAGCCGAGTTCGCGCGCGGCCCACACCGGCCAGTGCGGGTTCGACAGCGCGGGACGGCCGAGAAACGCCAGGTCGATGATCCCGCTCTGGATGACCTCGTCGGCCTTCTCCGGCACACCGAGATTCCAGCTCGTCGCGATCGGGATGTCGACAGCCGCCTTCAACTGTTCGGCCCGCGAGAGCATGAACGCCTGCCGACCCATCGGGTTGTCGCGCATGTCGTCGGTGTTGAACCCGAGCGAGATGTCGGCGAGATCGAGGCCGTGCTCCTTCATCCAGCCGATGGCGGTGATCGCATCTTCGAACTGGGTGCCGTCGGGGTTGAGGTCGTCGGAGCCCAGACGCATCGTCAGCGGGTACTCGTCGGGCCACACCTCACGGACGGCGTCGAGGGCCTCGAGGTGGAATCGCGCCCGGTTCTCGAGGCTGCCGCCGTACTCGTCGGTGCGCTGGTTCGCCAGCGGTGAAAAGAAGCTGGCGCCGAGATAGCCGTGCGCGTAATGCATCTCGAGCCATTCGTAGCCGGCATCGACCGCGCGCCGGGCGGCGTCGGCGTAGCTCTTGTAGAGGTCTTTGATCTCGTCGCGGGTCAGCTCGTGGACGGGGAAGGAGTGGTCGCCGCCGTAGGGGATGGCCGAGGGTGCGCGACACGTCCAGCCCTGCGGATGATCCGGCGGCAGCTGCGACCCGCCGGGGTACCCGTCGATGGTCTTGTACTTCGGGACCTCACTGCCCTTACGGCCGGTGTGGCCGAGCTGAATGGCCGCTACGCCGCCGAACATCTTGATGGTGTCGGTGACACGCTTGTGGCCCTCGATCTGACCGTCGTCCCAGATGCCGGAGCATGTGGTCGAGGTGCGTCCGTCGGGGGTGATCGCGACCTGCTCGGGGAACACCAGCCCGAACCCGCCGGCCGCGCGGGCGCCGAGGTAGCTGACGTGGAAGTCGTCCATCTTCCCGTCGGTAGAGCGGTACATCGTCATGGGCGACATGACGATTCGGTTGCGAAGAGTGACGCCCTTGAGCGTGTAGGGCGAGAACAGATTGGGCACGGGATCCCCCTTGGATCGGCACGGCGAGCACGAACCGCGGCTCACGACTTCGGGAGACTGCGATGAGGAGAGTTCACCAGCAGATTTCTGCGCTCGTGTTACGCGGTTCGATGGCACGCGGTAACTCTTTGCTCACTGCCGCGACTCGCGGTCCGTGAGGCAGCGGCGTCCCCGCCGGAGCACCCTTACCCCTGCGAATCAGACTGTGCACGTTGGTCACTGCGCAGGGGGTGGCCCGCAGGGATCTCGACGAAGATGAGCCGCCGCCCGTCGGGATCGAGAACGTGCATCTCCTTCAGGCCCCAGGGCTCGGTACGAGACCCGCGCGCGATGGCTACGCCCTTGGCAGCCAGGTCCTGTTCGGTCCCCTCGATATCGCGGACCTGAAGCCACAGCGAAGTGGCTGACTCTGCGGATTCAGCGGTCAGGTGCGCGGCCACCTCGATGAGCGTCGACCCCGCGAAGAAGACGACCCCGCCCGGGTATGTGCGAGCGATCGCGAGGCCGAGGGTGTCGCGATAGAACGTCAATGTCGCGTCGGGGTGTCGCGGACGAAGCAGCACGCGGGCACTCAGGATCTCCATGTGGCCTGTCTACCAACCCAACCTCGCGACACTCGGAATAAGTCAGGTTATGGTCGCGGGTGACGATCGGCGCCAACGGAGCGTCGGGCATCATCGACCTCAACGTCGAGGAAGGGCAGTCGCATGAGAATCGGTATGGGCATCAACTACGCCGGAGACTTCAGCGAGACCATCAACAACCTGCTCGAGTTCGAGGCCGCCGGTCTCGACCGCGTGGCCGTTCCGGAGGCCTACAGCTACGACGCGGTGAGCCAGCTCGGTTACATCGCCGCGAAGACCGAAACCCTCGAACTGGCGACCGGCATCCTGCCCCTGTTCACCCGCACACCCACCAACATCGCGATGACCGCCGCCGGCCTCGACTACATCTCGGGCGGCCGCGCCGTACTGGGTATCGGAGCCTCGGGACCGCAGGTCATCGAGGGTTTCCATGGCGTGAAGTACGACGCCCCGCTGGGCCGCGCCCGCGAGTACGCCGACATCTGCCGCAAGGTGTGGAAGCGCGAACGCGTCGAGTACGAGGGCAAGTACTACAAGCTCCCGCTCACCAAGGAAGACGGCGGCACCGGTCTCGGTAAGCCGCTCAAGCTGATCAACCACCCCATCCGCGATCGCATCCCCATGGCGCTGGCCGCGATCGGTCCGAAGAACGTCGCTCTGGCCGCCGAGCTCTTCGAGGAGTGGCAGCCGATCTTCTTCCACCCCGATCACGTCGACGCCGCATTCGGTGAGCCGCTGAAGAACGGCAAGGCCAAGCGTGACGCCGAACTCGGCGATCTGCAGATCTCGGTGACCACCGCGCTGCTGATCTCCGATGACGAGACCGCGAAGGACAACGCCCGCGCCCTCGTCTCCCACCAGGTGGCGCTCTACGTGGGTGGCATGGGTGCCCGCGGCAAGAACTTCTACAACGACCTCGCCGTGCGCTACGGCTACGTCGACGAGGCCAAGACCATCCAGGATCTCTACCTCGACGGCAAGAAGCAGGAAGCCGCCGAGGCCGTGCCGGACGATCTGGTGCGTCAGATCTCGCTGATCGGCTCGGCGTCGGAGGTGAAGGACCGCGTGCAGGCGTTCGAGGCAGGCGGCGTCACCATGGCGCTTGCGACCCCGATGGATGTCGACCATGCGGCGAACGTTCAGCAGATTCGTCTGCTGAAAGAGATGATCAGCTAGTCACGTCAGCCGCACCACCTCGCGAAGGAACTCGATGCCGTCACCGTTCGATCCCGAACTGCGCACCTACGACGAGGATCGCGCCATCCACGGCGACTATCCGCTGAAGCTGCAGATGCTGATGCGGGCGAAGACCATCGTGAAGAAGGCCATTGCGACCGGCACGCCGGTCGAGCCGTTCGACGAGCCGTACACGGTGATCGCGATCCTCGGGCAGTCGAACGCGGCCGGTGCCGGTATCGAGGTTGGGGGCACCACGCCCACGCCTCCGAACCCGCGGGTGCATCAGTGGCCCGGGTGCGGGCGCTATCGCGGACGCAAGCCGCTTGCCGCGGTCGATCCGCTCATCCACGAAGTGCCCACCAACGGTGTGGGTTTCGCGACCGAGTTCGGTTCGCTGCTCGCTGACGCCTCGGGCAAGCCGGTGTTGCTGGTGCCGACGGCGCGGGGTGATACGTCGTTCTGGCCGAAGAACGGCTACTCATGGAACCCTGCGAACACCGACGTCCGCGTGAACCTGTTCAAGTACGCGTGCAAGCAGATCGACTCGGCCCTGAAGTTCAGCGGCCAGCCGTTGAGCGGAATCCTCTGGCACCAAGGTGAATCCGACGGACCGCTGACCCCGCCCGAGCTCTATCAGGAGCAGTTCGACCTGCTGATCGCCACACTGCGGGTCCGCTACGGACCAGTCCCGTTCATCCTCGGTGGGCTGAGCCCGGAATACATGCGCTTCGGTCCGCCCAAGCTCGCGGGTATCGACGCGGTCCACAAGGACACCCCGAACCGGCACCCAAATGCCGCGTTCGTCTCCGCCCCCGACGGCATGCTCAACGGGTCACCGGGTGTCCCCGGCGTTGCCGAGGACCCGCACTTCACGGCTGAGGCCGGTCGGATCATCGGGCGGCGCATGTTCGAGACTTATCAGGTGATGACCGAGCCCGAGTGACAACCGTCGGGCACACCGCTCGCCCGACATACCCCAGTGTGTGAGAGAGATCAGCGAGTACTGCGCACGTGCCTGACCCCGGCTCGTTCGAGCGCTCCGACGAGCATCGACGCCAACCTTTGATGCCCATCGAGCGTTGGGTGCAGTCGGTCCGGGCCGATGATCGCCGGTGCTGTTGTCGGCGTGATGAATCGGCGCATGTCGACGAAAGTCCACCGGGCCGCGAGCGCGGCCTCGTGGATCGCGGTGTCGATCGTGGCGCGGGATCTATGTAGCCGTCCTGTGTTGTCGGGTGGTACGCCGAGCACGATGTGCTTGGCGAGCGGGTAGCGGTCGCGAAGGGTGGTCATCACCCACGTCGCGTTGGTTCGAATCAGGTCGGCGGAGACCGCGCTCAACGCGTCATTCACCCCGCCCTCAAGAAGAAGGACCGAGATGGGGGGCTCAGGCAGCCCATCGAGGGCGGGATCGCTGATCTGGGTCACGTAATTGGGCCAGCCATCGACGCGTGATCCGACGACGTAGCCGGTTCCGCCGTGGCCGGACTGTGTGACGCTGTAACCGAGCTCGTTGAGGGCGATCCGGCCGAACGTCTGCGAGCGGTTCACTCCCTCGGAGCCGGTGAAATACGAGTCACCGAAAGCCAACGCGTTTACCTGCCCGGCCCGCGGGTCGGTGAGCTCGCCGATCTGCGCTGCCGAGAGTGATGTATCAGGTCGACTCGAATCTCGATCCTCCGCAATCACGACCCCGGCGCACATTGCCAGGGCGCAGGCGATCACGGCGAGGTGTGATGCCCATACCCTCGCGGGAAAGCCGAATCGCATGGATGAATCGTCACCTATTTCGAGTACATCGTCATCCCGACTCGTGTCCGCCGGACAGACCACACAACCGCTTGATGCCATGTGAGGTCGCCGAGGCCGCCGCGGATGAGAACTGGTCATTTGACGCTCAGGGCGTGCTGATTTCGTTGGCAACCACTTCTGCGGCCGAGCGATGGTGCCCGATTCAGCGCTTGCGCGCTCCGGATACGGCAGGATCGGCGTATGGATCGGTTGAGTTCGCGCCTGGTCGACGCAAACAACCCACGTTCCCTGTCGTATCGGGCAAGGAAACGGCGGTGGCTGAAATTCGCCGAGACGTTTCCTGATGTTGCGGACATGCGTGTGCTCGACCTCGGAGGAACACCGGATTTCTGGCGTAACGCCCCGTCGCGGCCGGGACACCTGACCCTTGTGAACATGGTGCCCGCGACCGCTGGTGCCGGCGAGGTCGTCGTGCTGGGCGACGCTTGTGACCCTCCGTCCGCTGTGTTGTCCGAGCGCTACGACCTGGTGGTGTCCAACAGCCTGATCGAACATGTTGGGGGCCATTCACGCCGACAGGAGTTGTCCGACGTGATCAGAAGCGTCGGCGACTCCTACTGGGTACAGACCCCGTATCGCTACTTCCCGATCGAGCCGCATTGGATGTTCCCCGGACTGCAGTTCTTACCTTTCGAGGCGCGTGTTCGCGTTACTCAACAATGGAAGATCGGAAATATGCAGACCGCGGATCGCCAGACCGCAATCGACAATGTGGCCGAGGTTGAACTACTGGGGATCACACAAATGCGCGACTACTTTCCGGACGGCGATATCTGGGCTGAGCGTGCCGCCGGGTTGATCAAGTCGATGGTGTCGATTCGCCGTCAGTGACAGGCGGCCTGGTCAGAACTCACCGAGCACGACGCCGGGAACTGATCGACCGGCCGCACGCAGCGTTGCGTACGCCTCGGCGAATGCAGCCCTCTTGGTCCGCCCTGCTCGCGCCACGAGCACGAAGCAGTCTGCGGAATCGATGAGACCCCGCGAAGCGGCGAAGCCTGACAATGGTGGGCAGTCGACGACGATGACGTCGAACAGATCACGCAGGTGGGTCAGCGACAGTTTGACTTCCGCAGACGACAAAAGGGCGGAGGCCGCGGACGCGGGGCGCCCGGACGCCAAGACGTACAGGCGCGACACCGCGGTCGCCTGTACGTAATCTTCGATGGGCGTAGTTGTCCCGAACCAATCAGTCAGTCCCACGTCCCATTCGGCGCTGTCGGCCTCCTTCGCTCGTACATCTGCATCGATCAACAGAGCTCGGAATCCGGCGTCGGCGAAGGCCGCAGCGAGAAAGATCGCGGCGGTCGATACTCCTTCGTCGCCTTGTGACCCGGCGACGGCGACCACCGATCTCGCGCCAGAACCCTCCTGGAAGGACACGGCCAATCGCAGCCGACGAAACGCCTCTGCCTGCGACGAGTCGTCGCCGGCGAAACCCGCGACCGACCTCAGATCGCCGCGGCCTCGGGAAGCGATGTCGACCACCAGACCATCCGTGATCGCCTCGACGTCTGCGGTCGACTCGATCCGCCGGTTTCCGCGACGGGCGAGGTGATCGATGACGGCCGTGATGCCGCCGCCGATCAATGCGCTGACGGCGACCCATAGCGAAAGTGGAGGACCGGCTCGGGTTGGCGGCACCTGCGCTTGTTGCACCAGCCGCAGTCGTCCCGAATCGTCAGGGCCGTTCGATGCACCGCTGAGCCGAGCCACCACCGAGATAAGGGCTCTTGCGCCTTCATTGGCGAGGCGAGCAGCCATCACGGGTGAGCGGTCATTCGCCATCACAGTGATGAGCAAGGTGCCCGCGCGTGCGTCGGCGCCGAGGGATCCTCTGATCTCGTCGGTGCTCCGTTCGCCACCGATCGCTTCGTGCACGATGCCTGCGACCATCCCGGAGGTGATCAGTCGGGCAAACGTGACCGCCCGCTGTTGAGAATCGAGCAGCCCCACATAGTCACCGAAGGTGTCGCCCGCCTGGGCTGGGGCCACGGCGACATAGGTCAGCGAGTCCGCGGTGTAGTCGGGTTGCTCGGCTACCGCGATCGCGGCACCCCCAACACCGAAGATCACCGCCCCGGTTATGAAGAGGCCGGCCCGTCGCGGAAGGCGATTCGACGACTTTTTTCGGGACCGCCTCACCGCAGCGGCTTCTGTTCCCGCGGAGAACACACGTTCGCGCTCGCGCGATGCCACATAATCGGCCGATGAGAAAGTTCGTTCGCTTCGTCGTCGACTCGGTCCTCGCGGTGTTCGCCAATTCGTTCATCGGCAGCCACATGATCCCGGTTCGCCTTCGCCCCCGTCTGTACAACCTTCTCGGCCACCGGATTCATCCGACCACCACGATCAACACCGGCGTCTTCCTCGGGGCGCGCACCGGGCTGACCACTGGCCCGAACTGCTACATCAACCACCGGTGCTTCTTCGATCTCGGCGGCGAGGTGATCCTGGAGGAGAATGTGGGATTGAGCTACGAAGTGATGGTCGTGACGTACGACCACGCGATCGCCGGTTCCGACAGCCGTGTGGGATTCGCCGATCCAACCCGTCACACCACCGTGATCGAGAAGGGGACGTGGATTGGAGCACGGGCGATCATCATGCCCGGTGTTCGTATCGGCGCGGGGGTTGTCATCGCCGCGGGCAGCGTCGTCACGTCCGACTGTGAGCCCAACACTCTCTACGCAGGGGTGCCCGCGGTCGCCAAGCGGTCGATCGTCTAGAGCCTCTGAAATCACCCCTACGCGTTTATTGTTCGTCACGTGACGGTCGACGGACCCAACGGGGCGCGCCGTCGCCGCAGAAAAAGAGCGAGAGCAACGGCCAGCGCGAAGGACGAATAGTTGGCTATGAGCGGCGAGAACGCCAGATCCCACAGCGCCTGCCCGGCCACATAGACCACCACGGCGGGTCCCACATCGGCTCGAAGGATCGCGAAATCAGCCAGTGCCGCAACGATGACGAGTCCGGCGACCACGGCGACAGCGAGACCGAAGAGGCCGCACTGAACCCAGAGGTCTGCAGCTATCGAGTGAAGTTCGATGTTGCCCCCGAAGAGGTAATCATCGACGTATGCGCCGCCTGCACCGTTCGCGTACTGATCGAGACCCGACTTACCGATCTCGATGTCCTTCATCGACGGAAAGACCCCGAGCCCGTAGCCCATGGGTTGGTGCAAGAACATCGAGAAAAAAGCGCCGTACTCCGTGCGCCCACCCAGGGCGCCGAAGGCTCGTTGTTGAATCTCCTGGCGGGTTGCAATCGCTTCACCGAACCACCCCGTTGCAATTGCCCAGGAGATCGATGTGAACGCGCCGTACGCAACGACCGTGAAACCCACGACGCTGACGATGGACTTCGTGGCGGTCGCTCGCCAGTCCCGCATGAGGGGACTCACTGCTGTGGCTGCGGCGGCGAGCACGAGAACTCCGGTGATGTTTCTCGTGTCGTTGAATGCCGAGATCGCGGCCAGGGCAAGGCAGGCGATCACCTGGAGACCTACTTGCGCTCGCGGAATGACGGCAAGAACGGCGACGACCACCGCTAATCCGAGCCCGTACTTCCAGAGGTTCTCCACCTGGCCTACGCGGACTCGACCGACGTTGACGGCAAAACCCAGTGCGAACATCGTGAGCGTCCACCGCACTCCAGTGGTTTCGACACACCAATATGTTGCGACGACGATCAGGCCGAAACTGACCAGAACGATCGCTTGACCCAACGCATTCCACTGATCGACTCGGCGGAATGACGCGGGCGCTCCCGAAATCAACGCGAGAACGCCGCCCGAAGCCACGCACCCGTAGACCGCGATTCCGACAGGGGCGAGAAGCTTGGGCCTGGGACGACCGCGCGAGATGAGTACCGGCCACAGTAGGCCGGCCAGCAGCGGGCCCGCAGTGAGGGTGAACAGTCCCGGGACGGTGACAGGCAGTCCGAGAGCGATGATTCGGGCAACAACGGGGAGCGGGACCCATCCTCGAGAGACGCGGGCAGCATCAAGGCCGGTGCGCTCGATTCGCGACCGCAATTTTCTTGCCCGCGCCATCTCGGCAGGCGTTGCGGTGGCGGTCGAATCCATGACGGAAAGGGTTTCACATTTCACGCGCCGACGGCGTCGATGTGACACGCTTGATCATCGCGTTGAGCGTCGTGACGGAGAGGAGTCGGCGTGCCCGACGGGTTGCCTTTGGTGCGAATCTCCGTGGTCACCATAGTGCGCGAAGATCCCATCGGACTTGCCAAGACCATTGCGAGTGTCCGGGATCAGACAGCCGTCGATGTGATCGATCATGTGGTGATCGACGCGGCATCCGGGCCAGTTACGACCGAGCTCCTCGATCGTGCGCAGCGGACTCAGCATGGCGGGGCCTTCCGCTGGGTTTCTGAGCCCGACGGCGGCCGGTATGACGCCATGAACAAGGGCATAGCAATGGCTGGAGCAAACTTGCTGTGGTTGCTCCACGCTGGTGACACATTCGGCTCGCCTCAAGCGGTCGAGTGGGTGCTGGCTGCGACCGGCGACAGCTTTCGAGGTTGGGGCTACGGATTCGCCCGGAAGGTCGACGGAGCCGGCGATGTCGTCGGGGTCTTCGGTTATGCCCCGTTCAGCCTTCGCCGATTCGCGTTGGGTGGAAAATCTCTCCCGCACCAGGCGTGCTTCTTTTCGGTGGACCTGAATCGTCGAGTCGGCGAATACGATGTCGATTTCGGTTTGGCTGCCGACCAGTTGCACCTTCTCCGGTGTGCAACCGTGACGCCCCCCTTGCTCGTGCCCGAATTCATCTGCAATTTTGACACCACAGGTGCAGGCACATCCATGTCGATCCGAGATCATTACCTGGCGATGCGTGCAGCGCGGATTTCTACGAACCGCGTCGAGGGGTCGCTGATACGGGATAGAGCAATCACCGAGGTCATGATTGCGACGTCCACAGCAGCCAACCGCGTGTCCCGTCTCGTGACGCGAACCGGCGCCTCGTGACGGCGCGTCTGACACTGCGCGACACTGTGGTCTGCCTCAGGTCGGACTTCGCGGCCAATCGACGTGACCCGCGGGCGAAACTCGTACTGATGAGCCTCCGCTTATGCCAATGGTTGATGGGAGACCGCGAGTCGCCGCGCCCGGTCTCATGGGCTCCCATCGCCTGCCACCGACTCCTGACCGAGTTCATTCTGGGAATGGAGATCCGGCCGAAGGTGACCATAGGTCCCGGGCTGGCGATCTATCACGGCTTCGGAATCGTGATCAACAATGATGCGGTGATCGGGAGCGGTGTCACGTTACGCAACGCGGTGACGATCGGGCATCAGCGTCCGGGCGGTCCGTCTCCGCGTATCGGTGACGGTGTTTCCATCGGTGCCGGCGCAATCATCCTGGGCGGCATAGTGCTCGGAGAGGGAGCCACAGTCGCGGCGGGTGCCGTCGTGGTTCACGATGTCGCACCCGGCGCAACCGTCGCGGGGAACCCCGCCCGCGAGATCGCTCTCCGGAATCACGATGACGACGGGTAACGAGCTACCGCCCGTGGCTGCCGGCGCCCCCACTCGACTCGTCTCGAGTGCGGCCAAATCTAGCGGCTTCCGTGTGATCAGTCTCGCGGTGAACGCCGCAGTGGCGACGGTCGCGCTGTGGCTGATCGTCACCCGTTTCGGCGCCGACTCCTACGGGCTCTATTCGTTGCTTGCGACGCTGATCCTCGCGGTGTCGTTTGCTGACCTCGGGCTGGGGGCTGTCCTGATCAACGCGACAACAGACTTCCGATCCGGTGCGATCGATCGTGCTGCCTTCGTCGCCGTGCACGATTCGATTCGGCGGATCCTCTGGCTGATCGCGACCGCGATCGTGTTGATTGCGGCTGGGTTGTGCGTGAGCGGGCAGTGGCCGGCGATTCTGGGCGGGGTGGTCGATGGGAGATCTGGGCAGATCGCGGCGTCACTCGTCGTCGCCGTGATCGGCCTCTCGATCCCCTTCGGGGTCGGCCCCAGGATCTTGCAGGGTGACGGTCGTATGAGTGATGTCGTGAAGTACTCGGTATTCGGGCCGATCGTGCAACTTGTCATCTTCTTGCCGCTTGTCTTCACACTCGACGGCCCTGCGCTCCTGGCGGTGGCACCTGCGATCGGCGCCTTCGCGGTGGCGTGGTGGACCGATCGTCGCGCCCGCGCCGACCTGGGCGTCCGGTTGTTGAGGGCCGCTACCAGGGCAGGCAGGCAACGGTTGGGTAGGGGAGTGCTCTCGTCATCGCTGTCGTACCTGGTCATCTCAGTAGGGTTGGCTCTTGCGTTTCAGTCGCAGCGAGTCGTGTTGTCCCACAACTCCTCGGCCGCGGAGTTGAGTCAGTACGCGGTGGTCGCTCAATACCTGATCCCGGTGTACTCGATCGCAACCGTCGCAGGGCAGGCGATGTGGCCGGAGTATCGCGCCGCAGACTCGTCGCTGACAGGAAGGACACTTCGGCGCCACATCGCTGTGTTCGCGCTGCTCGGAGTCGCCGGCGCGGCCACCCTGGTGTGCACCGTCACCGTCATCGGACGCTGGCTGCTCGGCGGTGCGATCAGCCTTCCGGGGACGACGCTCGTGGCGGCGTGCGTCTACCTGATCGCGCTGTTTGCGCATCAACCATCGGCAATGGTTCTCACCGACTCTCGCGGACTCGCAGCACAGGCCGTGCTTGTCACCATGGCCGGCGCTCTGACTGTCGGCGGAACAGTGTGGTTTGCCGGTTCCTATGGCGCTGCGGGTGCCTTTGCGGTGGCGGGTGTGGTGGTCGGTGTCGTGCAGCTGGTGCCGACATACCTACTCGCGCGCCGCCATCTTGCCAACAGGCGGGACGCACGATGATCTCACCGGGTGTGCAGCCCCCGCGCCGGATCGCCGTCGGCGGTGTTGAATTCACGGTTTCGACCCGCGCCCGAGCGGTCGCGGACGTCGTGGCGGCGGCGCAGGCGAGGACTGCCGTTGCTGTTCGCTTCGCGAACGCATACACGGTGGTGGCGGCGTCGAGGATCCCCGGTTATCGCGAGCTGCTCAATTCCTCGGGCGTGACGTACCCGGACGGACGGCCTGTTTGGTGGTGCATGCGTGCGCACGGTGCGGCTGTGGCCGGAGACCAGATACGTGGCCCTTCGATGTTCTTCGATGTCCTGGACGCAGGTCGGCAAGCAGGTTTGTCGCATTTCCTGTTGGGTACGACGCCGACGACGTTGGCGGCGCTGTGCGAGCAAATCGAACGCCGTCTGCCCGGCGTCGAGATTTCTGGTGCGTTCTCGCCGCCCTTCGGCGACGTCACCGATCAGTTCGTACAGCGCTGCGTGGCCGAAATCCTCCGTGCACAACCAGATCTGGTGTGGATCGCGCTCGGAACCCCTAAACAGGACTTCGCGGCGGCTCGGATCAGTGCTGAGACCGGAGTGATGTGCCTCGCCGTCGGTGCGGCATTCGACTTCGTGGCGGGGACGGTACGGGAGGCGCCGCCGGTACTCACCCATCTCGGACTCGAATGGGCGTTTCGATTGGCTACTGAACCCCGCCGGTTGTGGCGGCGTTACCTCATCGGCATTCCCTTATTCGTCACTCTCGTCGCGCGCGAGGCTTTGGTGAATGCGTGTCGAGAGCTGGGTAGGCGCCGATCGAGATGACGCTTCATGGCGCCTGCGGGCCACCCAGGCGACCATTGCGCTCACGGTGGTCATCAGCTTGGTGCGGGCGGTGAGCGGCGCAGGCGTGGAGCGAGCGGACCCGACTGTATTCCTCGAGCGGGCCAACGTCGCATACTGCAGTTCCTTCAAGACGTAGGAGAACTGCACGGGCCGCGTTGTTCGGTACATCACGAGAGCCTCGTCAAGGCATGCGAAGTGGCGATCGGCAAGCTTGATGAACAACGCGAGATCTTGGCAGCGAAGGCACCCGCTGTCGTATCCGCCGACTCCCCGCACGACTTCCGTTCGCAGCATTGCTGAAGGATGTGCGATCGGCATCAGGAGTCTTTGCTGGCGGCGGCGGATCGTCTCGGAATCCGTCGGCCATCGCGACAGCTGGGGACCGCCCCACGATCCGAATTCGAGTAGATGCGAGCCCACCCCAGCTGTGTCTGCGGAGATCTCGAGTACCGCAGCCTGACGCTCGAGCCGACCCGGCAATGCCACGTCGTCCGCGTCGAGAACGGCGAGATACTTTCCGCGTGCCATCTCCAACGCCGCATTGGCTGCGGCGCCCGGCCCGCGGTTCGTCGGCAGGCGACGGTAGATGAATCGAGGATCGGACAGGTAGTCGGCGACCAGACGTTCGGTGCCATCCGTCGACCCGTCGTCGACGACGATGTGCTCCCAGTCGGAATGTGTTTGTCCGACGCTTGATTCGAGGCATTCGGAGATCACACGCGCGGCGTTGTAGGCCGGTGTGATGATCGAGATGAGTGGGGTGCGAGGAATCATCGAGTGCTAGCATTTCCCTTCTGCGGGGGCGTCGCTAGAGGAGGTCGTGGTGATGTCGTCAGACGCGAATCAATCCGTGGAGAAGTCGCAGGACAGTTTTCACGGTGAAGGACACGACTACGTTGTAGGGAGTCCACACCTTCGGCACGGTTCACTGATGCAGACCATCTCGAGTCAGATCACGGACGTGATAACTGAACGTGTCGCTCGAGCAGGTTCGTGTCGCGTTCTCGAGATCGGGGCCGGTCACGGAACTTTTACCGAAACGAGTCTTAACGCAGGCGCCGAGGTCACCGTGACCGAGATGTCTGCACCCAGCTACAAGCACCTTGCGGACCGCTACCGTGACGACGATCGGGTAACGGTGATCCATGACTCCGATGGGCGGGGTGTTTTCCAGACGGGCACCACATTTGATGTGATTCTGCTGATTTCGGTGATCCACCACATTCCTGATTACGAGGATGTGCTCGCGGCGTTGATGCGGGACGTGGTGGCTGCCGACGGCGATCTCCTTACTTTCCAGGACCCGCTCTGGTACCCACGCCAGCGAAAAAGTGCACGCGCACTGGCCGTCGGATCGTATTTCGTCTGGAGACTCGCCCAGGGGAACCTGCGACAGGGGCTGAGAACTCGATTGCGGCGCCTTCGCGGAACCTATGACGACACTGAGATCGCAGACCTCGTCGAGTATCACGTTGTCCGCCAGGGTGTCGATGAGCAGGCAATCGTGCGCTTGGCCGAGCCTCTGTTCGAGACCATCGAGTTGACCACGTACTTTTCTACGCAGTCGACGGTGATGCAGCGAATCGGTGAGACCAGGTTCCCGCACAACACGTTCGCGATCACGGCGCGTCATCGACGCGATCGGCGGAGGTAGCTCTTTCGTTGCGCTGCTGAATCTCTGAGTAGAGAGCGTTGATCTGCTTCAACCAGACCTTCTCGCTGAAGCTGTCCTCGAAGGTTACGCGGGCGCAGCGACCGAACTTTTCCCGGTCGCGGGTGATCTGGGCCATCGACACCGAAAGTCCGTAAGAACCCTTCGCGGGGTCGAACTGCACACCTCCACCGGCGTGGGTCAGTTCGTCTGCACTTGCGCATTTGTCCGAGACCAGGACGGGCGTGCCACACGCTTGGGCTTCGAGGGCGACCGTCGGCAGGCCCTCTGCCCAAAGGCTAGGGATGATGACTCCCGTGCTGGATCTCATGTAACCGTCGAGTTCTGCGCGAGAAAGCTTGCCCAGGTAGGTGACGAGACTCCCCGGGCGCCGAGCGTGGTCCTCGACCACAGGTCGATCGGGCCCGTCGCCCGCCACGAACAAAAGTGTTCTAGATGGCAGATTGTCCAGCAACCAGGTGATCCCCTTCTCCGGGGTGAGGCGCCCGGCGAACAGCCAGGCCTGCGGTTCGGGCACCAAGCTCGGTGTGCTCACCCCGAACTGTGTTGGTGCAACGAAGTTCGGTATCACGCTGAACGACTTCCCGGGAAAGTATTTGCGGAATGTTGAGAGCGCTTGGGTGTTCAATACGATGCTGTGCGCAGATTTGGCGACAGCACGCGAGTGCCTCCCCTGAGCGCGAGACGCGATGGCCAGTGGAAGGGTGGCGATACGAGAATCGTGATAGCAACGGTGACGCACCGCATGGAGCGAAGTGGATTCTGGGCACTGAAAGCAGTCATGCCCGTTCCGCCACAGGGTTCCACTGGCACAGAGGTTTCTGTAGTTGTGCAACGTGCTCACTACTCGACTGGAGTAGTTGTCGATCCAGGTGTCGCCGAAATTGGGATGCAGGTTGTGGACATGGACGATGTCCGGGTTGATCTCGGCGAGGTCGGGCGAGACGCTGACACCCCTCACCGAGAGTGTGTTGGCAGCCGCTCTTGCGGCGTAGGTCCTGGGATGCCGTTCGAGCTCGTGGTCGGTGTGTCGCGAGAGAAGGTGCACCTCGTGGCCGGCACGCCGGAGGGCTGCAACCTGCAGTCGAACCGCGGCATTCTCTCCACTCGGGACGCCGCTTCCGTAGAAGGAATGAACGACGGCGACCCTCACGGGACCATTGAAGGTGTCACGTGCGCAGTGCGTTCTCGTTTTCGCGGAACCAGTCGACGGTCGACCGCAGTCCCTCGCGCAATTCGATCGTCGGCTCCCAACCGCTGCCGAGGAGAGTGCTGACGTCGATCAGCTTCCGCGGTGTGCCATCGGGCTTGCTGGTGTCCCATTCGGTGGCGCCCACGTAGCCGACCGCCTCGGCGACCATGGTGGCGATGTCTTTGATGGGGAGGTCTTTCCCGCTTCCCACGTTCACCTGCTGCGGTCCGTCGTAGGTGTCGAGGAGATGCAGGCAGGCGGCGGCCATGTCGTCGACGTGGAGGAACTCGCGCATGGGGGTGCCGGTGCCCCAGTTGACGACCTTCTTGGCGTTGGACAGCCGTGCTTCCTCGTATCGGCGGATGAGTGCGGGGAGTACGTGGGAGGTGGTGGTCGAGAAGTTGTCACCCGGGCCGTAAAGGTTGGTGGGCATGGCCGAGATCCACGGACGTCCGTACTGGCGACGCACGGCCTGTACTTGGAGGATGCCGGCGATCTTGGCGATCGCGTAAGCATCGTTGGTGGGCTCGAGCAGCCCGGTGAGTAGAGCATCCTCGCGGATCGGCTGTTCGGCATACTTCGGGTAGATGCAGGTGGAGCCGAGAAACAGGAGCCGTTCGACCCCGTATTCGAGAGCGGCGTCGAGGACGTTCACCTGCACCTGCAGATTCTGGCTGATGAAGTCGACGGGGAACGTGCTGTTGGCCATGATGCCGCCGACCTTCGCCGCGGCGAGCACGACCACGTCGGGCTTCTCGGTGGCGAAGAAGGCGAACACTGCCGCCCTGTCGGTGAGCTCGAGCTCGGCATGCGTTCGACCGATGACGTCTGTGAAGCCGGCTTGGGTGAGCTTTCGCCAGACGGCAGACCCGACGAGTCCTCGGTGGCCGGCGACGTAGACCTTTGCGTCGCGGCGAATAGTTCGTTCTGCAAACAGTGCGGAGTCCATGGCTCGGCTTTCGATGCACCTGATCCGTGCGACTCACGGAAACATTGCGGAAAGTGTATTACGAAGTTTGCCAGCCTATGCGGGAAAGCGTCGGTCAGTCTACGAAAATCGTGGGAACGGACGTCTCTATTCTGAACCTCACTATCGTTCTGCCTCAAAAACAAGGAGCAACTTCGCGCGACGCAGAGATCGAGGCGGAATGGAGTTGACGCGCCCTTAACGCCGACGCATCCAACGTGCGCACGCGGAAGGCCCGCAGCTGACACCGCTTCGGTTGATCTCTCTGCGCACGCGGCCAATACCCATCCCGCGTTGATGGCGACGCCCAGAATTTGACCACCGAGGCTAAGGTTGCGGATCCCGCCAGGATAAGAATGGCGCGCCCGCAAGACGTGAGCGGCGTCAGCGGTTAGCCGGCGGCAAGCAGCTTCTCTGGTCACGAACTCGACGGCGCCGCGCTGTCGACCGCCGCGACTGGTTCCGGCTCGGGCGATGATCGCATTACTCACGATCAACTCGCGCGATGAGCCCTTATCCACTCTGGTTTGGCAGTCTGATTCCCCCAACGCTTCGTGTCGATCAGCTTGTCCTCTGCCTCTATTCGTCCTCGACGGAGGCGACGTACCGGCCCGGTCCTGAGATCGGTCCGATCAGCGTGCCGGTCAGCGGCCTCGCAGGTTCGCTGACGCGATCAGGCACGGCGCCGATCTGAATCAGGCTGAGGTCGATGTTAGGACGACGGCGGAACCGGTGCCGCGGGTGACGTCACGGGGACCGCGACTGGCTTCTGATCGATCGCGCCCAGGACCGCGTTCGCGATGACGGCGTGGCCGCGGTCGTTGGGGCGGAAGTCGTCGCTGGTGCCGCGCTCGACCCGGACGCCAGCGGGTCCGCGGTTCTTCTGATCGCGGTAAAGCCGGGCGAGCGGGACGAAGATGCCGTCCGCCGCCAGACATGACTGCTCGATCTGGGCGTCGTAGCCGTTCGTGTTGTCCCGCCACACTCCGAGACAGACGAGAGCGGTTTTGGGCGACGCCATCCGGATGCGCTTAACCAGCAAGTCGTATTGGGTTCGGAACCTGTTGAGTGGCGTTGCGTCCCAATCGTTCGTCCCCAGTTCGACGACCGCGAGGTCCAGACCAGCGGGCATCGTGGTGGCGCTGACTGTCGACAGGGTCTCATTGGCGCGCTCCGCCGTCTGCTGAGGAACGGAATTGATAGCGTTCGATACCAGCTTCGCGAAACCGAGCGCGGAGCGCGTCGCGAAGTATCCGCCCGTCAAAGAACCACCGACGAACAGCAGGGACGCAGCGCGTCCAGCGGGCTTGCGAAATTGGACGGATGACGGTGCGTCGCTGTAGAAGCGAAGGTCGGTCTGGTTAGCCGCATCTAGCTGCGCCGAGACGTCCACCCTCGGTGACGCGTCGCGTTGTGAACGGCCGGCCAGCACGGTGCCTGCCGCCAGTACGGCGACCAGAATCAGCACCGCAAATATCGAAAGACGCCGGATAGCCATAGGTCACATTCAACCCGAAATCAGTTCCGCGGCGCACGTCCAGTGTGGGCGATGTCGTGCAATCGGGCTACGACCCGTTTGGTCACACACCCTCTTGAGTTGGCCCAGTTGCTAGTACCTTAATGGAAAGGGCGTCAAGCCTGTAAGAACGCGGCACTATCCGGCTTTCGTCGGGTGGTCGACCCAACGAGCACGGCCGACCCAACCGGAGTCAGCGAGAAACCGTGATCACAGGCCGCTCGCAGAGCGGCTGCCGATTCGCGTCAAAGCAGGAGGTTAAGCCCAGCGACTAGACCAGCATGGCTCCCGATCAACGCCAAAACCGCTTGCAACACATGTTGAGTCTGGTCAATCTTGCAACACACACGCAGCAAAGCAGCCCATCTGCTGTCGATCGTTCACTCGATATTCGAACGGAACTCTGCAAGTGAACATCAACGAATTAGACGGAGAAGGGCACATAAGTCTCCGACGTCATACGTAGCCCTCACCTGGCAACTTGCTTAAGTCGGATCTACCGACTGCATGACGGAACTGTCTTCGGAGGGCTGGACAGGCACCAACACATCGACACTAGGGTCACCTGCAGCACCAACTCGACTCAAAGATGGCAGGACGACGGTGGGGGTCCTAGCGACGGATCGCCTTCGCGGCGATTTCGAACGTCATGGCGCGCGTTGTGGCGATGACGGAGGGCAAGTCTGCGGCTGGCACAACTAGTGCAGCTCCCGCTCTGTTGGGTCGCGCACCACGGGGACCTCGTCTAGGCTATTCGACAGCAGAGCGAGAAACCCCAACGCTGCACTGAAGCATCTTTAATCTCACCTCGGTGAACCTTAGGATTGTCGTAGCGGACAGAGGGAGGCGTTCATAAATCGATCGGACGTAAGCTTTGACTATTTGGTGACCGCACAATCGTAGTGGTTCCGGTTCGCGCCGGGAAGAGTCGGCTAATGCAAACTGACGATGGTGGAAACATGGGTGGCATAGCCGCTATTTCTGCGCAGCGAGGGACGGGTACCTGTCTCTCGGACTACCCAGGAATCGAATGAAGGAATCGAACCGAGTTGAACCGGAAGCAAAATTGCTCTAAAGATTTGGGCGGCAATACTACCGACTCGCCGGCGCTTGCCAAAGCGATCTTGGTCCATTCGTCGGCGGACATGTACGGTAGCGATCGAATGGCGCTAGAGAGCGCTGTGGCCCTCACCCGCATGGGCCTAGACGTCACAATCGTGCTTCCCTGTTCAGGTCCACTGGTCAAGCATTGCGAAAATCACGGAATCCAGGTCAGAATTCTGCCAGTTCCAATCCTTCGCAAGTCGATCATGAATCCTAAGGGGGTCTTCAAGTACGCGATTCAGAATTTGGGAGGAATTGTTCGCGCTTATCGCTACATGAAAAGCGTCCGCCCACGATTCGTCTATGTGAACACAATGACGCAGAGCGCCTGGCTAATCGCGGCAACTTTGGCCCGTTATCCGACGCTGCTACATGTTCGGGAATCGGAACACGAGCAACCCACGTGGGTGCGCCATGCGCTAGTAGCACCAGCGTATCTCGCTTCAAGTGTAGTGGCCAACAGCAACGATACAAGAAGATTCATTCAAAAATCTCTCGTGTTCGGAAGAAAAGAAGTAAGAGTGATTTACAACGGGAAAAGATGGGAGACGCTGCCGGAGCAAAGCAAAGCAACACCAATAGGCGATGGCCAAGACGCAAAAATCGCGCTAGTGGGTCGAGTAAGCCCTCGAAAAGGCCAAGACATCGCGATCCGCGCTTTGTCGAAGGTGGTGGACGCAGGCTGGGATATTGAGTTGGTCTTGGTTGGGGATGTTTTTCCGGGCTACGAGTGGTATGCCGAAGAGCTAAGAAGCCTGGCCAAAGCCCTTGGTGTCGAGGCCCGCGTAACGTGGACCGGTTTTGTTCACGACGTCCGGCAGATTTTGGACATTGCGATCATCGCGATTGTTCCATCTCGAATAGAGCCTTTCGGTACCGTGGCGGTTGAGGCAATGGCACGTCGCAAACCGACAATTGTCAGTAACGTTGGAGGGTTAACCGAAATCGTTTCCCATGAAAACACAGGGCTAGTTTTTGACACAGAAAGCGCAGATTCCTTAGCGCAAATGATCCTAGCGCTGCTCCAATCCGTCTCGCTCCGCACGAGGCTAGCTGACGCCGCCTATCGCTCCGTTCTTTTTCGCTTTTCACAGGAAACATATCGAGAGCAAGTGCGATCCGCCGTCGAGCCTCTGTTGGCCGAAGGACTACACGCATGACCACGAGGACAGCAATCACCAGTTACGGCAATCCTTACGGACCGAGTCATGGCGGTCGTATGCGTACGCGATCCTTCATCGAAGCCCTTGAAAGCTCTGATAATCGAGTTGGCGCAGTCTTCGGTGATGACTGGGTCGGGTCATCCATGCGTCCCAGTGGAACTGCACGAGCCCGAATGGGCGACTTGAAACGCCAATATCTTCCACTGCCTACGCAGACAGGCGGACGATCCAAAAATATCTCAAGTCAACTTAGGTCAATGGCGCCAGATGTGCTCGTGGCAGCAAGCCTTCAACACGCGAGATGGTCAAAAACCGTGCCTCGGTCGGCGCTGTGGATTGACTTTATGGACCTGTGGAGCCGTATGTGCTCGCGTGAAGCCGCCGCAAGAAAAGGAGGTGCCGCCGTTTCTGCTGCCGCTCAGGCACACCTGTTGGCCGAACTCGAGAGGTACTACATCTCAAGGGCCGCCGTCGTTACCACGGCAGGGTGGGGGGACGCATTGGCGCTGCAAAACCGAGGCATTGCAGCCACCTGGATTCCCGTTCCAATCGAAGTCTCGAAAGAACGGTCTACTGCGAACCCGGACCGCGGGAAGCCAACAGCTGGGTTCATTGGAAACTTTGACTATTGGCCTAATAGGCACGCCCTTGAGACTTTATATGTAGATTGGCTCCCTTTCCTGAGGAACGCTGGGTGGGACGTCCTGGTGGCGGGCCGAGGCAGCGGCAGGTTGCAGCACCCTCCCGATGGAGTGCGAATTGTTGGTGAGGTAGATACTGTTAGCGAATTCTATTCGTCGGTTGACCTCTCTTTGGCGCCAATCAATCTTGGCGGCGGAATGAAAGTAAAGGTTATTGAATCGCTAATGCACGGAACGATGGTTGCCGCGACGAGTTTTGCGCTAGATGGTTTTCCGCCGGCCGTGCGAAACTTGTGTCACGTAATTAGTCGTCCCATCGCCGACCTGCCCGATATAGAAGCTTTAGCACCAATAACGGCGACTGAAATCAACTGGCTCGCAGAGATGTTCTCATACGATAGCGTTGCAGCCCGGCTGCGCCAGACGTTCGATCTCGTCCTTTCGAAAGCGCCAAATGTCTAGCTTGTCCGGAGCAAAATTGATTTCAAAACTGGCAGCTGTCGTTGGGAAAGAAATCATAGTCGACGGAAGGCTTACGCCCAGAGATGTTTTTGGCGAAATAGGCATTCGTTCTTTAGATTTGGTTCGCGGTGTTGTCCGCCTGCGAGGCGTCGTTTTCCTGGGATCGCGCGTAAGAATTCGGCGCGCCCGATCGCTTGCGATCGGACGCGGCTCATCTGTGGGGCCAGGCTGCTATCTCGACTGCAGAGCGGTAGCGGGCGTGAGGCTAGGCCGTCAGGTCAAGTTGGGTCGCAATGGAACACTGACCTGCACTAGCAGTCTGCGCTTGGTTGGGAAGGGTGTCACGATCGGAGACCACACCGGGATCGGGGAAGGGTTTCACCTTGGATGTTCGGGGGGCATCCAGATTGGTTCCGACGTCATCGTTGGACCGGGTCTCTTTATTCACTCCCAAAACCATGTCTATTCGGACCCCGATACTCTCATTCGCGAACAAGGCACAATTGAGAGTAGCGTCGTCATCTCGGACAACTGCTGGATCGGTTCGAGGGTGACAATCCTCGCGGGTACATCAATTGGACCTCGAACGGTCGTTGCTTCTGGTGCGGTAGTCAGCGGTCATTTCGACGGCAACGAGATTCTGGCTGGCGTGCCGGCTCGAGTAGTGAAAAAGATATGAGCGGAAGAGAATTCTTCGGTAAATGTTGTCCATGGACATCGCCATTCCGCCGTGGCCAAAAGGCTAGAATGTGATGCTAGCAACCAAAGCCGTTAGATTTGTCCGCTATGCAACTCCGCAATTGGTACAGTTGGGCCTTAGATCAGCGGGACTACTTAGCTCCGTATTGACAGTTGCAGTATTGGCGCGGTATTTGGGCCCGGAAAGATACGCTGTGCTCGCAACAGGTTTCACGTGCGCGTCAATCCTGTTTGCCCTGTCTGATTCGGGAGTCTACATTTTAGGAGTAAAGGCACTTACCGAGAACGGTGTTAGTGGACAACAGGCGAGGCACATAGTGTACGCGCGTCTAGCACTGTTATTGCCAGTTGCAGCAGTCCTCTTCGCGGTGGTGTTTGCGGTGGCAGAACTTGATGACGCCTTGATAATTAATACTTGCATTCTTGCGGCGATCCCGTACGCATTTACAGCGTTCCGAGCAGTTCCGGAGAGTCGGGTAGAGGCCGTGAGGGTGGGGTTGATCCTGGTAAGCCAGAACGTGGTGTGGCTTGGATGGGTCTTGGGCACTGCTTTCTTAGGTCTGTCAACAGAGGTCTTCGCGGTCGGGAGCGTGGTGGCATGTGCTGTACAAGCTGCGCTTGCATACCTGGCGGCGAGACAAGCGATTCAGAGACACCAAGCAGACCAGGAGAAATGCACGAGCGTCAGACATGCAGGTTTACAACGATGGAGCGATCTCATTCGACGTGGTGTGCCATTATTTTTCTCGAACGGCGCATCCACAGCATATTACCGCGGGCATCAACTTATAGTCGCCGCAGTCTTTGGTGGAGAAATCGCGGCCAGTTACCTAGCGGCGATGCGGATCCTTGATTCGGCTCAAGTTTTGCCCGCAACGGTTAATTCAGTTGCGTTTCCACGTATCGTCGCCATTCAATCAGATCCTTTTCACCGAAGGCGCGTAGTTGCCCGATACTTCTGGCTAATAACTGGCGCGGCCATAATCGTAGCGATCTTGGTGCAAATTTTTGCGACACCGCTGTGCAAATTGCTTCTAGGGTCGGAATTCATGAGCGCACCAGAACTGCTTCGCATATTAATCTGTGCTTTTGTTCCGATATGTGGAGCGTTCATCCTATCCTCGGCCCTAGTTGCGCAAGACCGGCAGAGGGCATCCGCATGGGTCTCGATTGTCGGAAGCCTTGCAGGGATCTTGACTATTTGGCTATTCGCGCTCTTGGGTTCTGTGCAGCTTGTCGCAACAACGTTGATCGTCATAGAGACAGCGATCACCGCAGCCCTTGGAGGACTTGTGTTTCTAAGTATCAAAAGGGTCCCCGAATCGCACACGGAAGCGGTCAAAATATGAACAATTACTCACCAAAACAGGATCCAGAGCATTTGCTCGGAAGAGAAACGTGCACGCTCGTCTGCGCGACACACGACCGATTAGCTGCGCTTCAGCATACGATCAAGAATAAGCTCGAAATTAATGGTGTGACAAACTTGCTTTTCGTACTTGACGGGTGCACGGACGGCACTGAGGAATTCTTAAGGGAAGTGTCTAAAATTGATTCCCGAGTGTCGTTCATCAAACAAGACCGTGGGGGTGCGCAAGCCGCAAGAAACCGTGGAATTCAGTTGGCAGTTACTGACTGGATACTCCTTGTGGATGACGACGATCTTGTCCCAGCCGACTACGCCCAGACGCTTAAGGCTGCAGCTGTAGCCCACGGAGCTGTTCTTGCGGGAGCACCGTGGTTTAACGCGACCTCGGAATCGATCGAGGAAGTTCGCCGGCGCTTCACAGACGCTCCGCGAAGACACATCGGCCTCCGCGACGGCCCGTCGACCGTAACATTACGAGAAATCGTCACACCATACCTATTCTCCGCGATATTGATTGATGCGGCGATTGCGAAGGCCTATTTGTATGATTCGAATTATCGCGGAAATAGTTGGCGCGAGGAAACTGACTTGTTTTTGCGAGTTTGGGCTGACGGCCACAAAATTGTCCGATCCTGCGCAACGCACTCTTGGCAAGATCGGCGTTTCGGCGGTGGACATAGCAGGAGCGCCATCCGATACGAAGCCTGGGTATTGCGGAACGAGTTATTCTTTGGCAAAAGGCACGATAAAACTCTAAGGCAGTTAGAGACAAGCTGGAAAGGTTGGAAGCGCGAAGGATTTAAGACGAGTTTCGAACGGATACGAGTTCGTGCAAAAGCGTCGGTAATAGCGCGTTCTCGCCGTGTTTATCTTTCGAACCGACCCCGCATACAGCTTTCGAGATATGTCGACGAGTTTGCGGACAGACAGGTCGTGATTGTAACGCCGAGCGTCGATCCTCGCGCCGGAGGTGTTGAACGGTTTTGCGTGGACCTGGCAGCGGTGCTTGGCGATAGTGGTTGGCGAATCCGGACGGTAGCCCCGCGCAAAGAAGAACATAGGTGGTTGCGGCGCCTTGGACTGGAAGCAGTCAGAGAAGCAGTCAGTCTTCGTCGGGAAATTCGAGAGTTGCGTCCGTCCGTTCTCATAACAAATGGTCAACTTGGATTTTTCCCGGCTATGGGCTGTCCGCGGGTTCACGTATTCCACGGCACGATGGTGCAAAATTCTCTGTGCACACGGCGCGGACGAAGATTTCGCGACTGGGCAGTTGCCTCGGCTTTGGGTGGCGGGCTCGCGGAATTTCTATCAGGGCTGGGGACGGCACGCGTCGCGGTATCTAAGTCCAGCGCAAGGGAGGTTCGGCGTTGGTACCGAATGGGTTTGCCGTCAGTAGTTGGCAATGCGGTGCCGGTATCGCATTACGCCTCGCCCACAAAACCACCGTCCGGTCTTGTTTTTGCGGGAAGGCGAGAAAATAGGAAGGGATACGAGACTGCAGTCGAAGTTGCCAACCTGGCTGGCAAAAGGTTGAAAGTTGCTGGCCCGGGCAGTGATTCGCGTACCCAAGATTTGGGTGTCTTGGATCGGGATGAGTTGTTAACGTTGCTGGCCCAGTCCAGTGCACTGCTATTGCCTTCTCTTTACGAGGCTTGTAGTTATCTCATTCTGGAGTCGCTGTCGGTTGGGTGTCCAGTTATTACAACAAGAACGGGTTGGATCGAAGAGCTACTTGAAGTAGTGCCGGGTTACGCGCTACTGGTTGTCGATCCGAATGACATTGCGGCAATGGTCAAGCTACTGGCTCTTTGCGAGTCTCGTGATTCCGAGGTTGTGAAGGTAGTGGCACAGGCACGCGTATTTGTCGAAAACCACAACTCGATGTCAACGTTCGCTGAAGCGTGGTCCACTTTGATTGCAGATATTACTCAGGTCGCGTGAGTTAAGAACGGTAGGATTGACATGACATTCCATAAAGCTGCCCTGACGGGTGATCGCCAGGCGCTTCAGAATACCTTGAGTGGAAGCCTCCCGCGTCGCCCACTCGCGCGGTTCTTAGAAACGCCCATCCATCTGGGCCATGCGTTCATAGTTCTTATCTTGTTGAGCGAAAATACGGTGGGCGGTGTTCAGGTCTCCGCACTCTATTTGATTTCTATCCCTTTAGCGATCGGCCTTGCTCGCCGGCCCGTTGCAGCATTGGTCGTCTTGGTGTTTCTCTCCGTAATTAACTACCCTATAGCCGGATCGGACTGGATTTCCGGGACGAGCGATCTGGTATTGCTTGCGGTAACGCCCTGTTACTTCTTCTGTATGCTGAGTAGCCAGCGGAAAAACAGCTACTTCTTGGCACTGACTAGTATCAGCGTACTATCTGCGCTAATTGCCGCGCTCAGTAACAACTACCAACAGAGTTGGTTTGGGTTCGCGCGTTGGTTGCTCATCCTGGTTGTAGTCGGTGGCATAGCAGCGACCGTTCGAAGCGTCAGCAGGAGGCGTTTGGCAGCGTCGTTTTACTTGGCGCTAGCAGCGGCGGCGTCGTTGGCGGCAATCTTCGGAATCCTGCAGCGATCTGGATTTTATCGATTCGTGGGACCTCCCTATCATCCGCCGGATATCGACTCTACGTTCGGATACTATTCGAATTACTCGGCTTTTTTGGCGTTTGCAGTGGTAATTCTTTTAAATGCCGCGTTCGATATAGCCAATCTGCAGGGTTGTGGTAGGGCGTTATGCGCCGTAGCGTCGCTTCTATGCCTCACCCAGGTTGGGCAGGGGTTCTCCCGAGGAGCGATCATCTACGTCGGAGTAGGCATAGGAATTCTTCTGTTGGGTTCTCTGCGAACGCCCAAACTTGCAATTGCTCAGCTGGCAGCTGTGGTGGGTTCCATTATTTTGTTGGTTTTGACTGTGCCGAACTCTGCATTGAAGTCAACATACGAAAGATTTTTCAGCGCGCAGGGTGGTGATGTGTTTCGCCGAGGTGAGCAGCAGGCTGGCAATCTACTGTTGCGCGAGCATCCTCTGGGACTCGGATTTGGAGGTTTTTACAGAGAGCTTTCTACAAACGTAGGTATCTTCCCTGTTCCGCTAGCCCACCCACATCGTCTGTGGCTGGCGGTGGGGCTAGAGATCGGCTTCGTCGGAGTCATTTGTATGTGTCTGATGGTTGCAATCATTTGTTTCAGGTTGATCCGCTCTTGGCTGCATTCGCCGTCTGTGTTGGCCGTGGGTTGCATCGCCGCTCTGGTGGCCACATTCGTTCAGGGCTATAACGATTACTTCTTCATCGAGACATCAAATCTATCCATCTTCGCTGTGCTTCTTGGAATAGCGTTATGTGCTCAACAGGACAGGCGCCAGTTGGTGTTGGAAATTGCTACGGTTCCGTATAGCCTGCGAGATCGGTCGAGTGGAATGCGAGGTCGGGGGTGAGGGTGGCAGTTGTCATGCCGCATTCGGTGCTGCCGGCCGATAGTGCCGACCGAATACGTGCGGTGAACATGGCGAGTTACTATGTTGAATTGGGGAACGAAGTCGATATTGTTTACCCAGTCTGGGGCAAATCCGATGTGGCCCAATATGGCCCGTTCGGATTAAAGGAGATCGAGGTCGGACCGATACCGCTTCAACGAGTCTTCTGGCGAATCAAATTGGCTCTTCTCCGGTTGATTGATATCCACGCTCTTCACCATTCGAGCAGGGTCCGAGAGGCTATTGAGGAGACCATAAATAGTGGCGGCTATGACGTTGTTGACGTTCAGCACTCGTTCTTCGCGCTCAGGTTAGCGGCACCGTCGGTACTCACCGTACATAATGCAATGTCCAACCCTGCTTTCATCAAGAATTCCTTAAAGCGGGCCGTTGCTTGTATGTGGGAGCGCCGTGCACTGTCTACATCGGAGCGGATCGTCGTATTTAGCCCGGAGGAACGTTCGCGCGTTCTAACCGTGGCGCCTTCCCGGGCAACTGATGTGGTGGTTGTGCCTCTGGCGCATCCGCATCCTGCTCCTACGGTGACGGCTCCCGTGCGTGGGGCGCCCACGTCCATGAGTGGTTTGTTCATCGGCTCGATGGACTACCGTCCGAACGTAGAGGCGGCTCGGGAAATAATAACCCATTGCAAGGCTTGGAATAGCGATCTTGGGGTTCGTTTCGCGATCGTCGGTCGCAGGGCGGCGCTCGAGTTGGGAAATACTGGTCTGCACGATGCGGTTTTGAAGATTCACAGCGACGTGCCTGACGTTAGAGAATTCTACGAGAATGCGGATTTCGTGCTTCTACCTATTCGTTCTGGTGGGGGTGTTCGGGTTAAAGCGTTGGAGGCATTGGCTTTTGGCATTCCAGTTGTCGCAACGGCGCTGGCGGTGGATGGCCTGGGTCTAAAGGACGGTGAGTCTGTTCTCATCTTCGACGGCCGCGAGTCGCTAACTCGTTGCTTGGCCGTTTTGAAGCAGGAGAGTGTAAGAAATCGGCTGGCGCGCAACGGTCGTCACCACTGGGAACGTCATTTTCAATTGTCGATTGTCGCGCGGCAGATGTTTGAGGTCTACTCCGCGGCCCAAAGCGCAAATTTGTGATTTACTTGAGTGCTTTCTCTAAGGAATACTCGATAAACGCGGGTAACACGAGAAACTAGTATTCAAACTTTCTGATGCAGTGGTTATTGAAGCCGGCTGGTTCGGTGGGCTTAGGTCGGCCGTTGGCTGCGCCGTCGTTTCGGCGGAAAGTTCATACGATCGCGTGACTTGCCTTCGTATGAGTAGTCGGTTTGCAGGTGTCGGTTCATGACCGGAACTGAGAAGATAGCGTGACCTGGGCTGCGGGATCGGAGGCGGCGTCCAGCTCAAGTTGCGGCTTGCAGTGGCGCTGTATATATTTCGTTATGTTACGTTCTGCGATAGTTGGAGACGGACGTAGTTGCGGCGCGCAAATTGTGTTTTAGCTAGCTCAAATTTTCCGGTAGCCGATAAGGGGTGCTCAATCCGTGTATGTTTTCGCTTCCGAGGGTTATTCGTGCCGGCCCCGTAAATTGGGCATTGCAAGTTCGTTGCCGTCTCGTATCCTGGGCTTTTAAATCCGAGGGGCCAGCTTTCGAGCGCAACGTGGCGTGATCATCTTGCGGCTGCCTGACGGGTTGAACAACGTCGAGCGCCGTTCTAGCTAGTTTCTCCGGCGACAGTGGGAGTTTGAGTAGTGAGGCCGAGCGGGCAAGGTGGTTGGAGGCTCTTTCCGGGCTCTCGAGCAGCGTATTCGCCGCTGAAAAGCCGCGGCAGAGCGGTCGTTATCGGTACTCGTGGGTACCCGAGCTACTACGGCGGTTTTGAGACCCTGGTTCGGCGGCTCGCTCCGTACCTGGTCAACGACAGCTGGCATGTGACGGTCTACGGCCGTCCGGGTGCAGTTAGGTCGGATGACCCGAACCTGGACGAGCGAGTCAGGGTCAAGACCACGCGTGGCCTCGAGAGCAAGTCGCTAAGCACAATCTCGTACGGACTGAGCGCCGCGATCGATGCGGCGCTGACCGGCGTCGAAGTTGCTCTTATCATGAACGTCGCGAACGGCTTCTGGTTGCCAATCTTGAAGGCACGCGGCATTCGTACAGTTGTCAATGTCGACGGTGTCGAGTGGGAGCGCGCGAAGTGGGGCCCTTTAGCTCGCCGGGTGTTCAAGCTCGGTGCGAGTATGACCGCACGCTACGCTGACGAACTCGTCTTCGACGCCGAGGCGATCAAGGACTACTGGATTCAGGAGTTCGGGCGCTCGGGTACGTTCATCCCGTACGGTGGCGATCCTGATTACCCGACCCTCGATTCGCCGCGATTCGAACGCGGGACCTACGCGCTCATGGTGGCGCGTTTCGTTCCGGAAAACTCAATTCGAGAGTTCATCCACGCGGTGGAGATGCTGAAAGAGCAACCGGTGGTGGTAGTCGGATCATCGGGCTATGGGGGGGCCTTCGATGAGGATCTGCAGCGGCTTCACGACAGCCGCGACAATGTTCACTGGCTCGGCCACGTCAAGGACGACGCGTTACTATTCTCACTCTGGGAAAATTGCGGGGCGTACTTTCATGGGCACAGCGTGGGTGGAACCAACCCGGCGCTCGTGCAGGCTATGGCGTGCGGGGCTCCCACCATTGCTCGCGACACGTCCTACAATCGTGAAGTCCTCGGCGAGGCAGGACGGTTCGTCCAGCCCACCCCGCGAGCGATCGCAGATTCGATCGCAACGCTGATTGCAGATCCTGCGGCGCAGAGCCATATGGCCGAGGCTTCTCGGGCCCGCGCAAAGCAGTACTACAGCTGGGAAGCGGTGTGCCGCAGCTACAGCGACTTGATGTACGGGGCGGCGCCCAGTAAGCGCGAGTTCGACGGAGCAGCAGAGAGCCTGCGCGCCAGTGACGAGGGTGGTTCCATAAGCTATGACTGATTCGTTGGCTATGACGGACTCTCGATCGTTCACCACTGAAGGTGAGTCGATCCGCGATGTAATCGGCGCACTGCGGCGTGGGTGGCTGCCGATCGTGGCCTGCGCGGTCGTCGTAGGACTGCTGGCATTGGGGTACTGCCTTCTCCAGACGCCGATCTATCGAGCGACCGCGACGCTCTACGTCACTTCGGGCACAGATGACAATTCGCAGACCGCTTACCAGGGTTCGTTGGCGTCACAACAACGTGTCACCTCTTATACCAAGCTGGTGAACTCCGACGCTGTGGTCCGGCAAGCGCTTCAGACGGCAAAACTCGGCATCAGCGTCGAGGATGCGAAGTCTGATGTCTCTGGCACAGCGACCACGGAGACTGTTTTGCTCAACATCTCCGCAGTGAACAAAGACCGCGGAGAAGCCGAGAAGCTCGCGAACGCGATCTCGACCGCCATGACGTCCTATGTGTCGCGTCTCGAGACGCCGAGCGGCGGCGGTCAGCCTTTGGCGAAACTGACACTCGTGACGCCCGCGGACGCGAGCGATTCTCCGGTCACACCGAAGACCACCCGGAATGTGGGTCTCGGCGTGGTGGTGGGTCTTCTGTTGGGCGTTCTTGGTGTTCTGGCGCGGGCTCGGTTCAGCAACAAGATTCGGGATGAGTCGGATATCGCAGGTGTCAGTGACACGCCCGTCCTCGGTTCGATCCCGACCGATGAGTTGTTGAAGAAGCGGGGATTGATCGATTTCAAGGGCGGTGCCACGCCCTCGGCCGAGGCGTTCCGCAAGATCCGCACCAACCTGGCGTTCGCCAACGTCGACAGTCCGCCCAAGATCATCCTGGTGACCAGTCCCATCGCGGTGGAGGGCAAGACCACCACCGCTATGAATCTCGCGGCGGCTCTGGTGGAGGCCGGCAATCGAGTCGTACTGGTTGACGCCGATCTGCGCCGCCCCCAGGTCGACACCCGCAGCGGTTTGCTCGGCGACATCGGACTCACCAACGCGTTGCGCGGTGACGGCGACCTCTCCGATCTGGTTCAGCCCAGTGCCGTCGACGGGCTGTGGGTTCTGGCTTCCGGACCGCGCCCGCCGAACCCGGCAGAACTTCTGGCCTCGAAGAGAGCCGGCGTGACGCTTTCCGAGCTTGGTTCTTCGTTCGATTACGTCATCGTCGACTCTGCGCCGGTTTTGCCGGTCACCGACGCTGCCGTCCTCGCGCAATGGGTGGATGGAATTCTGCTCGTGGCCCGCTCGGGAAGTACCAAGTTCGGCGACCTGTCGGATGCCTATGACCAGCTGACCAACAGCGGCACGCCGATCATCGGGTTCGTTCTCACCGAAGCGCCCACCTCGAAGGGGCGGTACGGCTATTACGCAGTCAACCCGACGCAGAAGAAGTCGCTCTTCGGTCGGAACCGCGAGCCCAAGGCCATCGAGCAGGTCCTCGAGCCGAGACGCAAGCCCAAGCACTGAGGAGAACGAGTGTGCCTGGAGCGCAGCGACAGCCGCTGACCCGGGCCCAGCAGGCACTGTGGGATCTGCAGGAGTCACTGCCTGACGGTCCTGTCAACGTCGCGCAATATCTGGACCTGAAGGGTCCCGCCGACATCGCTGTCATCGACCGTGTCGGCCGTCGGTACTTCGAACGCATGCTCGTCATGTCGGCGCGCTTCGAGCAATCGGCTGAGGGGCCGATGCTCGTCCACGACCCCGACCTGTGGATGGGCGCCGACCACCTCGACTTCCGGGATGCCGAGGATCCCGAACGTGCGGCGTGGGAGTGGATGGTCGCCGACGCCGCAACCCGTCCCGATCTCTTCACCGACCGCCTCGTTCGATTCGCGTACCTGCAGATCGCCGACGATCGACTCTTCGTCTACACGCGCAGTCACCACACGCTCGCCGACGGCGTCACCGGCATCGCCGCGTTCAACACCTGGGCATCCATCTACAGCGAAGCCCTCGCCGGCGGCGATCCCGATTACCCCCCGCCCGTAGACCTGTCCGAAGCGCGCACCGCCGACGTCGAGTACCAGCAGTCCGCGCGCCGCGAACGCGACGGTGCCTACTGGCGTGAACTGCTGGCGGACCTGCCCGCGGCGGTGAGCCTGTCGCGGCGCAGTGCACGGCCGGCCCCGACCACACGCCACGTCAGCGGCATCATCGACCGCTCCACACTCGCCACCCTGCGCGAGGCGGAGAACCTCCATCGCACCTCGCTGCCGGCGGTGATCGCGACCGCGCTCTCGATCTACGTGGCTCGGATGACCGCGCAGGACGATGTGATCGTCGCGCTGCCCGTGGCCGCTCGTACCACCGCCGCACTGCGGACCACCACGCTGCCGGTCTCGAACGTGACACCCATCCGCACCCGCATCGCCCCAGGCGACAGCATTCTCGACGTGCTCGCCGCGACGCAGTCGTCGATGATCGGCGCGCTACGCCACCAGCGGTACCGCTACGAGGACATGATCCGCGACCAGCAACCGGATTCCTCCACCGCCGGTCTCGCGCCCGGGGTCAGCGGACCGGTGCTCAATCTCATGCTGTTCGAACCGTCGATCCGCTTCGGCGACGCCATCGGGACCATCCAGATCGTCACCACCGGCCCGGTCGACGACATCGCCCTCACGCTCTACTACCGCGTGGCTCCCGACACCACCATCGACATCCAGCTCGACCTCGACACCAACCCGCGCCGCTACACCGCAGCCGAAACCGCGGACCACCATCGACGGATCCTCGCGATGATCGACACCATCGCCGAGGCCCTCGTGCACGCGCCGGACCGCACCGTTGCCGGCCTGCCGCTGATGAGCGACGCCGAGTGCGATCGGCTCACCACCATGGTCGGAGCTACCGCCCCGCAGCCGCAGACCCTTCCGCAACTGCTCGCCGATGCTGTTGCCGCACAACCCACAACGACAGCGCTGATCGATCATCGGCGCAGCTGGTCCTACGCCGAACTCGCTTACGACACCGAACGGCTGGCATCTGTGCTGGCCGGCAGGGGAGCGCGGCCCGGCACGGTGATCGCCGTGGCGACCGGCCGCGGAACCGCCCAGACCCGCGCACTGTGGGCCATCGCTCGCACCGGCGCGACGGTGCTTCTTCTCGATCCCGATCTGCCACCCGCCCGCGTCGCCGCGATCGTCGCCGATGCAGAACCGCTGCTCACGCTGTCGGCCGACGACGTCGAGCAGTGGTCGGTCGACACCGACGATAAACGGGCGATAACGGCCTTCGAGGCGCCTCAGATCGACGACGTGGCGTACATCGTCTACACCTCGGGAACCACCGGGGTGCCGAAAGGTGTTGCTGTCACTCATCGGGGACTCGCCGCACTACACGCAGATCTCCGCACACGGTTCGGCGACGAAACCGGCGACGCCACCGTCGCGCAACTCTCGGCGCCCACGTTCGATGCCACCTACTTCGAGCACCTGCTCGCCGTCGCCCTGGGTGGAAGCCTGGCTCCCGCACCGCAGGGCACCGTGATCGGCACCGACCTCGTCGATCACTTCGCCGCCCAGCAGGTGACGCATGCGGTCGTCACCCCGAGTGTGCTGGCCACTCTGTCGCCGGGCTCGGTGCCGCCAGGCGTTCTCCGGGTTCTGCTCACCGCGGGGGAGGCGCTGTCGAATTCGCTGGTGCGACAGTGGGCGCCGGGCCGCGCGATGTACAACCTGTACGGCCCAGCCGAGGCGACGGTGATGGCCACCGCGGGCCACCGGCTGTCGGCCGACGATGCGCCATACGACATCGACGTCCCCGCGGATGCGCCGACCATCGGCGCCCCCATCACGGGGATCCGCGCGCTGGTCCTCGACAACGCCCTGCAACCGGCGCCGCCCGGTGCGACCGGTGAGCTGTACCTCGTCGGACCCGCACTCGCACAGGGCTACCGTTCCGACCACGCGCTCACCTCGACCCGATTCGTCGCGTGCCCGTGGGGTACTGCAGGTGCGCGGATGTACCGCACCGGCGACATCGCCGCCTGGGACGGCGACGAGCTCCGCTACGTGGGCCGCGCCGACGATCAGATCCAGGTCCGCGGCATCCGCGTGGAACCGGCCGAGATCGAGATGGCTGCAACCGAACTCCCGGGCGTGACCGCCGCGGCCGCCACCGTCACCGACGGCACGATCACGCTGTATGTCGCGACCGCAACGCGCGATGCACTCGCGCGGTCGCGCCTGCGTCGTCACCTCGGTGAGCGACTGCCGCCCGCGATGTGGCCGACCCGCATCGTGACCATCGACCACCTGCCGGTCACCGTGGCCGGGAAAGTCGACCGCGCGCAACTGCCCGCGGTCGTCGTGTCGAACCGTGGTGACGAGTTCCGCGCCGCGAACGGACTCGTCGAGACCGCGGTGGCCGACGCCATCGCCGACACCCTCGACCTACCGACACCGTCGATGTCCGCCGACATCATCGAACTCGGCGCGACATCGCTGAACGCGACACAGATCGCCGCCGCGATATCCGAACGCCTCGGACGGCCCGTGACCGTGCGCGACGTACTGACGGCGACCACCCCCGCCGAACTCGCTACGGCCATTGCCGATCACGAGCGCAGCGACCCGTCGCCCGGTCAGCCCCGACCGCACCGACCGCCGGCGTCACCCCAGCAGGCCGCACTGGTGATCGAGAGTCGCCTCGATCCGCAGTCGACCGCGAACATCCTGCGCGGAAACGTCGAGATCGCCGGTCCATCGGTCGATGTGGACCTGGTGCACAGCGTGATGGCCGACCTCCTCGGTCGCCACGAAGCGTTGCGCACCATCATCCGCGTGACACCCGACGCCGCACTCTGGCAGGACGTGATCGGCACCGACGAGGCGGTCGACACCGTGGTGTCGCTCGGGGCGCAGTCAGCGTTATTCGAGAACCTCGACCCGACGGCCACGATCCCGGCTCGCGTCGCCGTCACCGACATCGGTGGCCCCAGCCATCCGCGGGTCCGCATCGATCTCGCGATCCACCACATCCTGATCGACGACCTGTCCGTCGATGTCGTGACCGCGGACCTCGCCGACGCGTTCGCGGCGCGCATCGCGGGACACGTCCCCGCCTTCGCGACCGAACCACTGCCTTACGCCGACGCCACCGCCATGTTGGCCCGCGCCCTGGGATCGCCGGACGATCCGGAGTCGCTCCACGCGCGCGAGGTGGCCTGGTGGACAGAACACCTGGCCGGCCGTGACGCACGACCACAGCTGCCCGTCGACGTCACTGCACCGAAGGTCGATGCTGCAGAACCACATCGGCGCCCGGCGAGGACAGTGGAGGACAACCTCCCCGGCGACCTGGTGGAACGAATCGTTGGAGGGGCCACCGCGTCGGGGACCACCGTGTACGCGCACCTGCATGCCGCGGCGGCAGCGGTGATCGCCCGCTTCACCGGCTCTGACGACGTGTGGATCGCGACTGCGCACGCTGGGCGCGACCTGCTGCCCGCCCGTCCGGCGGTGGGGATGTTCGTCAACCCGGTGGTCGTCCGGACACGCCTCGACGCCGACACCACGATGGCGTCCCTCGCCGCCCACACCGCGGGCGAGATCCGCTCGGCACTGCGCAGGAGCACCATCGCGTTCGCCGAGGTCGCGCGCGCAGTGGAACCCGGCCGCGACGTGACCGAGTCGCCCCTGACCGATGTCATGATCAGCTACCGCGAGACACCGCGCGACGTGATCGACCTCGGCGGGGTGTCGGTGACCGTGACCGAGGAGCCGACGCGTGACGCGCGGGTTCCGCTGCAGTGGAACCTCGATCGCCGCGCCGATGGCATCCGGGTGTCGCTCACCTACCGGTCGGACCTGTTCGGCGCCGGACTGGCCGAGGCGATGGTCGCTGCCTTCGTCGGGGTGCTCGAGCGAGGCGTGGGCCATCCCGATCTGCGTGTGCTCGACCTGCTGCCGGGTGTACCGGCCGATGCGCGGGCAGAGGCGCCGCCGTCGCGAAGTCTGGTCGCGTTGGTGTGGGAGACGGTGCAGCGATATCCCGATCACGTCGCGCTGGTGTCGTCGGGGCGTTCTCTCACCTACGCGGAGATGTGGAGCGAGGCCACGAGGCTCGCCGAGCGTTTCGGTGAGGCCGGGGCGGGTCCGGGCGCCACCGTCGCGGTGGCCATCCCCCGGAGCGACCTCGCCATCATCGCCCAGTTCGCGGTCCTGCTGGCCGGTGCCGCCTACGTCCCGATCGACACCGCCTACCCGCAGGCCCGCATCGACATGATGCTCACCGACAGCGCTCCGGTCTTCGTCGCCGCGATCAGCGAGACCGCCGCCGTGGCCGGGGATCGTCCGATCGTGCTGTGCGACACAACGGACGACGACCCTGCGCTCGCACTTCCTGATCGTGACATCCCCCCGGAATCACCTGCGTACGTCATCTTCACCTCGGGATCGACCGGCAGACCCAAGGGTGTGCAGGTGAGCCACGGCAGCGTGGCGTCGATGCTCGACTCCGTCGATGCAGAGTTCGGCTGGGCGGCCACCGATGTCGTCGCGTGCACCCACTCGCTGTCGTTCGACTTCTCGGTGTTCGAGGTCTTCGCGGCGTGGCGGGCGGGTGCCGCGGTCGCGTTGGTGGATTCGGCCACCGCGGCCGATCCCGTCGCACTGGCCGATGAACTCCGCGACCGGGGCGTCACCGTGCTCTCGCAGACCCCCTCGGCCTTCTCGCCCCTGGCGCGGCAGATGGTCGGCTCGGGTGACACAGGAGCACTGCGACACATCGTGTTCGGCGGCGAAGCGCTGTATCCCGAACGTCTTCGCGAGTTCGCGGACCACTTTCCCGCGGTCGGCCTGACGAACATGTACGGCATCACCGAGGGTGCGGTGCACGTCACCACCGCCGACGTCGACACCGACGACGCGCGGTCGATCATCGCCGGCCACGCGCTCGGTGACATGACCGTGAACGTCCTCGACCGGTGGCTGCGCCCGGTTCCCGCGGGAGCGTGGGGCGAGTTGTACATCGCCGGATCGCATGTGGCTCAGGGTTACCGGGCGCGACACGGGCTCACCGCCGAACGGTTCGTGGCCTCACCGTTCGGTCCCCCGGGTGAGCGGATGTACCGGACCGGTGACATCGTGCGCCGCACCGTGGACGGGTACGTCGAGTATCGCGGCCGCTCCGACGACCAGGTGCAGGTACGTGGGTACCGCGTGGAACTCGGCGAGGTGGGCACAGCGCTGCGCTCGCTGCCCGGCGTGACCGAGGCGGTCGCCCTGTTCGGCGACGGGCAGCGTGGTGGTGGCGATGCACTCACGGCCTACGTCCAGCTCGCCGACGAGAACTCGACGACCGACGATCTGCGCCGCGCCCTGACGCAGCTGCTGCCCGCCTATGCCGTGCCGACCACCATCGTGCCGCTGACCGCGTGGCCGCTGACGGCGTCGGGAAAGCTCGACAGGTCGAGGTTGCCCGTGACGGCGGAGCACCCGGCACCTGTCCGGCCATCGAACGACGACCTCATGGGCGTGGTGATCGACGTTGTCGCGGCGGTCCTGGAAATCGACGCCTCCGCCGTCGACATCGACCGGCCGCTGGCGGATCAGGGCGCACACTCGTTGTCGTACATGCACATCGCGGTGTCGCTGTCGCAGGCGACGGGGCGCGCACTGCCCGTCGCCCAGATCGCCTCGGCGCCGTCGGTGGTGGCCATCGCGGACGCGGTGGCCGCGCAGCCACTCGATGCCGATCCGGGCGCCGAGACCCCCGATGCGGTGGGGGAGTACACGCCGAGCCCGCAGCAGCAGGGCCTGTGGATTCTCAACCGACTCGATCCGACCTCGACCGTGTACCACCTGCCTGCCCTCATCGAACTCGACGGTGAGCTCGATCCGGCGGTGCTGGCCGCGGCGATGGGCGATCTGGTGGCACGCCACGACATTCTGCGCACCACCTTCGATGTGCGAGACGGTGCGCCGGTCGCGCGGGTAATGCCGGCGGCATCCATCGCCCCGGAGATCGACGCGATGGTGGCGCCGCGTGCCGTCGCCGAGACCGACCTGGAGACGGCCGCCGCGACCGAGGCGATCAGACCGTTCGACCTGACCGGCAATCTCGGGTGGCGGGTCGCGGTGTTCGCCGTCGGTGCCAGCACAGTCGGCGACGCCGCATCGACACGAACCGCGGTGGTTCTGGTGGCCCACCACGTGGTGGCCGACGGGTGGTCGCTCGACATCGTAACCGCTGATTTCCGTGACGCGTTGACCGCGCGGATGAGTGGCGTCGAGCCGCAGTGGGATGCGCGGGCCACGCCGTACCGCCGCTATGCCGACCGGATGACCGCGGCGATGCGCTCGTCGTACGCAGACGCCGAGTACTGGACCGCGCATCTCGCCGACGCGCCGGTACACCTTCCGCTCCCGCGACCCGGTGTGGTGCCTGCCGAGCGGTCCGAGCCCGAACCGGCACACCACATCGACGTCCATCTCGACGCCGCGGTGCGCACGGCTGCGGCACACACTGCCCGCGAGGCCGGCACCACGCTGTTCCACCTGATCCACGTCGCACTCGCGCAGACCCTGGCCGCGTTCACCGGCACCGACGACATCGTGATCGGCACCCCCACCGCCGGGCGCGACACCGTCGATGATCTCGCCGGGGTGGGCATGTACGTCCGGACCGTGTTGCTGCGCAGCGGAATTTATCGTGGGCTGTCGCTGAGGGAGATGCTCACCGCGAGCGATCGGGAACTCGCCGACGCCACACGGCACGGCACCCTCGCCTACGAGGGGATCGTGTCGGCGTTGGCGCCGCCGCGCACCAGCGACACCGACCCCTACCTCGACGTGCTGTTCGCCTTCGCCCAACCGATCGACAACCCGGCGCCTGGCGTTGACGCACTCGACGCCTTCGTGGTGCGACCGATGCGCGTACCGCATGCGCGGGTGCCGTTGGAGCTCAGCGTGATCGACCACGGCGCCGTCGAGGGGGTGGACCTGACCCTCGTCGTGGGGCAGTGGCGGGTCGACACCGACATCGCGCATCGCATACTGCTGCACCTCACCGACGTGATCACCGCGTTGGCCGGCACCGACCTCGACGCGACGCCGCCCGCGGTGGGCGCCCCTGCGGTCACCGACGCTCAGGCTGCGCCTGCGAATGACGACCCGATCGTCACCATCCGCGCGGTTGCCGCCGCGATGCCCGACGCGATCGCGGTGGTCAGCCCCACCTCGATGGTCACCTACCGCGAGCTTCTCGACGCCGTGGACAAGACATCGGCCACGTTGCGCGAGAACGGTATCGGCGTCGGCGACCGCGTGGCAGTGATCGCCGGCCGGACACCGGGCACAGTGGTGGCCGCCCTCGCCGTGATGTCGGTGGGCGCGGCCTATGTGCCCATCGACGGTGCCTATCCCACCGCCCGCGTGACCGATCTGATCGCGGCCGCCGCGCCGGCCGCCACCATCACCGTCGGCGACAGCTCCACCAGCGGCCTCGACATCGACGTCCTGCGGCCGGGCGGCCGCAACACCGTCGAGACCGGTGCGGTGCCGCCCGCCACGGCGCCGGCCTACGTGATCTACACATCGGGATCGACCGGTGCGCCCAAGGGCGTGGTGGTGACCCGCGGCAACCTGGCCGCGATGCTGGCGGCCGCACTGCCGACCGTGTCACCCGACGTCACCGATGTGTGGAGCTGGTTCCACTCGCCGGCCTTCGACTTCTCCGTGTGGGAGGTGTTCGGAGCCCTGGCCTCCGGCGGGCGCGTGGTGGCACTGGACCGCGACGAGACCCGCGACCCCGAACTGATGCTGGATGTCATCGACCGGGAGAGGGTGACGATCCTCAGCCAGACGCCCACCGCGTTCGCCCGACTCGCCGATCTCGACGCCGATCCCGCCCGGTTCGCCTCACTGCGGTGGGTGGTGTTCGGCGGCGAGCCCCTGATCCCCGACGCCGTGACCGACTGGCATCAGCGGATGCCGAGCGCAGGCCTGCTCAACATGTACGGCATCACCGAGACCACGGTGCACCTCACGCACGGCCTCGTCGACACCGATGACCGTCGCAGCCTCATCGGTGGTCCGCTCCCCGGCGTGACCATGCACGTGCTCGACCGATCGTTGTGGCCGGTGCCGCTCGGTGCCCGCGGTGAGGTGTACGTGGTGGGTGATCAGGTGTCGCTGGGCTACCTCGGCGATCCTGGTTTGACGGCAACGCGTTTCGTCGCCGCGCCTGCCGGGCCGCCGGGTGCTCGGATGTATCGCACCGGCGACCACGCGCGGCAGCTCGGGCCCGACCGGTTCCAGTACCTCGGACGCGTGGATCAGCAGGTGCAGCTGCGCGGATTCCGCATCGAGCTCGGCGAGGTGGCCGCTGCACTGCGCGCTGACGAGACCGTCGCCGACGTCCGAGTTCTCGTGAAACCCGGTGTCCGGGCGGGTGATGAGACGCTGGTGGCGTTCGTGATCGGCGTCCCACCAGCGGGGGAGCCCGACCCCGAACACCTGCGTCGTTCGTGCGCGGCGCGCCTGCCCGCCCACCTCGTGCCGTCGCTGATCCGTGTGGTCGATGCCTGGCCGCTGACCGTCTCGGGCAAGCTCGACGCGGCCACGCTGCTCGCCGACATCGCCACCGAACGATCCGGGCGCCCGTTGACCGCTACCGAGGACGTCGTCGCCTCGATGATCGCCGCGGTCACCGGCACCGACCCGCGCACCGTGGCGGCCGGCGCGAACTTCTTCGATCTCGGCGGCAACTCGTTGTCGGCGGCGCGCCTCGCCGCGGCCCTGGGGGAGATCGCGCCCGGGGTATCGGTGCGCACGGTGTTCGACCATCCGACCGTGGAGATGTTGGCGCAGTTGGTCGATCGACCGCATGCCGATGCCCGCCCGCAGGGTTCCCCGCCCGTCCCGCGCGCCCGGCCGCCGCGTCTGCCGCTCACGCCGCAGCAGGAGGAGATCTGGCTGCAGTGGCGGCTCGATCCCGACGACACCGGGTATCACCTGATCGCCCTGCTGCCGTTGACCGGGGACGAGCCGCTCGACCGGGTCGAGCACGCCGTCCGCGTGATCACCGAGCGCCACGACGCCCTGCGGACCAGTTATCCCGAAGACGTCGACGGGCCGTACCAGCGGCTGTGGGACGGCGACGGCGTCGCCGTCGACCTCACCCCACGCGTCGTCGACGACACCGAGGACGCACGCAGCGACCTCCGCCAGCCGTTCGACCTCACCGCAGAGGTGCCCTGGCGCGCAACGCTCTACCGGATCGGTGCATCGACGATGCTCGGTGTCGCCATCCACCACATCGCGTTCGACGGTCATTCCGTCACGATCGTCGAACGCGAGCTCGCCGCGCTGCTGTCGACCGGTACCGACAGCGAACTGCCGCCGGCTCTCGACTTCGCCTCGTACACACAGTGGTATGTCGAATCACTAGCGCTGCGTCGTGATGTGCTCGACGACTTCTGGTCGGAGACGTTCGCCACCGCACCCGTCGCACTGCGACTGCCCGGCGTCACCCACGGGGCGAGCGGCGACACCAGCGCGATGGTGTCGGCCGGTCTGACCCCCGACGCGGTGGCCGCCGTACGTGCCTTCGCCGCCGCACACCACACCACCGCGTTCATGGTCATCCACTCGGCCGTCGCGGTGGTGCTCGCGCGGCGCGCGGCGATCGACGACATCGTCATCGGCACAGCCACATCCGGTCGCGTGCACGAGGCGCTGGCCGACACCGTGGGCATGTTCGCGCGTACCGTTCCGCTGCGCACGCGGATCGACGTGGAGGCGCCGTTCGTCGAGATCGTGGCCGGGGTGACCGCGGCCGACCTCGACTCGTTCGCGCACGCCGACCTCCCGGCGAGCGTGATCGCCGCGCATGCCGACCCCCGAGGTGAGTACGCGGGCACCGCGGTGTCGGAGGTGTTCCTCGCCGATCTCACACAGGAATCCACCTCGGCGGCACGGGGCGTGACGACGTCGGCGACCGATGTTCCGCGTGCCCGCTTCGGTCTCGACTTCGCGATGCTCACCGACGCCACCGACGCCGACTCCCCGGACGGGATGCGGATCGCGCTCATCCACCGCGTGGCGATGCTCGACCCCGCCACCGCGCGGGGGCTGGTCGAGGAGATCGCGGCGACCATCACCGCGGCGGTCGCAGCGCCGGACCGCCCGGTTGTCGAACACCTCATCGGTGTGGGCCAGGAACCGATTCCGGCTTCCGCGGCGTCCCGGTCGCTTGCCGAGATCCTCGCCACCGGTGCGCGCACCCACACCGACCGGGTGGCCCTGACACTCCACGACGGCGAGTCGATCACCTACCGCGACCTCGCATCGTGGGCGGCGTCGGTCGCCGACGACCTCGCCGCCCGGGGAGTGGGCCGTGGCGATCTGATCGCCGTGCACACGACGCGCTCGGCGTGGTCGGTGGTCGCAATGTGGGCGGTCGCCTCGACCGGCGCCGCCTTCGTCCACCTCGACGCCAACGATCCGGTGGCACGCAACCGGGCGATCGTCACCGACGCCGCGCCACGGCTCGGGCTGCACGCCCCGGACGCGCCGCCGAACGGAGTCGATCTCGAATGGATCACGCTGCGCGACAGAGTGACCGGCGCGCCGCGTCCCCTGGCCGTGGTGGACACGGCGGCGTCGGATCTCGCCTACGTCTGCTACACCTCGGGATCGACCGGCGCACCCAAGGGCGTGATGGTCACCCACGGCGGTCTCGCCGATCTCGTCGAGTCGGTGATCGCAGCCGCGCCGATTTCGCCCGACAGCGTGGTGCTGCACAACTACGCGATCACCTTCGACGCACACCTCATCGAGCTGCTGCCGGCGTTCAGTGCGGGAGCGCGGGTGGTGGTGTGCCCGCCGGAGGTGATCGGTGGCGACGAACTCGCGGACCTGCTGACCGCGGCCCGCATCACCACGTTCTTCTCCACGCCGTCGACGCTGGCGACGCTGACATCGCACGATCTGCCGCTGCTCGAGACCGTGATCGTGGGCGGCGAACAACTACCGCCCAGCCTCGCCGCGCACTGGTCGGCGCAGCGGCACATGGTGAACTTCTACGGACCCACCGAGACCACCGTCGCGGTCACCGGCGACACCGCCGTGGGCACGGGACCGGTGACCATCGGTCGTGGGCTGGCGGGCATCACCACGCACGTGCTGGACGACCGCCTGCGACCGGTCCCCGACGACACCGTGGGCGAGCTCTACCTCGCCGGACCCGGGCTCGCCCGCGGCTACGTGGGACGCGCCGATTTGACCGCCGAACGTTTCGTGCCCGATCCCTTCGCGCCCTCGACCGGAGATGGCGCCGGTCGCCGGATGTACCGGACCGGCGACCTCGTACACCGGCGCCACGACGGCGCCCTCGTAATCCACGGCCGCAGCGACGACCAACTGAAACTGCGTGGGATCCGCCTCGAACCGGCGGAGATCGAGAGCGCGCTCACCGCGCTGCCGTCGGTGTCGGGTGCCGTGGTCGGCGTCCACCGCAGCCCGGGCGGTGCCGACGTGCTCACCGCGTGGGTGATCGCCGCGGACCCTACGGGCACCGACGCGACAGCGGCCGCCGCGATCCGCGATCAGATCGCCTCCACGCTGCCGCGTCGACTGGTGCCCGGCCTGGTGACGTTCGTCGACGAGTTCGTGCGTACGCGTGGGGGCAAACTCGACCGGGCCGCGCTGCCGCAACCGGTCTCGACGACCGCGACGATCCGGCCACCGACGACACCGCACGAACTGGCCGTCGCCAAGGTGTGGGCGGAGGTCGTGGGAACCGGCGCGCAGGCCATCACGGCCGATTCGGACTTCTTCGCCCTCGGCGGCACATCGTTGAGCGCGACACGTGCGGCCGCGCGGATCCGGGAACACACGGGGCGGCCCATCACCGTGCGGGAACTGTTCGACGCCCGCACGGTCGCCGATCTGGCGGTGGTCCTCGACGCGATGGCCTCGGGCCCGGCGGTGGTTCCGCCGGTGCACCTGCCGGTACTGGCCGACCTGCCGCTGTCGTATTCGCAACGGCGACTGTGGATTCTGAACCGCATCGATCCGGCGTCGACCGCGTACACGGTCCCGGTGGTCCTGCGGATCACCGGCGCCCTCGACGTCGACGCGCTGCGCCGCGCGGTGGTGGAACTGCCGAGCCGCCACGACAGCCTGCGCACCGTCTACCCCGAGACCCCATCCGGACCGCGGCAGCAGGTACGCCCGCCGGCCGAGGTCATCGTGCCCCCGATCCGTCGTGTCCCGGCCGACGGCGCCGCGCCGGTGGTGGCCGAGATCGTCTCGGCGCCGTTTGATCTCACCCGACAGCCGGGGTTCCGTGCCGAGGTGCTCGATCTCGGATCCGACGAGTGGCTGCTGGTGATCGCGATGCATCACGTGGCCGTCGACGGGTGGTCGATGCGGACCCTGCTGGGCGAGCTGGTCGCGGCCTACACCGACGGACCCGATCGCGCCGCCACCACCGACCTCACCTACACCGACTTCACGCAATGGCAGATCCAGCGCCTCGGCGACGCCGACGACCCGACTTCGGAGTTCGCACGGCAACTGCGGTTCTGGACCGCCGCACTCGCCGGGGCGGGTGAGCCGATCCGCATGCCCGGTGCGGCGGCACCCGGCACGCATCCAGGGGGTGGTGGTCGCGTCCACGCCGACCTCGACGACGACACGGTCGGCGCTCTCGACTCCCTGGCCGCCTCGGTATCGGCGTCGTTCTTCCACGTGGCGCATGCCGCGCTGGCGGCCACCATCGGGCGGTGGACGGGACGTCATGACCTGGTGATCGGGGCGCCCGTCCTGGGCCGCAGCGATCCGGCGTGGGAGCCGGTGGTCGGCATGTTCGTCAACACCCTGGCGCTGCGCACCGTGCTGGACCCGAGTGAGTCGATCCGCGACACGGTGCGGCGCGTGCGGAACACCGACCTCGCCGCCGGTGCCCACGAGGAGGTGCCCTACGACGCGGTCGCCCGCGCGGTGCGGCCCGACCACCACGGTCGCGCCGATCCGCTGATCTCGGTGCTGCTGGTGCAGCAGGAGGTGCAGGCGGTGTTCGGTGGCCGTCTCGACATCTCGATCCCCGGTGTGCAGGTGGAGCTCGCCGGCAACCCGGAACTGTTGGTGGGCGCCAAGTTCGATCTCGAGGTGGTGTTCGCGCGACTGCCGGGGGAGCCCCTGGGTGTGACGGTGATCCACTCCGGGGCGATACCGCCTGCTGTCGCGCAGCGATTCCTCGACGACTACGTCGCGCTGCTGCGCGCGATGGTCGCCGACCCGGCGCAGCCGTTCCCTGCCGGTGACGCCGTACCGCCGCCGATGCCTGTCACCTATCGCGTCGAGACTGTCGCCCCCGAGGCGTCGATCGGTGCGGATCAGCTGGCGGTGGTGCGCGAGGCGATGGCTCAGGTGCTCGGCATCGATGCCTCCGAGCTCGCCGACAGCGACGACTTCTTCGCCCTCGGCGGCACGTCGCTGTCGGCCACACAGGTGGTCTCGGCGATCGGACGCCGACTCGACGCACCGGTGTCGGTGGCGACGCTGTTCGATGCGCCGACGGTGATCGGGCTCGCCCGGGCGGTGGGCGATGTCGACCGACAGACGCAGATCCCCGCCCTGCGATCGGTTTCGGCACCCCACCGGGGCGACCGGGTGCCGCTGACCTCGGCGCAACGCCGGATCTGGTTCACCGACCGCCTACTCGACGACGCGGCATCGACACAGAACGTGGTGCCGGTGCTGGTGGAGGTACCCACCGATGTCGACGACGATCGTGCCCGTGCGGCGTTGCGCGCGGTCACCGATCGTCACGCCCCGCTGCGGTCGGTCTATCCCGACAGTGCGAGCGGTCCGTTCGCGCGCGAACTCGCCTCGTACACACCGACCCTTCGGGTGGTCGACTCCGGCACCGACCTCGGCGCCGCCGTCGACGCGCTGCTTCGCGCCGGGTTCGACATCACGCGGACGCCGCCCGTCCGCGCCGCCCTCATGACCGCGAACGGGCAGCGGATGCTGCTGGTGGTGGTGCACCACATCGCGATGGACGGCCAGTCGGTACCGATCCTCACCGCGGACCTGCGCGCCGCGATGGCGGGGGAGTGGCTGAATCCCCTCGACATCTCCTACCCGCGGTACGCGACGTGGGAGTCGGACGCGCTCGAGCAGGTACGCGACCACCAGTTGGCGCAGTGGGCCCAGGCGCTCGACGGGTACTCGGGGATCCTGGATCTACCGACCGACCACCTGCGGCGGCCGGACCGGTCGACGGCCATGGCGGTGATCGCATTCGACATCACCTCCGACCTCATCCCCGCGATCGACGCGACGGCGCTCGACTCCGGCGTCACCCGCTTCCACGTGCTGCACGCCGCGCTCGCGGTGACCCTCGGACAGTGGGCCGGCACCGACGACGTCGTCGTGGGCGCACCGGCCACCCTACGACGACATCCCGAGACCGCCGCGATGGTCGGCATGTTCGTCTCCACGGTGGCGTTGCGCATCCGGATCGATTCGGCCGCAACCGTTCTCGAGTTGCTCCGCACCGTTCGCGACACCGACGTGGCCGCGCTCGATGCCGCCATGGTCGGCTTCGACGATGTGGTGGGCGCGCTCCATCCACCTCGAGAGCCCGGGCGGCATCCGCTGGTGCAGGTGATGCTGTCACTCGTCGACACAACGGGGATGTCGGTAGCCGCAGGGGGTTCCGGTGATTCCTCTCCCGTGCCGGTCGCAGGTCCCGACTCCGACGTCGATCTCCAGGTGACCGTGTCGGGTGTGGGTGACCACCTGACCGTCGCGTTCGGTTACGCGTCGGCACTGTTCGAGCGCGACACCATCGACGCGCTCGCGGCACGATGGCGTCGCGCGATCGCAGCGATCACCGAGGCCGTGACCGACCAGGCGATGAGCGGCGTGGGAGTCCGCATCGGCGACCTAGACCTGCGACCGGCCGAGCAGATCGCGCGACACTCCGCGCTGGCCGCCGTCACCTCGACCCGAGACCCGATCACGCTGGGGGACATCCTGTCCCGGACCGTGACCGAGCATCCCGACGCGATCGCCCTCGACGACGGCATCGACACGCTGACATACGACGACCTCGACCAGTGGGCCGACGCCGCGGCCGAGGTGCTCGTCGACGCGGGGGTGGAGCGCGGAGACGTGGTGGCGGTGCGACTCCCACGCTCGATCGAATCGGTGGTCGCGATGTGGGCGGTCGCCCGCATCGGTGCGGTGTATGCGCCCATCGACCCGAGGTATCCGGCGCAGCGCATCGACCGCATGCTCGACGCGGTACACGCCCGCATCGAGATCGTGGAGGCACCCGAACAGGGCGTCGCATCGATGTCCCTGCCCGCGCGGCCCACCGAGCGGCGGGAGGCGCGGAGGCCACGGAGCGTTCCGATCGACGCACCCGCCTACATCGTGTTCACCTCGGGGAGCACCGGGACACCGAACGCGGTGTCGGTGACCCACCGCGGCCTGTCGCTGTACGCCGACCCCGCGACCTTCGGACTGGGGTACCTCGACCGTGTCGCGCACATGGCGACGCCGAGTTTCGATGCCGCACTGCTCGAGATCCTGATGGCGACCGCCGTGGGCGCCCGTCTGGTGATCGTGTCGCCCGACCGCGTCGGCAACGATGAGGGGACGACCGAACTCGCTCGCCGCGGCGTGACGGCCATGTTCATCACCCCCGCCGTGCTCGCGACCCTCGACCCCCGACGACTCGGCGGAGTGCGGGCCGTCTGGGTCGGTGGTGAAGCCGTCGATTCCGATCTCGTGCGCCGATGGAGGTCCGGTCGGCGGCTCGAGGTGGTCTACGGGCCCACCGAGGCCACGATGCTCTCGACGCATCGGGCGGCGACGGGGACCGGCCCGGTGGGTATCGGAGACACCTACGACACGCTCGGCTCACTGGTGCTCGACCACCACCTGCGGCCGGTGCCCGACGACACTGTCGGCGAGCTGTATCTGCTGGGTCCCGCTCTGGCCCAGGGCTATCACGATGGGCGGCTGACGGCGTCGCGCTTCGTGGCGGCACCCGGCGGCGACCGGATGTACCGCACCGGCGACCGTGTGCGCCGCACCTCCACAGGTCTGGTGTTCGAGGGCCGTACCGACAGCCAACGCCAGATCCGCGGTCTGCGCGTGGAACCCGGGGAGGTGAGCGCCGCGCTGGCCGATGCGGGGGCCACGCAGGCCGTGACCGTGGTGGTCGCAGGTCCGGTGGGCGACGTGCTCGTCTCGTACGTGGTCACCGACACCGCGACCGACGATCTGCGGGCGACCCTCGCCGCGCGGCTGCCCGCACATCTGGTGCCCGCGCAGATCATCGACCTCGACGCTCTGCCGTTGACCCCGGTCGGCAAGGTCGACACCGCGGCCCTGCCCGCGCCGCGCTGGGACGAGGTGCGGGGCGGACAACCCCGCACCGACACCGAAGCGGCCGTGCTGCAGGCGTTCCGGACAGTTCTCGACAACCCCGACATCGGTGTGCACGACGACTACTTCGCGGCCGGCGGCACGTCACTCCAGCTGGTGCGGATCGCCACGGAACTGCGGGAACGCTCGCATTCGACGCTGCCGGTGACCGCGGTGTTCAGCCACCCGACGCCCGCAGCACTTGCCGCGGCGATCGACGCCGGTGACGCCACGAGCGCCCCCGCCGACCTGCTCGACCACGTCATCGACCTCACCCCCGTCGATCGGGCAGGTAACGCCGTCGATCGTGCAGAAACGCCGCTGTGGCTGGTGCATCCGGCCGGCGGGGTGGCGTCGATGTACCGCCCACTCGCCGAGGCGCTCACCGCCGACGGGTCGGTGTTCGGTCTACAACTGCCGGGCCTGCTCGACGGGACCCCGACCTCGCCGCGGACCGTGGTGGAGCTGGCCGCAGCGCATCTCGAGGCAGTGCGATCACGACAACCTCACGGGCCGTACCGATTCGGCGGGTGGTCGGTGGGCGGGCAGATCGCGTACGAGATGGCGCACCTCGTCACCGATGCCGGGGAGACCGTCGAACTGCTCGTCCTGCTCGATGCGCGGGTGGGCGTCGACGTCGGTGATGTCGACGACGCGGTCGGCATCGACCCCGCGATCGCCGCAGACCTGCGCGCCGCAGACGCCGAGACCTACGACGCCTACGCGACGCGGATCGACGCGATCGCACGCTCGGCCGCGGGATTCGCGCCGGTCCCGATCCGCGTCGACGACACCGTCATCATCTCGGCATCCGACACCGCCGCCGAGGCCGTCGATCGGTGGCGGCCCGCGATCGCTGGGCGCATCGCCGTCGACCACATCGATGCCGCACACGCCGATCTCGGCGAGCCCGCGACGATGCGATCAATCGGTGAGATGCTCTCGGAGTTCCTCACCGGCACCGCCGCTGCCGACCCGACCACCGACGGCACTGATCCGAACAGGGGACCCTAGACATGGCCGAGCGCACGACCGCCGACGTACCCGCCCGCCCGCACCGACGACGCCGCCGGATCCTGCTGGTGATCGCGGCGGTCATTGTGCTCCTGGTGATCGCCGGCCTGTACCTCGGCTACCTCGCCTACAAGGCCAAGGGCGACCTGGAGACCGCACGCACCCAGGCGACCGCAGCCCGCGCCGCGGTGCTCGACGGTGACGTCACGAAGGCGAAGGCCGCGGCCGCCCAGGCGCAGTCGGCGTCGGAATCGGCGCGGTCGAAGACCCACAACGTGGTGTGGTCGGCGGCGGCGGCCGTTCCCTGGCTGGGTGCGCCGCTCGACTCGGTGTCGCAGATCTCCGACGTGGTGGCCGACCTGTCCCGTGAGGTGCTGAGCCCCATCGCCGATCTCGCGACCACCCTCGATCCGACCACCCTGCGCACCGGCGACAAGGGCATCAACACCACCCTCCTCGCGCAGAACGAGGCGAAACTCGGCACCATCGCCGACGCCGCCGAACGCATCGACTCCCGCGCCGAGGGCATCGACGGTTCGTGGTTCTCCACCGTCTCCGACGCGCGCGACCAACTCGTGGGGCAGACCACCAAGACCAGCCGCTTCATCCGCGGCACGGACACCGCAGCGAAACTCCTGCCGCCCATGCTGGGCAACAACGGGGTGCGCCGCTACTTCTTCGCCTTCCAGACCCCCGCCGAATCCCGCCCCACCGGTGGACTTCTCGGGGCCTACGGCGTGATCAGCGCCCGCGACGGACGGGTCAACGTCGACAACCTCGGACCCAACACCACGCTGCGCGCACCGTCGCGACCCATCGACCTCGGCGCCGAGTTCGACAGCAACTACGCGATCAGTCGCCCGTATGTGGACTCCCGCAACAGCAACGCGAGCCCGCACTTCCCGTACGCCGCGCAGATCTGGATGTCGATGTGGCGGCAGCAGACCGGGACGCGACTCGACGGGGCCCTGGCCACCGACCCGATCGCGCTGAGCTACCTGCTGAAGGCCACCGGACCGATCACGCTGAGCGACGGCGAACAGATCACCGGCGACAACGTCGTCGACGTCACGCTGTCGAGTTCGTACAAGAGGTTCGGTGGCGACAACCCCGCCCGCAAGGCGTATCTGCAGGAGATCGCCAGCAGGGCCATCACCACCCTGACCACGGCCCGCGGCAACACCGGCGGGGTGCTCGAGGCGCTGGGCCGCGCGGTTCACGAACGCCGACTGATGGTCTACAGCACCCGCGCCGACGAGCAGGCGCTGCTGGTGTCCTCAGGTCTCGCCCACGAGGTCGTACAGACCGATGCCCCCTACGCCGAGGTGACCGTCGGCAACCTCGCGGGCAACAAGATCGACTACTACCTCAAGCGCTCCATTCGCTACGAGTCCGGTTCATGCAGCGGCGACATGCGGCAGAGCACGCTCACGGTGTCGCTCACCAACACCGCGAGCGATCTGTCGTTGCCCGCGTACGTGATCGGCGGACTCGGCAACCCCGACAAGCGAATCCAGCCGGGCACCAACTTCGCGAACCTCACCGCCAACCTCACCAACGGTGCGGTGTTGCAGACCATCACGGTCGACGGCCAGGCCCCGCTCTACGGGACGGGCACCGAGCTGGGACACCTGCACGTGATGACGCAGTTGCGGATCAAGCCCGGGGCCACCGCCACGGTGAAGTACACGTTCCTGGAGCCGACCTCGGCCCGCGGTCCCGCCGTCGTGCCCGTGCAGCCTCTCGTCGACCAGCCGGCCGTGACCGTGAACGTGCCCCAGTGCCGTTGACGTACACGGCGATCAGACGCTCAGCACCCGTCCTGGGCGACGGCGCGGATGAAGCCGCCGGTCTGATAGAGGTACATGTACGCCCAGTAGAACAGCGGGATGTGTGGGTGGTAGTTCACCATCACCAGATCGCCGGTGAAGCAGCGCGAGACGATGTACTCCGATCGCGTCACGTGCGGGGTGAAGGTGATGACCATCGCCGAACGCCACCCGTTGGCCTTCGCCTGATCACGCAGGAACCGTGCCTCGCCCCGCGTCGTCTTCGGCGACGGGCGGAAGCAGATCACCCGAACCCGATGCGGCGCATCGCAGATCGCGTCCATGTAGTCGTCGGGTTCGCTGTACGGGTTGGAGACGAGGACGGTCGAGGCCAGCCCGCGCTCGGCGAGCGAGATCCCGTAGTCCTCGCGCCCGTCCTGCCGACCGCCGAGCACCATGATCACGTCGACCTTGCGGGGACTGTCGGCGACCTGGGGGAACACGTAGACGGGCAGGCCCGCGCCGCCGATCACCATCACCAGGGCGATCAGGCACAGCACGATCCTGCGCCAGCGTCGCCTCATGGGCCGAGCGTATCCACTCCCCGGGTGGCCTGCCGTGGGCATGACCGGTGTCACAGATGAGCTCCGACGCCCCGACGGCGACCACCCCCGGCGGTATCGAGGTGCGTGACCTCGTGATGCGTTTCGGTGCGGTCGAGGCATTGGCGTCGATCGATCTCGACGTCGCGCCGGGGACGGTGATGGCGCTGCTCGGCCCGAACGGCGCGGGCAAGACCACCGCGGTGCGGATCATCTCGACCCTGCTGACACCGACCTCCGGGCGGGTGACGGTGGCCGGTGTCGATGTCGCCGCCGACCCGCATCGGGTGCGCGGTTTGATCGGACTCTCGGGCCAGTTCGCCGCCGTCGACCCGGTGCTGACCGGTGTCGAGAACCTCACCATGGTGGCCCGTCTCGCCGGATACACCCGCCGTGCCGCGCGCCGACGCGCCCTCGACCTGCTCGAGCAGTTCGACATCGCCGTCGCCGGACGCCGCCGGGTCGGTGGCTACTCCGGTGGGATGCGACGTCGCCTCGATCTCGCGGGCGCGCTCGTCGCGAGCCCGCCGGTGGTGATCCTCGACGAACCGACCGCCGGTCTCGATCCCACGAGCCGCCTCGGGCTGTGGGCCGCGGTGCGTGACCTCGTGGCCGGCGGCAGCACCGTGCTGCTGACGACGCAGTACCTCGAGGAGGCCGATCAGCTCGCCGACGCGGCCACGGTGATCGATCGGGGATCGGTGATCGCCCGCGGCACCCCCGCACAGCTCAAGGCGGAGTTCGCGACGGCCACGGTGACGGTGGTGCTCGCCGATCCCGCCGACCGCGACCGCGCGTGGGAGGTGCTCGGCGAGCGGGGTGTCGGGCCCTGTGACACCGCTCGGGGCCCCGACACCGACCCGTGTCATGTCACCGTCGCGACCGACGACCCCGGTCCCGTGACCGCGCAGCTCGTCGGTGCGCTGTCGGTCGCGGGCATCGAGGTGGTCGACACCCGTACCGCGACGCCGTCGCTCGACGACGTGTTCGTCCACCTCACCGGGACCACCGAGGCGGCTGCCCCGTGACCGCTACCTCTGCCACCTCCGCGCCCGCACAGTTGCCGCCGCGGCGGAGGGGACCGATCCCGTTCGCCGTCGACTGCGAGGTGATGATCCGTCGGAACCTGATCACGCTGCTGCGTACGCCGCAGATGCTTCTGGGCGCGGTGGTACAGCCGCTGATGTTCGTGCTGCTGTTCTCGTATGTGTTCGGCGACGCCCTCGGCGGCGACCGCTACCGCGAGTTCCTCATCGGCGGGATCATGGCGCAGACCGTGGTGTTCAACTCCGGTTTCACCGCGCTGGGTCTCAATGCCGACCTGAACTCCGGTATAGCCGAACGGTTCCGGGCCCTGCCGATGTCGCGGCTGGGGTTGGTGGTGGGCCGCACGATCTCCGACCTCACCATCAACCTGATCGGTCTCACGGTGATGTCGCTGGCCGGGTTGGTGGTCGGCTGGCGCATCTCCGACGGTGCGCTGTTCGCGATCGGCTCGTACGCGACGGCGCTGGTCTTCGGCTACGCGCTGTCGTGGGCCGCGGTCATCATCGGGGTGGTCACCTCGACCGCCACCGCGGCGCAGAGTCTGCTCACCGCCATCGTGTTCCCGCTGTGCTTCGTCTCGTCGGCGTTCATCCCGTCGCGGCTGCTGCCGACTCCGCTGGAGGCGATCGCGAACTGGAACCCGGTGTCGGCGGTGGCGCGCAGCTTCCGGCAGGGATTCGGCAACCCGATCTCGGTCAACCCGCTGCTCGGTGAGCCGGTGACGTGGGCGTCGCAGCACGCGCAGGCCTACACGCTGATCTGTTCTGCGGTGATCGTCGCGGTGATGGTCCCGCTGACTGCGCGGCTCCTCGCGCGGTCGGCTGCGCGCTGAGTCAGACACCCACAGGGACAGTTCACGACGGCAACACGACTCTGTGCTGACTTGTACCAGCGGTGTCCAACTCGGGGTCGCCGACACCGGCCGAGACATATCCTGACCGATGTTCCGGGGGGTCACGTGCCGGAGGTGTTCGGGTGTCCCAAGCCAGGACCGACGAGGTGTCGGCGGATCAGCCGCCTCCCGTCCCGACCGACACCCGCGCACGCTCCCGCCGCAAGGCGCGGATGCGAGTCGCCCGCAGCGCGGCGCGACAGACGCCGTGGATCGACTCCTACATCCGACGGGTGGCCATCACCGACACCTTCATCGTCGTCGCCGTGGTGTTCGGCGCGCAGATGCTGCGCTACGGCCCCGTCTCGTTCGACGATCGCGTCGGGCGCGCACACGTGCCGATCGGGCTGGTGAGCGTGGGGGTCGTCGGAGGGTGGCTGATGATGCTTCGCCTGCGCCAGTGTCTGGACCGTCGGGTGATCGCCGCCGGTCCCACCGAATACAGCCGCATCGTCTCGGCGTGCTTCCTCACCTTCGCCACCCTCGCGATCGTCGATCTGCTGTTCGTCCTCAACATCGCGCGGTCGTTCGTCGCGCTCGCGTTCCCCGCCGGCACCCTGTTGCTGCTGGCCTCGCACTGGCTGTGGCGGTCGCGGCTCACCCATCGGCGCCGCCGGCGTCTCGATCTCGATCGGGTGCTGGTGATCGGTGGCCTCACCTCCGCGCAGCCGCTGATCGAGCACCTCGATCGGAACCCCGAACTCGGTTATGACGTCATCGGGTTGTGCGTGCCGCCGGAGCAGTCGATGGTGATCGGCCCGATCGCCGTCAACGGCCGGTCGGTGCCCATCCTCGGCGAGTTCACCGACGCCCGCGGCGTCGTCGAACTGTCCGGCGCGAGTACCGTCGCGGTGACCTCGGCCGAGGCACTGGGTCATTCGGCGATGCGCGAACTCTCCTGGGACCTCGAGGGTCTCGACGTCAGCATGGTGGTCGCGCCGGGCCTGCTCGACGTCGCCGGACCGCGCATGAGCATGCGCCCGGTGGCGGGACTGCCGCTGCTGCACATCGACAAGCCCAGGTATCAGGGCGCCAACCGCCTCGCGAAGGCGATGTTCGACCGGATCGGCGCCGCGGTGTTGGTGATCCTCGCCGCACCGGTCCTGCTGATCTGCGCGGTGGCGATCCGCATCGATTCCCGCGGACCGGTGTTCTACCGCGCCGAACGCATCGGGCTCGGCAACGAACCGTTTATGATGTGGAAGTTCCGGTCGATGGTGATCGACGCCGACCGCATGAGGGTCGGTCTCGCCGACCTCGACGAGGGTGCCGGTGCGCTGTTCAAGATCCGCGACGACCCGCGCGTGACCCGGGTCGGCAGGGTGATCCGACGGTTCAGCATCGACGAGCTGCCGCAGCTGTTCAACGTCATCGGCGGCTCGATGAGCCTGGTGGGTCCGCGACCGCCGCTGGCCGAGGAGGTCGAACGCTACAACGGTCCGATAGCCCGCCGGATGCTGGTGCGGCCCGGCATGACCGGGCTGTGGCAGGTGTCGGGGCGCTCGGACCTCACGTGGGAGGAATCGGTCCGCCTGGACCTGAGCTACGTGGAGAACTGGTCGGCGATGACCGACGCCATGATCCTGTGGCGGACATTACGTGCGGTCGTGAGTCGCTCGGGCGCCTACTGACCGGGTCGCGACCGCTACTGTCGCGGGCATGAGCGCGCCGGTGGTCCCGACCCGAATCCTCTTCGTCTGCACGGGCAACATCTGCCGATCCCCGATGGCCCAGTACCTGCTGGCCGACCGGGTCGATGGCGTCTCGGTGGCGAGCGCCGGTACGGCCGCCCTCACCGATTACCCGATGCACGTGCAGACCGAACGGGTGCTGACCGAGCGCGGCATCGCATCGCGGTTCCCGACCGACGATTTCCGGGCCCGTTACCTCACCGCGCCGGTGATGGCCGAGGCCGATCTCATCGTCGGGCTGTCGCGCGAGCACCGCGACCACGCGACGGCAGTGGTGCCGATGTCGTGGCGACGGGTGGTGACGCTGCGTGAGCTCGACGCCTATATCGCCGACGGGGGGCCGCTCACCGCCACACCGCAGATCGCCGCCGATCGCAACCGCGACGACCTCGACATCGCCGACCCCATGAACCAGCCCCCGGCCGCCTTCGACGCCCTCGCCGCCGACCTCGATCCGATGATCGAGCGGTTGGCGGAGTGGCTGCGTTCCGCCGACCGTGCCACACAGTGACGTCGAGCGTGCCAGTCCGAACGCACACCTGGCCTTCGTACGGAGCACGCTCGACGTCACTGTGTGGCACGGTCGGCGCACGAAGCGCACCGCCTTGAACGCGTCGTGGTCTCGTTCGGACTGTGAGCGGCAGTCGCGATCCGCTGCCTCGCGCAGGACGTCGGTGCGGTCACCCTTCGGGGAGTGGTCGTCGTCGGGGTTGTTCATCCCGGGTGCCGCCCCATTTCGCGATGTTCGAGCGGTGGTCGATTGAGTCTGGTGAATGTTGCTGAACGCTGGTGTATTTCGCGTGTCTGGTCGCGTTCGACCACCGCTGACGGTGCGGAAGCCGGTCGCCGAGTGTGCGTTGTCTCGTCGTCGGCTCACGTCGTGTGGCGAGCACACTCGACGAACGTTTCCGCACAGTCAGCACCGCTGGCTGGTCAGTAGTAGTAGGGGAACGGATCCCAGTTGGGGTCTCGCTTCTCGAGGAAGGCGTCGCGGCCCTCTACGGCCTCGTCGGTCATGTAGGCCAGACGGGTGGCCTCGCCGGCGAACACCTGCTGACCCATCAGCCCGTCGTCGGTGAGGTTGAACGCGAACTTCAACATGCGCTGTGCCGTGGGGGATTTCGCGTTGATCGCGCGGGCATACTCGATGGCGGTGTCCTCGAGATCAGCGTGATCGACGACCTCGTTGACGGCCCCCATGCGCTGCATCGTCTCGGCGTCGTAGGCGCGGCCGAGGAAGAAGATCTCACGCGCGAACTTCTGGCCGACCTGCTTGGCGAGGTAGGCACTGCCGTACCCGGCGTCGAACGACCCGACGTCGGCGTCGGTCTGCTTGAACCGCGCGTGCTGACGCGAGGCGATGGTGAGGTCGCACACCACGTGCAGCGAATGCCCGCCGCCCGCGGCCCAGCCGTTGACCACCGCGATGACGACTTTCGGCATGGTGCGGATCAGTCGCTGCACCTCCAGGATGTGCAACCGGCCGCCCTCGGCCTGCACACGCGCGGTGTCGACGGTGTCGGTGGTCTCGCCGCCGGCGTACTGATACCCCGACCGACCGCGGATCCGCTGGTCGCCGCCGCTGCAGAACGCCCAGCCGCCGTCTTTCTCGCTCGGGCCGTTGCCGGTGAGCAGGATGGTGCCCACGTCGGGGCTGCGGCGGGCGTGATCGAGGGTGCCGTACAGCTCGTCGACCGAATGCGGCCGGAACGCGTTGCGCACCTCGGGTCGGTCGAAAGCGATTCGCACGATGCCGTTCTCGCGCCCCGCACCGACATGGCGGTGATAGGTGATGTCGGTGAGGTCGCTGAACCCGTCGACGGGGGTCCAGTGCTCGGGGCGGAAGGGGTTCACGGCGTCGTCGCTCATGGGTTCCGAGCGTAACGGTGGGCCGTGTCCGGGCCGCTCACCTGGGTCGATAACGTTGCGGCCATGACCGATGACCAGCACGAGGGCGGCTTCCGCACCGACATGGCGATCAGTGTCGACAAGGGCGGACCCCGCTACGGCGAGTTCGTGGAGTCGGCGCGACTGTTCATGGACCGCGTGCGCGCAGCCATGCCGACCGAGGAACTGGTCGACGAACTGATCGACGAGCTCGCGGCGATCAACGCCAAACTCGAGGCCGTGGCCATCGACGAGTGGAACTCGCCCTCGGGCACACGGATCGACCTGCCGGCCCGCGGCAACATCACGCTGCCGCCGTATCTGGTGAAGCGGGCTGACGCCACGGGAGTCGAAGCGACACTGCGCTTCACGCGATTCCACCTCGGCGGCAACAACGCCGCACACGGCGGCTACATCGGCACCGCCTTCGACGACCTCCTCGGCATGACCGGTGCGCTGGCGACCGGAAAGGTCACCCGCACCGCCTATCTCACGGTCAACTACCGGTCGATCACCCCGCTCTACACCGACCTCACGGTGGCGACACAGGTGACGAAGGTCGACGGCCGCAAGATCTTCGTCGCCGCCCAGATGCACGACGGTGACCGACTCTGCGCCGAGGCCGACGGCCTGTTCATCGCCCTGAACCCCGGACAGCCCTAGAACTCGTCGCGGTCCTCCGAACGGGGGAATCGACATGCTTCACCGCGACATGGGGACATCGGTGAAATATCGTCATGTCTGAGTTGCGTAGGACGAGCGATACGCGCGGGGCGAATGTCTGGGGGGAGTTACTTGACGTCGGACATGAAGGCGGGCGAGAGAGCGCGGTCGACCGCGCGCATCGGGGGCATCGGCTCCCGCGAGCGGATGCAGACCCGCGAACACATGACGACGTGGGCCGATCGTCACCGCACCCGGTTGCTGTGGGCCGACGCCGTGGTCGTGGTGATCGCGGTGGTCGCCGCGCAGGTGATCCGCTTCGGGATGAACCCGACCGTGCCCGTCGCGACGACCCAGGCGCCGGTGATGATGGTGTCGGGACTGCTGAGCGTCCTGTGGATCGCCACCCTCAACGTGTGCCGGGTCGCCGACGTCCGCATCCTCGGCTCCGGTCCCGCGGAGTTCAGTCGGGTGATCAAGGCCAGCACCCTGGTGTTCGGGGTGTTGGCGATCATCGACCTGCTGTTCAAGCTCAACATCGCCCGCGGGTTCATCGCCATCGCCTTCCCGCTCGGCACCTGCCTGCTGCTTCTGACGCATCTCCTGCTGCGCGTCGCCCTCATGCACGAGCGCCGGCACCACAAGTGCATGAGCCACGTGGTGGTGGTGGGCAGCGAGATCTCGGCGCGGCCGCTGATCGCCCACCTCGACCGCAACCCGTCGTTGGGGTTCGAGGTGGTCGGTGTGTGCATGTCGCCCGACGAGGCGCCGCGGTTCGCATCGATCGACGTCGACGGACGCACGGTGCCGGTGCTCGGTGAGTTCACCGACGTGCGCCGCGCGGTGATGGAGTCACGCGCCACCACCGTCGCGGTCACCTCGGCCGAGGTGCTCGGTCACTCGGCGATGCGCGAACTGTCGTGGGAGCTCGAGGGTCTCCACGTCGACATGCTGGTCGACCCGGGCGTGATGGACGTCGCCGGACCGCGAATGCTGGTGCGGCCCGTCGCGGGGTTGCCGCTGCTGCACATCGACAAGCCGAACTATCACGGCGCGAACCGGCTGGCGAAAGTCGTCGTCGACCGGCTGGGCGCTCTCACGGCCCTGGTGCTCGCCGCGCCGGTGATGCTGGCGTGCGCGGTCGCGGTGAAGCTCGACTCGCGCGGTCCGGTGTTCTACAAGGCCGACCGCATCGGCATCAACAACGTGCCGTTCCGCATGTGGAAGTTCCGGTCGATGGAGATCGGCGCCGACACCCGGCTGGCCGACCTCTCGGTGCTCAACGAGGGCGAGGGTCTGCTGTTCAAGATCCGCGACGACCCGCGGGTGACCCGCGTCGGCAAGGTGATCCGTCGCTTCAGCCTCGACGAACTGCCACAGCTGTTCAACGTGCTGGGCGGCTCGATGAGCCTGGTGGGTCCGCGACCGCCGCTGCCCGCCGAGGTGGAGCGCTACGAGGGGCCGGTGCGTCGCCGCATGCTGGTGAAGCCGGGCATCACCGGGCTGTGGCAGGTGTCGGGCCGATCGGACCTGTCGTGGGAGGAGTCGGTGCGCCTCGACCTCCACTATGTGGAGAACTGGTCGGCCATGACCGACGCGATGATCGTGTGGCGCACGATCCGCGCGGTGATCAGTCGGTCGGGAGCCTACTGATCGACCGCGCGATCACACTCACCGTCAGTCGAGGGGTCCGGCGGTGAGGGTGAGACCCGCGTCGCGGAGTCGGTCGACGAGCGCGTCGCCCATCGCCGCGGCGGGGGTGAGCACGCCGGTGCGGTTGGGCAGCTTGTCGCGGTCGAGGGCGAGGGTGAGCGCGCTCTCGCCGAGCATCACCGCGGTCGCCTTGTAGCCGGGGTCGCCCTTGGCCTTCACACGCGAGGAGAACCGCTTGCCGGTGGTGGTGCGGGTGTACACGTCGACGGTGAAATGGCCGTTCTCGCGGGTCTTCTCACTCGGTCCGTCGCCCGCCTTGGGGAGGATGCGGTCGAGCACCTTACGGGTCGGCCCCATCGCCATCAGCCCGAGGAACCCGCCGAGACCGACGCTGACCAGACCCGCCGTGGCGGTCGACAGCACCGGGTTGCGGCCGACGGCCATCGCCTCGCCGTAGCGGAACTGCGCGCCGTAGGCGTTGTCCAGCAGGGCGTTGGTGCGGCGCACGATGCGGGTGTTATGCGCAGCCATCACGAACGGCGCCAACGTGCCCTTGATCGACGGGTCGATGCTCGACCCCTTCACGATCATCGCGTCGCTGGGCTGCTTGACCGCGGTGCGCAACCGGTGCTCACCCGGACCGGTCGACAGCGCGTACGGATCGAGCAGGATGCGTCGGGTCTCGGGGTTGCGGGCCTCGGTCGCGATGACGCGCATGGAGTCGACGGTGCCGCCGGAGACGCCGCCCGCGAACGAGCTGACCACCAGCGTGGTGTTGGTGAGTTCGCCTTCGCCCGCCTCCGTCACGGCCTTGTGGAGCAGGTAGACGCCGATGTCGGACGGCACCGAATCGAACCCGCACGAGTGCACGATGCGCGCACCGTTCGCCTCTGCCTGCTCACCGAACTTGTCGATGGAGTACCGCACGAACGGGACCTCGCCGGTGAGATCGACGTAATCGGAGCCGGCGTTGACCGTGGCCGCGAGCACCAGCTCGCCGTACTTCAGGTAGGGCCCGACGGTGGTGCAGACCACCCGGGTGCGTGCGGCCATCGCGTCGAGCGACGACGCGGAATCGGCGTCGGCGACGATCAACGGCCAGTCGTGCGCCGAGGCGGGCAGCGTCCGCCGCGTGGACGCCAACTTCGTCTCGCTGCGGCCGGCCAACGCGATGCGGGTGCCCGCGGGGGCATGTCTGGCCAGGTAGTCGGCGGTGAGGATGCCGACGAACCCGGTGGCCCCGAACACGACGACATCGAACTCACGAGTGGAATCGGTCATGACACCCGAGGGTAGACCGGCTCGTCGGCGGACGACACCGGCTCGGGGTGCACTGCTCGTCGTGAGCGCCAACGGTTGTAGCCCCGCGCCGCGAACGGCGCGACGAACAGCATCAGGAGCACGCGCACGATCTGCGAGGCCAGCACGAAGGTGATGTTCGAACCGGACGCCGCGGCCGCCGCCAGCACCGCGTAGATGCCGCCCGGTGTGGTCGCGAGGTAGCCGTCGAACATCGACTCGCCGGTCCAGACGCTGAGTGCCACACCGAGTCCCGCGCTGCCGACACCGATGAGGACGATGAGCAGCACGGCGAACGGGAGCACCCGACCGATCGCGCGCAGGCTGTCCTGGGTGAAGCCGAGTCCGGCCTGCCAGCCGATGACGGCGTATCCAGCCGTCACCAGCAGCACCGGGACCGCCGCATCACCCGCGACACCGGTCAGTTCGGCGACGACGGTCACGATGAGCGGCCCGAGCAGCCCGGCGGCCGGGAGTCGGATGAGGCGACCGACGCTGATGCCGACGGCCATCGCGCCCGCGCCCAGGAGCAGTCCCCACAGCTGATCGCCGGTCGACGCCGACTGCGTGGACGTCGCCGATCCGGTGTGCGCTCCGAACACGGTGGTCGCCACGATCGGCAGGCTGACCGTCACCAGACCCACGCGCACGTACTGGACCACCGCGACCATCCGCTCGTCGCCGCCGAGTTCGCGGGTGAGCGCGACCAGTCCGGATGCCCCGCCCGCCACCAGGGCCAGTGAGCCGGTGAGCGGGTCGACGCGCCGGTGCAGGCCGAGCAGCGCCCCACCCGCGACCGACAGCACGAGCGTGCCCAGCGCGATCACGATCACCGGGAGCCACGAGTCGGCGAGACCGGCCAGCACGCTCGGTTGCACCATCGTGCCGATGTAGACGCCGAGCACGCCCTGTCCGGCGATGCCGATCGGGCGGGGGAGTGGCGGCTTCTTCTGTGTGCCGCTCACGGTCGTCGAGGTGCGCTCGCGTGGGGCGAGGCCGGCGAGGGCGAGTGCGGCGGCCACCACGAGACCCGCGAAGAGCGCCGCCGACGGGACCGAGAGTTGATCGAGGACAGCGGTCGCCGCTGCCGTCACCACGATCAGTCCCAGCCAGCGCCGCATCATGAAACCAAGACTAGGCTTGCTAATACCCTGATGTAAACCGGTGAACATCGAGTGAATGTGAACTATTCTCTTGCCATGACCACGATCGACGTCGCCGAGGCGACCCGTCTTCGGGAGGCGATCATGTCCGTCGCCCGCGCCGCGCGAACCCATCGACCCGACCACGGTCTGCCGCTCACGCAGATCACCGTGCTGGGCTACCTCGACCGATCGGGGACCACCACCGTCGCCGAACTCGCCGACCGCATGCACGTCCGCGTCCAGTCGCTGACGGTGAGCATGAACAAGCTCGACGACGCCGGCCTCATCGTCCGCCGCACCGACCCCGACGACCGCAGGCGACAGCTCGTGGAACTCACCGAGGCGGGGCGTGCACTCATCCTCGACGACCGCGCCCAACGCGACGCCTGGCTCGCGCGGTCGTTCGCCGACAACTTCGACGACACCGAGCGCGGCCTGATGATGCTCTGCGTCCCCCTCTTCGAACGTCTCGCCACCGAGCGCGGTCGCTGACCCGACCCCACCCCGCCAGGTGGGCCGTCGTTTCCGCCAGCTGGGCCGTCGTTTACGCCGAATGGGCCGCAATGTGAATCGGTTGGGCCGACGTGGCCCCCGCGTACCCTGGCGCACATGCGCAAACCCATCGTCGCCGTCGTCGGAGTGGTCCTCACACTGTTCGGACTCGTCTTCGCGCTGCAGGGTTTCGGGGTGCTCGAGGGCAGCGCCATGAGCAACACCGTGACGTGGTCGGTGCTCGGGCCGATCATCGCGATCGTCGGGCTCGCGCTCGTCGTGGTCGGCGTGCGCGGCAAGCTCCGGTAGCACCTCGTGGAATCGCCCGATCACGACACCCGCGTCACCGGCACCCCGGTCGGTCGGCGCGTGGTGCTCGGGTTGATCGGGCTCGGCGGACTGGGCATCGTCGCCGGCCCTGCGGCACAGGGCGGCTTGTCGAAACTGCTTGCGCCGGTGCAGGTCCGCGACCCCACAGGTCTCATCGCGCTCCTGCCGCTGGGCGACAACTTCCGCTACTACTCCGTCGTCGGATCGGTGGACCAGAAAGCGGCAACCGACTACCGGCTGACCGTGGGCGGCGAGGTCGCGGCGCCCGCGGAGTACACGATGGCGCAACTGGCGCAGCTGCCGCAGACGTCGTTCACCGAGACCTTCCACTGTGTGACCGGCTGGACCGTGGCGGGAGTCGCGTGGAGTGGGGTGCGGCTGTCGACGCTGCTCGACCGCGCGGATCCTAAGGGCACCGCGCGGGCGGTGCGATTCCGATCGTTCGACGGGACCTACACCGAGAGCCTGCCGCTGGAGAGAGCCCGGGGCGACCGCGTGATCGTCGCGCTGCGGATGCTCGACGCCCCGGTCACACACGATCACGGCGGGCCGGTGCGCATGTACGTCGGCGGGGAGTACGGCTACAAGAGCACGAAGTGGTTGTCGGGCATCGAGCTGACGACCGAGGAGATCCCCGGCTACTGGGAAAGGCGCGGGTATGAGCTCGACGGCACCATCGACGACTGACGTCGCCCGCTTCGGTCCGACCGCCCGGTGGGTGCACCGCACGGTCGCGGTGCTGATGATCGTGTGCCTGGTGACCGCGGCGATCCTGTACGTGTCGTCGTTGGCGGTGCTCGTCGGTCACCGCCAGATCGTCGAGATCCTGCACGTGTACGCGGGTTTCGCACTGCCGGTGCCGATCCTCCTCGGGTTGGCGTCGCCGTCGTATCGCGACGACCTGCGTCGGCTGAACCGCTTCGCGCCGACCGATCGACGGTGGCTGCGGTCGAAGACCCGCCGCGACGGCACCATCCCGGTCGGCAAGTTCAACGCCGGACAGAAGTTGAACGGTGCGCTGTCGGTGGGGTCGATCATCGTGCTGTTCGTGACGGGCGTGCTGATGTACTTCCCGTCGCTGGTGGGCCTGACCTACCGCACGGGCGCCACCTTCGCCCACGACTGGTTCGCCTTCGGGGTCGGCCTGTTGGTGTTGGGGCACATGGCCTTCGCCTTCGGGGACCCCGAGGCGCGTCGCGGCATGCGCACCGGTCGCGTCTCGGTGAGCTGGGCCCGCAAGGAGCACGGCGCCTGGGCCGAGGAGATGGGCGTCGGCAGGACGCGCGAGTCCTAGGGGGCGCAGACGCCCGCATCAGCGGGCGGCGACACCATCTGCGCCGAGCGCTCCGAGGAATGCGAGGCTCTCGGCTGCGGCGGATCCGACCGGCGCGGTGTAGAGCACCAGGTGCTGGTCGCCGTCATTGAGATGCAGCACATCGCAGTCGAGGGTGAGCTCGCCGACGACGGGATGCCGGAAGGTCTTGGTCAGCATCGACGGTGGCTGCACATCGTTGCGGTCCCAGAGATGTGCGAATTCTTCACTGCCGTCGCGTAGTTCGTCGACGAGGGCTCGGATCGCGGGATCGTCGGGATAGCGGGCCGACGCGGTGCGCAGTTCCATCACCGCGCTCTGTCGGAATCCGGCGGCGTCGGAGATGCCGTAGAGCGCCTCGCCTTCGGGGACCGCCGGCAGGAAGGCGTGCCGGGCCAGGTTCCGGTCGTCGGGGGCGCGGGCGCCGAAGTCCTCCATCAACGCCGCGGCGAGATCGTTCCAGGCGAGGACGTCGAACGCCGCGGACATCACGAACCCGGCGGTCGCCGGAATGCGGTGCAGCAGTTCGACAATGCTCGGGCGGACCTGTCGGGAGTGCAGGCCCGATCGGTTGGGTGCGGTGCCGGCGAGGAGATGGAGGTGGTCGGACTCGGGACCGGTGAGCCGAAGTGCTCCGACGATCCCGGCGAGGACGTCTGCCGACGGGCGTGGGGCCCGGCCCTGTTCGAGCCGCACGTAGTACTCGGTGGAGATGTGTGCGAGGACGGCGATCTCCTCGCGCCGCAGCCCCGGCGTGCGTCGCCGTGGACCCGACGGCAGGCCGACGTCGGCGGGTCGGAGGCGTTCGCGCCGACTGCGGAGGAAGGCGCCCAACTGCTGCTTGTCCATGCTCCGAGTGTGCGCGCCGACCGTCGGCGGAGGGTAGTACCGACTGTGCCTGACTAGAAAACGGTCGCCGCCGCAGGCTCGTGTCATGACGAACTCACACGACAGCGCACCCATCGGACTCCTGGCCGGCAAGGTCATCTTCATCACCGGCGCGAGCCGCGGCATCGGTGCGGCGGCCGCCCACCTCTTCGCCGCGGAGGGGGCGTCGGTCGTCCTCGCCGCCCGCAGCACCGACGCACTCGACCGCATCGTCGCCGAGATCCGGGCCACCGGGGGTGTCGCCGACGCGGTGACCGTGGACCTCGCCGACGCCGCGAGTATCCGCTCAGCGGTCGGACGCGTTGCCGACCTGCACGGACGGCTCGACGGCGCGTTCAACAACGGCGGCATCGTGCAGCAGCCCGGTCCCCTCGAGGCCACCAGCGACAGCGACATCGACGACCAGTTCGCCGTGAACTTCCGGGCGCACTGGGTGGCGATGACCGCCGAGGTCGCCCTGATGCGCACCGGCGGTGGCGGCGGCGCGATCGTGAACACCTCGAGTGTCGGCAGCCGCCGCGCCAACCCCATGCTCCCGGCTTACGGCGCCATGAAGCGTGCGCTGAACAGCATCACCGAATCGGCCGCGGTCAGTTGGGCTCCGGAGGGCATCCGTGTCAACGGCATCACCCCCGGCGGCACCACCACCGAGATGATGCTCGACTGGGACGCGCGGTCGCCGGGCGTGATCGACGCGACGATCGCGGCGGCCCCGATGGGCCGGATGGCCCGACCCCGCGAGGTCGCCGAGGCCGCGGCGTGGTTGCTCAGCGATCGCGCCTCGATGGTCACCGGCGCGATCCTGCCGGTCGACGGCGGCGGCGGGGCCTGACGGCGCGGCGGAAGCCACGTCGTGCCCAACTGGCGGGAACAACGGCCCAACTGGGCGGGAACAACGGCCCAACCGGCGGGAACGACGGCCCAACCGGCGGGAACGACGGCCCAACCGGCGGGGGTGGGGTGTGGGGCACATCGCGTCGACCACCGGTGATCTGTCGTTAACCTGGAGTGATGAACCCGTCCACCGTGCAGGCCCGAGTGATCGTCGACGAGATGATCCGGGGCGGCGTGCGCGAGGCGGTGCTGTGTCCGGGATCGCGCAACGCGCCGCTCGCCTTCGCCCTGCACGCCGCCGACACCGCGGGCCGCATCCGGCTGCATGTCCGGATCGACGAGCGCACCGCAGGGTTCCTCGCGCTGGGGCTCGCCGTCGCGTCGGGGCAGCCGGTGCCGATCGTGATGACCAGCGGCACCGCCGTCGCCAACGTGAGCCCGGCGGTCTTCGAGGCCAACTACGCGCGCGTCCCGCTGGTGGTGGTGAGCGCGAACCGGCCGTATGAGCTGCTCGGATCGGGCGCGAACCAGACCATCGAGCAGTTCGGCATCTTTGGCACGCAGGTCCGGCTGGCCATCAGCCTCGGGCTCGCCGAGCAGGATCTCGACACCAACAGCCAGTGGCGTTCGGGAGTGGGGCGCGCGCTGGCCGCCGCCCGCGGCGCACGCACCGGCAACCCCGGGCCGGTGCAGTTCGACATCCCGCTGCGCGAGCCGTTGGTCCCCGAAGCGGGTGTCGGGCCGGGTGACCCGCTAGAGGGTTTCGCCGGCCGCGACAACGGCGCGCCGTGGACCATGGCCGCGGTCGGTCGCCTCGACGTCCCCATCGACATCGATCTCACCGAGCCGACCGTCGTCGTCTCGGGACACGGCGCGGGAGTGCGACCCGAGCTCGCCGGCATCCCGACGGTCGCCGAACCGACCGCGCCGGCGCCCGAGACCGCCCTGCACCCGCTGGCCCTGGGTCTGGTGCGTCCCACGCAGGCGATCATCTGCGGTCGGCCGACCCTGCACCGCGGGGTGTCGCGACTGCTGGCCGATCCGCAGGTGCGGGTCTACGCGCTGACCACCGGACCGCGCTGGCCCGACGTCTCGGGCAACGTGCTTGCGACCGGTACCCGCGCGGAGGTGTCGGGCACGCCGTCGGAGCAGTGGTTGAAGGACTGCGCCGACGCCCACCAGCGCGCGGTCGGCTCCGTCGACGCCGAACTCGACCGACCCGGCCCCGTGACCGGCCTGCACGTCGCGCGTGTCGTCAGCGCCGCGATGCACCCGGGTGAGCAGCTCGTGGTCGGGGCATCGAACCCGATCCGCGACGTCGCCCTGGCGGGCCGGGTGTCGCCGGAGGTGCGGGTGCTGTCGAACCGGGGTGTGGCCGGCATCGACGGCACCGTCTCGACCGCCATCGGTGCCGCGCTCAGCGCCGACCATCGGCGCACCGTCGCGTTCATGGGCGACCTCACCTTCGTCCACGACGCGACCGGCCTGCTGATCGGACCGGCCGAACCCCGCCCGCGCGACCTCACGATCGTCGTCGCCAACGACGACGGCGGCGGCATCTTCGCGCTGCTCGAGCAGGGCGAGCGTCGGTTCAGCGGACCCGAATACGACGGCGCCTTCGAACGCGTCTTCGGCACCCCGCACCGCACCGACATCGCCGCGGTGTGCGCCGGGTTCTCGGTGCCCCACCGCAGGGTGTCGGTGGCCGAGCTCCCCGCTGCGCTCGCGTCGTCGACCGAGGGTGGGGTCCGGGTGATCGAGGTGGCGACCGACCGCGACCGGCTGCGCGACCTCCACGCGGCCATCGGCGCCGGCCTGTGACCGAGACTGTCGTGTGGGTGGCCGTCGCGCACCTGCGCGTCGGTGGTGGAGCCCGTCGGTAGTCTGGCCCGCATGTCCGCCACCGCCCTGCGACGCACGCAGATCACGCTGCTGCTGATCGGCGCGATCGTGACGGTGATGATGATCGTGGTGGTGGCCGGGTGTTACCGCGATGACGCCTCGATCGACGCCCACCGCGCGACCGCCACCGCCGACGTCGTCACCGCGGGCGCCACGAAATCGACGGTCCGGTTCTACACCGAGAGCGGCGAACTCCGCAGCCCCCGCCTCGGCATCTTCTATCCGACGGAACTGACCGCCGGACAACGGATCAGCGTCGAGTACGACAGCACGAACCCCGATCTCGTGCGCGTCGCCGGTCGCGATGCGAGCCTCGCGATCATCCCCGCGGTGTCGATCGCGGGATACACCTGGCTGCTCATCGTGGTCGTGATGGTGAGCCTCGCCGAGGTGACCCGCAGGCGCGGGCGCGCGATCGACGGCACCACGTCCACGCCGGACACCGTGCGTGCAGGTGACGAACACCGGGTGAACTGACCCGCCGAGCGTTCACGCGGCATTCCGGGCCGTGTCACGTCGAGGTGCCGTGGCAGACAGGTGCGCTACACACACTGGGTGCGTGCGAGTGGCGATAGTGGCAGAGAGCTTCCTGCCCAACATGAACGGTGTCGTGAACTCGGTGCTCCGCGTCTGCGAGCACCTCACGGCTCACGGGCACGAGGCGATGATCTTCGCCCCCGACACCCCGCGCGGGTTGCCGGCGGCGCCCCGCGAGATCGACGGTGTGCCGGTGCATCTCGTGCCGTCACTGATGGTGCCGAAGGTGTCGAGCCTCCCGGTGGGTGTGCCGCATCGCTCGCTGTACCGCGCGATGGCCGATTTCGCGCCCGACGTGGTCCACCTCGCCTCGCCGTTCGTGATCGGCGCCGCGGGTGCCCACGCCGCGCGCCGTCTCGACGTGCCGACGGTCGCGGTGTTCCAGACCGACGTCGCCGGATTCGCCGCTAGCTACGGCATCGGGATCGGGACGCGCGCCGCCTGGTCGTGGACCCGCCGACTGCACGCCGCCTGCGATCGCACCCTCGCGCCGTCGACGGTGTCGGTGAAAGCGCTTCAGGACCACGGTGTCCCGCGTGTGTTCCGTTGGGGTCGTGGGGTCGACGCCGAACGCTTCCATCCCGATCGCCGCGACCACGAGCTGCGCGCGCAGTGGAGCCCGAACGGCGTGCCGATCGTCGGGTTCGTGGGTCGACTGGCCCCGGAGAAGCACGTCGAGCGCCTCGCGGTGCTCTCGGGTCGCCGCGATCGACAACTCGTCATCGTCGGCGGGGGACCCGAGCGGGCGCGCCTCGAGAAGCTGATGCCCGACGCGGTGTTCACCGGCGAACTCGGCGGCCTCGAACTCGCACGGGCCTACGCCAGCATGGACGTGTTCGTGCACCCCGGCGAGCACGAGACCTTCTGCCAGGCGGTGCAGGAGGCGCAGGCCAGCGGTATCCCGGTGATCGGCCCCGACGCCGGTGGCCCGAAGGACCTCATCGCGAACTTCCGCACCGGGTACCTGCTGGACGTCCCGACCTTCGGTGAGCGGCTGCCCGGCGCCGTCGACACCCTCGTCGATCCGGCGATCAACGCCGAGTTCGGTGCCGCCGCTCGACGCGGTGTCGCGGGCAAGACGTGGCCGTCGATCTGCGATCAGCTCCTCGGCCATTACGACGCCGTCCTCGGGCGCGCGGGCAGCCTCGGTGTGCGTCGTTCTGCCTGATCGGGTGCGCTGACCTGTGTCGGGGCTCTCGGTGCGGGCGGGTGGGGCGGGCACGTAACGTTGGCCGCATGACCACGATCCGCGCCGGCCTCGACAAAGCACCCGCCGACGTCGCCGCGATGTTCGACGGTGTCGCGCGTCGCTACGACATCACCAACACCGTGCTCTCCTTCGGGCAGGACCGGGGCTGGCGCACCGCGACCCGCCACGCGCTGGGTCTCGGTCCGGGTGATGTCGTGCTCGACCTCGCCGCCGGAACCGCCGTCTCGACCGAGGAACTGGCCCAGTCGGGTGCGCACTGCATCGCCGCCGACTTCTCGCTGGGGATGCTCAAGGCCGGACACAAGCGGCCGGTGCCCAAGGTCGCGGCCGACGCCCTGACGCTCCCGTTCGCTGACGAGAGCTTCGACGCGGCCACCATCTCCTTCGGTCTACGCAACGTCGCATCGGTCGACACGGCACTCGCCGAGCTGTATCGCGTGCTCAAACCCGCTGGGCGACTGGTGATCTGCGAGTTCTCGACGCCGGTGTTCGCGCCGTTGCGCACCGTGTACATGGAGTACCTGATGAAGGCGCTGCCGTCGGTCGCGACGAAGGTGTCGAGCAACCCCGAGGCGTACGTCTACCTCGCCGAGTCGATTCGTGCCTGGCCCGATCAGGCGGGTCTCGCGGCCAAGATCGAGACCGCCGGCTTCGGCAGTGTCCGCTGGCGCAACCTCACCGGCGGCATCGCCGCGCTCCACCGCGCCGTCAAGTAGCGCTCCAGCCAACGCCGCGACCGTGCCACAACCTTCCGCCGACCGTGCCGATATCCTTCGCCGACCGTGCCACAACCACCGCCGACCGTGCCGAAGGCCCGATCGGTTGTTCTCACAGTCCCGTTCAGAGACGACGTAGGGCGCCGGCTTCTTCACGTTGGCAGGGAGGCGCCGGGAAAAGGTGATGACCTTCTGATCAGAGTGATAGCGGTATCCCACTGGGGACTCGACGTTGTCGGTTCCGGGCGAGAAACAGACGCTGAGGGGTCGTGCAGATGATCTCGACGCCGACGTCCGGATTGTTGGTAATCTTCCGCCTGTCGCTGGGACGGATGTCGGGGGTGTCACGGACTTGCTGGAAGGTTCTGAGCGCGCGGACGATCATCTGAATTGCGAGAAGCGGTCTGAGGCTTTACGGGACATCATCGACGACGCCGTTCGCATCAGCAGAAGTCGACGACGGTCCGGTCGTGACGGATCATGAATCGCAAGAGAACCCTGGCGACTGTGGGCATGTACTTGCCATCATCACGCCTGGAGACCGCCGGAGGTCTTTACTACTATCGCTTTTCGCTGGCGACAAGCAAAATTTTGTCGGTGATCGCCTTCGCCGATGGTTTTCATGTGAGCCCTGACGCGGCCAAGGCGAATCGGAATGAGCCATTCGAGTCTCGTATCATTCCGCGAGCTCGTTGGACTCAGACGCTCGTGGGCGATTTTGTTCAGACGCGACTGCGTGGGCTGAGTCTGATTTCTCTCGACCGAGGATTCGTTCATGGCATCCGCTCCGACCCCGACTTCGTGTCCACGGTCAGAAGCGCGTCAATCGTAGAACTCCAATGGACGGAGTACTTCGGTTTGGCGCCGCTTGTCAGAAACATGAACCCACGGGCTGCTGTGGTGGGTGTTGTTCACGACGTGGTCCTGCAACGAATCGAGCGCGAGGTTGCGAGGAGGGGAGTCTTTTACAGATGCACTGCGGGCCGCACGAGAATAAAGATGCATCGCAGCCGTGAAAGGCGTCTCCTTTCACAGCTCGATCATGTAGTGGTGTTCAGCGAGAAAGACAAGTTGCTGGTCTCGGATATTCATGAAGACGCTGTTTGTCACATAATTCCTCCGGAGGTTCCGAGTTACGCGGTTTCGCCCGCCGAGAAGTGTGTTGTCCTGTTCGAGGGCGCCCTCTCCCGACCGGAGAATGTGGACGCTGTGCGCTACCTGGTCGGAACGATCTGGCCCGATGTCCTGCGAGCGAGACCCGACGCGATTTTGCGCATTGCCGGCTCGGGAGCACCGGACGATTTGAATGTTCTTCTCGAAGCTCACCCGTCAGTTCATGTGACTGGACGGTTGGCAGATATGGCAGACGCCTACGCCGGAATATCTTTGTGCGTTGCGCCTCTGCAACTCGGGGCCGGCCTCAAGTTCAAGTCTGCCTCCGCGATTCTGTCGGGAGTGCCCCTGGTGAGTACGACATGCGGGATCGAAGGAATACCTTTCGGAGGCGACATCTGGTGTGTCGCTGACGACCCGGCAGCGTTCGCTTCTGCAATTGTTTCCGCGCTTGAAGAACGCGGTCGGGCGTGGGCCGAGGCCGAACAACTGAAAGCAGCCGCAAGTCGCGAGTTCGGCTCGGATGCCCTGCAGGCACGTGTCGCACAGCTTTACACCGAGATTCTGCAGGATATGGACGACGACGCAGATGGCGCTTTTCGGTCAGAACGCTGACGGATACGCGACGCCCGGACGGACCCCGCAGCTCACCGGGTCCGGAGTGTGTACGAGGGCAACGCGAGTGGGACGAGGACTACGCGCGTACGTGGCGAACGGCTCCGATGGTCGCGGTTCGGTCCTGACAGGGCGTCGTCGCATTCGGCCGGCAGCTTCGGCACGGTGGGCGGGACTTTTCGGCACGGTCGGCGGCGGATATCGGCACACTCGGCGGGACTTTTCGGCACGGTGGGCGGCGATTAATGGCACGGTCAGCGGAAGGGCGGACGCGCGTCGATCGTGGTCGAGGCACGACCGGCCGTGCGCCACAGGCGTGCGACGAGGTCGGTGTCCTCGGGGGTGATGAGGTTGCCCATCACGCGCACCACCATCGACATCAACGCCGCTGATCGGATGCCCGGACGTCCCAGCACCGGCACCGCCTTCGGCACGGTCAGCACCCCGGCGAGACGTCGGGCCGCGGAGAACGCGGCGCCGTAGTGGTCGGCGAGCAGGGCGGGCCAGTCGGCGGTGTGATCGGCCTCGCCGAGGCGGGCCGCGGCGAAGCGCCCGGTCTCCATCGCGTAGTCGATGCCCTCGCCGTTGAGCGGGTTCACGCACGCCGCGCAGTCACCGACCAGCATCCAGTTGCGACCGGCCACCCCCGACACCGCGCCACCCATCGGCAGCAGCGCCGAGGTGACGCGCATCGGCTCGCCGTGCAGACCCCAGCGCTCGCGCTGGGAGTTCGTGTAGTGCTCGACGATCGGCCGTAAAGCCATGTGCGCCGGTCGCTTACCGGTCGCCAGTGCGCCGACGCCGATGTTCACGAGGCCGTCCTCGGAGCCGAGCGGGAACACCCACCCGTATCCGGGGAGCAGTCCGCCGTCGCCGTCGTGGAGTTCGAGATCGGACCCCATCCATTCGTCGCCCGCGCGATCGGACCGCACGTATGCGCGCGCCGCGACGCCATAGGCGGTGTCGCGGTGCCATTCTCGGCCGAGCTCGCGTCCGAGAGGCGAGCGCACGCCGTCGGCGACGATGAGCTGACCGACCCGGATCTGCGCCGGTCCGGCGGGTCCGACGACCTCGACCGCGCTCACGCGATCACCGTCGCGGACCACCCCGACCGCCTTGACGCCCTGCACCATCGTCGCGCCCCGATCGAGCGCGGCGACACGGATGCGATCGTCGAGTTCGGTTCGCGCGACGGCACTTCCGTGCGCCGGGAAGCGACCCGACGGCCACCGGATCTGTTGCGAGGCGCCCCACCCCCGCATCGCCAAACCGACGATCTTCGGCCGCGACGTCAGGTAGGCACCGAGGCCCAGGTGCTCCATCTCGGCGATCGCGCGCGGGGTCAGTCCGTCGCCGCAGGTCTTGTCGCGGGGGAACACCGCGTTGTCGAGCAGCACGACCTGATGGCCTGCGTCGGCGGCGTGCGCCGCGGTGGCCGAACCGCCCGGTCCGGCCCCGACCACCAGCACGTCGGCATGCGTCGGGAGGGGCGCGGGGGACTGCTGTTCCGCATCGGCGATGGAGGTCACCTGATCCAGTATCACCGAACCTTCGACGCAACGATTACGCTCGGTCGTAGACGGTCCGGCGAGAACAGTCTCGCCGACACAGTGGGAGATGGAGCGCCGAGTCGTGCAGACGAGGTTGACGGGAGTCGCGTCGTGAAGACGACGTTCATGGGGCTCGACATGGGCTCCGAGCAGTTCTCGGACGAGATCGGCGGGTCACTCGCCCGTGTCGAGGAACTGCTCCTCGCCGAACTGTCCTCGGGTGAGGACTTCCTCACCGAGGCGGCCACCCACCTCGCCAAGGCCGGCGGCAAACGTTTCCGCCCGCTGTTCGCGCTGCTCGCGGCGCAGTTCGGGCCCCGCCCCGATGCGACCGAGGTCATCACCGCGGCCACCGTCGTGGAGCTGATCCACCTCGCGACGCTCTACCACGACGACGTCATGGACGAGGCCGACATGCGTCGCGGCACCATCAGCGCCAACTCGCGGTGGGGCAACAGCGTCGCGATCCTCGCCGGCGACTTCCTGTTCGCCCGTGCCTCGCGCCTGGTCTCGACCCTCGGCCCGGAGTCGGTGCGCATCATCGCCGACACCTTCGCCGAACTGGTCACCGGCCAGATGCGCGAGACCATCGGCAACCAGGGCGGCACCGACCCCGTCGACCACTACCTGCGCGTGGTGTGGGAGAAGACGGCGTCGCTAATCGCCGCGTCGGGGCGCTTCGGCGGCATGACCTCGGGCGCCACCGACGACGACATCGAACGACTGTCGCGCCTCGGCGACGCCATCGGCACCGCCTTCCAGGTGTCCGACGACATCATCGACATCAGTTCGCAGTCCGACGACTCGGGCAAGAACCCGGGCACCGACCTGCGCGAGGGTGTCCACACACTGCCCGTGCTGTACGCGCTACGCGACTCCGGCCCCGACGCCGACCGACTGCGCGCCCTGCTCGTCAGCGAGTCGGGTGAGCGGATCCCGCTCGTCGACGACGCCGACGTCACCGAGGCGCTCACGCTCCTCAACGCCTCACCGGGGATGGACCGGGCGCGGGAGACCCTGCGTGGCTACGCCGACAAGGCGTTCGCCGAACTCGCCGCGCTACCGGCGAGCCCGTCGACCGACGCGCTCACGTCGCTGGTCACCTACACCGTCGACCGCATCGGCTGACGCGCGCCCACCGGAACTCCCGGGGCCACCTCGACCGTTGAGCCGGTGAACCACCACCGCTGAGCGCGAGGAGAACGACCACCATGCACGGGCACGCAAACGGCTTGAAGACGGTGCTGCTGCTGGGCGCCATGTCGGCGATCATCGTCGCGATCGGCGCCGCGTTCCAGAGCCCCGCGATCCTGTTGGTCGCGGTCCTCTTCGCGGTCGGCATGAACGCCTACGTCTACTTCAACAGCGCGAAGATGGCGCTCAAGGCGATGCACGCGCAGCCCGTCACCGAGGTGCAGGCGCCGGTCATCTATCGCATCGTGCGTGAGCTTGCGACCACCGCGCGCCAGCCCATGCCGCAGCTCTACATCAGCCCCACCGACGCGCCGAACGCCTTCGCGACCGGTCGCAACCCGAAGAACGCCGCGGTCTGCTGCACCCAGGGCATCCTGGGGATCCTCGACGAGCGCGAACTGCGCGCGGTGCTCGGCCACGAACTGAGCCACGTCTACAACCGCGACATCCTGATCTCGTCCATCGCAGGCGCCATGGCCGCCGTCGTCAGCGGCCTGGCCAACTTCGCTATGTTCGCCGGGATGTTCGGTGGCAACCGCGACAACGGCCCCAACCCGTTCGCGCTCATCCTCATCTCGCTGCTCGGACCCATCGCGGCCACCGTGGTGAAGCTGGCGGTGTCGCGGTCGCGGGAGTTCCAGGCCGACGCCTCGGGCGCCGAGCTCACCGGCGACCCGCTGGCGCTGGCCTCGGCCCTGCGCAAGATCTCCGGCGGCGTGCAGGCCGCGCCGCTGCCCCCGCAGACCGACATCGCCGCGCAGAGCCACCTGATGATCGCCAACCCGTTCCGCGGCGGCGAGCGCATCGGGAGGATGTTCTCGACGCACCCGCCGATGGAGGAGCGCATCGCGCGCCTCGAGGAGATGGCCCGCGGCGGGCGGTGAGTGCCTACCGGTAGTTCACGAACTGCAGGGCGATCTCGAAGTCCTTGCCCTTGAGCAGCGAGATGACCTCCTGCAGGTCGTCGCGCTTCTTGCTCGACACGCGCAGTTCGTCGCCCTGGATCAGTGCCTTCACGCCCTTGGGTCCCTCGTCGCGGATGGCCTTGGTGATCTTCTTGGCCTTCTCCGAATCGATGCCCTGCACGAGGGTGCCCGACAGGCGGTAGCCCTTGCCCGACGACGCCGGCTCACCGGCGTCGAACGCCTTGAGCGAGATGTCGCGGCGGATCAACTTCTCCTTGAACACCTCGAGCGCGGCCTCGGTGCGCTCCTCGGTGTCGGAGGTGATCACGATGGTCTCCTCGCCCGACCAGTCGATCTTCGTGTTGGTGCCACGGAAGTCGTAGCGCTGCGAGAGTTCCTTCGCGGCCTGGTTCAGAGCGTTGTCGACTTCCTGCCGATCGATCTTGCTGACCACGTCGAATGATGAATCTGCCATGCGGGCCAGGGTAGTCAGCCCCGCGCGGTTTTCCGATTCGGTGGGTGACGGGATCGTGCTCTGTCGAGCCGTTCGCACCATGTCGTGTCGTTCGCACCTCGGTGGCATGGCGCGAACGACGTCAGATGGCGCGAACACGTCGTGAGCAACTGTGGACAATCGCTCGCTGGTGGTCACATCGCGGGACTCCGTGTGTGCCGCGTCCGAGACGCTGAAGCCATGAGCGCGATCGCGACCACCCGCCGCCGCCTGGCGGCCCAGGGCCACACCCGCGCAGCCGTGGACGCAGCGCTACGCGACGGCAGGCTGATCGAGCTCGCGCCCGGCCATCTCGTGCCTGCCGCCGACATCGGCCGGTTTCCCGAGGACCGGCATCACGCCCTGGCCCGGGGGCTGCTCAGGGATCGGCCCGCCGGCGATGCATTGGCACGCGTGACTGCCGCGATCAATCTGCGACTCCCGGTCACCGGTGCCGACCTCAACCGGGTGCAGCTCGCGCGAAGGGGCGGAACCGCCTCGGGCTCGAAGCGGACGTCATTGGTGTCGCTGCATCGCAATGTGTCCGCGGCTGACCTCACGATCATCGACGGGGCCTGGTCGACCACGGTGGCACGCACAGTCGTCGATCTCGCACGATCGGAATCGTTGCGCACGGCGACCATCACCGGCGATGCGGCTCTGCATCGCAGACTGTGCACCGTCGACGAGCTCACCGCGGTGCTCGAGCGTATGGGTGCCGCCGACGGCTGCGGGCGAGCGAGAACGGTCCTCGCCGGTCTCGACTCGCGTGCCGAGAGTCCGCTGGAGTCATGGAGTCGACTCGTGATCGGTGAGTCGGCCCTTCCGACCCCGGTGCTCCAACACGAGATCTGTGATCGCGGTCGACTCGTCGCCCGTGTCGATTTCTGGTGGGAAGAGTTCGGGCTCGTCGGCGAATGCGACGGGATGGGGAAGTACTTCGGTGAGTACTCGACCAAGTCGCTGCGCGAGGTGCTCGACGAGGAGAAGTTCCGCGCACAGGAACTCGTCGACCTCGGCCACATCGTCGTCCGCTGGAGCTGGAACGAAGTGCAGCATCGGCCCCAGGCGGTCATCGCGCGCATCGAACGGGCGCTTCGGAGCCGTTGACGGCGATATTCGCCCCCGATCGCGTCGTTCGCGCCGTGCGCAAGCGGTGCGAACAACACGAACCGGTGCGGGCGACAACGCCGGCGAAACACGCGTGACCAGTGGTTTTCGCAACCGCGGGGGTGACGTTGTAATCTTCACGGCGTCGCCAAATCGCGCTGAGCGCGGGTCCGACACACGGCACGTTGCCCGAGCGGCCAATGGGAGCGGACTGTAAATCCGTCGCGAAAGCTACGTAGGTTCGAATCCTACACGTGCCACCACTCACCAAGGACTTCTGAAAGTCCTTGTGAGCTGCGCTTATACGGGTTCTCGCAACCCGTGCAGAGCGTCGGACCCCAGCGATTTGGCGACACTCGGGGCTGCTGTGTAACCTCGACAAGGCTCTCGGGGCGTCGAACAACGCCTCGGGTCCCGCCCCCTTAGCTCAGTCGGTAGAGCGTTTCCATGGTAAGGAAAAGGTCAACGGTTCGATTCCGTTAGGGGGCTCGCTGGACTCCCAGACCGTCACCGGCCTGGGCGGCCATGGCGGTGTAGCTCAGTTGGTTAGAGCGAACGACTCATAATCGTTAGGTCGCCGGTTCGAGTCCGGCCATCGCTACTGCGAGAGACAAGCTCAGCGGACGCGGCGCCCACCGGTGCCGGCATCCGTACCCGAGAACGATCCACCCGAAAGGCAGCCCCGTGGCCTCCTCAACAGATGTGCGCCCCAAGATCACCTTGGCCTGCGAGGTCTGCAAGCACCGCAACTACATCACCAAGAAGAACCGTCGCAACGATCCCGACCGGCTCGAGATCAAGAAGTTCTGCCCGAACTGCGGCAAGCATCAGGGCCACAAGGAATCGCGCTGACCCACCCGTCCCGCCGGTAGAACCGGCGGGACGCGTCATCTCCTGCAACGATCGGTCCGAGCATCCGTTGTCGGTGGGAGGCGGCGTCCAGGCGACCACGGCGCGTGCCGCGACAGTCGCCCTCACGGTCGAGAATCAACACAGATCAGGTCGGTGACACATGAGTGATCAGTCCATTGCGTCGGTCGAGGAACGCCTCGCCATCATGGCGAACCAGACGAGCCTGTCGCCCGAGGAGATCGCCGAGCGAACCGCCGCCCAGGTCGGGTTCCACTACACGGTCGAGGACTACTACGAGGTGGGCCGCGAGAAGGTCCGCGAGTACGCCCGCGCCGTGCAGGACGGCCACCCCGTGCACTGGAACGAGGCCGCGGCCACCGCGAACGGTCACTCGACCCTGATCGCCCCGCTGTCTTTCGTCGCCATCCCCGGCATGATCGCCCAGCGCCGTCTCTTCGAGGAGATGGTGGAGGGTTGGGATCTGTGGAAGATGCTGCAGACCGACCAGCGCCTCGTGTTCCACAAGCCCGTCGAGGTGGGCGACCGCCTGATCTGCGTGGTGTCGCTCGACTCGTACCGCCAGATGGGCGGCGCCGACGTGCTGGTGACCAAGAACCAGATCCACAACCAGCACGACGTGCCGGTCATGACCACCTGGACCACGCTGGTGGCCCGCGCCGGTGAGTCCCCGGCGCCGTCGTTCATGCAGACCGTCGCCCACACCATGCTGGTCGAGGGCGCGACCTACGACCACGGTCAGACGATCCCCGATCACAGTGGCTTCTTCACCGAGCCCGATCCGGCCGTCGAGCCCAAGCCGTACGGGGCGATCAGCTTCGACAGCCTCACCGTCGGCCAGGAGCTCGAGCCGCGCACGGTGAAGCTGACCCGCGGCAACCTCATCAACTACGCCGGTGTCGCCGGCGACCCCAACCCGATCCACTTCAGTGACGAGATCGCCGACATCGTCGGCCTCGACACCGTCGTGGCCCACGGCATGCAGACCATGGGCATCAGTGCGGGCTACGTCACCGACTTCGTCGGCGATCCGGGCGCGGTCTACGAGTACAACGTGCGCTTCACCGCGCCGGTCTACGTCCCGCGTGACGGGTACGGCCAGATGGACCTCACCGCCAAGGTGAAGTCGCTCGATCCCGAGACCCGCCGCGGACAGATCGCGCTGACGGCCAAGTCGAACGGCAAGAAGATCTTCGGCCGCGCTCTGGCCAGCGTCCAGTTCTCCTGACCTCGCCGACCGGTCCGGGCGTTCGGGTCCGTGACCACAGCGAATTGGAGTTCGCACGATCGGGTGTCGTACACTCGGGTGTCTGAGGTTCACCGAGCTGCGCGCTGCCCACGGGTGGCGCGTTGATTGTGTGGAACGAAGAAGGTATCGGCTTCTCCGGTGCGACGATGGTCGTGTACGGGGAGTCGTGTCCACCGGGTCGGTGCCTGCCACCGGCCCAGAGGGGCGTAGCTCAACTGGCAGAGCAGCGGTCTCCAAAACCGCAGGTTGCAGGTTCAAGTCCTGTCGCCCCTGCCCTCGCCGAGAACGGTGTCATCACGGCTCTCGGTGAACCGCAGGACATCACGCGGCTCGGCCACGTGACGGACACACGTTCGACGAGAGGATGAAGGTGAGCAGACGCGACAGAGCTGCCCGAGCGAAGGGGTCGGTACCCGACGCCGAGGCAACCGACGCCGACACCACCGCCGGCGCGGACAGCGCCGACGCCACCTCCGCGGACACCGACGCCCGGCCCAGCGGCAAGCGTTCGTCCACCCCGCGTGGCAAGCGCGGCGCAGCAACCGACGTCGACGGGGCCACCACCGCCGGTGGCGTCGCACTGAAGGAACGGTCCACCCGGACCGACACCTCGACGGCCACCAGCCGCAACCCGTTCGTCCGACTGTGGACGTTCCTGCGACAGGTCGTCGGCGAACTCAAGAAGGTCATCTGGCCGACCCGCTCGGAGATGGTCCGCTACACGATCATCGTGTTGATCTTCGTGGTCGTGATGACGGCGTTCATCTCGGGCATCGACCTCGGCTTCGCCAAGGCCGTGCTCTGGTTGTTCGGCTGACACCGACTGTCCAGAGACACCGGCACGGGCGTTCGCGCCAACCATGGTGTGCGTCGCTCGAAGCGACGTACACGGTAAGCAATGAAAGGGAGCGTGGGCTGCAGTGAGCACCCCTGAGCACGACACCGAGAGCATCCAGGATGCCGACCTCGAGGCCATCGAGTCGGGCAGTGATGTCCTGGACGCGCCGGTCGACGTCGCCGCGACCGAAGAGCTGACCGAGGCCGTCGCCGGATCCATCGTCGACGGGGCCGCCGGTACGGACGACACCGCGAGCACCGACGAGGCGGCAGGCACCGACGAGGCGCCCGCCGAGCCCGAGGAGGAAGTCGACCCGGTCGAGGAGCTGAAGAAGGAACTGCGTCGCGCCCCGGGTGACTGGTACGTGATCCACTCCTACGCCGGCTACGAGAACAAGGTGAAGGCCAACCTCGAGACCCGCGTGCAGAACCTCGACGTCGGCGACTACATCTTCCAGGTGGAGGTCCCCACCGAAGAGGTCACCGAGGTCAAGAACGGCCAGCAGAAGAAGGTGCAGCGCAAGGTGCTGCCCGGCTACATCCTGGTGCGCATGGAACTCAACGACGACTCGTGGGGCGCGGTGCGCAACACCCCCGGCGTCACCGGTTTCGTCGGCATGACCTCCAAGCCGTCGCCGCTGTCGATGAAGGAAGTGCTGCAGTTCCTGCTGCCGCGCGCCGAGGCCAAGAAGCCCGTCGCAGGCAAATCGGGCGCGAGCTCCGACGGTGGCGAGACCTCGTCGGCGTCGATCATCGAGGTCGACTTCCAGGTCGGCGAGAGCGTCACCGTCATGGACGGTCCGTTCGCGACGCTGCCCGCCTCGATCTCCGAGGTCAACGCCGAGCAGCGCAAGGTCAAGGTGCTCGTGTCGATCTTCGGTCGCGAGACCCCCGTCGAACTCGGCTTCGCACAGGTCGAGAAAATCTGAGATTTCGCGTCTGAAAGCGGACGCGATCCGTCCGACACCGGGTGCGACCGGGTCGTCGGACACACACGAAGACAACACGAAGGTAAAAGAGAGATGCCCCCCAAGAAGAAGAAGCTCGCCGGGATCATCAAGCTCCAGATCCAGGCCGGTGCGGCCAACCCCGCCCCGCCCGTGGGTCCGGCGCTCGGTCAGCACGGCGTGAACATCATGGAGTTCTGCAAGGCCTACAACGCCGCGACCGAGTCGCAGCGTGGCACGGTCATCCCGGTCGAGATCTCGGTCTACGAGGACCGCTCGTTCGACTTCAAGCTGAAGACCCCGCCCGCGGCGAAGCTGCTGCTCAAGGCGGCCGGTCTGCAGAAGGGCTCGGGAGAGCCGCACAGCAAGAAGGTCGGCAAGGTCACGATGGACCAGGTCCGCGAGATCGCCAAGACCAAGCAGGAAGACCTCAACGCCAACGACGTCGAGCAGGCCGCGAAGATCATCGCCGGCACCGCCCGGTCGATGGGCATCACGGTCGACGGCTGAGCCGTCTCCACCGAATCAACCAGAACGCGTGGGAGGACCGGCTCGGTCCGCACACCACCCATCCGCAGTAGCTGCGGAGAAGGAATGAACACATGAGCAAGAAGAGCAAGGCATACCTGGCCGCGGCCGAGAAGATCGACAAGGACAACCTGTACAGCCCGCTGGAGGCTGCAGCGTTGGCGAAGGCCACCGGTTCGTCGAAGTACGACGCCACCGTCGAGGTCGCCATCCGTCTCGGCGTCGATCCCCGCAAGGCCGACCAGATGGTCCGCGGCACCGTGAACCTGCCGCACGGCACGGGCAAGACCGCCCGCGTCATCGTGTTCGCCGTCGGCGACAAGGCCGCCGAGGCGACCGCCGCCGGTGCCGACGAGGTCGGCGCCGAGGATCTCATCGAGAAGATCCAGGGCGGTTGGCTCGACTTCGACGCCGCGATCGCGACGCCGGATCAGATGGCGAAGGTCGGACGTATCGCACGCGTCCTCGGCCCGCGTGGTCTCATGCCCAACCCGAAGACCGGCACCGTGACCCCCGACGTCACCAAGGCCGTCAACGAGATCAAGGGCGGCAAGATCAACTTCCGCGTCGACAAGGCCTCGAACCTGCACCTGGTGATCGGCAAGTCGTCGTTCGCGCCCGAGCAGCTCGCCGAGAACTACGGCGCCGCGCTCGACGAGATCCTCCGCGCGAAGCCGTCCGCGGCGAAGGGCCGGTACCTCAAGAAGGTCACCGTCTCGACCACCTCGGGCCCCGGCATCCCGGTCGATCCGGCCGTGACCCGCAACTACGCGGTTCCCGCCGACGCCCAGGCCTGAGCAGTCACAGCTGTACCGAGAACTCCCCGCGACGATCACCTCTCGTCGTGGGGAGTTCTCTTTTGCGCTGCCGTGGAACCGAATCGTGCTCTCGATAGTCTGAGGGATATGCGTGACGACAAACTCCTGACCCGGATCGCGGGGCTGCTCCGCCAGGCCGAGGGCACCGACAACGAGCACGAGGCCCAGACCTTCATGCAGGCGGCGCAGCGTCTGGCGACGGCGGCGTCGATCGATCTCGCGGTCGCCCGCGCGCATGATCCGGCCGCCGCACGCACCGCGCCGGTGGCACGTCAGATCGCGATCGGCACGAAGGGCAAGCGCGGCATGCGCACCTACGTGGCGCTGTTCGTCGCGATCGCCCACGCCAACGACGTGAAGGTCGATGTCGCCAGCAACTCCACCTTCGTTCTCGCCTACGGGTTCTCGGGCGACATCGACAGCACCGAGGCGCTCTACAGTTCGCTGGTGGTGCAGATGGTCGCGGCGAGCGACGCCTATCTCAAAGCCGGCGGCTACAAGAACGAGGTCGCCCACAAGGTGGTCACCCAGCACTCGCGGTGGCGGACCCGTCGGGTGGTCGAGCAGACCCCGCTGTCACCCATCACCGCCCGGCTCAACTTCCAATCGGCGTTCGCCGAGCGGATCGGTCTCCGCCTCACCGAGGCTCGCGACGAGGCGCGGGCCGAGGCCGTCGCGGCGACGTCGGCACGGTCGTCGTCGACCCAGATCGCCCTGCGGGACAAAGAGATCGCCGTCGTCGACTTCCATCGCGCAGAGTCGACCGCCCGCGGCACGTGGCGCGGATCGAGTGCCAGTGCCGGGTACTCCGAGGCGGCACGCCGCGCCGGGGACACCGCGGGGCGTCGTGCCCGGCTCGGCGAACAGGGTCACCTCGACGGGAGTCGCGGCGCGCTGGAATCGGGGTGAGTCCCGCCGCCGGTCGGGACTCGCAGCGTTCCGCGCTCTACGCCGCCGAGGCGATGGTGCTCTCGCTGTTCGAGTCGGCGCACCCCACGGTCGAACTCGCGGGCACGTCGATCACACTCCCGCCGGAGGGACGGTTCGGATCGGTCGAGTCGGTACGCACCTACGTCGACCGGGTGCTCGCGCGCCCGTCGGTGCGAGAGCGATTTCCCGCGGCGATCGATGCGGTCGCGGTTCGCGCCCGTCGCGGGCACCGCAGCGCCCACTACGAGATGTCGCCGGCACCGGTGATCGCCGTGCCCGAATCGGCGGAGGGCCGCTGGGCGCTGCGGGAACTGGTGGTGCTGCACGAGGTGGCGCATCATCTGACCGATCGCGGGGCCGCCCCGCACGGGCCGGAGTTCGTGACGACCCTCGTGGATCTGGTCACCGACGTCCTCGGCCCCGAGGCCGGGTTCGTCTACCGCGTGATCTTCACCGACAGCGGTATCGCGTTGCGCTGACGACCTGCCGACTCACGGAGGTGCCCAACTGCAGTCGTTACGTGCCCAACTGGCGAAAACGACGGCCCAACCGGCGGAAACAACGGCCCACCTGGCGGGAACGACGGCCCAACTGACGAAAACGACGGCCCAACTGAGGAAAACGACGGCCCAACTGGGGTCGTGCGGTCACCAGCCGGGGGAGCCTATGGCCTGGAAGGTCAGGTAGCTGGGGTGCTTCGGGTCGAGGACGAGGTCCTGCCTGCGACCGTGGGCGCGGATGAGGTCGGGGATCACCGTGAGGTAGCGCGGGACGCTGCCCGCGTAGACGTCGACGCGCAGGCGGTGCCCGATGTCGAGCACGGCGTCGGTGGGTACCAGGTCGACGTCGATGGGCAGCGCGACATCGGCGGGCACCGGCAGCTTGCGCTTGCGGCTGAGGTAATGGTGCGCCGTCAGCAGGGTGCCGTCCTCGGCGTACTCCGACAGGTCGTGGTCGATGGCCCGGTTCGACACCGTCAGCGCGCCGTTGGTGAGGACGCGCGACGTGCCGTCGGGGGCGACGTCGTTGACCGTGACCGCCCAGATGCCCTCCTGGCCGGAGGTCGAGACGTGCAGCCGAAGGTTCATCGCGCCGCTGATCTGGGTGCGCTCGGTGACCGGCGGCGTGGTGAACGCGAGCGCCCCACCCTCCTGGTGGCGGGCGTCGGTGGTGAAGTCCTTGCCGAGCATCGCGGTGATGCCTGCGGTCACCTGGGTCATGTCGCGCGACCGGAGCCCGCGCATGTCGGGCCGGACACCGAGCGATCGGCCTTTCGTGACCGGCGACCCGCCGAGGGTGCCGTCGTGCACGGCGTGCGACGCGGTGCCCGAACGCTTGTCGTCGAGATAGAGACGGCGGACCGTCGCCCCGGCCCGCGGGAAGCAGTCGCCGGAGGTCCACGAACCGCCCTGCTGCTCGAGGGTCACCGGCCCGTAGTTGTCGACGCCGTTGTCGATCCCCTTGAGCCACTTGTCGAACCACGCGCGTTCGAGCACGTCGACCCGCGGCGGATGTGTCGGTCCGCCGAAGCCCGACCCGGCGTCGACGTGATAGCCGTCGGCGACCACGAGTTGCTTGCGGCCGGGTTCCATCTTCAGGTGGGAGTAGATCGAGGTGGCGCTGCGACCGAACAGGTCGTGCCATCCGCCGAACAGGAACGTCGGTACGTCGATGCGGTCGACCACGGGGTCGCGTTCGTCGAAATACGGGTCGTCGTACACGCGGTCGTCGTGTCCGGTGAGGAAACCCCAGGCGAGGGAACCGACCTCGGTCGCCGGTGAGGCCACGCGGTCGGCGAACCACTTGACGGCGTTGCCGCGCAGGATGTCCCGCACCGACGTCGCCGGGTTCGGGATCCACTTGAGGACGTTGACGATCGACAGCCACAGCGGGATGAACGCCGACGGCAGTCCGCCGGTGATGTAGATGTCGCGGACGATGTCCTCGCATCCCTCGACCGCGAACACCGCCTTGAGTCCCTCGGGTCGCTTGTCGGCGGCCTGCAGCGAGTTGATCGCCGAGTACGACCAGCCGGCCATGCCGTAGGTGCCGTCGCACCACGGCTGTGCGGCGACCCACTGACAGATCTCCACCGAGTCCTGCTGCTCGCGGGCACCGAGGATCTGCCACTTGCCGTGTGAGGCACCGGTTCCGCGGACGTCGACGATCACCTGGGTGTAGCCGCTGCGCACCAGGTTGCGGTTGATGCCGAAGACATCGAGCGCGCCGCCGGAGAGCGTGCGGGTCACGTCGGTGACCCCGGAGAGCGGGGTTCCGGTCATGTTGACCGTGCCCGCGAGACCGCGGACGCCGCGTCCGACCACGGGTGAGTGGATGGCCGTGTCGATCATGTCGAGCAGGGCACGGTTGTACGGGTTGATGTTGACCACGGCCGGATAGACCGTCGACACCGCGCGGCGGTGGGCGTCGGCCGGTCGGATCACGGTGGCGCGCAGCAGCACGCCGTCGGACATCCGGATCTCGACGTCGCGGTCGATGCTGACGTGCGGGTGGCGCAGCGGGCCGTCGACGAGGTGCTTCCACCGCAGGGCGTCGGCGCCGCCGGTGGGGTCGCCGAGGGGGAGCGTGGGCAGGGGGGTGGGGCGCACACGACGCTCGGGACCCGGTGTCGACGGATGGGGGAGGGCGGGGGCGGTCTGGGCTGCGGCGGTGGCGCCGCCGAGACCCTCGGCCATCGGCAACTCGGGTGGATCGACCTGCACGCTCATGGGTGTCGCCTCGCTGTGGGGAGCGAGGCCGGCAGGGCCGGGATCTCGCTGTGTCCACTCCGTCATGGTCTGGCGTGTGCACCCCGTCATGTGGCACAGGTCACGTCAGCTGCTCCAGCCGAATGTAACCCAGCCTATTGGGTATGGATACGGCACCGTAGGAACTTGTGACCAGAGCGGGATGGACCTCCCCGATTTGGTAACGATGTCTACACCTTGAGACGTGCGTACCGGATTTCCGTCCGTTCCGCGGCCGCCGGAACGCGCTCACCTGCGTCGATTTGGCCGATCGGTGCGTGCGCCGCTACTCTGGCCACCGATGCACTCGCGGGCCCAGGCCCGCGGGACCATCTGTTCAACCAGAGACCGTCGGTCGACGTCTCCCTCCCGGGAGGTGTTCGAAGGTCCGGCTCATCGCCGGCGACCCACGCAGGGTGGACGTGTGAAGTTCGGTGGCCGATGTCCTGGCCGTCTTTCCTCTACGCCCCGATGCCCTGCGCTCGGGGCGTTCGTCGTGAGTGGGCCCTTCCGGCCGACACCGAATCGACATGAGAGGAGGCGAAGTATGGCCAAGTCCGACAAGGTCGCCGCAGTTGCGGAGATCGCCGAGCAGTTCAAGGGCTCCACGGCCACAGTCATCACGGAATACCGTGGTCTGTCGGTCAAGCAGCTCTCGGAGCTGCGTCGTTCACTCGGCGAGGGCGCAACCTACTCCGTCGCCAAGAACACCCTCGTCAAGCGCGCCGCCACTGAGGCAGGCGTCGCTGGCCTCGACGAGCTTTTCGTCGGTCCGACCGCGATCGCCTTCATCGAGGGTGAGCCGGTCGTCGCCGCCAAGGCGATGAAGAATTTCGCCAAGGACAACAAGGCTCTCGTCATCAAGGGCGGCTACATGGACGGCCGCGCGCTGTCCGTGGCCGAGATCGAGCAGATCGCCGACCTCGAGACCCGAGAGATCTTGCTGGCAAAGCTCGCCGGTGCCATGAAGGGCAACTTGGCAAAGGCTGCCGGGCTGTTCAACCAGCCCGCATCGCAGGTCGCGCGTCTCGCCGCGGCTCTGCAGGAGAAGAAGTCCGCCGAGGGTGGCGCACCGGAAGCAGAGCCTGCTGCCGATGCACCGACCGAGGCTGCCGAATAAGCGCATCCGCGCGCACCACCACACCAGGAACATTCCCCCGTCCCGGGGGACAACAGGAAGGACGCCACCATGGCGAAGCTCAGTGCTGACGAGCTCATCGATCAGTTCAAGGAACTGACCCTGCTGGAGCTCAGCGATTTCGTGAAGAAGTTCGAAGAGGTCTTCGAGGTCACCGCGGCCGCTCCCGTCGCCGTCGCCGCCGCCGGTGCCCCGGCTGCTGGCGCCGAGGCCGCTGTCGAGCAGGACGAGTTCGACGTCGTGCTCGAGGGCGCGGGCGACAAGAAGATCCAGGTCATCAAGGTCGTCCGTGAGGTCGTCTCGGGTCTGGGTCTGAAGGAGGCCAAGGACCTCGTGGAGAGCGCCCCCAAGGCCATCCTCGAAAAGGTCGACAAGGATGCCGCCGAGGCCGCCAAGGCCAAGCTCGAAGAGGCCGGCGCCAAGGTCTCCGTCAAGTAATTCCATCTGGACGCTTTTCGTTCCAGATCTGCACAAGGCCACCCCGCGGTGCGGGGTGGCCTTGTCGTATCTGCAGGTCACAACAGTTATTTTCGGTGTGCGCACGAATTGTCGCGTTGATGTTCGTCGATGGCGAACGGTGGGTTAGAGTGACTCCAACCACAGACCGGGGTGGCACAGCAGTAGGGAGTTTTACGTGGGTGTGGAGGTCAGCGTCGAGGGACTCACCAAGTCCTTCGGATCGCAGAACATCTGGCGCGACGTCACACTGACGCTCCCCGAGGGTGAGGTGAGCGCGCTGCTCGGCCCGTCGGGTACGGGCAAGTCGGTGTTCCTCAAGGCCCTCATCGGGCTGCTGCACCCCGAGCAGGGGTCGGTGATCGTCGACGGCACCGACATCACGAAGTGTTCGTCGAAGGAGCTCTACGAGATCCGCAAGCTGTTCGGCGTCCTGTTCCAGGACGGCGCGCTGTTCGGCTCGATGAGTCTCTACGACAACACGGCGTTCCCGCTGCGTGAGCACACCAAGAAGTCCGAGAGCGACATCCGGTCGATCGTGATGGAGAAGCTCGACCTGGTGGGTCTCGGTGACGCCGGCGACAAGCTGCCCGGTGAGATCTCCGGCGGTATGCGCAAGCGCGCCGGTCTGGCCCGCGCCCTGGTGCTCGATCCGCAGATCATCCTGTGCGACGAGCCCGACTCGGGTCTGGACCCGGTGCGTACGGCCTACATCTCGCAGCTGTTGATCGACATCAACGCCGAGATCGACGCGACGATCCTGATCGTCACGCACAACATCAACATCGCGCGGACCATCCCCGACAACATCGGCATGCTGTTCCGTAAGGAGCTGGTCATGTTCGGGCCGCGTGAGGTCCTGTTGACCTCCGAGGAGCCCGCGGTGAAGCAGTTCCTCTCCGGTGACCGTTTCGGTCCGATCGGCATGTCCGAGGAGAAGGACGACGCGACCGCGGCGCAGGAGCAGGAGCTGGCCGATGCGGGCATCGGCGGCGGCGGCACGAAGGACGATTTCTCGGAGATCATCCCGCAGGTGCAGCCCAATCCCGGTATGCCCGAGCGCAAGGCGTCGGCGCGGCACCGTCAGCGCGTCGAGGACATGATGCACGAGCTGCCGGAGAACGCGCAGCGGGCGATCCGGGAGTCGCAGGAGGCCGAGGACGAGGTCCGCCGCAACAACGCCGAGGCCCACGAGCGTTCCGGCCAGTCCGACCGGTCGCAGAAGGTGGACACGGAGAAGCAGTTCGCCGGGTCGAACGACAACACCGAGCAGTTCCCCGCCTACCGCGGAGGGAACTGAATGATCGTCGGATCACGGCGTACCCGCCCGATGGTGGGTCGTCGATGAGCTCAGCCACCACGCGTGGCGTCGAGAAGGTGCAGCGGGCCGGTAACTCCGCGCTCACGCAGACGGGCAACATCGTCCAGCTCTTCATCGACGTCGCACGCAACATCTTCGTGCGCCCGTTCCAGCTGCGGGAGTTCATCCAGCAGGCCTGGTTCATCGCCAGTGTCACCATCCTGCCGACGGCGCTCATCGCGATCCCGTTCGGAGCGATCGTGTCGCTGCAGACGTCGTCGCTGATCAAGCAGCTCGGTGCGGAATCGTTCACCGGTGCCGCCAGCGTCCTGATCGTGCTGCAGCAGGCCGCGCCCATCATCACCTCGCTTCTCATCGCCGGCGCCGCCGGATCCGCGGTGGCCGCCGACCTCGGGTCGCGCACCATCCGCGAGGAGATCGACGCGATGCGGGTGCTGGGCATCAACCCGATCCAGCGTCTCGTGGTGCCCCGTGTGCTCGCGATGGTGCTCGTCGGTGCGCTGCTCAACGGCCTGGTGTGTGTCGTCGGCATCGGCGGTGGGTACTTCTTCAACGTGGTCGTGCAGAACGGCACGCCCGGTGCGTATCTCGCGTCGTTCAGCGCGCTCGCGCAGCTGCCCGACCTGTACGTCGCGACCCTCAAGGCCGCGATCTTCGGTGTGATCGCCGGCGTCATCGCCGCCTACAAGGGCCTCACCCCCAGCGGTGGCCCGAAGGGTGTCGGCGAGGCGGTCAACCAGAGCGTGGTCATCACGTTCCTGCTGCTGTTCTTCGCCAACCTGATCATCACTGCGGTGTATCTGCAGATCGTCCCCGCCAAGGGTTCGTAGGGGAGTGCATAGATGACCATCGCCAAGAGCAGGGCCGACCTGCTCAACTACCGCATCCGCAAGGGTGTCGCGGCACCGCTGAAGGTGCTCGACGGTGCCGGCACGCAGATGTCGTTCTACGGTCGCGCCGTCGCCTGGACGCCGCGCACCATCAAGCACTACCCCAAGGAGCTGCTGCGGCTGCTCGCCGAGGTCGCCTTCGGTGCGGGTGGTCTGGCCATCATCGGCGGGACCATCGGCGTGATGGTGCTGCTCACCGGCTTCACCGGTGTCGTCGTCGGTCTGCAGGGGTACGCCGCGCTCGATCAGATCGGGTCGCAGGCACTGACCGGCTTCCTCTCCGCGTACGCCAACACCCGTGAGGTCGCGCCGCTCGTCGCCGGTCTCGCGCTCTCGGCCACGGTCGGTTGCGGCTTCACCGCCCAGCTCGGCGCCATGCGCATCTCCGAGGAGATCGACGCCCTCGAGGTGATGGCCGTCCCGTCGGTGCCGTTCCTGGTGACCACGCGCGTCATCGCCGGCTTCATCGCCGTCATCCCGCTCTACGTGCTCGGACTGCTCGCCGCGTACATCGCCACCCGTGTGGTCAACACACAGTTCAACGGCCAGTCGTCGGGTTCCTACGACCACTACTTCAACCTGTTCCTGCCACCGGCCGACGTGTTGTGGTCGTTCGGCAAGGTGTTGGTGTTCGCCTTCGTGATCATCCTGGTGCACTGCTACTACGGCTACTACGCCAGCGGCGGCCCGGCCGGCGTCGGCGTGGCGGTCGGACGTGCCGTCCGATCGGCACTGGTGCTCATCGCGGTCCTCGACTTCTTCCTGGGTCTCGCGATCTGGGGAACCAGCACCAGCGTGAGGGTGGCGGGCTGATCCATGAGTGTTCTCCGTACCCGCCTGCTGGGCCTGGTGTTCTTCGTCGTGGTCGCGCTGTTCATCGGCGGCACCATCCTCAAGTTCAACCAGAGCTTCCAGTCGTTCACCGACGTCAACCTGACCACCGATTCCGCCGGTAACGCGTTGCCCGACAAGGCCGACGTCAAGGTCCGCGGCCTCATCGTCGGTCAGGTCAACAAGGTCGTCGCGTCGGAGAACGGCGCCGTCACCGTCCAGCTCGGACTCCAGCCCGACAAGGCGAAGATGCTCCCCGCGGGCACCACCGCCCGCATCCTGCCGAAGACGCTGTTCGGTGAGCGCTACGTCGCGCTGCAGCTGCCGTCGGATCCCGGCGGCCCGACGCTGACCAACGGCTCGACCATCCGCACCGACTCCAGCGGCAACGCACTGGAGCTGCAGGCACTGTTCGACAAGCTGCTGCCGGTCCTCGAGGCGATCCCGCCGCAGGACCTCAGCGTCACGCTCGGATCCCTCTCGAAGGCGCTGACCGGCAACGGTGAGCGGCTGGGGACCAGCTTCGAGGAGCTGAACAACATCTTCACCCAGGTCAACCGGAACATGCCCGAGCTGCAGGGGACCCTGCGTGGTCTGGCGTCGTTCTCGCAGACGTACTCGCAGGCGCTGCCCGACATCGTCGACGCCCTCGACTCGCTGCGCACCACCACCAACACCCTGGTGGGGAAGCAGGGCGACCTGCGCGGGTTCATCTCGACGGTGACCAAGGCCGCGGTCGACACGACCGACTTCCTGGCCACCAACCGTCGCGATCTGCTGACCCTGGCGATCGACTCCGAGCCGCTGCTCTCGGCGATCGCCGAGCAGTCACCGGCGTTCGGCTGCACGTTCAAGAACTTCGCGGGACTCATCCCCGAGGTCGGCAACATCGTCGGCAAGGGGACGAAGAACCCGGGCGTGCGAGTGAGCCTGACGTTCTCGAACCCGCGCGGTCGGTACCTGCCGAACCAGGACGAGCCGCGACTGCTCGAGAACCGCGGACCGATCTGCTACCCGCACCACTACCAGTCGGGTCGCCCGTTCCCGCAGTACCCGGGCGGATCGCTCAACGACGGCTCCTACCAGCCGCCGTCGCGTAACCCCGGCCCGCGCAACGTGCAGGAACTGCCGGTCCCGGACTTCTCGGGCAAGCCGGCGGGCACCATCACGCCCAGCGTCTACGACGACCCGCAGAACAAGGTCGCCCTCCAGGCGATCATGGCGTCGGAGGCGGGCACCACGCCCGATCAGGTCCCCGGCTGGATCGCGCAGATCGTCGCCCCGGGCATGCAGGGGGCGCAGGTGACCGTCAAGTGAAGAACAACTTCTACTCGCCGCTGATCAAGCTGATCATCTTCGCGGTGATCACCGTGGTGGCGACCGCGACGTTGGGCATCACGATCGCCAACTCCGGCGCCGGCGGTGGCAACGACTTCAAGGCCGTCTTCTCGGATGCCTCGCTGCTGAACCAGGGCGACGACGTCCGGATCGCCGGTGTGCGTGTCGGACAGGTCAAGTCGGTCGAGGTCTACGACCACGACAAGGCGATGGTGGCCTTCTCCATCAACCGCGACAAGTTGCCCGACGGGGTGCAGGCCTACATCAAGTTCCGCAACCTGACGGGTCTGCGCTACCTGGCCCTCGAACGGGGACCCGGTGACAACGGCGCGATGTTGTCGAAGGGGTCGACGATCTCGATCGCCAACACCCACCCCTCGGTCAACCTCACCGACCTGTTCAACGGTTTCCGTCCGCTGTTCCAGCAGCTGACCGCCGAGGACGTCAACAAGCTGTCCGACGAGATCATCAAGGTCTTCCAGGGCGAGGGCGGCACCATCACCGACCTCGTGTCCGACACCGCCGACCTGACGAACACGATCGCCGACAAGGACAAGGTGATCGGCGAGCTGATCACGAACCTGACCACGGTGCTCGACAACATCAACCAGCACGACGACCAGTTGACGTCGTTGCTGACGACCACCGAGAAGTTCGTGACCGGCCTCGCGGCGCAGAAGAACTCGGTCGGCTCGGCGATCACGTCGGTGTCGAACCTGACCGCGGTGACCAACTCGATCCTCACGCCGGTCCGACCGTCGCTGCAGGGATCGATCGCGAGCCTCGACCAGCTCTCGCAGCGCATCAACGAGCGCCGCGGTGAGGTCGAGAAGACGCTGACCAACCTGCCGATCAAGGCGGCCAAGATCGGCCGTGCGGCGACGTTCGGCTCGTGGTTCCAGTTCTATCTCTGCGGTATCGACCTGGTGGCCGGCAACGGCAAGTCGACGATGCTGAGCCAGCCGCTGATCCCGCTGCCCGATCTGAACTACGTGTTCTACACCAACGTCGCGACGCGATGCTGGGCCAACGACGATCCGCCGAGCTGAGGGGAGGGACAACATGGCTGACAAAAAAGAGAACCGCCGCCCGGACACCCCTCTGCGGAGCCCGGTCACCGTCGGAGCGCTGGGTCTGGCGATCCTGATCATGGCGGCGCTGTCGTCGTTCTATCTGGCGAACCTGCCGCTGGTGGGCGCGGGCACGGTCTACAAGGCCGACTTCACCGAGGCCGCGGGGCTCAAGCCGCGCGACGAGGTGCGTGTCGCCGGCGTGAAGGTGGGCACCGTGCAGAGCGTCGACATCGTCGACAACAAGGTGCAGGTCGCCTTCGGTGTCGGTGACACCTGGGTGGGCGACCAGACCTCGGCGTCGATCCAGATCAAGACCGTGCTCGGGCAGAAGTACCTCGCCATCGAGCCGCGCGGTGACAAGCTCGCCGATCCGGGCAAGACGATCACCCAGACCACGTCGCCGTACGACGTGATCGAGGCGTTCAACGATGCGTCGGAGAACATCCAGGAGATCGACACCGATCAGCTCGCGACGAGCTTCCGGACCCTGTCGGCCGCGTTCTCGGGCACCCCGCAGGAACTCGGTGGTTCACTCGACGGCCTGACCCGGTTGTCGACCACGATCGCCAGCCGCGATCAGGAGGTGCGCAAGCTCCTCGACGCGACGAAGGGCACCTCGAAGATCCTGGCCGACCGCAACCAGGAGTTCACCCGCCTGATCGCCGGTGCCGGTGATCTGCTGCAGGAGCTCAACACCCGCCAGACCGCGATCTCACGGCTACTGAGCAGTACGTCGCAGCTGTCGACGACGCTGACCGGCATCGTCCGCGACAACGAGAAGCAGATCGGCCCGGCCCTGGAATCGCTCAAGGGCGTGACCGACCTGCTGCAGAAACAGGATCAGAACCTGCGTGACTCCATCACCAATCTCGCGCCGTTCTACCGGCTCTACGCGAACGTGCTCGGCAGCGGTCGCTGGTTCGACTCGGTGATCACGAACATCCTGCCGCCGGGTCTGCCCGCGCAGAACACCACGCGGCCGCCGAACAAGAACCAGCAGCTCAACAACGGTGGAACGGGGGCGACAGGATGATGACGACGAACGCACCCCGCCACGACCTGCGCGACTCCTCGGGTCCCGGGCGCTGGTTCACCCCGCGCCACATCGCCTTCCTGGTGGTGGGTGTCGTGGTGGCGCTGATCATCGCCGGGTCGCTGTGGTGGCTGTTCACCTCGCTGAACCAGACGAAGGTCACGGCCTACTTCAAGTCCAGCGTCGGCATCTACTCCGGCACCGACGTGCGCATCATGGGCGTCAAGGTCGGCTCGGTCGACACCGTCGACCCGCAGGGCGACAAGGTGAAGATCGTGTTCACCGTCGACGGCGGACACGACCTGCCCAAGGACGTGCGCGCGGTGCAGATCACCCCGTCGGTGGTCGCCGACCGCTACATCCAGCTGACCCCGACCTACCAGAAGGGGATGGCCAAGGCCGGCGGCGAGATCAACCTGAGTCTCAACCAGACGATGGTGCCGGTCGAGATCGACCAGCTGTACTCGAGCGTGCAGAAGCTGTCGAACTCGCTCGGCCCGCAGGGCGCCAACAAGACCGGCGCGCTGAGCCAGGTCATCACGACCGGTGCCCAGAACCTGAAGGGCAACGGCGAGAAGCTCGGTGCCACCATCGACCAGCTCTCGAAGGCCGCACTCACCCTGAGCGACTCGCGCGGCAGCCTCGTCGACACCGTGAAGAACCTCGACGTGTTCGTCGGTGCGCTGGCCGAGAACGACGCGCAGGTACGTCAGTTCAACACCCAGCTCGACTCGTTCTCCTCGTTCCTCGCGGGTGAGCGTTCGCAGCTCGGTGAGGCCCTGAACAAGTTGTCGGTCGCCCTCGGCGACGTCGCCGGCTTCGTACAGGACAACCGGATCGCCCTCGGCGACCGCGTGAAGGAACTGATCCCGACCGCGCAGACCCTGGCCGACACCACCGACCAGCAGAAGGAACTGCTGACGGTGCTCCCGGTGACGATCAACAACCTCATCAACGCCTACAACGCCGAGTCGGGAACCCTCGACCTGCGTGTGGTGCTGCCGGAGCTGCAGAACCTCGCCGGCGCCGGTTGCAAGCTGCTCGACCTGGGCAAGCTCAAGCCGGGCGACCCCGCGTTCACGCAGTTCAGCAACACGCTGCGTCCGCTTCTCGATCAGTGCGGCAACATCACCGACCAGATCAACAAGGGCATCACCACCCCGACGCTCAACCTCCCGTTCGGCATCATGAGCGGCGAGAACCAGCAGCGGCGTGGACCGGTCCCCGGGACCCGTCCCGGTACGCCCTCGCCCGGATTGACAGGTGGCTGAGCCGATGTCCTCTCGCAGATCCCGTTTCTCGCCGGTCCCCGTGAGGTCGGTGCTGACCCGTCGCGGCCTCGTCGCGGCCGGCGCGGCGGCGATGACGTCGATGATCGTGCTCACCGGGTGTTCCAACGGCGTCTACTCGTTGCCGTTGCCCGGTGGTGCCGACGTCGGCGACAACCCGCGGACCTACAAGATCCAGTTCTCCGACGTCCTCGACCTGGTGCCGCAGTCGGCCGTGAAGTTCGACGGCGTGACCGTCGGCAAGGTCACCGACATCGGTATCGCACCGGATCAGTGGTCGGCGCAGGTCACCGTCGAGGTCAAGAACACCATCGACCTGTCGACCAAGGCCGAGGCCAACGTCGCGCAGACCAACCTGCTGGGCGAGAAGTTCATCTCGTTGGTCGATCCGAAGGACAACGCCTCGGCGCCGCGGCAACCTGCGCAGCAGGCCATCCCGGTGGCCCGCACCCGCACCGCCACCGACATCGAGCAGGTCCTCGGCGCGTTGTCGATGCTGCTCAACGGCGGTGGCATCGCGCAGATCAAGCCGATCGTCGACGAGCTGAACAACGCGTTCGACGGTCGAACCTCCACGGTGAAGTCGCTGCTCAACCAGACGTCGCGGTTGATCAAGACCCTCGACGATCAGAAGAACAACATCACCCGGGCGATCGACGGGTTGGCGACGTTGTCGACGCGGACCGAGGCGCAGACCGCGCAGATCAACCGCATCCTCGACCAGTTGCCCGCGGGCGTGAAGGTGCTCGAGGACCAGCGTCCGCAGTTCGTGAACCTGCTGCAGAAGCTCGACGGTCTCGGCCAGGTCGGTGTCGACATCCTCGGGCGGGCACGGCAGGAGATCATCACCGATCTCCGGTCGCTGCGGCCGACCCTGTCTGCGCTTGCCTCGGCGGCGCCCGACATCATCACCGCTCTGCCGCTGCTGCCGACGTACCCGTTCCCGGACGATCTCCTGCCCGGTGTGCGCGGCAACTCGACCAACCTGTTCCTCAGCGTCGACCTGCGGCTGCTCAACCAGCTCGAGGCCCTCGGCGTGGGACAGCCCGAACCGAAGTACACCCCGGTGCGATCGGGCCCGCAGCCGCGGATCGATCCGCGTAACCCGTACTACAACGGCAACGGCGCACGGTTGGGCTTCCCGACCATCACGCTGCTCCCGCTGTTGAACTCCCGGCCGGGACCGAACACGCCGCCGTCAGGTGGCCAGTACGCCCTGCTGCCCTCGCCGAAGCAGGGGCAGACGGCACTGACCGGACCCATGGCGATGCTGCAGGGTGCGAACGGGGGGACCGGCCGATGATGTCCAGGCTCGTCAGATGGCAGTTGATCGTCTTCACGCTCGTCGGCGTGCTGGCCATCATCTACGTCGGCGCCACCTACGCCCGTCTCGACAAGCTCGTCGGGGTGGGGCTGTACACGGTGCACGCGGATTTCAGGGACTCCGGTGGCATCTTCACCAACGCCGAGGTGACCTATCAGGGTGTCCCGGTCGGTCGTGTCGGATCACTGCAGCTGCGTCCCGACGGCGTCCGGGTGAACCTGGAACTCGACTCGGGTGGACCGAAGGTGCCGGCGACGGCGCAGGCGGTGGTGGCCAACCGGTCGGCGATCGGTGAGCAGTACGTCGATCTGCGTCCGTCGAGTGTGGGCTCGCCGTACCTGAAGGACGGCTCGGTCATCTCGAACACGACGATCCCGACCCCGGTGCAGGATGTGATCGCCTCGGCGGTCGACTTCACCGAGTCGGTCCCGCTGGGCGATCTGAACACGGTCATCACCGAGCTGGGCAAGGCGTTCAACGGCAACGGCGAGAACCTGCGGGTGCTGGTGGACTCGTTGGCGAACCTGTCGAAGTCGGGCAACGACAACCTGCCGCAGACGATCTCGCTGATCCGCAACAGCGACACCGTGCTGACCACACAGGCCGATCAGTCCGACGCGATCCTCGACTGGTCGAAGAACCTCGGCCTGGTGACCGCGCAGCTCGCCTCCAGCGATCCCGACCTCCGGCGTCTGCTGACCACGGGTCAGACCAGTGCCACGCAGATCTCCGCGCTCCTCGAACGCAGCGGCGGCGACCTCACCTCGGTCGTGCGCAACCTCGCGCTCGACGTCCGCAACGTGAAGGGCACCTATCAGGGTGTCGGTCCCGGGCTCGCGATGCTCTCGGCCCTGTCGAGCGGCAGCTACACCCCGGCGCCCGGCGACGGCACCATCCACTTCGGTGCGGTGCTCGAGACGAACAACCCGGCGTCGTGCACGGTCGGCTACGAGAGCACCGACGCGATCATCGCCGAGGAGAAGCGCAAGAACCCGGACTTCGACATCAACTACGACGACTTCCCGTTCAACAAGGACGCGAAGTGTGCCGTGGCACAGGGCAACCCGACCGCGGTGCGTGGTGCGGAGAACGCGAAGTACGCCGACCCGTACTACACGCAGCCCTGGGATCGGAATCCGAAGAAGGATCCCGACAAGCTCAACCTGAACCCGTTGGCCACGCAGCTGTCCTACCTGCTCGGCGTCGTCCCGCGCTGAGACGTCACCATCACCCGCGCACCCGCGGGTGATGGTGCACACAGGTTGACTGACTACAGTGGCGCCCGATGAAGTCGAAGAAGCGCGTGAACTCTCCTGAACCGAACGAGCCGGAAGCTGCCACGGAATCGGTGCGCCGCCGCCGCCTCGCCAGTGTGGGACTGCCGGTGGCCGGCGTGGTCGCCGTGGCCGCTCTCATCGCCGCCGTGGTGTTCACCGGGATCTTCGGATACCGCTGGTACGACGACGCGGTGAACAAGCAGCCGGTGCAGTCCGCCCGCGACGACGCCCTCGGCGGCGCCGAGCAGGCCATGCTCAACGTCCTCAACATCGACCTGAAGGACAGCAAGGCCTACCAGGCCCGGTTGCAGGACTCGGTCACCGGCAACGCCCGCACCCAGTTGCTCGGCAGCACCGGTCTCACCGAGCTGCAGAAGCAGGCCGGTGACCCGTCGAAGGCGGCGACGCTGAGTGCGAAGCTTCTGCGGAGTTCGGTCGTGGAGCTCAACACCGACGACAACAGCGCGAAGACCCTCGTGTTCATCGCGGTGACCTCGTCGCGTCCGAACGAGGCGTCCTCGAGCCAGACCATGGGATTCCAGGTGGAGGTGACCAAGGAGGGCGGTATCTGGAAGGCCAGCAACATCCAGCCGCTCGACGCCGTCGCCATCGACAGCACCGACCCCGCCGCCGGCGGTGCCGCTCCGGCTGCGTCGGGAGCCCCCGCGGCCCCGGCCGCGTCCGCACCCGCGACCCCCGCTCCCGGAGGAAACTGATGACCACCCCTCGTCCGCCACGTCGCGGAACCACCGGAAAACGCGTCCCCAAGGTCGCAGGCCACACCCCGGCGAAGTCCGTCCCCGAGAAGGCTCAGCCCATTCGGCCCGAATCGACGAAGCCCGAGCCGACGAAGCCCGAGCCGAAGAAGCCCGAACGCACGAAGCCCGAGCCGGTCGCGAAGACGACCGCGCCGCCCACGCCGGATGCGGCCACGGACGCGGAGCCCACCGTCGAGGCGACCGGGGCGGCGGAGTGGACATCGGCCGACGATGCGGGCACGACCCCGGCCGAGACCGCACCAGAATCGACCGACGCCGAGGCCGCGACGAGTCCGCGTGGCAAACGAGCCCCCGCGGCGAAGGTCTCGACCATCAAGCCGCAGCGCGCGGGCGCGTCGTCCGCCACCCGCCCTGCCGCGTCTACCGAGACCTCGCAGACGTCGGCGCGACGGATCCGGATCCGCATCGCAGCACCGGGTTGGCGCGCGGTGTCGATCGTCGCCGCACTCGCGGTGGTGTTCGGCATCATCGCCGCGGTGTCGGCGGCCAAGCCGGGCGTCTCGTTGAGCTCGAACCAGGCGTTCGTCGACTCGGGGATCACCAGCGAGGTCACCTCGCAGGCCAAGTCGCGCATCTGCTCGGTGTTCGCCGTCAACTACGCGAAGATGGACGAGTGGCAGGCGACCGCCGCGGCCAACGTGACCGGCGAGGCCGCCCAGCGTTTCTCGCAGTACAACACCGCGGTACGCGACGCGCTGGCGCAGACGGGTCTCACCGCGGGCGGTGTCGACTGCCGCGTCGACTCGGTCGGGGTGAAGTCGATCGAGAACGGCAACGCGCTGCTGATCGTGAACCTGATCATCAGCCAGACCCAGGACCAGCAGGCGGCGGGCAGCGGCACCAAGCGCTACCAGGTGTCGATGAAGCAGGTCAACGGTCGTTGGTTGATCAGCAATTTCTCCGACTTCTGAGCGCCTTTACGCAATTCGTCCACACCGACCTGCGCGTTCCTCTTGACTCACACGCGCCGTGGTTGCACGCTTGTCTGCAGCGACGGAGCACCGGCAGCCACTGGTAGAGCCGCAGAGCACGAGGTCATCTGACGACCTCCCCGCAGCTTGACATGCGGGCTTGTTTTTCTGATACAGTTGGACGTTGCGCTGGCTGCCTCCTGTCCACATCACGATTTCCTTTCTCGGCCACATCTGTGTGCTGCGTCCGGTGATCGCCGATGCCGACCAAGGTCGTTTCCGGCGCCGCCACCAACGCCCGCAGGCGCATTCCGCGTCGTACGGCACACAGAAGCTCGGCACCTAAAAGATTTCGTGTTGGAAGGACGCATCTTGGCAGTCTCCCGCCAGTCCACATCAACCATTCCCGGCGCTCCGCGCCGTGCATCGTTCGCAAAGCTCAGCGAGCCCCTCGAAGTTCCCGGTCTGCTCGACGTGCAGCTCGAGTCGTTCCAGTGGCTCGTCGGATCTCCGGAGTGGCACGCCCGCGCACTCGCGCGCGGCGAAGAGAACCCCAGTGGAGGCCTCGACGACATCCTCGCCGAGCTCTCCCCGATCGAGGACTTCTCCGGCTCCATGTCGCTGTCGTTCTCCGATCCCCGCTTCGACGAGGTCAAGGCCTCGGTCGAGGAGTGCAAAGACAAGGACATGACGTACGCGGCGCCGCTGTTCGTCACCGCCGAGTTCATCAACAACAACACCGGTGAGATCAAGTCGCAGACCGTCTTCATGGGCGACTTCCCGATCATGACCGACAAGGGCAGCTTCATCATCAACGGCACCGAGCGTGTCGTGGTGAGCCAGCTGGTCCGCAGCCCCGGCGTGTACTTCGACGCCAACATCGACAAGGCCACCGAGAAGACGCTGCACAGCGTCAAGGTGATCCCGGGTCGCGGCGCATGGCTCGAGTTCGACATCGACAAGCGCGACACCGTCGGCGTCCGCATCGACCGCAAGCGCCGCCAGTCGGTCACCGTGCTGCTCAAGGCGCTCGGCTGGACCACCGAGCAGATCACCGAGCGCTTCGGCTTCTCCGAGATCATGATGTCGACGCTGGAGAAGGACAACACCGCCGGCACCGACGAGGCGCTCCTCGAGGTCTACCGCAAGCTGCGTCCGGGCGAGCCGCCCACGAAGGAGTCGGCGCAGACCCTGCTGGAGAACCTGTTCTTCAAGGAGAAGCGCTACGACCTCGCCCGCGTGGGTCGCTACAAGTTCAACAAAAAGCTCGGCCTCACCGACAACCCGATGGTCGGGTCGTCGGTGTTGACCGAGGAGGACATCGTCGCGACGGTCGAGTACCTCGTCCGCCTGCACGAGTCCGAGCCAAACGTGCCCGCGATGATGACCGTCCCCGGCGGCGTCGAGGTGCCCGTCGAGGTCGACGACATCGACCACTTCGGCAACCGTCGTCTGCGCACCGTGGGTGAGCTGATCCAGAACCAGATCCGCGTGGGCCTGTCCCGCATGGAGCGTGTGGTCCGCGAGCGGATGACCACCCAGGACGTCGAGGCCATCACGCCGCAGACCCTGATCAACATCCGTCCCGTCGTGGCCGCGATCAAGGAGTTCTTCGGGACCTCCCAGCTGTCGCAGTTCATGGACCAGAACAACCCGCTGTCGGGTCTGACCCACAAGCGCCGCCTGTCGGCGCTGGGCCCCGGTGGTCTGTCGCGTGAGCGCGCCGGCCTCGAGGTCCGTGACGTCCACCCGTCGCACTACGGCCGCATGTGTCCGATCGAGACCCCCGAGGGCCCGAACATCGGCCTGATCGGGTCGCTGTCGGTATACGCGCGGGTCAACCCGTTCGGCTTCATCGAGACGCCGTACCGCAAGGTCGTCGACGGACAGGTGACCGACCAGATCGACTACCTGACCGCCGACGAGGAGGACCGGTACGTCAAGGCCCAGGCCAACGCCGTCCTCGACAACGACAACCGCTTCACCGAGTCGCGGATCCTCGTGCGCAAGAAGGGTGGCGACGTCGAGTTCGTCGGACCCGACGGCGTCGACTACATGGACGTCTCGCCGCGCCAGATGGTGTCGGTGGCCACGGCCATGATCCCGTTCCTCGAGCACGACGACGCCAACCGTGCCCTGATGGGTGCGAACATGCAGCGTCAGGCGGTGCCGCTGGTGCGCAGCGAGTCGCCGCTGGTCGGTACCGGCATGGAGTTGCGTGCCGCGATCGACGCCGGCGACGTCATCACCACCGAGAAGGCCGGCGTGATCGAGGAGGTCTCCGCCGACTACATCACCGTGATGGCCGACGACGGCACCCGCGACACGTTCCGGATGCGCAAGTTCGCGCGCTCGAACCACGGCACCTGCGCCAACCAGCGTCCGATCGTGGACGAGGGCCAGCGTGTCGAGGTCGGGCAGGTCCTGGCCGACGGCCCCTGCACCGACGACGGTGAGATGGCCCTGGGCAAGAACCTGCTCGTGGCGATCATGCCGTGGGAGGGCCACAACTACGAGGACGCGATCATCCTGTCGCAGCGCCTCGTGGAGGAGGACGTCCTCACCTCGATCCACATCGAGGAGCACGAGATCGACGCCCGCGACACCAAGCTCGGTGCCGAGGAGATCACCCGGGACATCCCGAACGTCTCCGACGAGGTGCTCGCCGATCTCGACGAGCGCGGCATCATCCGCATCGGTGCCGAGGTCCGTGACGGCGACGTGCTGGTCGGCAAGGTCACGCCGAAGGGCGAGACCGAGCTGACCCCCGAGGAGCGCCTGCTGCGCGCCATCTTCGGTGAGAAGGCGCGCGAGGTGCGCGACACCTCGCTCAAGGTGCCCCACGGTGAGACCGGCAAGGTCATCGGCATCCGCGTGTTCTCGCGCGATGACGACGACGATCTGCCCCCCGGTGTCAACGAGCTCGTCCGCGTGTACGTGGCGCAGAAGCGCAAGATCCAGGACGGCGACAAGCTCGCCGGCCGTCACGGCAACAAGGGCGTCATCGGCAAGATCCTGCCCGCCGAAGACATGCCCTTCCTACCCGACGGCACCCCGGTCGACATCATCCTCAACACCCACGGTGTGCCGCGTCGTATGAACATCGGTCAGATCCTCGAGACCCACCTGGGGTGGATCTCGAAGACCGGCTGGAACATCGACGTCGCACAGGGGACACCGGAATGGGCGCAGGGACTCCCCGAGGACATGCTGTCCAACGGCCCCGACACCCGCACCGCCACCCCGGTGTTCGACGGTGCTCGCGACGAGGAGCTGACCGGACTGCTGTCCTCGACGCTGCCCAACCGCGACGGTGAGGTGATGGTCAACGGCGACGGCAAGGCGACGCTGTTCGACGGTCGTTCCGGCGAACCGTTCCCGTTCCCGGTGGCCGTGGGCTACATGTACATCATCAAGCTGCACCACCTGGTCGACGACAAGATCCACGCCCGTTCGACCGGTCCGTACTCGATGATCACCCAGCAGCCCCTCGGCGGTAAGGCCCAGTTCGGTGGCCAGCGCTTCGGCGAGATGGAGTGTTGGGCCATGCAGGCCTACGGCGCGGCGTACACGCTGCAGGAACTGCTGACCATCAAGTCCGACGACGTGGTGGGCCGCGTGAAGGTCTACGAGGCGATCGTCAAGGGCGAGAACATCCCCGAGCCGGGTATCCCGGAGTCGTTCAAGGTGCTTCTCAAGGAGCTGCAGTCGCTGTGTCTGAACGTCGAGGTGCTGTCCTCGGACGGTGCCGCGATCGAGATGCGTGACGGAGACGACGAGGACCTGGAGCGTGCAGCGGCCAACCTCGGCATCAACCTGTCCCGCAACGAGTCCGCCACAGTCGACGATCTCGCCAACTGATTTCCCTGATAAGAGCTAGGAAGGTTACAACTTGCTCGACGTCAACTTTTTCGACGAACTGAAGATCGGTCTGGCCACCGCGGACGACATCCACAAGTGGTCATTCGGCGAGGTCAAGAAGCCCGAGACGATCAACTACCGCACGCTCAAGCCCGAGAAGGACGGCCTGTTCTGCGAGAAGATCTTCGGACCCACTCGCGACTGGGAGTGCTACTGCGGCAAGTACAAGCGTGTGCGCTTCAAGGGCATCATCTGCGAGCGCTGCGGCGTCGAGGTCACTCGCGCCAAGGTGCGTCGTGAGCGCATGGGCCACATCGAGCTCGCCGCGCCGGTCACCCACATCTGGTACTTCAAGGGTGTCCCGTCGCGTCTGGGCTACCTGCTCGACCTGGCGCCGAAGGATCTCGAGAAGATCATCTACTTCGCCGCCTACGTCATCACCGCGGTCGACGACGAGCTCCGTCACAACGAGCTGTCGACGCTGCAGGCCGAGATGGAGGTCGAGAAGAAGGGTGTCGCCGACACCCGTGACTCCGATCTCGAGGAGCGCGCCAAGAAGCTCGAAGAGGATCTGGCCGAGCTCGAGCGCGAGGGCGCGAAGGCCGATGCCCGCCGCAAGGTGAAGGACGGCGGCGAGCGCGAGATGCGCAAGATCCGCGACACCGCGCAGCGTGCCCTCGACGACCTCGAGGAGATCTGGGACAAGTTCACCAAGCTCGCTCCCAAGGACATGATCATCGACGAGCGGCTCTACCGTGAGCTGCAGGATCGCTACGGTGAGTACTTCACCGGCGCGATGGGTGCCGAGGCGATCAAGAAGCTCCTCGAGACCTTCGACATCGAGGCCGAGGGCGAGATCCTCCGCGACACCATCCGCAACGGCAAGGGCCAGAAGAAGCTGCGCGCGCTCAAGCGACTCAAGGTCGTCGCGGCGTTCCAGCAGTCGGGCAACTCGCCGCTGGGCATGGTCCTCGACGCGGTGCCGGTGATCCCCCCGGAGCTGCGCCCGATGGTGCAGCTCGACGGTGGTCGTTTCGCGACCTCGGATCTCAACGACCTGTACCGCCGCGTCATCAACCGTAACAACCGCCTCAAGCGACTGATCGACCTCGGCGCGCCCGAGATCATCGTCAACAACGAGAAGCGGATGCTGCAGGAGTCGGTCGACGCCCTGTTCGACAACGGTCGTCGTGGCCGGCCCGTCACCGGGCCGGGCAACCGCCCGCTCAAGTCGTTGAGCGATCTGCTCAAGGGCAAGCAGGGTCGTTTCCGTCAGAATCTCCTCGGCAAGCGCGTCGACTACTCGGGCCGTTCGGTCATCGTCGTCGGCCCGCAGCTCAAGCTGCACCAGTGCGGTCTGCCGAAGCTGATGGCGCTCGAGCTGTTCAAGCCGTTCGTGATGAAGCGACTGGTCGATCTCAACCAGGCGCAGAACATCAAGTCGGCCAAGCGGATGGTCGAGCGTCAGCGCCCGGCCGTGTGGGACGTCCTCGAAGAGGTCATCGCCGAGCACCCGGTTCTGCTGAACCGTGCGCCGACGCTGCACCGCCTCGGTATCCAGGCGTTCGAGCCGCAGCTCGTGGAGGGCAAGGCCATCCAGCTGCACCCGCTCGTCTGTGAGGCGTTCAACGCCGACTTCGACGGTGACCAGATGGCGGTGCACCTGCCGCTGTCGGCCGAGGCGCAGGCCGAGGCCCGCATCCTGATGCTGTCCTCGAACAACATCCTGTCGCCGGCATCGGGTCGTCCGCTGGCCATGCCGCGTCTGGACATGGTCACGGGTCTGTACTTCCTGACCGCGCTCAAGGACGACAAGGTGGGCGCGTACACGGCGTCGTCGAACGACGATGTCGAGCGCGGTGTCTACTCGACCCCGGCCGAGGCCATCATGGCGATGGATCGCGGCGCGCTCAGCGTGCAGGCTCCGATCAAGGTCCGTCTGACCGATCAGCGCCCGCCCGCCGACATCGAGGCCGAGCAGTTCCCCGACGGCTGGAAGTTCGGTCAGCCGTGGACGATCGCGACCACGCTGGGCCGTGTGCTCTTCAACGAGCTGCTCCCGGTCCAGTACCCGTTCGTCAACGAGCAGATGCCGAAGAAGCGTCAGGCCGTGATCATCAACGATCTCGCCGAGCGTTACCCGATGATCGTGGTCGCCCAGACCGTCGACAAGCTCAAGGACGTCGGCTTCTACTGGGCCACCCGTTCGGGTGTCACCGTCTCGATGGCCGACGTGCTGGTGCCCCCGACCAAGGGCGCGATCCTCGACAAGTACGAGGAGCGGGCCGACGGTCTGGAGCGCAAGTTCCAGCGTGGTGCGCTCACGCCGGAAGAGCGTCGTGACGCCCTCGTCGAGGTCTGGAAGCAGGCCACCGAAGAGGTCGGTGCCGCGATGGAGGCGTACTACCCCGAGGACAACCCGATCGCGATGATCCCGAAGTCGGGTGCGACGGGCAACATGACCCAGGTTCGTAACCTGTCGGGCATGAAGGGTCTGGTGACGAACCCGAAGGGTGAGTTCATCCCGCGCCCGATCAAGTCCTCGTTCCGTGAGGGTCTGACCGTCGCGGAGTACTTCATCAACACGCACGGCGCCCGTAAGGGTCTGGCCGACACGGCGCTTCGTACCGCCGACTCGGGCTACCTGACCCGTCGACTCGTCGACGTCAGCCAGGACGTCATCGTGCGCGAGACCGACTGTGGCACCGAGCGCGGCATCATCACCACGCTCGCCGAGAAGCAGGCCGACGGCACGCTGATCCGGGACGCCCACGTCGAGACCTCGTCGTATGCGCGCACCCTGGCGACCGACGCGGTCGACGCGAACGGCACCGTCGTGGTCGAGCGTGGCCAGGATCTCGGTGACCCCGCGATCGAGGCCCTGCTGGCCGCCGGCATCACCGAGGTGAAGGTCCGCTCCGTGCTGACCTGCACCACCGGTACCGGTGTCTGCGCGTCCTGCTACGGCCGCTCGATGGCCACCGGCAAGCTCGTCGACATCGGCGAGGCGGTCGGCATCATCGCCGCCCAGTCGATCGGTGAGCCCGGTACCCAGCTGACCATGCGTACGTTCCACCAGGGTGGTGTCGGCGACGACATCACCGGTGGTCTGCCGCGTGTCCAGGAGCTGTTCGAGGCCCGTGTCCCCAAGGGCAAGGCCCCGATCGCCGAGGTCACCGGACGTATCCGCCTCGAGGACGACGATCGTTTCTACAAGATCACCATCGTTCCCGACGACGGTTCGGAGGAGGTCGTCTACGACAAGATCTCCAAGCGTCAGCGTCTGCGTGTGTTCAAGCACGAGGACGGCAGCGAGCGTCTGCTGACCGACGGCGACCACGTGGAGGTGGGACAGCAGCTCATGGAAGGTGCTGCCGACCCGCACGAGGTGCTGCGGATCATGGGTCCCCGTCAGGTGCAGGTGCACCTGGTCAACGAGGTCCAGGAGGTCTACCGGAGCCAGGGTGTGTCGATCCACGACAAGCACATCGAGACGATCGTCCGTCAGATGCTGCGTCGCGTGACGATCATCGACTCCGGTGCCACCGAGTTCCTGCCCGGATCGCTCACCGAGCGCGCCGAGTTCGAGGCGGCCAACCGTCGCGTCGTGTCCGAGGGCAACGAGCCCGCGGCGGGACGTCCGGTGCTCATGGGCATCACGAAGGCGTCGCTGGCCACCGAGTCGTGGCTGTCGGCGGCGTCGTTCCAGGAGACCACCCGCGTGCTGACCGATGCGGCCATCAACAGCCGCAGCGACAAGCTGGTGGGCCTCAAGGAGAACGTGATCATCGGCAAGCTGATCCCGGCCGGTACCGGTATCAACCGCTACCGCAACATCACGGTGCAGCCGACCGAGGAAGCGCGTGCCGCGGCCTACGCGGTGCCGTCGTACGACGACACCTACTACAGCCCGGACGGCACCTTCGGTGCTCCGGCCGGCGCTGCGGTGCCGCTCGACGACTACGGTTTCTCGAGTGACTACCGCTAGTCGGTAGAGATCTGACCAGAACGGCCCCCACCTACGGGTGGGGGTCGTTCTGCATTCCCCGACCGTGCCAAAGCTCCCCGCCGAGCGTGCGGAAGCTCCCCGCCGAGCGTGCGGAAGCTCCCCGCCGAGCGTGCGGAAGCTCCCCGCCGAGCGTGCCGAAGCTCCCCGCCGAGCGTGCCGAAGCTCCCCGCCGACCGTGCCGAAACTCGCCGCCGACCGTGCCGATGTCGCGTCACCTGCGGCGGGGTGCACGTTCGGCGAGCAATCGGTCGAGTCGGGTGAGGAATCCGATCGGGTCGAGCGAGAGTTGTGCGCTGTTGCGCCGCATCGTGACCCAGCCCAACCGAGCCGTCTCTGCGTCCCGCGCCGCGTCGGCGACCCGTTGTTCGTCGCTGTAGTGGTGGTCGAAGCCGTCGAACTCGACGCCGATCTTCTCCTCGCGATAGGCATGATCGAACCTCGCGACCTTGAACCCGTGCTCGTTGCGCACGACGACCTGCGTCTCCGGACGAGGCAGACCGTCGGCGAGGATGAGGTGTCGCATCCAACTCTCACCCGAGGATTCGGCGCCGGTGTCGACCCAGGGGATCAGGCCGCGAATCTGTCGGATGCCCCGCATCGCCGGATGATCGACGATGTAGCGCCATAACTCGCCGAGATCGAGATCGGTCGCCGCGGTCAGATCGTCGAGGAATGCCAGGCCGAGCCAGGCGGGCCCGCGACGGCCGAGATCGAACGCGGTACGGACCGCCGAGGTGACCGGCATGCCGTCGATGTGCACGACGTCGGCGGGATCGACATCAGCACGCACCACACGCACGTGACGTGTCCGGCGCCCCTGCCCTGTCGGGTGGCGGAGCAGTTCGACGTGGTCGCGATAGTCGAAGAATTGCGCACCGTGGAGAACCGACGCGCTCACGCCACCCACCACGGCCCCGGGGCCCGATCGCAGCCAACCCGCCCGGATCGTCTCGACGGGACCGAGATCGACTGCGGGATCGGCGTAGACACCCCGATGCACACGTCGGAAGTCTCGGGCGATGTCGCGTGGACTCATCGACGGCGGTAAGCCGGTGTCAGATATGTGGAAGGGGCGGTTCGCGTCGATGGTCATGGTCATTGGACGCGGAGCGGCCTCGCGTGGATCCATCGGGAATCAACGGCACGTTCGGCGAAAAGTTTTGGCACGGTCGACGGGCACTAACGGCACGGTCGGCGTGGAACTTCGGCACGGTCGGCGGAGAGTTGTGGCACGGTCGGCGGGGTCAGAGGCGGTAGACGCGCCGCGCGTTCTCGTGGGCGATCATGTCGATCACGCGTATCGCGTCGGCGGTCGACCATTCTCCGGCGTCGACGAAACCCTGTACGGCGCGGGAGATCCCGGACCGCCAGAGCGTGGCACCGAGGTGGTGGAACTCGGCCGGGCCGCAGCCGTCGGAGGAGTACAGCAGTTTCGAGAACGGCGCCATCTCGAACAGGCGCGCGATGAACGCACCCGACCGCGCACCGAGATGATGGATCGCGAGGCCGCCGTCGAGGAAGACGTTGCCGAACGCCTGCGCCAGGTACCCCGCCTCGCGTTCGAACGGGTAGCAGTGCAGCAGCATGATCGGGGTGTCGCCGCTGCCGCGCAGGAAGTCGGTCAGCAGCAACGGATTCGAGGTGGCGAGATCGGCGTCGCGGTCACCGAAACCGACGTGGAACTGTAGCGGTACACCGAGTTCGAGCGCGCGATGCAGCCCGAAACGCAGCAGGATCCGGTCGGTGAGGCGCACACCGCCGGCGTCACGCCAGCGCTGTGCGGCCAACTCCACCAGCGCCGACGGAGGGTCGGACAGGTCGCCGCCGAACCCGCCGCGGTAGGCGAGGATGGACTTCAGCGCCACGGCACCCGCTGCCCGCCGGGTCAGCGCCTCGACGAAGGCGTCGGCGTATGCGCCGGGCGCGGCGGCGGCCTCCTCGGCGACCTGCTCGATCCGCACCACCTCGTGGGCGACACCGCCACCCACCCGCGCCAGGTCGTCGACACCGACGAGGCCTGCGTCGAAACCGCTGTCCACCAACCATTCCGACACCCCCGCCGCGGGCAGCAACTCCCGCGCGACACCCTCTTCGCCCAGCTCCCGGCGGCGGCGCAGGTAGTCGGCGGGGCTGCAATGACGCTCGAGCCCCAGCAATGGCGCACAGTGTGCGCGCACGGCGAAACCGGCCTGGGTGTCGAACCCGGCGTCGAGTGACCGCGCCGGCGTGGTGTCGGCTTCGAGAAGGGCGGAGGCGAACCGGGTGTCGGTGGCCCGGGGATCACCGGGTGCGTCGGCGGCGAAGAAGCCGTGCACGTGGTGGTCGATCAACGACACCGCTGAGGCGTGTTCGGCGATCGCACCCATCAGACGCTCCAGGTCATCCGGAACGTCTCGGCGATCTCCGTGGGCTGCAGGTGCCCGAAGTTCGCGGCCTCGTAGCGCCGTACCGCGACCGTGGCGTCGACGACGTCGTCGCCGAGCACCGCCCGTGCCACACCCGAGGCGTCGAGGGCGTCGATGATGGCGCCCTGATCGACCGGCAGCAGCACCGTGCCGGCCGCGTCGCGTTGCGTGTCGGTCTGCGACGCCGGGTCGGCGAGGGTCTCCGGCGGCAGGGCGACCTCGCGATCGATGCCGTCGAGCGCCGTCCCGAGGATCGCCGCCGACGCGAGGTACGGGTTGGCCGAGGGGTCGACGATCTTCACCTCGACGTTCGCGCCGTGAGGGTTCGCGGGGCGGGCCTCGACGAAACGTACGGCGGCCTCACGGTTCTCGGTGCCCCAACACGCATACGCCCCGGCCCAGTAGCCGGGCAGCATCCGCAACACCGAGACGATGGACCCGCACAGGACGGCCTGGATGTCGGGCAGCCCGGCCACGACACCGCCGATCGCTGCGGCGCCGCGGCCGGTGAGACCGTGCGGGCCGTCACCGCCGGAGAACAGCGGACCCTCGGCGCCGGTCAACGAGAAGTGTTGGTGTGCACCGTTGCCGACACCGTCGGCGACCGGCTTGGGCGAGAAGCACGCCCGCAGTCCGTGACGTCGGGCGACGCGACCGATGACGAGGCGCGCAGCCACGAGCTGATCGGCCGCGGCGACCGGCGGCAGCGGACCGAGCGACACCTCGAATTGGTTACCGCCGTATTCGGGGTGCAGTTGCGCGATGTCGATGTCGGCGTCACGGGCCGCGGCGAGCACATCGCGCACGAATCCCTCGTGTTCGAGGACCCCGGCCAACCCGTACTGCGCCCACAGGGTCGCGGGAATCGGCTCGGCGTCGGCACCGAACAACGCGAACTCGAGTTCGTGACCCACCAGTGCCGTCAGCCCTCGCTCGGCGAGGCGCTCTTCGATCCGCCGCAGCGTGGTCCGCGAGCAGGCCGCCACCGGCTCGAGGTCCTGATCCACGAAATCGGCCGGTGCCCAGGCCATCCCGTCGCCGATCACGCGTGCGGCGTCGAGATCGACGCGGATGCGTTCGTCGCCGACGGCGCCGAAACGCTCGGTGTAGGCGATACCGACGCGGTCGATGGTGAACACGTGCCACACCGGGCTCACCCCGAGACCGGTCTCGGCGAAACCCGCGGCGCGGTCGATGTCCACGGTCTTGGCGTGGATGAGTCCGGCCGGGTTCACCACCGTCCCGACGAGGAACTGCGTTCCCGCGCTACGCAGTCCGTCGATGGGGAGTCGGCCCGGGGCGTCGTTCGAGGTGGATGCCATGGACCACAGTCTGCCCGGTCAGCCGTGGCGGTAGGGGAGATACTGCACCGACCACGCGTTGCCGTCGGGATCGGCGAAGTAGACGAAGTGGCCCCACGGCTCGATCGCGACCTCACTGACGTCGATGCCGGCGCCGAGGAGGTGGGAGCGGACGGCCTCGATGTCGGTCACGCACAGCATCAGGCCCTTGACCGATCCCGGCTCGCCCTCGACGAGACCGACGCCGAACGTGATCGAGCAGCCCGAGCCGGGCGGCGTCATCTGCACGAAGCGGATGTCGGTGTCGCCGGGGTTGCCGGGCGAGCCCGCGGGCACCACATGATCGTGGTCGGCGGTGAAGCCGACACGCGTGTAGAAGTCCTTGGTGCGGTCGACGTCGGACACCGGGAGGGTGATCACCTCGAGCGTCCAGGGACCACCCGGGACGGTCACGGCATCGCCGGTGCTGTCAGCAACTGTGGTCATGGTCGAATCCTGTCGTCGATGAACTGGTGTGGGACCAGTCTCTCGAGCATCGAGGACGAGTACGGTCCTCGATCATTGTCGATCAGGAAACGATGTCGGCTCAGCCGTTGCGGAACCAGCCGGCGCGCTCGATGCGGCCGATCTCGGTCTGCCAGAACTGCCAGGCGTGGATGCCCACGGGCCAGAAGCTGCTGCGCACGTTCGCGCCGGCAGCGCGTGCGGCGACGGAGAAGGTCTGCGACTGCTCCATCGAGACCACCTCGAGCGCCGACCCCGACAGGCCGGTGCCGAAGGTGGCGACGCTGGTGGGCGGCCCGTTCCACACGCCGGCGGCGGCGTAGACCCACAGGTGCTTGCCGCGCATCGCGCCCACGTTGAGGAGCGGGTCGTTCTGGAAGGCGCGCACGTTGGGGAAGATGCCCCACATGTTGTTCAGGTCGAAGTTGCCCGAGTCGATCGCGGCTGCGCGCAGCATCGTCTGCATGCCCGGCGCGGTGAGGTGCGGGAACCCGGAGATCGACGCCGCGCGGGTGTAGAGGTCGGGGCGGGTGGTGGCCAGCATGATCGCCGGGCTCGCGGCCATCGACAGCCCCACCAGTGTGCGGTTGCGCGAGAAGCCCAGCGAGTTCAGGTACGCGGGCAGGCTGCCGGTGAGCACGCTGTTCCAGCGGTACGGGCGGGTCTGGCCCGCGCTGGGGCTCGGGTTGTCCCAGTCGGCGTAGAAGCTGGACTGGCCGCCGACGGGCATGACGACGTTGTAGCCGCGCTGGCTCAGGAAGGCGACGTTGGTCTCCTTCTCCCAGCCGTTCACGTCGTTCCGGGCGCGCAGTCCGTCGAGGAAGATGATGGTGGGCGCCGCCGACGGCTTCGTGGTGGTCGAGGCCCAGGTGCGGATGACCGGGTCGCCCATGCCGTAGCCGTTGATCTTCGCGGCGCGAAAGGTGGGGGCGGGGTTGGGGCCCCACGCCGAGGCGGTACCCGTCCCGACGACCAGCATGCCGACGGCCAGCAGCAGCGACACGATCACGCCGACGAGCGGCCGCGTTCGGGAGGTCGCACCGGTTCGCATCGTCACCAGGTCACCGTCTGACGTCTTCACACACACCACTCCTCATCGATTCGGGGGCCTATTTTTCCACGACTCATCGGGCTTCGTGCACCCCCGCCCGGTCGGACTCCCCCGGGAAGGGTCGCACACGGGGGACAATCGGGTGGTGCAGGTATCCGATGTCACAGGTGCTGAGTCGCCTCCCGCCGCGGTCGAGTCGCCGCGTCACCGGTGGATCCTGCACGTCGATCTCGACCAGTTCCAGGTGTCGGTGGAACGCATCCGCGACCCCGATCTCGTCGGTGTCGCGGTGATCGTGGGCGGCTCGGGCGATCCGGAACAGCCCCGCACGGTGGTGACATGCGCGTCGTACGAGGCCCGTGAGCAGGGGGTGCGGGCGGGGATGCCGATGCGTGCGGCGCTGCGGAAGTCGCCCGACGCGGTGTTCCTGCCGACCGACCACGCCACCTACGACGCCGCGTCGGCGAGGGTGATGGACGCGATCGCGTCCCTCGGGCACCCGGTGGAGGTGTGGGGATGGGATGAGGCCTACGTCGGTGTCGACGCCGACGATCCCGTGCCGGTGGCCGAACAGGTGCGGGAGACGGTCGCCGCGGTCACCGGTCTGCGCAGCGCCGTCGGCATCAGCGACAACAAGCAGCGCGCGAAGATGGCCACCAACATCGCGAAGACGCGGCCCGCCGACGGCGATCCCTCGGCGCGGGTGTTCGTGTTGACCGACGACAACTGGATGACCGAGATGGGCCCTCGTCCCACCCGCGATCTCCACAGCGTCGGACCGAAGACCGCGGCCAAGCTCGCCGCCGCGGGGGTGGAGACCGTCGGCGACCTCGTCGCCACACCACGGCAGGAACTCGTCGACATGTTCGGTCCGCACCAGGGCACCTGGCTGTACGTGCTGGCCCGCGGTGGCGGTGACGCGACGATCGCCGCCGAACCGGCACTCGCGCGGTCGCACTCGAAGGTGCAGACCTTCCCGACCGATCTGACCGATGTCGCGCAGATGCACGACCGACTCGCCGAGCTCACCGACGCCCTGCTCGCCCAGATCGTCGGCGAGGGCCGTGTCGTGTCCCGGGTCGCGGTCACGGTGCGCACCACGACCTTCTTCACCCGCACGAAGTCACGCAAGCTGCCCGCACCGACGACGTCGCTCGCCGACATCGAGCCCGCCGTCCACGTCCTGCTCGACAAGTTCGACCTCGACCGTCCCGTCCGATTGCTCGGTGTCCGACTCGAACTGACCGAACCGGACACCTGATCGCGACCTTCGCGACAAGTCGCCCGCGCGACATGACATCGGCGCGCGAGCACGGCCACGATGGCTGCCGTGAGCACGCTGACCTACACCCAGTCCGTCGTCATGGGCCTGCTGCAGGGCGTCACCGAGTTGTTCCCGGTGTCGAGCCTGGGGCATTCGCTGATCGTCCCGGCCTGGATCGGGGGCAGCTGGGAGAAGCTGGTCACCGAGTCGAACAGCCCGGGCCACACGCCGTTCCTCGCGTTCCTCGTCGCGCTGCACGTCGCGACCGCCCTGGCGCTGATCGTGTTCTACCGCCGCGACTGGGTGGCCATCATCGGCGGGCTCGTCGGATCGGTGCGCACCCGATCGGTGCAGACCGCCGAGGCGAAGCTCGGCTGGCTGATCGTGATCGCGACCATCCCCGTGGGGATCGTGGGTCTCGTCGCCGAGAAGCCGTTGCGCGAGGCGTTCGCGACGCCGCTGGTGGCCGCGGTGTTCCTCTTCCTCAACGGGCTGGTGCTGCTGGCCGCCGAGCAACTGCGGCGTCGCTCCTCGGATGCGGGCGGGAGGCACGCGGCGGCCGATGCGGGTGGGTCCGTCGACAAGGGCGACGTGACCGACCTGACGTACACCGACGGCGCGCTGATCGGCGCGTTCCAGATCCTCGCGCTGCTGCCCGGGATCTCGCGGTCGGGCGCCACCATCTCCGGCGGCATCCTGCGCGGACTCGACCACGAGAACGCCGCGCGCTTCGCCTTCCTGCTCGCGACGCCGGTCATCCTCGCCGCCGGTGTCCTGAAGGTCCCGGAGCTGTTCGGGCCGGCCGGTGACGGCATCGGTGGGCAGGTGATCGTCGGATCGGTGTGCGCGTTCGTCGCCGCCCTCGCCGCGGTCGCATTCCTCGACCGTTTCTTCCGCACCCGCACGCTCTACCCGTTCGTCGCCTACTGCCTCGTCGCCGGAGGGATCAGCATCGGGTTGTTCGCCTAGGGGTGGGCACAACCGTTGTGCCGCCTGCGCCCATCTGATCTCATGCACCGATGGTCACGACAGCGCAGGTGGTGCGTCCCGCCTCGCCGTTGGTGCGCAGGGTGGTCCCGCGCATCGTCATCGCGCTGATCACGTTGCTGATCGCATCGATGCTGATCTTCGGCGTGCTGCGCCTGATCCCCGGCGATCCGGCGGGTGTGTTGGCCGGCGCCGACGCCGACGACTCGGTCCGACAGGCGATCCGGCAGCAACTGGGGCTCGACCGGCCCGCGGTCGTCGACTACTTCCACTGGCTCGGCGGGATCCTGACCGGAGACCTCGGACGGTCGTATGTGATCGGCGGTGGCGTCGGCGATCTCGTCGCCTCGGCGGCCGGGAACACCCTCGTCCTCGCGACCACGGCGACCGTGCTCGCCGTGGTCATCGCGCTGGTGCTGTCGCTCGCGGCGGTGCTCACCACCCACCGCGTCGTCGGCGCGGTGGTGACCGGGGTCGGCGCGCTGTCGATCGCGGTCCCGACCTTCGTCACCGGTGTGGTGCTCGTGCAGGTGTTCGCCGTCGTGATCCCGGTGCTGCCGGCCGGCGGCACACCGCGCGACGGGTTGCTGTCCGACCCGTGGGTGTCGCTGCAGTTCCTGTTCCTGCCCGCGCTGTGTCTCGCGCTGCCGGTCTCGTCGGCGCTGAGCCGGTTCCTGGTCGAGAGTCTCCGGACCGAGTTGGCCAAGCCGTACACGCTGGCCGCCCGCGCCGCGGGTGTCGGGCTGACCCGGGCGGTCGTGTTCGGCGCGCTGCGCAACGCCCTGCCCGACACGGTCGCCGTGCTGGGCATCCAGGTCGGCCAGCTGATCGGGTCATCGATCCTCGTCGAGGCGATCTTCGCCTGGCCGGGCCTCGGGCAGCTGCTGGCCCAGGGGATCAGCGCGCGCGACTACCCCGTGGTGCAGGCGGCCCTGCTGGTGTCCGTCGCGGCGTTCATCCTCGCCCAGACCCTCGCCGAGATCGTCCGACTGCTGCTCGACCCGACCCTCCGGAACCGTTCATGACCGCCACGACCGGCCCCGACTCGCCCGCCATGCAGGTGACCACCACGCGCCGGCGCCCGATCCCGGCGACGCTGATCGCGGGCGCGCTCATCGTCGGGGTCATCGCGGCCGCTGGGCTGCTGGCCCCGCTCATCGCTCCGTTCGATCCGCAGCAGCAGATCGCCGGCGCCCACCTGGTGGGTCCGAGCGGATCGCACCTCCTGGGGACCGACGAACTCAACCGCGACGTGTTCTCCCGGGTGCTGTACGGCATCCGGACGAGCCTCGTCGTGATGGCGGTCGCGGTGCCGATCGGCGGTGCCATCGGTGTGGCCCTGGCGATGGTCGCGACGGCCGGACGGTTCGCCGACACCGTGGTGCAGCGCGCCTTCGACGTCCTGCTCGCGTTCCCCGCCATCGTGCTGGCCATCACCGTCACCGCGATCCGGGGTCCCGGGCTGGCGACGGTGATCATCGCCGTCGTCTTCGCCGAACTGCCCGTCTTCGGCCGGATCGCGACGGGTGCGGCGCAGAAGATCCTGGCCGGACCGTTCGTCGAGAGCGCGCGCCTCTCGGGTGCGTCGCACCGATGGATCGTGACCCGCCACGTGCTGCCGAACATCGCTCCGCAGTTGGTGGTCCAGCTGTCACTGGCCCTGTCGCTGGCGGTGTTCGTGGAGAGCGGTATGAGTTTCATCGGTGCCGGTGTGCGTCCACCGGCGCCGTCGCTCGGGTCGATCCTGTCCGAGGCGAGCTACAACTGGGACGTCAACGTCGGCTATGCGATCGGGCCTCTCGTCGCGGTCTCCGCGCTGTCGATCGGCCTGCTGCTCGTCGCGCAGGGCTACGGACGGCGAGCGCGTGTCTGACCCGACCGCGGCGCTGGAGATCCGCGACCTGACCATCGACGCCGGCGGAGTCGTCCTCGTCGGCACCGGCGGTGCGGGGATCGATCTGTCGGTACGACGCGGCGAGACACTCGCGCTGGTCGGGGAGTCGGGGTCGGGCAAGTCGCTGACCGCGACGGCCACGCTCGGTCTGCTGCCGCCGGGACTGACCGCCCGCGGCTCGATCGTCGTCGACGGCGAGGAGATCATCGGCCGGCCCGAACGGGAGCTGTCGCGGCTGCGGGGTCGCTCGGTGTCGTCGGTGTTCCAGGACCCGCTGACCGCGCTGAACCCGTCGCGGGTCATCTGGCGGCAGTTCCGGGAGGTGCTGCGCGCGCAGGGATCGACGTCGAGGACGGTGGCCCGGGCCCGGGCGGTGGAGCTCCTCGAGTCGGTCGGCATCGACGAGCCGACCGAACGCATCGGCTGGTATCCACACCAGTTCTCCGGTGGTCAGCGCCAACGCATCGTGATCGCCCTGGCGCTCGCGGGCAAACCTCGACTGCTCGTCGCCGACGAACCGACGACCGCGCTCGACGTCACCGTGCAGGCGGCGATCCTCGACCTGCTGCGCGGGTTGGTGCGGTCCCGCGACATGGCGCTGCTGATCATCACCCACGACATGGGTGTCGCGGCCGATCTCGCGGACCACATCGTGGTGCTGCGCGACGGTGCGGTGGTCGAGTCCGGCGACATCGTCGAGGTGTTCGCCGCACCGCAGGCCGACTACACGCGGCACCTGCTCGCGGCCGTCCCGAGGATCGACGCCGACCGCGAAACCCACAGCGACACGACCGACAGCGACACGACCGACAGCGACGACCCCGACTCGCCGCGACACCGGATCGCGGCGAGTCTGGACGCGGTGTCGGTGACCCATCCCGGTGCTCAGGCGCCGGCGTTGACGGGCGTCGACCTCGAGGTCCGTGCGGGTGAGGTGCTCGCCGTGGTCGGCGAATCCGGTTCGGGCAAGACCACTCTCGGCCGAACGCTGCTCGGGCTGACGTCGATCACCGCCGGGACCCGTCGGGTCGAGGGCGCCCGGCTCGCCGCCATCCCGCAGGACCCGTTCTCCTCCCTCGACCCACGGTGGACCATCGGCCGGAGCATCGCCGAACCGATCGACCTACGCCGCGAGGGTCGCCTGAGCCGCGCGCAGCGCTCCGAGCGGATCGCCGAACTCCTCGAGGCGGTACGTCTGCCCGCCGACCTCGCCACCCGACGACCCGCGGCGCTGTCGGGCGGTCAACGCCAGCGCGTGGCCATCGCGCGGGCGCTGGCCGCCGAGCCTGACGTCATCGTCGCCGACGAGCCGACCAGCGCCCTGGACGTGTCGGTGCAGGCCGACGTCCTCGCGACGATCGAACGTCTCCAGCGGGAGCGGGGGTTCGCCATGGTCCTGATCACCCACGACCTCGCCGTCGTGGGCGAGATCGCCGACCGCGTCGTCGTGGTGCACCGCGGCCGCGTGGTCGAGACCGGCGATGTCGCGACGGTGCTGACCGATCCGCAGCACCCGCACACCCGAGCCCTCGTCGACGCGGTTCTCGTCGCCGACCCGGCACTCGCCCGGGAGCGTCGCCGGTGACCGGGACAGGGGTGACGGGGACAGGGATGACCGGGGCCGTGTCACGACGGCAGCTGCTCGCGGGTGCCGCGGGGTTGGCGGGTGTCGCACTGCTCGGGGCGTGCACCGCGCGCGACTCCGAACGCGCCTCGGCCACTGGTCGCCCCGGTGGGCGGCTGGTGTTCGGTTCGCTCAGCGACATCGACCCCAAGGCCCTGTTCTCGCAGTCGATCTCGACGATGGCGATCGGACTGCTCGTCTTCGACACCCTCATCCGCTACGACGAGAACCTGACCCCGCAACCGTCCGTGGCGACGGAGTGGGACACCTCGCCCGACGGGTTGACGGTGCGCCTGCGCCTGCGCGACGACGTGTATTTCCACACCGGTCGGCGACTGGACTCGATCGACGTCGCCTACGCGATCGAGACGTACGCGGCGACGGCGTCGGCCTCGCAGCTGCAGTCGACCGCCGCCACGGTGACCGCCGTCGACACCACCGACCCGAGGGTGGCGGTACTGCGGCTGGCCCACCCGCTGGTGAACCTGTTCGACCTGTTCGAGTTCATGCTGCTCGTCGACCGCGAGACGGCTGACGGTCTGCGGGCGGGGACGACGTTCGTGGGGACGGGACCGTTCCGATTCGACGGCCGTGAGATCGGGGTGCGGGCCGAACTGTCACGCGCGCCGCGGTACTGGGCCGGGCCGGCGGCGCTCGACGGGATCACCTTCCGGGTGGTGCGCGATTCCGGTGCGCTGTTGACGTCGGTGCGGGTGGGGCAGACCGACCTCGTGGTCGACGCCGCGCCGAGTCAGTTGCGGCGATTCTCCGACCGCGACCGGTTCTCCGTCGTCTCCGAGGACGTCTACGACGTCGCGTACTACGTCGGGGCGAACGTCGCCGACCCGGCGCTGTCGGATCCACGGGTGCGGCAGGCGATCTCGTACGCGGTCGACCGGGACCGCATCGTCGACGAGGTCCTCGAGGGGCGCGGCTACGCGTCGTCGATCCCGTGGTCGCAGGGCTCGCCCGCCTACGACGAGGACGCCGCGCGGCGCTACTCCCGCGACCTCGACGCCGCGCGCCGGCTGCTGCGCGAGGCCGGGGGAGTGCCGTCACGACCACTGCTGCTCAGCTACGGCACCGGACTCGCAGCGGCGCCGCTGATCGCGGGGATCGTAGAGAACAACCTCGCCGAGATCGGCCTACGGGTGCAGCTCGACCCACGCGAACAGGCCTCGTTCTCCCCGTTCCTGGCGAGCGGCGAGCACCAGTTGTGGATCAACCCCCACGGGTTCGGCCAGTCGAGCCCGGCCACCCTCGCGAAGGGTGCCGCACCGTTCAAACCGGCGAAGAACCTGTCGCAGTTCACCTCCGCGGAGTACAGCGATGTCGTCTCGCGGTTCGACGGGTTGAGCGATCCCCGAGGGGCCGCGGCGCGCGACCTGTACCGGCGTTACACCGACATCCTGCTCGACGAGCAGTTCGTCATCGAGCTGGCCATCACGACGTCGACCAATGTGTCCACCGCGGCACTGCGCGGGCTCACCTGGAACCGCTACAAGTACCTCGACGCCCACCGGGCCACCATCAACTGACGCGGTCGTCCCTACAGCGCGAGGAAACCGTCGAGGAGACGGCCGCAGCGGGTGCTCAGATCCGCCGCGTCGCGGGCGATGCGGTCGGCGAGGTCGTCGACGTCGATGCCGAAGTCGCGGCCCACCTCGAGTTCGGAGTCACGGGTCCAGCCGAGCCGCCACGCGGCGAACGACGCCGCGGAGATCTCGGGGTGGAACTGCAGGCCCAGGTTGCGGCCGGCGACGAACGCCTGTGCGCCGGAACGGTTGTGGGCGATCAGCTCGGCCCCGGGTGGGACGGTGAAGTGATCGAAGTGCCACTGCATCCACGGGCCGGAGTCGATGAAGTCGCGCGTCGATTCCACCGACACGAACCCGACCTCCGGGTGCGGGGAGCGGGTCACGACCCCGCCGAGCACGCGGCTGAGCAGCTGGCCTCCGAAACACACCCCGAGCACCGGGGTGCCTGCGTCGAGGACGGCGGCCACGTAGGCGCGTTCGGGCGCCAGCCACGGCAGCGTGTCGTCGTCGGCGGCGTGGGCCGACCCGAGCACCGTCACGAAGTCGACGCTCGTCGGGTCGGGCAGCGCGTCGCCGGGCTGGGCCACGACGACGTCGAACCCGCGGGCACGGGTGTTCTCGGCGAGCGACCCGGCCTCGACGCGCCCGCGTTCCCGGTCGTCTTCGTGGGCGAGGAACAGTGCGGTGGTCACCGCACCATCCTCGCAGCACCGCGCCCGGCGGGCAGGGGTCGGCCGTGGCAGGGGTCGGTCGCGGGAGGGTCAGTCCTCGAGCACCAGCAGCGTGTAGATCCCGAGTGCGGCGTAACCGAGGGCGACGGTGGTGGTGAGCAGGCGCGTCGTCAGCGGCACACCCTTGGTGACCGCGAACGACACCGCGTCGACGGTGTCGAGCGCGACGCCGGCCTCGATGGTGGAGGTGAGAGCAGCCGGGCTCGCCGACCTCGCCGCCAGCACGCCACCACCGACGAAGACCTCGCGCGCCGCGAAGAGGCGGGTGGTCACCTTCATCATCGGCAGTTTCGCGTCGGCACCGGCGAGCAGTGCGTTGGTCTTGGCCGGGGCCAGCAGCAGCGACAGGCCCAGCGCGATGCGACCACCGCCGAGGACGAGTGGGAGCGCGGTCTTGGCGCGGTCGGTGGAGCGGGGTTTCCGGGACAGCTTCTTCGTCACGGTGTCGATCGCGGAGGGGGTGATGGTCATGCCGCGATCCTAGGGAGCCGGGGGTGACATCGGCCGCGGATACGCTGAATCGGTGAGCGGCGTCCCCATCGAGATCACCTGCGCCGACGGGTTCGTGGTGCGCGGTCATCACTGGCCCGCATCCGACACCGACGGGGCACACCCGGGGGTCGCGATCATCACCGCCGCGACGGGGGTGCTCGCTCGCTACTACCACCGGTACGCGGCGTTCCTCGCCGACAACGGGTTCGAGGTCATCACGTTCGACTACCGCGGCATCGGCGATTCCCGGCCGACGCGGTTGCGCGGCATGCGATGTCGCTGGCAGGACTGGGGCCGCAGAGACCTCGACGCGGTGCTCGGCGACGCCCGGCGCCGGTGGCCCGATGCGCCGATCTCCGTCGTCGGGCACAGCGTCGGTGGCGTGGTCCCGCTGTGGGCTCGGCGCAACACCGAGATCGCGCGGGTGCTCAGCGTCGGTGGCCAATACGCGTGGCGCGGCGATTTCGCGCCGTGGGCCCGGCGACGGCTGATCTGGCGCTGGCGGGTGGTGGGCCCGGTGCTCACCACCGTGTGCGGGTACTTCCCGGCCCGGCGCCTCGGGTGGATGGAGGACCTCCCGCGGGGCGTGGCGATGGAGTGCGCGCGCCGTCGCCCACGGATGGAGGACAACTACCCCCGCGCCGAACGCGCCGACGTCGTGGCCGTCGCCGCGGCGATGACCGCATCGGTCCTCGCCGTCGCGACCACCGACGACGAGTACGCGACGCCCGCTGCCGTACGACGGGTGCTGGGCTACCTGCCCGACGCGCCCCGCGAGTTCGTCCTGCTGCCACCGGATGCGCTCGGCTACAGCACCATCGGGCATTTCGGGCTGTTCCACAGCCGCCACCGTGACGACTTCTGGGCCGATTCGTTGCGGTGGCTGGTCGAGGGGGAGAACCCGTGGCCCCGACACGTACGGTGAATCGATGAGCACCGAACACACCGTGGGCACGCCGGTGACCGTCGTCGGGGCGGGCATGTCGGGGGCGGCGTGTGCTGCCGCGCTGGTCGCCGCGGGGGTGCAGGTCCGGGTGCTCGATCGCGGACGCGCCCCCGGGGGCCGGATGGCCTCGCCTGAGCTGCACGGCCGCCGCGTCGACGTCGGGGCCGGGTACTTCACGGTGCGCGACAACGGTTTCGAGACCGTGGTCGACGGCTGGCGCGACCGCGGTCTGGCGCGCGAGTGGACCGACACCTTCGGCGTGCTCGCGCGCGGTGGGGACGCGTCGACCTCGACCGGCCCGATGCGCTGGGCCACGCCCGGCGGCCTGCGGTCACTCGTGCGCGACATCCTCGGCGACATCGAGGTCACCTCCGTCGACCTCGACGCGCTGCCCGACGGCGCCGTCGTGATCGCCATGCCCGACCCGCAGGCCGCACGGCTGATCGAGATCGACGAGCCGGTCGGGTACGAGCCGGTGATCGCGGTAGCCATCGGGTTCGAGCCAGAATCGGTGCGCGACCTGCCGTTCACCCACGCCGCGTTCGTGAACGACCACCCGTCGATCTCGTTCCTCGCCGACGACGGCTCCCGCCGTGGTGACGGTGCCGCGGTTCTCGTCGCCCACACCACGCCTGATCTGGCCGGCGCGCATCTCGACGATCCGGCCGAGGTGATCGGTGAGGTCGAGGCATCGGTCACCGAGCTGCTCGGGATCGACCGGTCGGCGATCGACTGGACCCACGCACACCGCTGGACCTTCGCCAAACCGACCGGCAGTCACCCGGCGAGTCACTCCCTGCGCGAGATGGACGGTCGGCTCGTCGGATTCGCCGGTGACCAGTGGTGCCCGGAGGGGTCGCCGCGCGTGGAGAGTGCGTGGCGGTCGGGTATCGACCTGGCCGCCGCGATCGTCGACGCGCGGCGATAGCGCCGAGGCGTCAGCGCGGGATGTTCATCGACACCAGCGTCGCGGTGTCGGCGTCGAGGCCGATCCGCTCCCACGGGGCCGAGATCCGCAGCACCGCGTAGGCCGACGTCGGGAACCCGTCGATGTCGGCCGACGGGTCGAGGGCCACGGCGGTGGCGGGCATCCCGGGTTCGTGGCCCACCACCAACACCGTCTCGGCGTCGGCGGGCACGTGATCGCGGATCGCGGCGAGAACGTGCTCGGGCATGCCGCCGTAGACGTCGTCGACGAAATCGACCGAGGCGGCGTCGACCCCGGTGCACTGCAGGGTCTGCCGCGTGCGGGTCGCGGTCGAGCAGACGACGGCGTCGACGTGCAGCCCGTCGCGGGAGAACCATTCACCGGCCAGCGTCGCCTGCGCGATGCCCCGCTCGGCCAACGGACGTTCGTGGTCGCCGACGCCCTCGGGGTATCCCGACTTGCCGTGCCGCATGAGGATCAGGGTGCGCGTCATGCGGTGCGCGATCGCGAGGGCCGGGCGACGACAGGTGCCTCGCGCAGCAGCCGCGCGGTGTGGCGCCACGCCGACGCCTCCTGCTCACACGCCCGGGCGTGCTCCTCGTCGCCGCGATCGTGCGCGGCCGCTGCGGCCTCGCGCAGTTCCAGGTCCTCGTCGAGGCTGAGTTCGACCAGCTCCTCGCGGGCGCGGGCGTCGGTGCACGCCCGCTCGATCTGCGCACGCGACAGTGTCAGGAGCTGTTCCAGCTCGCGTTCGATGTCGCTCGTCGTCTCCGGTGATGACACCACTCGACGGTAGATCCGATGACCGACATCGACGCGGCACCGGAGGCGGCGTGGCGCGAAGAAGTACCGACGAAGACGGTGATGCGCTGGTGGCGAGGTGTTACGTTCCGCAAATGAGAACACGTTCTAGCTCAGTTGTCGTGCGCATCGTCGTCGGCCTGATGGTCGCGGCCGGAGTGCTGGCCACCACGGCGGCGCCGGCCGCCGCCGCACCACTGCCCGTGTCGTACAACTTCTTCTCCGGCATCCCCTACGCGCTGACCGATCCCGGGGGTTCGCTACCCGGGTCGAACGACTTCCGGTGCCGCCCGACCGCCGACCACCCGAACCCGGTGGTGCTCGTCCACGGGACGGGTGGCGGCAGCATGACCAACTGGGGCACCTATGTCCCGCTGCTGCGCAACGAGGGCTACTGCGTGTTCGCCCTCACCTACGGCGCCGTCACGTCGATCCCACCCTTCGACCAGGTCGGCGGGATGGGACGGATCGAGACCAGCGCCGCGCAACTGCGCACCTTCGTCGACCGTGTGCGACAGGCCACTGGGGCGGCCAAGGTCGACCTCGTCGGACACTCCCAGGGCACCCTCATGCCGACCTGGTTCGTGAAGTACCTCGGCGGTGCATCGTCGGTGGCCCGCTACGTCTCGATCGCGCCGCTGTGGAACGGGACGGGCGGATCGGCGGCCGCACAATCGGGTGCCTTCATGCGCCGTCTGGGCCTCACCGAGACCGGCTTGCCGGTGTGCGCCGCATGCGGTCAGATGCAGTCCGGCTCGCCGCTGCTCGGGAAGATCGACGCCGGCGGCGGACCCTACGTGCCGGGTATCGCCTACACGAACATCTCCACGAGATACGACGAGGCCGTCATCCCCTACACCTCCGGACAGGTCGCCGGCCGGCCCGGTGACGACGTCACCAACATCGTTGTGCAGAACGGTTGTTCGATCGATCACAGCGACCATGTCGCGGTCGCCGCGTCGCGTCGGGCGGCGACCTACGTGCTCAACGCACTCGATCCCGCACACCCGAGACCGGTGCCGTGCCTGCCCGTCGCGCCCATCGTCGGGTGATCGGCAACACACCCGTCGAGGGCGCTCGATAAGACTTCGTTGAGAATCCGCGCCCGGGGCGCCGAGGAGGCCGCGGCAACCCGTAGCGGCCAGTAGCGTGGGCGCGATGCACCTGTTCCTGCCCGCGACGCTCGCCGTGTTGTCGGCGCTGCTGGTCGCGTCGGGAACCCTGGTGCGGCAGCGGTCGTCGACACCGACCGGCGGCATCACCCGACGCTGGTGGCTGGGCGTGGTGATCGCCGCGGGCGGGTTCGCGCTGCAGGCCGTCGCCCTGGGACTGGGGACGCTGCTCCTGGTACAGCCGCTCATCGTGTTGTCGGTGCTGTTCGCGCTGCCGATGGAGGCCTACCTCGACCACCGGCGGCTCACCTTCCAGGAGTGGAAGTGGGGCATCGTCCTCACCCTCTGCATCGCCGCGTTCGTGTTGATCGCGATGCCCACCCCGTCGGAGTCCTCACCCGGCCCGTGGGTGTTCGTCGGCACCGTCGTGGCGGTCCTCGTCGTGCTCGCCGGGCTGGTGGTGGGCGCGAAATTCGTGTCGCTGCACTACCGGGCGTTGCTGTTCGGATCGGCGTCGGGTCTGCTCACCGGTGTGCAGTCGTTCCTCGTCAAGGGTGTGGTGACCCAGATGGGCGACGGGCTCCTCACCATCTTCGCCCACCCCGAGCTGTACCTGATCATCGTCGTCGCAGGCGGCTCGGTGTGGGCGCAGCAGCTGGCCTTCGCCGCTCACGACCTGCAGACCTCGTTCCCCGCGATGACCGTGATGGAACCCGCGGTGGCGATGGCGCTCGGCGTCCTGCTGCTCGGGGAGCGCGCCGATGTCGACGTCGTCGAGGGCGTCTTCGCCGGTGGTGTGTTGATCCTCATGTTCTATGCGGTGGTGGTGCTGGCCAAGCACGCCGCAGCTCGGGAAACGGAGTTCGAATCGCCTCCGGAACTGGTGTCCGCGGGTCCCACCGGCGTTTCCCTGGGTGGCACATCCCGGGCCGGCCACTAACCTCGAAGACGTGCACACCTGGCTCCCGGCGCTGCTGGCGGTCGGCGCGGCAGCGCTGATCGCGGCGGGAACCGTGCTGCGCCAGCGCGCCTCGTGTGAGGGTGGCGCCATCTCCGTCCTGTGGTGTCTGGGCGCGGGCATCGCGCTCGGCGGGTTCGCCCTGCAGGCGGCGGCGCTGGGCCTCGGATCGATCCTGCTGGTGCAGCCGCTCGTGGTCCTCGCGGTGCTGTTCGCGCTACCCCTCGAGGCGTGGCTCGACCACCGGCATCCCAGCCGCTACGAGTGGGCGTGGGGTGGCGTGCTCGTCGCGTGCGTCGGCATCTTCCTGCTCGTCGCCGACCCCCGCGAGGTCGACCGCCGGCCCGACCACGCGCTCATCGTCGCCACGATCGCCGCCATCATCGCGCTGCTGATCGTGCTGGTCGTGGTGGCCGAGCGGTCCAGCGACCACAATCGTGCGCTGTGCTACGGCCTCGTCGCCGGCGCCCTGTTCGGCATCGGCGCCCTGCTCATCAAGACCGTCGTCTACGTGGCGCTGCACGACCCGCTCAACCTCTATGCGCGCCCCGAGGTCTACCTCTTCGTCGTCGTCGCGATCGGCGGTGTCGTCGCCCAGCAGCGCAGCTTCGTCGCGGGTGAACTGCAGACCTCGTTCCCGGCGATGACGGTGATGGAGCCCGCGGTCTCGATGGCGCTGGGCGTCACGCTCCTCGGCGAGGCCGTGGCCGTCGGCTGGTGGCAGACCACCGTTATGGTCCTCGTGCTCGCGATCATGGTCCGCGCGGTCATCACCCTCGCCACCCTCTCGGCGGTCCGCGGTGTCGACACGCCCGCGCCGACGACCCCCCGTGACAGCGAGCTCATCGCGTAGCAGGCTGGGTCGATGACCGACACCTACGACGTCATCGTCATCGGCGGCGGACCCGCCGGTGAGGTGGCCGCCCAGTTCGCCATCGCCGGATCCGACCGCACCGCCGCCATCGTGGAGGCCGACCTCCTCGGCGGCGAGTGCTCCTACTGGGCGTGCATGCCGAGCAAGGCACTGCTGCGGCCCGTCGAGGTGACCACCGCCGGCCGGCACCTCGACGGCGTCACGGTCGGCGAACTCGACACCGCCGCGCTGCTCGCCCGCCGAGACACCTGGGTGAGCGGCTACGACGACTCCGGGCAGCGGTCCTGGGCGCAGGGCATCGGCATCGACGTCATCTCCGGTCGCGGCGCGCTGGCCGGTGACCGCACCGTGCGGGTCACGACCGCCGACGGCGAACGCACCCTCACCGCACGCCAGGCCGTGGTGCTGGCGACGGGGAGCACCGCGAGCATCCCCGGCGTGTTCGCCGACCTGCACCCCTGGACCTCGAGGGACGCGACAGGCGTCCGCGAGGTGCCCGAGTCGCTGATCGTGATCGGCGGCGGTGTCGTGGCCTGCGAGGCGGCGACGTGGATGAACGCGCTGGGCACCTCGGTGACGATGCTTGTGCGCGGACAGGTGCTCGGCGCCCTCGACGACGTCGTCGGTGAGGCGGTGATCGAGGGTCTGCGCGCGGCGGGTGTCGAGGTGCGTGCCGGTGTCGCGATCTCCGATCCGCGTCGCGACGGCGTGACCCCCGACGCCGGGGTGGGGGTGTCCCATGGCGGTCCGGTCACCGTCGCCGTCGACGGTGAGGATCTCACCGCCGCGGAGATCCTCGTCGCCGCGGGTCGGCGGCCCGCCACCGTCGGACTCGGCCTCGACTCCGTCGGCATCGACGACCCGTCGGTCCTGTCCGGGGTCCATCCCGGTGGACACGACTGGCTGTACGCGGTCGGTGACGTGTCGTTCGGACCGATGCTGACCCACTGGGGCAAGTACCAGGCCCGGGTCGTCGGTGCGCGCATCGCCGCCCGCGCGGAGGGCCGCACGCCACCGCCGGTCCGCGACGACGTGCCGGTGCCGCAGGCGGTTTTCACCGATCCGCAGGTCGGCAGCACCGGGCTCACCGCCCGCGACGCGCGCGAGCGTGGACGGTCGGTGACCGTGGTGGGTCAGCCCATCACGGCGGCGTCGGGCATCGGGTTGATGCGCGACGACGCGACCGGTATCGCGCAGATCGTCGTCGACGACGAGACCCGCACGCTCGTGGGCGCCACCTTCGTGGGTCCCGAGGCCGGTGAGCTCATCCACGCGGCGACGGTGGCCATCGTCGGCAAGGTGACCGTCGACGATCTCTGGCACGCCGTCCCGTCGTATCCGACGGGCAGCGAGATCTGGCTTCGACTGTTGGAGAAGTACTTCGGGTTTTAGGGCCCGTCAGAACATGGTGCCCGGGTTCATGAGGTGGTCGGGGTCGAGGGCGTCCTTGATGCGGCGGCTGATGTCCATCACGTCGTCGCCGACCTGATCGGGCAACCACGGCTTCTTCAACCGGCCGACGCCGTGCTCGCCGGTGATGGTGCCGCCGAGCCCGATCGCGAGGTCCATGACCTCCCCGAAGGCGACCTGCGCGCGGGCGGCCTGGTCGGTGTCGGCGGGGTCGAACACGATGAGCGGGTGGGTGTTCCCGTCGCCGGCGTGGGCGATCACCGAGATCATCACCTCACGTTGCTCGGCGATGGCCGCGATGCCGTCGACGAGGTCGGGCAGCTTCGGTAGCGGCACGCCGACGTCCTCGAGCAGAAGTGATCCGAGTTTCTCCACCGCGGGGATGGCCATCCGCCGGGCCACGGTGAACGCCTCACCCTCCTCGGCGTCATCGGTCGCGAACACCTCAGAGGCGTTGTTGGCCTCGAATGCTGCTGTGATGACCGCGATCTCCTCGGCGGCCGCGGCGCCGGGGGAGTCGCTCTGGGCGACGAGCATCGCGCCCGCCGACCGGTCGAGACCCATCTTGAGGTGGTCTTCCACGGCGTTGATGGCGACCGAGTCCATGAACTCGAGCATCGCCGGACGGATCCGGTCGGTGATCGCCAGCACCGCCTCGGTCGCGTCGTGGACGCTGGCGAAGCTGCCGACCACCGTCGAGGCCGCCGGTTGTGGCGGCAGCAGTCGCAGGGTGACCTCGGTGATGATGCCGAGGGTGCCCTCGCTGCCGACGAACAGCTTCGTCAACGACAGGCCCGCAGAGTCCTTGAGGCGTGGGCCGCCGAGCCGTACGGCACGGCCGTCGGCCAGGACCACCTGCATGCCGAGCACGTAGTCGGTCGTGACGCCGTACTTCACGCAGCACAGCCCGCCGGCGTTCGTGGCCGCGTTGCCGCCGATCGAGCAGATCTCGAACGACGACGGATCCGGCGGATACCACAGTCCGTGTTGTGCGGCAGCGGCTTTGACCTCGGCGTTGAGGAGTCCGGGCTGCACCACGGCCACCCGCATCACGGGGTCGATCTCGATGGCGCGCATCCGTTCGGTGGAGATCGTGATCGCTCCGTTGACACCGCCCGACCCGCCCGACAACCCGGTCCCCGCGCCGCGCGGCACGATGGCGACACGATTCGCCGCGCACCAGCGCACCGCCGCGACGACGTGGTCGGTCGACTCCGCGCGCACCACTGCCAGCGGGATCGAGGCGTCGGGGTCGAGCGCGCGGTCCTGCCGGTACCCGCCGCAGATGTCGGGATCGGTGACGACCATCCCGTCGGGGAGCTCCGCGATGAGGTCGTCGAGGGCGAGTGTGCGCGTCATGAGCCCACGCTATCGACCCGCGAGGACGCGGGTTCGCGGAATTCGACGAGCGATCCGTCGCCGCCCCCGCTCGATTCGAGCCCCCCGCTCTCGAGCTTTCGCAGTTCCACGCGACGGATCTTGCCGCTGATGGTCTTCGGCAGATCGGCGAAGGTGATGCGGCGAATCCGCTTGTAGCCGGCGAGCTGGGCACGGCTGTGGTCGAAGATCGCGTTGGCCGTCTCCTCGGTCGGTTCGTGGCCCGGTGCCAGCACGATGTAGGCCTTCGGCACCGACAGGCGTAGCTCGTCGGGGGCGGGGACCACCGCGGCCTCGGCGACGGCATCGTGTTCGAGCAGAACCGATTCCAGCTCGAACGGGCTGATCCGGTAGTCGCTGGACTTGAAGACGTCGTCGGTGCGGCCGACGTAGGTGATGTAGCCGTCGGAGTCGCGGCTCCCGACGTCGCCGGAGTGGTAGTAGCCGCCGGCCATCGCCGTGGCGGTGCGTTCCGGGTCGCCGTGGTAGCCGACCATGAGACCGAGCGGCCGGTGTGCGAGGTCGATGCAGATCTCGCCCTCGTCGACGTCCGGTGTCCCGGTCGCGGGGTCGACGAGGGTGATGCGGTAGCCCGGACAGGGTCGACCCATCGACCCGTCCTTGAGTGGCTGTCCCGGCGAGTTCGCGATCTGCACCGTGGTCTCGGTCTGCCCGAAGCCGTCGCGGATCGTGACTCCCCACGCGCGGCGCACACGGTCGATGACCTCGGGGTTGAGCGGTTCGCCGGCGCCGACCGCCACGCGCGGCGGGGTGGTGAGGTGTGCGAGATCGGACTGGATCAGCATGCGCCACACCGTCGGCGGCGCGCAGAAACTCGTGACCGCGCAGCGCTGCATCTGATCCATCAGCGCTTTCGCGTCGAATCGCGCGTAGTTGTAGATGAACACGCACGCCTGGGCGTTCCAGGGCGCGAACACGTTCGACCATGCATGCTTCGCCCAGCCGGGGGAACTGACGTTGAGGTGGATGTCGCCGGGGCGCAGACCGATCCAGTACATCGTCGACAGGTGGCCCACCGGATACGAGACGTGGGTGTGCTCCACCAGCTTCGGCTTCGAGGTGGTGCCGGAGGTGAAGTAGAGCAGCAGTGTGTCGTCGGCGTGGGTGGTGTGGCTCGGCGTGAACTCGGCGGGCGCGTCGGCGGCGTCGGCGTAGGAGATCCAGCCGTCGACGGGGTCACCGACCGCGATCCGGGTGTGCCGTGCGCCGACGGCGTCGAAGGTGGCGGCCAGTTCGCTGCGCGCGATCACGTGGGCGACGCCGCCCCGGTCGATGCGGTCGGCGATGTCGGACTCGGAGAGCAACGTGGTCGCGGGGATCACGACGGCGCCGATCTTCATCGCCGCCAGCATCACCTCCCACAGCTCGACCTGGTTGGCCAGCATCAGCAGGATGCGGTCGCCGGCCGCGACGCCGAGACCATCGAGCCATCCCGCCACCCGTGTTGATCGGGTGCTCATGTCGGCGAAGCTGTGGATCGACTCGCTGCCGTCCTCCTCGACGATCCACAGCGCCGGCGCCTCGTTCGGCGACCCGTCGGCGTTCCGGGCGATCGCGTCGAACCAGTCGATCGCCCAGTTCCATTCGTCGAACTGCGGCCACCGGAATTCCGCGACCGCGGTCTCGTAGTCGTCGGCGTGGCGCACCAAAAGGTCGCGCGCGGATCGGAACGTCTCGGTTCTGGACTCCTGCGGACGGGACACGGGCCACCTCTCAGCCGGACTCCCCGCCGGGTTGGACACCTGGCGGGCAAACACTAGGATATGCAAGTATACCGTGATCGGGGACACACCCCGGGCACTCTCACCACATCGAGTCGGAGACACACCATGACCTCAGAGATCCCGCACTTCGTCGACGGTGCGCGCCGACCGGGCACGTCCGGCCGGAGTGCCGATGTGATGAACCCGTCGACCGGTGCCGTGCAGGCCACGGTCCCGCTCGCCTCGGTCGACGAGGTGAACGAGGTCGTCGCGTCGTCGGTGGCCGCGCAGCGGGTGTGGGCGGCGTGGAACCCGCAGAAGCGCGCGCGGGTCATGATGCGTTTCGTCGACCTGGTGAACCAGAACGCCGACGAGCTCGCCGAGCTGCTGTCGATCGAGCATGGCAAGACCATCGCCGATGCGCACGGTGACATCCAGCGTGGTGTCGAGGTCATCGAGTTCGCCATCGGCATCCCGCATCTGCTCAAGGGCGAGTTCACCGAGGGTGCGGGCACCGGCATCGACGTGCACTCGGTGCGCCAGCCGCTCGGTGTCGTCGCGGGCATCACGCCGTTCAACTTCCCGGCGATGATCCCGCTGTGGAAGGCCGGCCCGGCGCTCGCGTGCGGCAACGCGTTCATCCTCAAGCCGAGCGAACGTGACCCCTCGGTGCCGCTGCGGCTGGCCGAGTTGTTCCTCGAAGCGGGTCTCCCGGCCGGCGTGTTCCAGGTGGTGCACGGTGACAAGGTCGCGGTGGATGCACTGCTCACTCACCCGGATGTCCAGGCGCTGGGCTTCGTCGGATCGTCGGACATCGCGCAGTACATCTACTCCACCGCCGCGGCGAACGGTAAGCGGTCGCAGTGCTTCGGTGGCGCCAAGAACCACATGATCATCCTTCCCGACGCCGACCTCGACCAGGCTGTCGACGCGTTGATCGGCGCCGGTTACGGCAGCGCGGGCGAGCGCTGCATGGCGATCAGCGTCGCGGTCCCGGTCGGCGAGGAGACCGCGAACCGTCTGCGGGACAGGCTCGTCGAGCGTGTGACGGCCCTGCGCGTCGGACACAGCCATGACCCCAAGGCCGACTACGGACCACTGGTGAGTGCCGCGGCGCTCGAGCGGGTGCGCGACTACATCGGTCAGGGTGTCGATGCCGGCGCCGACCTCGTCGTCGACGGCCGTGATCGCGCCAGCGACGATCTCACCTACGGTGATGCGGCGCTCGAGGGCGGCTACTTCATCGGACCCACCCTGTTCGACCACGTGTCGAAGGAGATGTCGATCTACACCGACGAGATCTTCGGCCCGGTGCTCTGCATCGTTCGCGCGGGCGACTACGAGGAGGCGCTGGCGTTGGCGTCGGATCACCAATACGGCAACGGTGTTGCGATCTTCACCCAGGACGGCGACGCCGCGCGGGACTTCTGTGCGCGGGTCCAGGTCGGCATGGTCGGTGTGAACGTGCCGATCCCGGTTCCCGTGGCCTACCACACCTTCGGAGGCTGGAAGCGATCCGGTTTCGGTGACCTCAACCAGCACGGGCCCGCGGCGATCCAGTTCTACACCAAGGTGAAGACGATCACGACGCGGTGGCCGTCGGGTATCAAGGACGGGGCCGAGTTCGTCATCCCCACGATGCAGTGAGTGTCCTCGACTCGGCGCTGTCGGCCGACGACCGCGTCATCACCGACACCGCCGCGGCCTTCGCCGCCAAACGGATCGCCCCGCACGCACTCGACTGGGACACCGAGAAGCACTTCCCGGCAGACGAACTGCGTGAGGCAGCGGCGTTGGGGATGGCGGCGATCTACTGTTCCGAGGAGTTCGGCGGCAGCGGGCTCACCCGCCTCGACGGAGTGCGCATCTTCACCGAGCTCGCCGCCGCCGACCCGACGACCGCAGCGTTCCTGTCGATCCACAACATGGCGACCTGGATGGTCGACAGTTACGGGACGGCCGAGCAGCGGGCGCACTGGGTTCCGCGGATGGCGAGCATGGAGGCCATCGCGAGCTACTGCCTCACCGAGCCCTCCGCGGGGTCCGATGCGGCGGCGCTGCGGACCCGTGCCGACCGTGACGGCGACGACTTCGTGCTCAACGGGGTCAAGCAGTTCATCTCCGGCGCCGGCACATCCGATGTGTACATCGTGATGGCGCGTACCGGAGGCGACGGGCCGAAAGGCATCTCCACCTTCCTCGTCGAGAACGGCACGCCCGGGCTGTCGTTCGGCGCGCAGGAGAAGAAAATGGGGTGGCACGCCCAGCCGACCGCCGCGGTCGTGTTCGACGATGTCCGTATCCCCGCGACGAACATGGTCGGTGGCGAGGCCGGTGAGGGAACGGGCTTCGGTATCGCGATGAACGGACTCAACGGCGGGCGCATCAACATCGCGGCCTGCTCGCTCGGCGGAGCACAGGATGCGATGGCCCGCACGCGGCGGTACCTGCGGGAGCGGGAGGCCTTCGGTGGCAGTCTCATCGACGAACCCACCATCCGTTTCGCCCTGGCCGACATGGCGATCGACCTCGAGGCGTCGCGACTGATGCTGTGGAACGCGGCGGCCGCCCTCGACGCCGATCACCCCGACAAGGTGACGATCTGCGCGATGGCCAAGCGTTTCGTCACCGAACGGTGTTTCGCCGTCGCCGACCAGGCCCTGCAGCTACACGGCGGGTACGGGTACCTGCACGACTACGGGCTGGAGAAGATCGTCCGCGACCTGCGGGTGAACCGAATCCTCGAGGGCACCAACGAGATCATGCGCATGGTCGTCGGCCGTGCCATCGCCAAGGAGACATCATGACCACCATCGCGTTTCTGGGCCTGGGCAACATGGGCGGACCCATGGCCGCCAATCTCGTTGCCGCCGGGCACACCGTCGCGGGGTTCGATCCGGTGCCCGCCGCCGCGGCCGCTGCCGCCGAGAACGGGGTCCTCGTCGCCGAGACCGCCGTCCAGGCCGTCGAACGGGCCGCGGTCGTCATCACGATGCTGCCGAGCGGCGCACTGGTCCGGTCGGCGTATGCCGAGGTACTCCCCGTCGCCCAGGACGGAGCGGTCTTCATCGACAGCTCCACCATCTCCGTCGATGACGCACGCGACATGCACACCCTCGCTGCGGAATTCGGCTTCGCCCAGGTCGACGCCCCGGTCTCCGGCGGGGTGAAGGGTGCGACCGCCGGGACCCTGGCCTTCATGGTCGGCGGGAACGACGACGCCTACGCCGCCGCCGCACCCGTTCTCGAACCCATGGCGGGCAAGGTCATCCACTGCGGTGGACCGGGAAGCGGCCAGGCGGCGAAGGTGTGCAACAACATGGTGCTCGCAGTGCAACAGATCGTCGTCGGCGAGGCCTTCGTTCTCGCCGAGAAACTCGGCCTGTCGGCGGACTCGCTGTTCGACGTCATCACCGGCGCCACCGGCAACTGCTGGTCGGTGCACACCAACTGTCCCGTTCCCGGCCCGGTACCGACATCGCCCGCCAACAACGACTTCCGACCGGGCTTCGCGACCGCGCTCATGCACAAAGACCTCGGCCTGGCCATGGACGCGGTCACCTCGACCGGCGCCACCGCACCCCTGGGAACCCACGCCGCCGAGATCTACGCCGCGTTCGCGGAGAGCAACGGCGCCAAGGACTTCAGCGCCATCATCGAGACCCTGCGCTGACCCACCGGAGAGCGACCTGATCGTCGGGTTTCACACTGTGGAGTTGTCAAGGTTCGTGCCGCTCCCGATACCGGGGGCGTTGGTTCTATGACGGCGCTATGCGGCGATCGGTTCCGCGAGTGCCAATGTTCTTCTGTTGTAGGCCGGTAGAGGTACGCGGCGTGGGTCGATGGTTGCTGGTGGGATGAGCCAGGGGTGTCGGTCGTGGCCCATGACGATGTCCCAGCCGGTGGTGTGGACCGCGACGTGACAGGACCGGCAGAGGAGGCATCCGTTGTCGACGGTGGTCGGTCCGCCGTTGGCGAAGTGGATGATGTGGTGGACGTCGCACCACGACGCCGGGGCACCGCACTTGATGCAGCCCTGGTCGCGGGTGAGGACGACTTTCCTAGCGTTGCCGGTGAACAACCGTTTCTGCGCGGCGACGGAGATGGGTGCTCCGTTGAGGTCAACGCCGATCCCGAGGACTTTCGCATCGCAGGCCAGGAGCTCGGTGGTGAGGTCGGAGATCGGTCCGAGCCAACTCAACCGCGCCGGTTCTGCGTGACCGGCTCCTTCGAGGGGGATGGTCACGATGAGTTCGGTGGATGGTGGTCCCGACAGGGCGTCGGGCGACAGTCCGCGGGTGCCGGCTTCGAGGAGTTGAGCGAAGGCATCAGCTCGTCGGCGCGCGGCGGTCCGTGGGTCGGGGGTGCCGTCAGGTTCAGGTCGAGGTCGGGATGCGGTGTCGAGGGCGGTGTTGAGTCGTTCGCCGGTGGCGACGTCGAGGTCGAATTCGCCCCGTAACCGGCCGTCGTCGGCTTGATTCCACGCCAGCTCATTCAGTGCGGCGTCTTCGGCCACGGGCACGTCCGGCGTTTCGTCGGGGGTGTGGGCGATCGCGGCAGCGCGGGCGTCGTCGAGCAGTTCAGCGGGAGGTGCGCCGGCGACAGCTTTCGCTACCAACCGCCGCTCCAGGCTCGACACCAGATCGGAGTCGAGGGGTTCCCCGGTACGGCGAGCGACGTGATCAACACCACGCGCGACGGCGTCAAGGTGTTCAGCCGACACCGAACCATCGCGGGAATGACGCGCCACCCCCGGCAAAACTTCGCGGGCACGCCCGAGGCGGATCAATCGTGACGCCACCGCAGGCGCGACTCCATTGGCACACAACACTTCCCGCAGCGACATCCCCGACCGCCGGGCGACGCCGACACGGTCGGCCTGGGCGGTCAATCGTGCGAGCAGGTCGTCGGCCACCGCCCGCAAGGCCACGACGCCGCGGATGGCGGCGACAATCTCGGCGTCATCGTCGGCGACAACGGTGTCTTGTGTGCGGTGGTCGTCGATGAGTGAGTCGGCCAATGCTGTGAATGATCCCCCGGTCATCCCTCAATCGTACATGCGTTCGGAGAACCGCGCAAGGGCCAATCGGTCGAATCCTGTTGACTCGTAATCGAATAACGCACGGGCGACGCCCCCGATCACCACTCTAGCGTGCGGGTCCGACAGAACATGGCGTCAAAGACGCCGCCATCCACAAGCACGACAGCGGGGCCCGGCCACTCGATGCAGATGACTGCCCGCCCGGCGGAGCGCGAGGCACGACGGTTGACTCGAAGACGCAACTGGATCAGAAGTCGCCGGCGGAGCGGCGGAGGGTCTCGATCGCGTCGACGAGGGCGCGCGACTGATCCTCGGGGAGACCGATGTCGGCGAAGACGTCGGTGTTGAGGGTGTTCGTGGCCTCTTCGACCGTGGAGCGGCCGATGTCGGTGATCCGCACCAGGGTGGTCCGACCATCGGTGGGGTGGGGGATGCGCTCCACCAGGCCGGCCGATTCGAGGCGGCGGATCGCGTGGGTGACGCTGGTGACGTGAACCTGCAGCCGCACACTGGCTTTGGTGATGGGTAGCGCACCGTTGCGGCTGAAGGCCAGCAGGCGCAACAGTTCGAAACGGGAGAAGCTCAGGTCGAACGGACGCAGGGCGGCTTCGACGCGGGCGAGGAGGATCTGGTGGGCCCGCATCACCGACGTGACGGCGACCATGCCGTCGGCGACGTCACCCCACCCGGCGTTCGACCAGTTGTCGCGGGCCTTCGCGATCGGGTCGAAGGTGGGGCCGTCGGGGGACATGAGAGTCATTGTCCTCCCGCCGGCGGTCGTCGGTGTCACAACCCCGCATGAGCGGCCGCCTCGCTCAGCACCGCCTCGAGCATCGCCGGGGTGAGTCGACCGGTGAAGGTGTTCTGCTGGCTCACGTGATAGCTGCCGAACAGACGGATGGGGGGCAGGCCGTCGCCGGCGAGGTCGACCCACACGCCGTGACCGAACGTGGGACGCGGCACGGGTATCGCGTACCCGTGTTCACTCAACGCGGTGAGAGCGGCCCGCCATCCGAAGGCGCCGAGCGACATCACCGATCGCACCGTCGGGGCGAGCAGTGTCAGCTCCGACTGCAGCCAGTGCGAACACTCGTCGCGTTCGGCGGGTGTCGGCTTGTTCGCGGGGGGAGCGCAGTGCACCGGTGCGGTGATCCTGGTGCCGCGCAGCGTCAACCCGTCGTCTGCCGACACCGAGGTCGGTTGGTTGGCCAGGCCCACCGCGTGCATCGCCGCAAACAGGACGTCGCCGCTGCGGTCGCCGGTGAACATCCGCCCGGTCCGATTCGCGCCGTGCGCCGCAGGCGCGAGTCCGATGATGAGGAACGCGGCGTCAGCCGGGCCGATGCCCGGCACCGGGCGGCCCCAGTACTCCTCGTCGGCGAACGCGCGTCGCTTCTCGCGGGCGACACGTTCGCGCCACTCGACCAGCCGCGGACACGCCCGGCACTGCGTGATGGCGGCGTCGAGATCGTCGAGATCGAGGAACACGGGCACGCCCTCGACGCTACCGCCGCCGGCGGTGACCGGACCGAACCCGCAGCAAGGTCCTCACGTCGACTGTCGAGACGTCAGCTGACCTCCACGGTCGACGCCCAATCCAGGATCGCGGGATCGTCCAGCGTCGCGAGCACCAGATCGCCGTCCAGGTCCTTTCCGGGCTGCGACGGAACGGTGACCACGAACGCCCGGGCCGCTCTGGCGGCAGCGACTCCCGTCGAGGAATCCTCGAGGGCGACACCCTCGGTGGGGTCGGCCCCCAACCCGTCGAATGCCCTCAGATACAGCTCGGGATGTGGTTTGGGATGTCTCACTTCGTCGGCGGCCACCGAGACCTCGAAGAAGACGTCGAGGCGCGACGCGCGGAGAGCGGCGGTCAGCAGGGAACGAGGACTGTTGGTGGCGACGGCGATCGGGACACGGTCCGCCAGGGTGTCGAGCAGCGTTCGAGCCCCGGGCATCGGTGCGACTCCCTGGGCCAGCTCGGCTTCCACCCGGGCCAGCAGGTCCGCCTCGATGCGGGGACCGTGGTCGGGACGGCCGAAGAAGTGCGCCAGCTCCGCACAAACGGCGGGTACGGACCGCCCGATGAGCATGTCCTTCTCGGCGGGACCGAACCCGTGGCCGTGGTCGGCGAACAACGCCGCCTCGGCCCGTGACCAACAGGTCTCGGTGTCCAGAAGCAGGCCATCGCAGTCGAACACGATCGCACTGACCCGCGGTGGCAATGTCATGGCCGCATCGTAGCGAGACCGATCAGCTGACGAGCTCGACCGCCTCCGGTCCGACGTATGTCGCGCGGGGTCGGATGATCTTGCGGCTCTGTGCCTGCTCGACGACATTGGCGCACCAGCCGACCACCCGGCTCACCGTGAAGGTGGGGGTGAACATGGTCCGTGAAATCCCGCAGCGATCCATCACCACGCCCGCGTAGAACTCGACATTGGCGTACAGCGGCCGGTCGGGGTGCACCCGGGCCAACTCCGACACCACCGCCCGCTCCACCTGGACGGCCAGGTCGACCATGTCGCCACCGAGATCGATCGCGATGTCCCGCAACAACTCCGATCGAGGATCGACCGTTCGGTACACCGCGTGACCGAACCCCATGATCCGGGCGCCCTGCGCGATCTGCGCGCGGGTCCATTCCACGGCCGCATCGGCCCCACCGGCAGCGACGATCTCGTCGAGAGCATCGAGCGCCCGGTCGGGCGCTCCGCCGTGCAGCGGTCCCGAGAACGCGCCGATGGCGCCGCAGACCGCCGATGCGAGATCGGCGCCGGTCGAGGCGATCACCCGCGCGGTGAAGGTCGATGCGTTGAAGCCGTGGTCGACGGTCGCGATCAGATACTGCTCGACAGCCCGTGCGTGTTCGGGGGAGGGCACGTCGCCGGTGACGGCGTACAGCCAGTGGGCGGCGGTGTCGAGATCGGAACGGTCGGACACCGGTTCGTCACCGCTCGAGATGCGGTGCAGAGCAGCGAGAATCGTCGGTGTGACCGCGCAGACCCGTAACGCGTGACGGATGCGGGTGTCGGGATCGGCATCCCACATCGGTGCCATCCCCTCGAGCTGTGCGAGCGACGACAACACGGTGCGAAGACCGATCAGGGGTCGCTGTCCGCCACCGACTGCTGCGACCACCCGGACCACCGACATCAGGTCGTCGCCGATCGCCCGCAGAGATCGCACCTCGTCGACGAAACCGTCGAGTTCCCGCGGCTCCGGCAGGCGCCCGTGGACGAACAGGAACCACACCTCCTCGAAAGTCCGATACCGGGCGAGCGACACGGCGTCGAACTGTCGGTACTGATAGAAACCCTCCTCGCCGTGGACGTCCCCGATCTCGGTGTGTGCCACCGACACATTGGACAGACCCGGCTCGGCGACGATGACGCCCATGACTCCTCGTTTCTCCTCGACTTCCCGACCGTTCTGCCCATACATTCGGCTCAGGACGGCGTCCGGTCAATGTTGATCGGATCAACATCGGGCGAGGAGGTGCGAGCGTGGTCCGACGGCATCCACACCGGTGGCCCACGGCGATGCGACACGACGGCCGTGACTACCTCACCACCGCACAGGTGGCCCGCGCGTTGGGGATCAAACCCGCGTCGGTGTACGCCTACGTCAGTCGCGGGCAGCTCGAGAGCGTGCGCATCGCGGGTATCCGAGGCAGCCTGTTCGCCGTCGGTGAGGTCGAGGCTCTACGCCGCCGCACCCAGAAGCGGCCGCCGGCCGGGGTGGTGGAACGTATCCGCACCGAGATCACCCTGCTCGACGACGACCACCTCTACTACCGGGGGCGCGACGTCACAGAACTCGCGTTCGCCGCCGACTTCGAAGGTGTCGTCGACATGCTGTGGGGTCGCGACGGCGGCGACCGTCGCGGGCCGCGTCGGGGCATCGCCGCACCGACCCTGCCCGGCGCGGGTCGACGGCTCGACGGGATCCGGGTGACGGTCGACCTCATGGGCGCCGCCGACGTTTCCCGCGGCAGCATCGCCGCCGACGACGTGATCGACAAGGCGAGCCATGTCGTGGACGCGGTCGTGGACGCGATGCCGGTGGTGGGTGACGCCGGCACGGGTTCAACGGTGGCGCAACGATTGTGGTGCCGACTGTCTCCGATGGCCCCGACGGCGCCGCGAGTACGGCTGCTCAATGCGGCGCTGATCCTGCTCGCCGATCACGACCTCGCCGCGGGCACCATCGCGGCGCGTGTCGCGGCCAGCGCACGCGGCAGCATCTACGCGGTCATCTCGGCCGGACTGGGTGCGTTCGACGGGCCCCTGCACGGCGGAGCGACCACCCTGGCCTACGAGTTCCTCGTATCGGTTCTCGCCGATCGACAGGGGCCCGAACACGCGGTGGCGGAGTACCTGCGAGGTCATGAGCTCCCGCCCGGGTGCGGTCACGTCGTCTACCGACACCGCGATCCACGAGCCGAGGCGCTGCTGGACGGACTGGGTGCCGATGCCGGTTCGGCTCGCGTCTTGGCGGCGGTGGACGCCATCCGCGCGGGTGTCGCCGGGCGGCCCCGCGGCTTCGTGAACTCCGATCTCGCGCTGGCCGCGTTCACGGTGCGGTACCGGATGGTGCCCGACGCCGCCGAGACGATCTTCGCGATCGCGCGCATCGCGGGCTGGGTCGCCCACGCCATCGAGGAGTACCGCGAACCGCGTCTGCGATTCCGGCCCGAGGGCGTCTACACAGGCGTCCGACCCGCGACGTGACAGGCGTCACCGCGGCGTTAGTCTCGCGTGATGAGCACCGACACCACCGACATCGACGACGGCTATCAGCGCGGCCTCTCGGCCCGCACCGTGCAGATGATCGCCCTCGGCGGCGCCATCGGGACGGGCCTGTTCTACGGCGCCGGCGGCGCGATCGAGGACGCCGGTCCGGCCCTCATCCTGGCCTACCTCGTGGCCGGACTCGCGATCTTCGTCGTCATGCGGGCGCTCGGCGAACTCCTCATCTACCGTCCGGTCGCCGGGTCGATCTCGGAGTACGCCCACGAATTCCTCGGCCGCTACCTGGGTTTCACCAACGGGTGGACCTACTGGGCGGTGTGGACCACCACCTGCATGGCCGAGATCACCGTCGCCGGAAAGTACGTCAACTACTGGTTCCCGTCGATCCCCGTGTGGGTCACCGCGCTCGTCGTCCTCATCGCCCTGTTCGCGGCGAACCTGATCTCGGTCAAGGTGTTCGGTGAGGCCGAGTTCTGGTTCTCGATGATCAAGGTCGCCGCGATCATCGCGATGATCGGCATCGGCACCCTGGTACTGCTGCCCATCGCCGGCGTCGGCCCCGAGACCGGACCCTCGCTCACCAACCTCTACAACGACGGCGGCTTCTTCGCGACCGGTTTCGGATCGGCCCTGTTGAGCCTGCAGATCGTCGTGTTCGCCTACGTGGGAGTCGAACTCGTCGGCGTCACCGCCGGCGAGGCGGCCAACCCGAAGGTGACCCTGCGCAAGGCGATCAACACCCTGCCGTTCCGCATCGGCCTGTTCTACGTCGGTGCGCTCGTGGTCATCCTGTCGGTGCGCGGCTGGCGTGAGTTCTCCGACGGCAACAGCCCGTTCGTCGAGGTGTTCGGCTACATCGGTATCCCCGGTGCCGCGGGCATCGTGAACTTCATCCTGCTCACCGCGGCGTTGTCGTCGTGCAACTCCGGTATCTACTCGACCGGACGCATGCTGCGCAGCCTGTCCCAACGTGGCGAGGCGCCGACGAAGCTGTCGGTGATGTCGAGCCGCCAGGTACCGATCGGCGGCATCGTCCTCTCGGCCGGGGTGATGGTGATCGGCGTGATCGTGAACATCATCAGCCCCGACCGCGCGTTCGCCTACATCACGTCGGTCTCCACCGTCGGCATCATCTTCGTGTGGAGCTCGATCCTGATCAGCCACATGGTCTATCGCTCGAGGGTGGCCGCGGGAACGGTCGAGGCGTCGGACTATCGCCTGCCCTGGGCGCCGATCAGCACCGTGATCGCGTTGGCGTTCTTCGCCATGGTGGTCGTGCTGCTGTTCTTCAGCGACTCCGGTCGCATCGCGGTCGTCGTCGGCGCCATCTGGTTCGCCGGGGTCACCGTGGGATACGTGATCTCCACGCGTCGAAGCGCTCGCACCGCGGCGTGAACGTTCTGCGGGCGGAGGGCCGTATGTGGCGGTCGTTGTTCGGTTGGGCGCGCACGGATCGACCGGATGGCGTGCGCACGTTCGGATACGGACGGCAGGTGCGGCCGCTGCTTCTCGCCGTCGCCGCCCTGGCGATCGTCGAGGGTGTCGTCATCGACGTCCTGATCGGCCTGTTCACCTCGTCGGCGACAGCGGCGATCATGGCCGCGGCCATCCATGTGTACGCACTCTGCTGGTTGCTCGGCATCCTCGCCTCGCTGCGCACAAGACCCCACGTGATCGGCGAGGGTCGACTCGTGTTGCGCAACAGCGTCTTCGCTGGTCTCGACGTCCCGGCATCGGCTATCGAGACGGTCGACGTGTGCCGTGTCGACGGTTCCGGGTTCTCCGGTGTCGAGGTCGATGAGGCGTCGCGGAGCGCGACCCTTCGCCAGGGCGACGCGACGGTGCGTCTACACCTGCGGTGCTTCGAGATAATCGGTGTGGCAGTCGATCACCTGGACGTGACCGCCGACGACCCCGCGGCCTTCGTGCGGGCTGTGCGGCGCGAGCTCACGCGGTGACCTGACGCCCGCCCCATCAGGCCGGGTGCGTCGCGCGTGTCTCCGACGATCGGGCCCGGGTCATCGTTCCGATGTCGTCGAGAAGCGTCGTCATCATCTCGACGTACCCGGAGTGCTCGGGTCCGAGGCCGGTCAGCGCACCGGCGCGCGCCCGCGCGGCGTCGAGGTGATCGGCTGCGGCATCGAACGATCCGAGCCGACGGAGATTGTCGGCGATGTTCAGGTGCAGCGACGGATAGAACGCCGCCACCTGCAGGCTCATGTGATGCTCCTGCGCCCGTGAGTCGTCGAGGACGTCGGCGGCGTCGAGGGCGCGCACATCCCACATGAGCGCCTGCGCCGGATCGTCGACCATGTCGGCGAGGTGGTGGGCGAGTACGCAGCGGTGGAACGGGTCCCCGCCCGGGGTGATCTCCGACCAGAGCTCGACGAGGGTGTAGCGGTGGCGGGTGTCGCCGTCGAGGCGATGCGCCCCGACCGCGGCGATGATCCGGTCCATGATCGGGTCGTTCTGCGCTGTAGGTGTGGTCATCGCGCCATCCTGGCAGTCGGGTCGGACGCAGTCGCCGGAGCGGGTGGCACGGATCCTGTTTCGTGGCACAATCGAGAGATGAGTGACACGGTTACCGTGGGGAAGCAGGGCAGGATCGTCATCCCCGCCGGTCTGCGGAACGAGGTGGGCCTGGCCGAGGGGGACGTGGTGAGCGTGGCTCGCGAGGGGACAAGGATCATCATCGAACGACCCGCCGACGCCGCCCGGCAGCTGCGCGGCGTCCTGACCGAGCTGACGCAGGGTCGTTCACTCGTCGATGAACTCCTCGCCGAGCGGCGTGTCGAAGCGACCGACGACCAGCGGTGATAGTCCTGGATGCATCGGCGGTTCTGGCGCTCCTCAACGATGAACCCGGTGCCGACATGGTCGCGGAGTTGCTCGACGGCTCGGTTCTGTCGACGGTGAATCTCGCGGAGATCGCGACCAAGGTCGTCGATGTGGGTGGCGATCCGCGCAGCGTTCGCGCGCAACTCGTCGCCGCGGGCGTGACCCTGACCGCCATCACCGCCGACGACGCGATGATGGCGGCCGCCCTGCGGGCCGTCGACGGTGCGCAGGGGTTGTCGCTCGGGGATCGTTGTTGTCTCGCCGTCGGATTGCGATCCCGCGGCTCTGATGTCGTCACGGCAGATCGAGCGTGGTCGGGCATCGACATCCCCGCGACGATCATCCAGATCCGCTGACGGCGTCGCTAGAGCTTCAGGTCGACCCACACGAGCCGGTGATCGCTGCTGACGGTCGGCGGCATGAGTTCCGCGCCGGGTTGCCCGGGCGCGGGCCAGAAGACCGCGGCGCCGGCCACCGGGAGATCCTTCGACGGCAGGACGTAGTCCACGCGCAGGTTACCGGGAACGGGGTCGGCGAAGTCCGCGGTTCGCAGCTGGGGCGGGGTGCGGTGACCCGTCTCGCCGACCGAGGCGACCACGGCACCCGCCGATGCGGGCAGGGGGTCATGGACCTGCGGCAGCGACAACACCTGACCGATCGCGCCGACACCGGGCCCGGGCGGCCCGCCGTCGAGAGGATCACTGTTCTGGTCGCCGACCATCACGAACGACGCGCCGGGCTCGAGACCCCCGCGGCGACCGGCGTCGTCGCGGATGTACTGCGCGCGTGCGCCTCCGGCGATGTAGTCGGCCGAGAACCGCACCTCGTCGTGGTTGCGCCGCCCGTTGCGGTCCTCGGGTCCGTCGAAGCTCGGGGGAGTGGGATGCGACGCCAGCAGGTGGATCCGGCGGCCGTGGACGTCGACGGGCAGATCCCAGTGCGACTTGCTCGACAGGCGCAGGATGTCGGCGTTGCGACCGTAGTAGTCGCGGGGGATCAGGTTGCCCGGCTGGTCTTTCCACAGGAAGTTCGCGAATGTCCGCACCCTCGCGGTGTCGATCGGGAACTTCGAGAGCACGAGCATCCCGTACTGGCCGGGGAACGCACCGAAACCGTAGGCGTCGTCTGGGCCGTCGGTGCGACCGTCGCCGTTGAGATCGCGACCGGTCGGCACGCCGGTGTTGACCGGAGCGGTGTACATGAAGGGATAGTCGATCGGGGCGTGCCCGTTCTGCGACCGTTGCAGGTAGTTGCCGGTGAACGCCTTCGCCGCCGCGAGTCCCGGGTAGTAGTCGAACTCGTTGAGCAGCAGGATGTCCGGATGGTTGATCTGGACGATCTGCGCGATCACCTTGGCCTGGGCGTTCGGTCCCGACCGCAGGTCCGACAGCAGCGCGCCGGCCGAACCGCGGTTGAGGCTGGCGTTGAAGGTCGCGACCCGCACCGTCGACGGATCCCCGGACGATCCGAAGCCGGGAGCGGCCGCGGCGGGAATCGCCGTCACCGCGCCGACACCGACGACGAGCGCGGCCAGGAGGGCAGTACGGATCCGCATCCGGCGAACATTAGCGTCGGCCGGCGAACGGGAGGTCACGCAACGGTGAACTCCGCGCTCGTCCCGCTGATCGGCGTGACCGTGCCGTCGGCGGTCCTACGGTCCCCGAGGTAGCGGATGCGGAACCGACCGCGCGTGCCGTCGGGAACCGTCCACCGCACCGACACCACCGAGGCGGTCGCCGAACCGGTCGGTCGCCGCCAATGGAACTCGGTGCACCAGTCGTCGTCATCGAACACCCGCACCCATCGCCCGCCCGCGGCCCCGGCTTCCCGACGCTCGACCGCGAGGTAGGTGTCGCCGGTGCGGAAGTCGTTCGTCGGGTGTGCGCCCACGAAGTCGACGACCACCGTCGATCCGGGGGAGTAGGTCGCGCGCGGCGCCGTCAGCACATCGCCGAACCGGCGACCCCCGAAGGCGGTGTCGGGCGGGACTGCGGGCAGCAGATCGGGCTGGATCGAGGACTTGTCCAGAGGCGCCGGACCCCGTCCGATCGCCGCCCCCGAGGCCATCGATCGCGCCAGGCGGTCGAACTCCTGCAGATACGCCGACAGCGTCCAGCGACCGAACTGGGTCTCACCGCCCTCGTACTGTTGGGCGTCGTACTCCTCGGGGGTCGTCACGTACTGGCTGTAGCCGTTGGCGTATCCCTGCATGAGCACGTCGTCGATGTCGATGCCCAGTGCCGCCGCCACGGTCCGCCGCACCCGGAGTCCGGCGACGATCGTGAACTCCGCTGCGGCAGAGGCCAACACGAGATCACCGATCCGCATGAGCTGGATGGGGAGGACTTGCGGGATCCACGGCCACGGCGGCAGCAGGCCCAACGGCGCCACGATGAGCTTCGGGGCCTGGATGTCGCGCAGCGACGCCGGGATCGGTGTCTTCTGCCCCTCGTCGAACAGGGGGACCGGCAAATTCCAGTTGTCCTCACGGCTCGTCCCGAACGCCGCCGCACCCATGCACGCCGCGCCGGTCCGCGCCGATCGGCCGTCGGGTGTGTAGCGGCCGTCGATCGCGACGGCGGCGAAGTCGACGTAGGTGATCGCCGACGCGACGCCGCTGCGCGATATGGGCCGGGCACCACCGAGAGCCGTTGCGCCGGCGCGGTGTTGCCGATCGCCGATGATGAGGCAGTTCGTGCGGTTGTCGGCGGTCGGTCCGCCCGGTCGCAACGGACGCACCCACAGGTTCGGTGTCATGTCGCCGGCGTTGGTCTGCGGGAACGACGCGATCACACCGGGGTTCTCGGTCTCGGCGCGGTAGCTCGCGTACCCCTTGTTGTCCCCGGAGATGAGGGTGTTGCGGTCGGTCAGCGACGTGCCGTGGGTGGCGAACCAGGTGATGTGCCCGATGTCGGTGCCGTCGTCGCGGCGCAGGCGCAACGAGGTGACGGCCGGGTCGATGGCGCGGGGGAACGCGCGCCGATCGGAGGCAGGATTGCGATCGAACGCGATCCGTGACCGGTTGGCACTCGCGTCACCGAGCTCGGTGCGGCCCAGCGTGATCGAACCCGGCGCGAGGTCGGCGTGGGCCCGTTCGATCGCCGCGACGATACCGTCGACCTCGGCCCGATACGACCGCTTCTTGAAGCCGTATGCGGCCAGGGTGTAGGCGTAGTCCCAGGCCGTCCCGCCGCACGAGTTGTGGTTGTGCGTGGCGTTGAGGTTCACGTTGCGCTCGGTGTAGACGCCGCCGAGACGCGTTCGCAGCGCGGCGATCACACCCATGTGCACCGACTGGAACAGACACGCGATGTCGACATTGACGAACGCGACCCGCTCGCCGGTGGCGCGGTCGACGACGATGTGGGCCCGCGCCCAGCACCGCGACAGCAGACCGGTCGACACCTGCTCCTGCTCGGAGTAGCCCATCATCCCCTGGCCGGCGACGGCTCCGGTGACATCGGCCTTGCCCGCCCCGACCAGCAGTCCCGTACCGGCGGGTTCGGCGACAGCCCGTGCGGCGCCGGTGGCGGCGACACCGATCGTCGCGGCGCCGACGGCGAGGCCACCGAGGACGGTGCGGCGTGAGAACTCGGCGGTCATCGGCCCAGCACCGAGGTCAGGTGATCGTTCGCGAACACGCGGTCGGGATCGAAGTCCTCGCGCACGGCGAGGAATTCGTCGAAACGCGGGTACACCGCGCGCAGGTCGTCGGCGGTCCGCGTGTGCATCTTGCCCCAGTGCGGACGCCCGTCGCGGGCGAGCAGGATCTTCTCGATCTCGGTGAAGTAGTCGTCGGGTCGATCGCCGTGGAATCGGTGCACCGCGATGTATCCGCTGGTGCGCCCCGACGCCGTCGAGAGCATGAGCTCGTCGGCCGCGGCGGCCCGTACCTCGATCGGGAACGACACCCGCCACCCCCGCGTCTCGATGAGGTGGCGGATCTCGGTGACCGCGTCGGGGATCTCCGCGAGCGGTATGGCGTACTCCATCTCACGGAACCGCACGCGCCGGTCGGAGACGAACACCTGGTGGGAGGCGTCGACGAACCGTCGTGCCGACAGGGCCGCACCGGCGATCCGCGCCAGACGTGGTGTGAGCGCGGGTATGCGGGCCCCGGCCGAGCACATCACCCCGAACACCGAGTTGCTGAGGACCTCGTCGTCGAGGTGGCGCCGGAATTTCCCGGGTCCCTCGGCGGGGGTGTCGGCGGGCAGTCGCCGGTTGGTCTTGGACAGCGCGACATCGGTGTGCGGGAACCAGTAGAACTCGTGGTGGTCGGTGGTCGCGACGGTGTCGAGGAACCCGGCGATGGCGTCGTCGACGGGCATCGGGCGCTCGACGGCCTCGAGCGCGAACGCCGGGACACATGCGAGGGTGATGTCGGTGATGATGCCCAGGGCGCCGAGACCCAATGCGGCGGCCTGCAACGTGGTCCGGTCGTCGTCGGTGACGGTGACCGTGTCACCGGTACCGGTGACCATCGTCAGCCCGACGATCTGTGTGGCCAGGCCACCGAAGTTGCGCCCGGTGCCGTGTGTTCCGGTCGACGTCGCACCGGAGATGCTCTGGGCGTCGATGTCTCCGAGGTTCGGCATGGCCAGCCCCAGCGGTTCGAGCATCGCCGGCAGGTCGTGCAGCCGCGTGCCCGCGCGCACGGTGACCCGTCGGGTGGCGGGGTCGGCGTGGACGATCCCGCTCATCGCGGTCGTGTCGATCTGGATGCCCGGCGCCAGCGCGAGTCCGCTGAAACTGTGGCCGGAGCCGACCGCCTTGACCGTGACCCCCTCCGAGCGGGCACGGTGCACCACCGCACGAACCTCGTCGGCGTCGGCCACGGCGACCACCTCCCGTGGTGTCACCGCCTGCGTTCGGCCCCAGTTGGTCCACGGCACTGTCGTCGTCACAGGAAACACTTCCCTTCACCTCGGTAGGTCGGCACGGTGTCGACGACCTCGTCGCCGTCGACGACGACGATCGACGCGCTGTGTTCGGCGGGTTCGCCGGACTTGGTGTGGCGGAACCAGACCCGGTCCCCGATGGCGAGGGCGTCGGCGGCCTCGCCGCGCAACGGGGTCTGCACCTCGCCCGCCGCCTCCCGGTCGATGTAGGTCAACCCCGGGGGCCACACGGGGAGGGGCAGTCGATCGGGGGCCGGGGGCCCCGACGCGATCCATCCGCCGCCGTGACAGGTGACGATGCCCGGGCGTGGCCGCCGCACCACCTGCAGCCCGAATCCGAGCGCGGGTGCGGGACGGAAACGGGAGTAGGTGTCGAACAGGTGCCCGCCGAAGAACCCACTGCCCGCGGCGATGTCGGTGACCGACGGATCCGCCGCGGTCACCTCCAGCGATCCCGTGCCACCGGCGTTGACGAACTCGAGATCACACAGATCGCGGATCGCGCTGACGGCGGCGCCCCGGCGCCGTCGCAACTCGGCCATCGACGCGGCCTGCATCGCGCGGATCATCCGGTTGCGCAGGGGCGCTCCGCCGGCCAGCGTCCCCGGTGCGGAGTCGCCGACCCCGGCGACCTGCGCCTCGTACGACATCACCCCGACCAGCGTGACCCCGGGCCGGGCCACGATCGCTCGGGTCAATGCGACGGCGTCGTCGACGCTGTGGACCGGGGAGCGGTGCACACCGACATGCCCCAGGACGGGGGCGTCCAGGGAGGCGTCGAGATCTATCGCGACCCGGATCGGTTGTGCGCGTGCGGGTAGCGCGGCGTCGATGAGGTCGAGGTGATCGGTCGAGTCGACGAGCAGGGTCACCCGTCCTGCTGCGACGTCGTCGGCGGCCAGCGCCGCGATCGAGGCTCTGCGCGCCGTCGGATACCCCATCAGGACGTCGGTGATGCCCGATCGTGTCGCGAGCCAGACGGCCTCGTCGATGTCGTAGGCCAACACGCCGGCGAAGCCGTCGCGGGAGAGGACGTCGTCGATCACCGATCGCACCCGCAGCGATTTCGACGCGACCCGGATCGGTACACCGCCGGCGCGGCGACGGAGGTCGGCGACGTTGGCCTCGAAGGCCGCGCGGTCGAGCGCGACCACCGGGCCGTCGAGATGTGCCGTGGCGCGGTCGATCCGGCTCCACTGGTCCATCGCGGTCGTGGAGGTGGTCATCGGACCGACCGGACGCGCAGTACCGACAGTCCGCCCGCGACGCCGAGGACCGCCGACACCACGAACAAGGCGACGAAACCACCTGTTGCGGCCACGATCCCGGCGCCGAGCAGTGGTCCGAGGGCTTGGGGTACGGCCATGGCGATGTTCATGATGCCCAGGTCCTTTCCGGTGTGTTCGTGCGAGGGGAGCACCTGGGTGGCCAGCGCCTGGTCGACACCGAGGAAGCTGCCGAAGCCCGCCCCGAGCAGGGCGGCGGCAACCATCGTGGTCGAGACCCCCGCCGAGATCGCGATGCTCGCCGCGGCGAGGCCCTGCAGCGCACCGGCGGCCAGCACGAAGGGTTTCCGGCGCCCGACGCGGTCGCTGAGGATGCCCGACCCGATGGCGGCCGAGATCACGAACACCATGTAGATCGCGGTGAGCAGCAACAGCGAACCCTCGGCGTCGTCGACGCGGAGTCCGAACTGCAGGTAATAGAGGAGCAGTGAGGTGCCCAACGCGTTGCCGAGGTTGACGAGGATCCGCCCGAGCAGTGTCCATCCGAAGTCGGGGTGCTCGGGCGGCGACACCCACAGCTCGCCCACGACACCGCCCACGGTGAGGCGTCGGTGCTCGTGGACCCGGTGCGGAGGATCGGTGACGGTGACCACGAACGGCAGCACGCACACGACGAGCAGGGCCGCGACCACGAGATAACCCCCACCCGTGGACAATCCGAGCGCGGAGAGGAGCGCGACACCGACGATGACGCCGATCGCCTGGGGTGCCGACACCCAGCTCGACACCACGCCGCGCTGGTCGGTAGGTACGCGGTCTCCGATCAACGCGGTCAACGCCGCCGAGGCGGCACCGAAACCGCCGATGGCCACGCACCACCAGACGGTGATGCCCACCAGGCCGTGTCGGGTCCCGAGGATGGCCAGGGCGGCGGCGAACACGAGCACGCCGCCCGCGATCCAGGGGCGGCGTCGACCGAACCGGCTCGTGGTGCGATCCGAGAGCGCCCCGGTCAACGGGAACGCGACCAGGGCGACCACCGCCGAGATCCCCGACACGACACCGAACGTGGTGACACTGTGCCGCCAGGTGTCGTCGGTGATCGTGCCGCCGATCCCGAGCCGGTCGTTGATCTGCTCGGGCAGGCTGAGCTGGAACGGAGTCAGCTGCGCCATCCAGATGCCCACCCAGGCGACGGCGAACAACCCGATCCACCGCGCGTCGACGCGGGTCGGAGTCGCGGTGAGGGGCCCGCTCATGCCGACTCCAGATGGGTCAGCAGCACCGTCACGCAGGCCTCGACGATCCGGCGGGCGTTGCGTAGGTCGCCGGTGGTGAGGTACGCGGCGGTGAGGCCGTCGGTGGCCGCGACCACCACGGGGGCGAGTTCGGACGGAGGGGTGCGCCATCGACGCCCCGATGCCTCGGTCGCCGCGGTCAGCGCCCGCGCGGCGAGCTGGTAATACCGCTCGTAGGTCCGCGCGGCCAACGCCTCGAGTCCCGGTGTGCGTCGCGCGTACTGGGTCAGCGCCATCATGGCCTGCTCGCGGCCGGGGTCGGCGACGACGCTGTCGAGGTACCCGGTGAGGCCACCGCGCAGCAGGTCGTCGATGTCGGGGCGGTCGGTGCCGTCGCGGCCCCCGTCACCGTCGACGGCGGTGAGAACCGCGTGGACCGCGGAGTCCTCACTCGCCAGACCGGCGACCACCAGCGCCTCGAGCAGTGCCGCCCGCGAGTCGAACGCGTAGTGGAAGCTCGCCAGTGACATCCCGGCCTCGGCGCAGATGCGGCGCGTCGTCGCGGCGTCGACACCGTGGTCGGCGACCACCCGGAACGCCGCCTCCACGAGGCGGTCGCGACGTTGGTCGACGGGTATGCGGGGAATGGTCGGCTCCTCGACGGACTCGAGTGGGTCAAGTGACCCAGTTGGCGAGAACCGTAACCGACGGCGACCGACCGCGCGAGCATTATCGTGGGCGTCATGTCCGGCCCGGTCCCGAGCTCCGCGCTCCCGAGTACCCGCGTGGACAGCTGGATCTGGGCGGTGCGGCTCACCAAGACGCGATCGCAGGCCGCATCGGCCTGTCGCGGCGGGCACGTGAAGGTCAACGGCTCGCCCGCCAAACCCGCCCAACACGTGGCCCCCGGCGACGAGGTACGGCTACGCGTCGGTGGTCGTGACCGCATCGTCGAGGTGGTGACCGTGCTGTCCAAACGGGTGGGGCCGCCGGTGGCCGCCGCCGCGATGATCGACCGCAGCCCGCCACCACCACCCCGCGAGGTCCTGGCGTCGATCCCGGTCCGCGAACGCGGTGCGGGACGGCCCACCAAACGCGAACGCCGCGACACCGACCGACTGCGCGGACGCGAGAACTCGCCGTGACCGCGCGGCGCGAACCCGCCGTCTCCGCGGCCGGCGGCCCTACACTCGGCGGTGTGCACCGACCCCCAGCAGCCCCGCGGTCGCTCGCCGCGCTCGTGGCCGTGGTGATCGCCGCGGTGGCCCTGCTGGCCGGGTGTTCGGATTCCGGCGACGAAGGTTCTGCGCCCGCGTCGGCGAGTGCGGCGTCGGCCGCGGGCTCGGGTCCGTTCTTCGGCGAATGCGGCGGGGTCACCACCGCCGAGGTGTCGCAGATCGTTGGCATCGCGGGACTCACGAACACCACGAACAACTCGTCGGGATGTGAATGGGTCACCAGCGCCGACCAACTCGGTCCGCAGTTCTCCTTCAACTGGTACCGCGGTAGCCCGATCGGCCGCGAACGCGCCACCGAACAACTCTCCCGAGAGTCCGTCTCCGACCTGACCATCAACGGCGCCAAGGGTTTCATCGCCTCCGACGTCGGGATCTGCGAGATCGGCATGGAGTTCGGCGGCGACTTCTTCGAGTGGTCGGTCAGCTACGGCCTCCCCGCCCCCGGGGTGACCCAGCGGTCCACCGACCAGGTGTGCGGGGCGGCCAAGCAGCTGTCCACCATGTCGATCGAGCGTGCGAAGTGACGCGCCGGAGACTCGCGGCGATCGTGGCCGTGCTCGCCGTGTGCCTGATGGTGTTCACCGGGTGCAGCCGCTCGGTCGACGGCACCGCGGTGCCTCTGGGCGGCGGGTCCAGTGGCGATCCCGGATCGGTCGACACCGACAAGTACGACGGTCTGACCCTCGAGTGCACCCGGCTGTTGAGCCTCGACCAGATCGCGACCACCGTCGGCGGCACCACCGCCGAGTCGACCTTCAACGGCGCGATCTGCCGGTGGGTCGTCACCGGTGCCGTCGTCACCGGTGTCACGTTCAACTGGTTCGAGACCGGCACCGTCTCGGTCGAGAAGGACACCGCGAAGAAGCTCGGGTACGAGACCGAGAACGTCCGGATCGCGAGCACCGCGGCCTTCACCCAGCGCGACCCCCGACGCCCGGCGGCGTGCGGTGTCACGGCGAACTCGCCGGCGCGTGGGGTCTACACGTGGTGGGTCGAGCCACGCACGACCGCCGCGGCCGCCGACCCCTGTGCGGCGCCGACCAAGCTCATGGAACTGGTGCTCACCGGCGGCCAGTAGTAACCCGCCGCCCTCACGCGGCTGCGGTGACACTCACCGTCGCGGCGACCTGGCCGTCGACGATCAGCCACATCAGCAACTCGTCGCCCACCCGACGACGACGCAGCGTCATCTGCGCTCCGGGCGTCACCGGACGCAGGTACTCGATGGTCGCGCGGTGGCGACGCCCCACGAGGTCGGGGTGATCGATGAGTTCGTCCTCCACCGCCTCCCAGTAGGCCGCGTTGTTCAGATGGCGGAACGGATCGAAGTCGGTGCTGCGCAGCACGTGGACGCGGTCGGTGCCGTCGTCGTCGGGCAGCGGGGTCGGGTGCATCGTCTTCCACCGCAGGCGGTGTTCGTCGGTCATCTCGGCCAGCATCTCGAACGCCTCGTCGGTGATGCGCGACGGCATCCCCTGGTCGTTGACGTTGATCCAGAACGCCTGTGTCTCGATCAGACCGGGCGGACGCATCTCGGGGTTGAAGCGGTTCGTCTCGTGCTCGGCGGTGATCCGTACCCGCATGTTCGTCCACCGGGTCGACAGCGCGCCGCACCAGCGCTGCAACGTGACCGTGGCGGGCCAGGTGATGGGTTCGATCACGTCGATGACCGTGCGACGCACGATCCAGAACGGATCGGAGTCGTGAAAGTCGGTGGCCTCGATATTGTCGTTGGCGATGTCCTGCAGATACCGCGCGGCGCCGTCGAGACGGACCCGCATCTGTTGATCGACGTCGCCGGTGCGGACCCGATAGGACGCCTCGAAGAACTGCGCCTTCGCCAGGCGATCGTCGAGCGCAGGCACGAAAGGGTACGACTCCGGCGTCACGCGAATCCTCTCTGCAGTGTGCGGTGACCCTCGGCACACCCGTCACAACCAACGAAGCATAGGCTCGCTTCGTACACCGGACATCGCGGACGCGACCCGGTGGCTAGAGTGACGTACATCAACAACTAGAACACGTTCCACTTTGTGGGCGCGTCCGAGCGAGCCGAGGTCGAGACTCTCATGGCGCATGTGATCACACAGCCGTGCTGCAACGATGCGAGTTGCATCTCCGTGTGTCCGGTGAACTGCATCCATCCCACACCTGACGAGCCGGAGTTCGTCACCGCCGAGATGCTCTACATCGACCCCGACACCTGCATCGACTGCGGCGCCTGCATCGACGAGTGCCCGGTGGAGGCGATCTTCCCCGACGACCAGCTCGACGACAAAGGTGAGCGGTACCTGCAGATCAACGCCGACTACTACACCGACCACGACGTCTCCGGCGGCCTGGTGCCCCCGCGCAAACAGCCGCCGCTGCCGCAGGGCAAGGAACTCCACGTCGCGATCATCGGCGCCGGCCCGGCCGCGTTCTACGCCGCCGAGGAACTGGTGCGTCACTCCGCGGTACGCGTCGACATGTTCGACCGCCTGCCCACCCCCTACGGACTGGTGCGCGCCGGTGTCGCGCCCGATCACCCGTCGACGAAGGGTGTCGAGAAGACCTTCGCCGCGACCGCGAACAAGAAGACGTTCGAGTACTTCCTCAACGTCGAGGTCGGCACCCACGTCACCCACGACGAGTTGCTCGCGCACTACTCGGCGGTGATCTACGCCGTCGGCGCGTCGACCGACAAGCGCCTGGGCATCACCGGTGAGGACCTGCCCGGTTCGATCCCCGCGACGGAGTTCGTCGCCTGGTACAACGGCCACCCCGACTACGCCGACCTCGACTTCGACCTGTCGAGCGAACGTGCCGTGGTCGTCGGCAACGGCAACGTCGCCCTCGACGTCGCGCGCATCCTCCTCACCGACCCCGACACCCTCGCCGCGACCGACATCGCCGACCACGCGATCGAGCGGATACGGACCAGCAACGTCAAGGAGGTGGTGCTGCTCGGTCGCCGCGGCATCGCCCAGGCGGCGTACACCAACGCCGAGTTCCTCGCGATGGGCGACCTGCCCGGTGTCGACGTCGTCATCGATCCGGCCGAGCTCACGCTCGACGCCGCCTCGCAGGAGGGCCTGGACAACGGGTCCATCGACTCCACCATCGCGACCAAGATCCGCATCGCCCGGGAGTTCGCCGACCGTGGCGAGACCGGCGCCGCCAAGCGGGTGGTGTTCCGTTTCCTCGTGTCACCGGTGGAGCTCAGTGCCGACGGCGCCGAGGGTGAGGCCGGCGCGGTCTCGAAGCTGGTGTGTGTGCGCAACGCGCTGGTGGACGGTGAGCGGGTGGCCGTCACACCGACCGAGGAGACGTTCGAGATCGAGACCTCGATCGTGATGCGCGCCATCGGCTATCGCGGTGTCCCGGTCACCGACCTGCCGTTCGACCCCGCCCACGGCGTGGTCCCCAACGCCGAGGGACGAGTGCTCGCCGAGGTCGACGGAGACGTACTGCCCGGGGTGTACGTCACCGGGTGGATCAAGCGGGGCGCGACCGGCGGTATCGGGATGAACCGCCTCGACGGTCAGCAGACCGCGCTCGCGGTGCTCGCCGATTTCACCGAGGGTGTGTTGGGCGAGCCGTCGTCGCCACGTGAGAAGATCGCCGAGCTGGTCTCCGGTCGCGGTGCCAACCGCATCGACGGCACCGGTTGGAAGAGCATCGACGCCGCAGAGAAGTCCGCGGGTCGCGAGGCGGGCCGCCGCAGGGTGAAACTGGTCCGGATCCACGAGCTCGAGAGTGCCGCGGCACGCTGACCCCACCGCCCGTCCGAGGAAGCCATCCACCAGAAAGAGGGTCGTGCGTGCGCATCGCTCTGCTGTCCTACCGGAGCAAACCCCACTGCGGTGGCCAGGGCGTCTATGTCCGCCATCTCGCGCGTGAACTCGCCGTTCTCGGCCACAGCGTGGAGGTGTTCTCCGGTCAGCCGTACCCCGACCTCGACGACGTCGCCCTGAATCACGGTGTGCGCCTGACGAAGGTGCCCAGTCTCGACCTCTATGGCGAGCCGGACCCGTTCCGGACGCCGCGTCCGAGCGAGATCCGCGACTGGATCGACCTGCTCGAGGTCGCGACCATGTGGACCGCGGGATTCCCCGAGCCGTTGACATTCAGTCTGCGGATGGCGCGAATCCTCAAGGCCCGTAAAGACGATTTCGACGTCGTGCACGACAACCAGTGTCTCGGTTGGGGTCTGCTCGACATCCAGCGCCGCGGGCTGCCGGTGGTCGCGACCATCCACCACCCGATCACCCGCGACCGCACCCTGGCCGTGAAGGCCGCGAAGGGCTGGCGCAAACTCACCGCCATGCGGTGGCACGCCTTCGCCCGCATGCAGGGGAGTGTGTCGCGGAGGATCCCCGCGCTTCTCACCGTGTCGAAGAGCAGCGAGGTCGACATCCGAAAGGCGTTCGACATCGAACCCGGTGTCATCGAGACGATCCCGCTCGGGGTCGACACCGAGATCTTCCGGCCGCGCGGGGAACGCGCGCCCGGTCGCGTGGTGTGCGTGGCGAGCGCCGATGCGCCACTCAAAGGTGTCTCGTACCTGCTCGAGGCGGTCGCCAAGCTCGGGGCCGAGCGCGCGATCGAACTGGTGCTGGTGTCCAAACTCGATCCCGAAGGTCCCAGCGCGCGCATGATCAGCGATCTCGCGATCGCCGACCGCGTCTCGGTGGTGTCGGGACTGACCGACACCGAACTCGGAGAACTGATCTCGTCAGCCGAGGTCGCCTGCGTGCCGTCGCTCTACGAGGGGTTCTCACTGCCGGTCATCGAGGCGATGAGCTGCGGCACGCCGCTGGTGGCCACCACCGCCGGGGCGATCCCCGAGGTGGCGGGCGCCGACGGCGAGGCCTCACTGCACGTGCCCCCCATGGACTCCGGCGCCCTGGCGTCGGCGATCGGACGACTGCTCGACGACCCCGCACTGCGGACGCGGCTCGGTGCCGGCGGCCGCGCGCGGGTGCAGTCGCGCTACAGCTGGTCGGCCGTCGCCGCGCGGACCGCTGCCCACTACACGCGTGCGATTGCCGCGAAGACCACAGGAGATGCCCGTGCTGACAGTTGATTTCGACCGCCTCGGCGTGACGTCGGGAACCACGGCGATCGACATCGGGGCCGGCCAGGGGCGGCACTCCTACGAGATGTTCCGGCGCGGTGCCGACGTCATCGCCTTCGATCAGTCCGAGTCGGACATGGGTGAGGTGTCGGAGATGTTCGACGCCATGATCGCCGAGAAGCAGGTGCCCGCCTCGGCCAAGGCGCGCACCGAGGTCGGCGACGCGCTGCATCTTCCCTACGCGGACAACAGTTTCGACGTCGTCCTGATGTCGGAGATCCTCGAACACGTACCCGCCGACACCGAGGCCATGGCCGAGATGGTGCGCATCCTCAAGCCCGGTGGGCGCGCCGCGGTCACCGTGCCCCGCCACTGGCCCGAACGCGTCTGCTGGGCGTTCTCCGACCAGTATCACGCCAACGAGGGTGGCCACGTGCGCATCTACCGCGCGTCGGAACTCGCTGCAAAGCTCACCGCCGCCGGCCTCGAGGTCACCGGCTCCGATCATCGCCACGCGCTGCACGCGCCGTACTGGTGGCTCAAGTGCGCCGTCGGGGTCGAGAACAACGACAACCCGCTGGTCAAGGGATATCACCGGATGCTGGTGTGGGACATGATGAGCGCCCCGGCCCTCACCCGGGTCGCCGAGCGCGCCCTGAACCCGCTGTTCGGCAAGTCCGTCGTCCTGTACCTGACGAAACCCGCCTGAGGTATGGCCCGGACACCTTCCGTACCGGGCGTCCTGACCTCCGAGCAGTGCCGCGAGACCGGCGCCGCGATCGCGGCCATGCAGGAGCCGTCGGGTGCGCTGCCGTGGTTCCCCGGCGGCCAGACCGATCCGTGGGATCACATCGAGTCGGCGATGGCGTTGTCGGTGACGGGGATGCTCGCCGAGGCCGAAAAGGCCTACGAGTGGTCGCGACGCACCCAGCGCCCCGACGGGTCGTGGCCCATCAAGTTCGTGAACGGCCGTGTCGCCGACGCCAACACCGACGCCAACTTCTGCGCCTACATCGCCGTCGGGGTGTGGCACCACCACCTCATCACCGGCGATCGTGCGTTCCTCGAGCACATGTGGCCCACGGTGTGGGCGGCGATCGACCTCGTCCTGCGTTTTCAGGCGCCGAGCGGTCAGATGTACTGGGGTGGCGGACATCCGTTGCCGCACACCGGCGGCCAGTTCGGACTGGCCGACGGGGTGTTCGAGTCGGCGATGCTCACCGGCAGCGCCAGCATCCACCAGTCGCTGGGCTGTGCTGCGCTCATCGCCGAGGCGATCGGTCAGCCGGCGCCGGCCTGGCGTGACGCGCAGATGCGACTCGGGCACGCGCTGCGTCGACACACCGGACACTTCCTGCCCCCGTCGGATCACTCGATGGACTGGTACTACCCCGTGCTCGGCGGTGCGGTCCGCGGGCGGGCGGGTCAGGAACTGATCGCGCAGCGGTGGGACGAGTTCGTCGTCGATGGACTCGGCATCCGGTGCGTCGATCACCGGCCGTGGGTGACCGGGGCGGAGACGTGCGAGCTGGTGTTGGCGATGGACTGCCTGGGCGACGACGCCGACGCCTGCCGCTTGTTCGCCGACATGCAGCACCTGCGCGACCCCGACGGCTCCTACTGGACGGGCCTGGTGTTCTCCGACGGCAAACGGTGGCCGGTGGAGAAGAGTTGCTGGACGTCGGCGGCGGTGGTGCTCGCCGCCGATGCGCTCAGTCGTACCTCGAACGCCAACGGCATCTTCCGTGACGCCGATCCGCTGGGCGATGTCACCGTCCCGGCCGCGGAGGTGCCCGGCCTTTCCTGCGACTGCACAATTGCCTAGACTGGTGTCCAGACGCGCGTCGAGCTGACGGGCGCGGACTCCGGAGGACCGATGGAATACGGAATCGTGCAGTTCACGAGCGATCGCGGTCTCCGGCCCGCGGTCCTGGCCCCGCTCGTGGAGGAAGCGGGTTTCGCCGCGTACTTCGTGCCCGAACACAGCCACATCCCCACCCGCCGCGACGCGGCGCACCCGCAGACCGGTGATGCCTCGCTGCCCGACGACCGCTACATGCGGACCCTCGACCCGTGGGTGTCGCTGGGCGCGGCCGCCGCGGTCACCACACGGATCCGCCTGGGGACCGCGGTCGCGCTGCCCGTGCAGTCCGACCCGCTGACCCTGGCCAAGCAGATCGCCACCCTCGACCACCTGTCCGACGGTCGGGTCACGCTCGGCGTCGGATTCGGCTGGAATCTGGACGAGCTCGGTGACCACCACGTGCCCGCCGGGCGGCGTCGCACCATGCTGCGCGAATACCTCGAGGCGATGCGTGCGCTGTGGTCGCAGGAGGAGGCCGAGTACTCCGGGGAGTTCGTGCAGTTCGGGCCGAGCTGGGCGTGGCCCAAGACCGCCCAGCAGCCCGGGGTGCCGGTGATCGTCGGGGCCGGTGCCACCGAGAAGAACTTCACCTGGATCGCCAAGAACGCCGACGGCTGGCTCACCACCCCCACCGACACCGACATCGACGACTCGGTGCGCCTGCTCCAGAAGATCTGGGCCGACCACGGTAGGACCGGGACGCCGCAGATCGTCGCACTCGACGGCAGGCCCGACCCCGAGAAGCTCTCGCGCTGGGACGATCTCGGTGTCACCCTCGCGCTCTACGGCGTCCCCGACCAGGACGTCGAGACCGCCCGCGGCTACCTCGCGAAGCGCGCCGGCCAGCTCGGTCTCGCCTAGAACCGACCGAGATCGTCCGAGTAGAGGGCCGCCTCCGGCACCATGCCGGAGGCGACTTTCACCACGGACGATGTCGGTGGCGTGTCAGCGGATCCGCTCGAGTACGCGCAACGAGCCGTGGACGCCGACCTCGGTGAAATCGCCGGAGGCCAGCGCCTTCTCGTAGATCTCGAACGGGGGCCGACCGCCGTCGGCGGGATCGGGGAACACGTCGTGGATGAGCAGGGCGCCACCGACCCGCACCCAGGGTGACCAGGCGGCGAGGTCGCCCTGCGCGGCCTCGCTGCTGTGTCCACCGTCGATGAACACGAAGTCGGCGGGCTTGCCCCACACCCGGGCGGCGGTCGTCGATCGGGTCAGCATCCCGATCACGGTCTCCTCGAGCCCGGCGTCGAACATGGTGCGCCGGAACCGCGCCGAGGTGTCGAGGGTTCCGGTGTGCGGGTCGACCAGCGCGGTGTCGTGGTACTCCCATCCGGGCTGGTGCTCCTCCGATCCGCGATGGTGATCGATGGTGACCACAGTGGCGTTCGACGGCTGCGCCGCGGCGCCGAGGTACACCGTCGACTTTCCGCAGTAGGTACCGATCTCGACGCCGATGCCGACCGCGTCGTCTTTCGACAGATACTGGCGCGCAACGCTGTACAGGGCCAAAGCCTCATCGGCAGGCATGAAGCCGGGGGCAGCGTCGGCGGCGGCGATCTGGGCGTCGGTGGGTGCGACACCGGCGTCGGCACGAGGTGTGGTCATGCGCCGATCCTATTCCGCCCGCCCGCGTAGGGTTACCCGCATGAAGGCACAGGTGCTCACCTCCGAGACCGGCCCGGGCGGGCTGGCACTGACCGACGTCGACGACCCCACCCCCGCCGAAGGGCAGGTCCTCGTCGACATCAAATCGTGCGGGGTGTGTTTCCCCGACCTGCTGATGTCGCAGGGCAAGTACCAGCTCCGCCTGCCCACACCGTTCACGCCCGGCACCGAGGTGGCAGGCGTGGTCGCCGAGGCACCCGATGGGTCGGGGTACTCGGTGGGGGACCGTGTGCTGGTGATGTCGGTCGTCGGGGGCTTCGCCGAGAAGGTCGCCGCGGCGCCCGCGCAGTTGCTCCCGATCCCCGAGGGCCTCACCTTCGACGAGGGTGCCGCGCTCGGCATCAACTTCCAGACCGCCCTGTTCGCGCTGCAGACCCGCGCGCACCTGCAGCCCGGCGAGACCGTCGGCGTGCTCGGCAGCGCGGGCGGCGTGGGCGTGGCCACCATCGCCGTGGCCAAGGCGCTCGGCGCGCGCGTCATCGCGATCGTGCACCGCAACGGAGCCGAGGAGATGTTGCGCGCCACCGGGGCCGACGAGGTCGTGTCGCTCACCGACGGCTGGGGTGACCGGGTGAAGGAGCTCACCGGCGGCGCCGGCGTCGACGTCCTCATCGACCCGGTGGGTGGCGAGGTGTTCGACGAGGCGCTGCGTCAGGTCGCCACCGACGGCCGGTTCGTGGTCATCGGGTTCGCCGCCGGCGGCATCCCGCAGGTGAAGTTGAACCGCGTGCTGTTCCGCAACATCGCTGTCGTCGGTGCGGCGTGGGGCGAGTACCTTCGTACCCACCCCGACCTGCCGAGCGAGCTGCACGAGCAGTTGACCACCATGATCGCCGACGGGATGCGCCCGCCGGTCAACCGGACCTATCCGCTCGCCGAACTGCCGCAGGCTCTCTCGGACCTCGAGAACGGGCAGATCCTCGGCAAGGCGGTCATCCACATCGCCGACTAGTCCCACCCACCGCCACCTCGATCGGGGAGACATCATGTGTCGCAACATCACCGAACTACGCGGACTGGAACCGCCTGCGACCGCGGTCGAGATAGAGGCCGCCGCGCGCCAGTACGTCCGCAAGGTGAGTGGGATCGCGAAGACCTCCCCGGCGAACGTCGAGGCGTTCGAGGCCGCGGTGGCGACCGTGACCGCGGCGACCACCACGCTGCTCGACGCCCTCCCGGCGCGGCGCCAACCGCCCCGCACCGTTCCGCCGCTGCGTCGGCCCGAGGTGGCGGCCCGCATCGCCGCGCGTGCGGCCGCCGGTCAGCCGCGGTAGGCGACGGGTAGGTCCTTGACGCCGTTGATCCAGCCCGACCGCAGTCGGGTGGGATCGGCCAGCTTGGTGATGTCCGGTGCGAGGTCGGCGAGGGCGTTGAACATGATGTCGACCTCCATGCGGGCCAGGTTCGCCCCGACGCAGTAGTGCGCGCCGCTACCACCGAAGGCCAGGTGCGGGTTGGGATTCCGCGTGATGTCGAATGTCCTCGGGTTCGCGAACACGTCGTCGTCGAAGTTGGCGGAGCTGTAGAACATCCCGACGCGCTCGCCGGCGCCGACGGTGACGTCGCCGAGCGTCACGTCGTTGATCGCGGTCCGCTGGAAACAGTGCACGGGCGTCGCCCAGCGGATCACCTCGTCGGCGGCGGTGGCGGGACGATCGCGCTTGAACAGCTCCCACTGGACCGGGTGGTCGAGAAACGCGTTCATGCCGTGCGTGATCGCGTTGCGAGTGGTCTCGTTGCCGGCCACGGCGATCAGGATGACGAAGAAGCCGAACTCGGCCTCGTCGAGGGCCTCACCGTCGACGTCGGCGTTCACCAGGGTGGTGATGATGTCGGAGGCCGGGTTCCTGCGCCTGTCCTCGGCCATCGCGTACGCGTAGCCGAGCAGTTGCGCGTTCGCATCGGCGGCATCGATGTCGCCGTAGTCGGGGTCGTCGGTGTTCATCACCGCATTGGTCCACGCGAACAACTTCTCCCGGTCCTCGGCGGGCACGCCGATGAGGTCGGCGATCGCCGTCAGCGGCAGGTCCACCGCGACGTCGTCGACGAAGTTCCCGGTGCCGCCTGCGATCGCGGCGGTGACGATCTCGCGGGCTCGGGCGTCGAGGATGTCGTGGAGCGCGTTGACCGCGCGCGGGGTGAACAGCCGCGACACCACCTTGCGCAGCCGGGTGTGTTCCGGCGGATCGTGGTTGATCAGCATGGCCTTGGTGTACTCGAGCAGTTCCGGGGTCATCATGTCGGGCAGACGCATCACGGCGCCCTGGGTGTTGCTCGACCAATCCGTCGAGTTCTTCGAGATGGCCCGGATGTCGGCGTGACGGGTCGCGACCCAGTAGCCGTTGTCGCGGAACGGCCCGACCGCGGGATCCTGATCGATCCAGAAGATGCGTTTGGTCTCGCGCATCTGCGCGAACTCGGTGTGGGGCATGCCGTTCTCGAGCAGAGCGGGATCGGTGAGATCCCAGCCGGCCCCGAACGGACATCGCGTGGGCAGGTCCGTCATCTGTCTTCTCTCGCAGACCGTGCGTGGTTGTCGATGACCCTGCCGAAGGTGAAGTTGAGCTTGGTGCCGAGTGGCCAGCCGATGTAGTAGCAGAGGAACAGGGCGATCTCGCGGAGCTGGTCGGGTTCGAGTTCCCCGTTGCCCAGTGCGGCCCCGGCCTGGATCTCGGCGACGTCGTCGAGGCCGGATGCGGCGAGAGCACCGAGCAGCAACAGACGCCGGTCGCGGACGGTGAGCCCCTCCCGGGTCCACACCTCGCCGAACAGGTGGTCGGCGGTGTGGGCGAAGTAGTCGCCGGGCCCGTCGGAGAGATCGAAACCGTAGACCTCGGCCATCTTGGCCAGGCCTTTGCGGCGCCGCTCGGACTGGGGCTGCTCTGATTGGGGCTGCTCGTTCGTCTCGGTCATCGGGTGACTCCGTTCCGGTGATGGGTGGCGATCTCGCCCGGTCCGACGCCGAGTCCGTCGCCGATCCGGTCCAACGTGATTCGGCCCAGAGGCAGGTCCACACCGAGTTGGTCGGCGAGATCCAATGCGAGCGCGACGTCCTTCTCACCCAGGCCGCGCACATGGGTGAACACCGAGTGCCAGAAGTCGTCGTCCGCGATCGGCGCGGTGGTGTCGCGCAGCATGATCGCGCCCGCGCCGCCGGTGATCGCGTCGGTGTGACGGACCACCTTGCCGAGCTTCACCAGGTCGATACCCGCGGCCTCGGCCAGGCGGGCGGCCTCGGTGGTCGCGGTGAACGAGATGAAGTGGAGGAGGTTGCGTGCCAACTTCATCCGGGTGCCCGCGCCCACCTCGCCTGCGTGGATGGTCATGTCCGAGACGAGTGCGAACACCGGCTTGACCGTCTCGTAGGCGGGACGCGGACCGCCGACCATGATGGCCAGCCGGCCCTGTTCGGCGCCGGGGGCGCCACCGGAGACCGGTGCGTCGACGAGGTCGACACCGTGCGCGGCGCAGACCTCGGCGAGATCGATCGCCGTGGCCGGCGCGATCGTGGAGTGCACGGCGATCACGGTTCCCGGCGTCGCGGTCTCGAGAATGCCGCCCGGACCGGTGATCACCGAGCGCACCTGAGCGTCGTCGAGCACGGTGACGGAGATGACGCGTGCGGTCGCTGCGACCTCGGCGGCGGTGGCGACCGCGGTGGCACCCGCCGCGACCACCTTCTCGGTCGCCTCGGGGCGGGCGTCGCAGACGGTGAGGCCGCCGGGCCACGCGACGAACCGCTGCGCGATGGGGGCACCCATGTTGCCCAGGCCGATGAACCCGATCCCGAACGCCGTGTCGGTACCTGCGGCCGTCATGATCGGATGATCTGTCCGCCATCGACATTGAATATCTGTCCGGTGATCCAGGAGGCCTCGTCGGACAGTAGGAACAGGCACGTGCCCTCGAGATCCTTCGGGGTGCCCATCCGCGACAGCGGCAGCTTCTTCACGATGTCGGCGACCATCTTGCCCGGCGTGGTGGATCGGGTGGCCTCGGTGTCGATGGGGCCGGGCGCGATCGCGTTGACGCGGATCCCGGAACCGCCGAGCTCGGTCGCGAGCTGCTGGGTGAGGCCGTTGATCCCGACCTTGGCCAGACCGTAGAAGCCGCTGTAGAGCCATGCGGCGGTGGAGGACTGGTTGACGATGGCGCTGCCCGGCTTCATGTGGCCATAGACCGCGCGGGTCACGTTGAGCGCTCCGTCGAGGTTCACGCTCATGAATTTCTTGTAGTAGTCCCACGGCACGGTGATGAGGAAGTCGAGTTGCATGCCGCCGTAGATGGCGGCGTTGTTGATGAGGTGATCGATCTGGCCGTACGCGTCGAGGGTGGCCTGTGCCAGCGCTTTGGCGGAGTCCTCGTCGGCGACGTCGGTGTGGACGTAGAGCCCGCCGATGTCGGCCGCGACCTTCTCGCCCGCCTCGTCGGACAGGTCGGCGATCACCACGTTGGCCCCCTCCGCGGCGAGTGCTCGTGCGTAGCCCTCACCGATGCCACCCGCGGCTCCGGTGACGATGGCGGTCTTTCCTTCGAACCTCATGTGTTGCTCTTCTCTGCAGGGGTGTTCGTGGGATGGGATCGATCAGGCCGGGGTGGCGACGGCCTTGGTCTCGAGGTATTCCTCGAAACCGAGTGCGCCCATCTCGCGTCCGATCCCGGACTGTTTGTATCCGCCGAAGGGGACGTCGGCGCCGTACCAGATGCCGCCGTTGACGCTCATGGTCCCGGTGCGTACACCGTCGACGACGTGGGCGATGCGGTCGGGATCGGTACCCCACACCGCGCCGGACAATCCGTAGGGCGAGTCGTTGGCGATGCGGATCGCGTCGTCGTCGCCGTCGTGCGGGATGATCACGAGCACCGGACCGAAGATCTCCTCCTGCGCCGCGCGCGCGGAGTTGTCGAGACCGGAGATGAGGGTGGGCTCGACGAAGAAGCCCCTCGGGTGGTTCTCCGGTCGGCCGCCACCGATCTCGACGGTGCCGCCCTCCTCTCTGGCGAGCGCGATGTAGGACTCCACCCGATCGCGCTGGACGGCCGAGATGACCGGGCCGCAGATGGTGCCCGGGTCGGTCGGGTCGCCGGCCTCGAGGCCCGCCATCGCCTTCCGGGTATAGCGGATGGCGTCGTCGTACCGCTCGCGGGGCACCAGCAGTCGGGTGGTGATGGCACAGCCCTGCCCGGCGTGGGTGACCACGCTGAACCCGGCCATCGAGCACGCGGCCTTCAGATCGGCGTCGTCGAGCACGATGAACGCCGACTTGCCGCCGAGTTCGAGGAACACCCTCTTGAGAGTGCCTGCGGCGGCGGTCATCACGGCTTTGCCGGTGGCGGTGGAGCCGGTGAACGAGACGATGTCGACCCGCGGGTCGGTGGAGAGCTGGGCGCCGACGGCGTGATCGCTGGAGGTGACGATGTTGATGACACCGGCCGGGATGTCGGTCTCGGTGGCGATCACCGTGCCGATCAGTGCTGCACACCAGGGGGTGTCGGGGGCGGGCTTGAGCACGACAGTGCACCCCGCGGCGAGTGCCGGGCCGATCTTCGCGAAGTTGATCTGGTGGGGGAAGTTCCACGGGGTGATCGCCCCGACGACGCCGGCCGCCTCGCGCTTGAGCCTCCGGTTGTTCGGGATGCCCATCGGTTCGGCACGCCCCAGATCGGTCTCCCAGGCGAAGGTCTCGGCGAGATCGGCGCAGTAACCGAGATCGGCGATCGGGCCCTCCAGCTGCGGGCCGGAGGTGAGGAACGCCGGCGCCCCCACCTCGGCGATGGTGATCTCGCGCAGCTCCTCGATGTGGCCCTGCAACGCATCTCGCAGTTGACGCAGGCACCGGGCGCGGAACGCGTGATCGCGCGACCAGGAGGTCGTGTCGAAGGCGTTGCGGGCGGATGCGATCGCGGCGTCCATGTCGGCGGCGGTGCCGTCCGCGGCGAGGCCGATGACCTCTTCGGTGGCCGGGTTGACGATCTCGAACGTTCCGCCGGAACCGGGGCGGAGTTCCCCGTCGATGAGGAGGTCCGAGCTCACCGCCGGGCGTAGCGTCCGTACGGCGACGTCGGGCTGCACCATGGGCCGAACTCCTATCTGGACACGTGTCTGGACTCGCGTTCAAAGCTAATGTAGCGTGACGGTCATGTCCACCCCCGTATTCGGTGAATCCGGCCCCAGTTCGCACGAGTCCACGCGTCGGCGGCTGACGAACCAGCAGGCCGAGACCGTCGCGAAGCTCACCGAGGCAGCACGGGAGGTGTTGGGCGAGGACGGTTTCGAGGGGATGACGATCCGCTCGGTCGCCAAGCGCGCCGGGGTCGCCCCGGCCACGGCGTACACCTACTTCAGCTCGAAGAACCACATCGTGGCGGAGCTGTTCTGGCGCATGCTGGTCACCTCCGTTCCCGAACCCGACTCGTCGTCGCCGCCTGCGGCACGCGCGGCCGACGTCCTGCGGCACGTCGCGCTCGTGGTGGCCGGCGAGGACCAGCTCGCCGGCGCGGTGACGGTCGCGCTGCTCGGCAGCGACCCCGACGTCGAGCACCTACGCCTCCGGGTGGGCGGCTTCATCCGCGAACGCCTCGCCGCCGCACTCGGCGTGCCCATGGACTCCGACGACCGCCGGATCGAGCTGCTCGAGATGCTGTATTCCGGCGCGCTGGTTCGCGCGGGCATGGGGTACGGGTCGTACTCCGACATCGCCGACCGGTTGGCCGACGCCGCCAAGCTCCTGCTGGAGGAACTGTCGTGACCACCGGCATGGAGACGACCGTGCCGTTCGATCCGTACGACTACGCGTTCCACGACGACCCGTACCCGACCTATGCGCGACTGAGGGCGGAGGCACCCGTCTACTACAACGCCGACAAGGACTTCTGGGCGCTCTCCAGGCACGCCGATGTGCGGACGGCCTTCCGCGATGCGCCGCGGCTGTCCAACAGCTGGGGCGTGTCGCTCGACCCGGCCGCCTACGGCCCCGACGCACACATGGCGATGTCGTTTCTGGCGCTGGACGATCCGAAACACATGCGCATCCGCAAGCTGGTGTCGAAGGGGTTCACACCGAACCGCGTCCATCAGCAGACCGAGCGCATCACCGAACTCGCGCGTCAGCACTGGGACCGGTGTCTGGAGATGGGGGAGTTCGATTACGTCTCGGACTTCGCCGGCCTGCTCCCCATGGACGTGGTGTCGGAACTGCTCGTGGTGCCGGAGGCCGACCGTGCACGACTGCGTCAGCTCTCCGACGATCTGATCCACCGCGACGAGGGTGTCTTCGACGTACCTCCCGCCGCCGTCGATGCCTACTTCGCTCTGGCGCAGTACTATTCGGATCTCATCGACGACCGCCGCGCGAATCCCGGGTCGGACATGGTCTCGGTCCTGATCGATGCCGAGGTCGCCGGTGACGAACTGGCGGGGGAGCAGGCCGGGGAACCGACGCGGCTGACCACCGACGAGATCATCGGCTTCCTGATCCTGATGATCGTCGCGGGTAACGAGACGACCACGAAACTGCTCGCCAACGCGATCTATTGGGCCTCGGTGAACCCCGACGAGCTCGCCAAGCCGCTGAACGATCCTCAGGCGGTCCCGGCGTGGACCGAGGAGACACTGCGCTACGACAACTCGACACAGATGGTGTTGCGCCGCGTCCTCGAGGATGTCGAGTACGGCGGCTACACCATCCCGGCGGGTCAACGCGTGCTGCTGCTCCTGGGATCGGCCAACCGCGACGACGACGTGTTCGACGACCCTGACGTCTATCAGATCGGCAGGGACAGTTCGCAGGCGCTCACCAGCTTCGGTCTCGGGACCCACTTCTGCCTCGGTGCGCATCTCGCTCGCCTCGAGGCGAACGTGGCCCTGACCGAGATCGTGAAGTCGGTGTCGACGATCGAGCTCGACCTCGACAACGCGGTCCGCGTGCACTCGGTGAACGTGCGAGGATTTGCGAGCCTCCCGATGACCGTGACGGCGCGATAGATGCCGCGCTATCCCGGGCACCCCGAGCGGCGACCGGTCCTCATCGCCGGTGGATCATCGGGTATCGGTGCGGCCACCGGTGTGATGCTCGCCGCCGCAGGACATCCCGTCGCCCTCGGCGCCCGCCGGGTCGAGAGGTCGCAGGAGTTCGTCGAGAAGATCGTCGCGGCCGGCGGCGAGGCCATCGCGGTTCCGCTCGACATCACCGACGTCGCCTCGATCGACGAGTGCATCACGAAGGCCGAGGCCGAACTGGGCCCGCTCGAGGTCGTCGTGTCCGGTGCGGGTGATCTCTGGCCCGGGCGCACCTTCGAGATGTCCGACGAGGAGTTCGCGAACCAGGTCACCATCCATCTGTTGGGCGCGCAGCGGCTGTATCGCCGGATCGTCCCGGAGATGATCGACCGTCGCCGTGGCGATGTCGTGTTCATCAGTTCCGACGTGGCCGCCGACCCGCGACCGCACATGGGGGCCTACGCGGCGGCCAAGGCCGGTGTCGAGGCACTGGCCCTGGTGGCCCGTCAGGAACTCGAGGGCACCGGCGTGCGCGCCAGCCTCGTCCGCCCCGGTCAGACCATGACCGGAATGGGCACCAACTTCGACGCCGACACCGCCGCGGCGATGTTGAACGACTGGGTGACCTTCGGGTTCGCGCGCCACGGCTTCTTCCTCAAACCGGTCCACCTCGCGACCGCCATCACCACCGTCGTGACGATGCCCCGCGGTGCGCACATGCGCCTCGTCGAGGTCGAGGCAGAAGCGCCGATCCGCGACTCCTCCCAGCCCGAGAAGCCCCAGCAAGGAGACACCGCATGACCCTGACCAGACCAGCCCGCGTGTCCGGTGGAGAGGGCGAACACGGTCACCTCGACGAGCTGGCGTCGGATCCCATCGGCCTGTTCTGGCGTATCCGCGACGAGTGCGGCGATGTGGGGCAGTTCCAGCTCGCCGACCGCGAGATCGTGCTGGTGACCGGGGCCACGGCCAACGAGGAGTTCTTCCGGGCGCCCGAGGAGGATCTCGACCAGGCCGCCGCCTACCCGTTCATGACACCGATCTTCGGTGAGGGCGTCGTGTTCGATGCGAGTCCCGAGGAACGGTCGCAGGCCATCCACAACTCGGCGCTCAAGGCCCAACACATGAAGCAGCACGCGATCACGATCCCGAACGAGGTCGAACGCATCATCGCCGACTGGGGTGACAAGGGCGAGATCGACCTGCTGGAATTCTTCGCCGAGCTGACGCTGTACACGTCGTCGGCCTGCCTGATCGGGCGAAAGTTCCGGGAGCAGTTGACCGGTCACATCGCCCACCTGTTCCACGACCTGGAGAAGGGCACCGACCCGATCGCCTACGTCGATTACCACGCCGACATCGAGAGCTTCCGCAAGCGCGACGAATCCCGCACCGAGTTGCAGGAGTTCATCCAGGGCGTGATGAACGACCGCATCGCCAATCCTCCGGTGGACAAGGAGGATCGCGATCTGATGGACGTGCTGGTGTCGGTGGGTTTCGACTCCAACACCATCACCGGCATGTTCATCTCGATGATGTTCGCCGGGCACCACACCACCTCGGGCACCGCCGCCTGGACACTCATCGAACTGCTCCGGCACCCCGAGTACATGGCGCAGGTGTACGACGAGCTCGACGAGATCTACGGCGACACCCCCGCCGGCGAGCGTCCGGAGTACACCTTCGCCCACACCCGGCAGATGCCGAAGGTGGAGGCCGCGCTGAAAGAGGCCTTGCGCCTGCACCCTCCGCTGATCATCCTCATGCGCGTGGTGCAGAACGACATCCACATCTCCGATGTCGAGATCGCCGCCGGTCAGTCCATTGCGGTGTCGCCCGCGATCTCGAACAGGCTGCCCGAGGACTTCCCCGATCCCGACGCCTTCGACCCCGCCCGCTACCAGAAGCCACGTCAGGAAGATCTCGCGAACCGGTGGACCTGGATCCCGTTCGGTGCCGGTCGACACCGTTGTGTCGGAGCGCAATTCGCGATCATGCAGCTCAAGGCGATCTTCTCGGTGCTGCTGCAGAACTATGAGTTCGAGATGGCCCAGCCGTCGGACTCGTATCGCAACGACCACTCGAAGATGGTGGTGCAGCTGCAGCAGCCGTGTCGGGTGTCCTATCGCAGGCGCGTCCGATGAGGATCGAGATCGACCGCGACCTCTGTCAGGGACACGGCATGTGCGAGATGGAGGCGCCGGAGGTGTTCGAGGCGTTCCGCGATCACGTCGAGTTGCGACAGGACCGCCCCGACGACAGCGACCGGGACGACGTCGAACGCGCCGTCCAGTACTGCCCCACACAGGCCCTGCGACTCGTGGCCGACCAGGAAGGCTAGATCCACATGGCTTTTGACCGATCCGAACTCGACGAGATGGTCGAGCGCTGGCTGCAGGCGAACCGAGAGGGCGAGGAGGCGGGCAACTGGCGCAATCTCGCCGAGTTCTACACCGCCGACGCCACCTACGGCTGGAACTACGGACCCAAGGACGACTTCATGGCCGTCGGCCGCGACGAGATCCGTGACATCGCGATCGGGTACGAGATGGACGGACTCGACGGCTGGACCTACCCGTACCAGTCCTGGGTGATCGACGAGAAGACCGGAGACATGCTCGGCCTGTGGAAGCAGGTGTTCGACGGGACACGCGCCGACGGCACGCGGTATGCGCTGGAGGGCATCCAGGGCAGTTGGTTCAAGTACGGCGGCGACTTCCAGTTCCGTTGGCAACGGGACTTCTTCGACTACGGCAACGTGGTCGCCCTGTTCATGGAGATGATCACCGACGGCGTCCTCACCGAGGGCATGAGCGCGCGGATGAACCGTGTGGCGAACGCGACCGAGCGGTTGCCGGGTTGGTATCCGCTCAACCAGACCCCCGTCCCGATGTGGTGAGGATCGCCTGAGGTGTCGTATTCCGAACTGTCCCAGCACGAGTTGGCCATCCTGGTCCCCGAACTGTTGCTCGCCGGCCAGCTGATCGACCGCAGTGCGATGGCCCATGTCATCGGCGACTTCGGGCGGGACGTGATGGCGCAGGTGGCCATCGAGGAGTGGATGGCCGCGAGTCCGGTCTACACCGCGCGCATGCGCAGGGCCATGGGCGTCGACGGGGACGGTGTGGTGGACATGTTCAAGTGCCTGCAGCTCGACATCGGCGCGCCCCCGCAGTTCATGGACTTCCGCTACTCGGTGATCGACGAACACCACGGCAGCTTCGTGCTCGACCACTGCGGCGCACTGATGGACGTGGAGCCGATGGGTGAGGACTACGTGACCGCGATGTGTCACGACATCGAGGACCCGACCTTCGACGCGACCGCCATCGCGACCAACAGGCGGGCGCGTATCCGCCCGGTGCATCGGCCGCCGCGCCGACCGGAGAACCGCACCCCGCACTGCGAATGGCTGGTGACCATCGAACCGGATCGCGACGAGCTCGAGTTGCCGGACTACACGCACACGATGTTCGCCACCCGTGCAGCCGAACTCGAGCTCTCGGCGATCGACCACTCCGAGAAGGGCTGGAACGACTACTCGCGTGATCTCCTCGACGACCTGCAGTTCCGCGACTGGGCCCACAGCACACTCGTGCGGACCGCCGAGGAGGTGGCGGTGCAGCATCAGCTGCTCATCATGGGGTTCATCGGTGCGGTGTCGCGTCGCACGTCGGCCGCCCACGCACGGGAACTGGTCGTCAAAGCGGTCACCGGGATCGCCGGTCTGACCGCCGAGCGGATTCGTTCCGCTCTCGGGATCAGCGGCGACGCAGCAGGTCTGGCCAGAGTGCTGTCGCTCCATCCGGCGCTGGGCCCGGAACAGTACGTCGGTCTGGGCGTCGTCACCACCGGCGCGGGCGCCGATGCGGGCGTGTCGGTGCGCATCCCGCAGGGCAGCGCCGCCGTCGCCGACCACAGCTGGCTGGTCCACCTCGATCCCGACAACCTGCTCCCGCTGCAGGCGATCGCCACCGCGGTCGATCCGCACTGGATCGTGCAGGGGGCCCGGATCGAGGAGGGGTTCCTCACCGTCGACATCGGCTGGGGCACCGAGCAACGCGAACGCAAGGAGGTCGCCGTCGTCCGTTTCAGCGGCGGCGCCGACTTCCGATTCGACGATCGCGGCGCCCCCCGATCGATCACGCCCCTCTCGATCACCCCGGTGTAGGAGTCCTGTCGTGGCGCAGAACCTGGCCGACCTCTTCGAGCACGCCGTCGACGCGGTTCCCGATCGGGTGGCGGTGATCGACGGCGACGAGCACCACACCTACTCCGACCTCGAGGGCAGGGCCAACCGGTGGGCGCGCCTGCTCGCCGACCGTGGTGTCGGCCGGGGCGATCACGTGGGCGTGCACATGCACAACGACGCCGACGCGCTCGCGGTGTTCCTGGCCGCGTACAAGATCCGCGCCGTCCCGGTGAACGTCAACTACCGATACCGGCCCGACGAGGCGGCCCACATCTACACCGACGCCGCGGTCGTCGCGGTGGTGACCCAGCGCGAGTGGGCCGAGGTCGCCGACGACGCCGCCGCGCTCACCGGTGGCATCCGGCCGACGGTGCTGGTCACCGGTCCCGACCTCGACGAGCAGCTGGCCGGTGTGTCGGCCGACCGGGAGGCGGTGGAGCGCAGCGGCGACGACCTGTTCCTGCTCTACACCGGAGGCACCACCGGGGCACCGAAGGGTGTGATGTGGCGCCAGTCGGACATGTGGCGAGTCCTGGGCGGCGGCATCGACTCCTATTCCGGTGAGCCGTTGCCCGACGAGTGGGCGCAATCGGCCCGTGCGGCGCAAAGTGCCGACGGCATGCGGTTCCTCATGCTGCCGCCACTGATCCACGTCTCGGGTCTCATGCCGACGCTCGGCGCGCTGTTCTCCGGCAACACCGTGATCCTGCAGGCCCGTTTCGACGCGACGCGGGTGTGGCGTGTCGTCGACCGGTGTCGGCCGAACATCATGGTCATCACCGGTGACGCGATGGGTCGCCCGCTGATCGACGAACTCGTGGCACGCGATGCCGCCGGTGAGCCCGTCGACACGTCGAGTCTGTTGGCGGTCAGCTCTGGTGCGGCGCTGTTCTCGCCGGCGCTCAAGGCGCGACTGCTGGAGTTGGTGCCGACGGTGGCGATCAGTGACTCCATCGGGTCGTCGGAGACGGGTTTCGGCGGGATACGGGTCTATTCGGCGGCCGACACCGCCTTCGTCACCGCCGACCATGCCGGTGGGCCGCGCGTGCCCGCGGGTCGAGGCGCCACGGTGATCGACGATGACGGCGTCCCGCTGACCGGGCCGGGGGAGGGCTGGTTCGCCAAGACCGGTCACCTGCCCATCGGGTACCACGGCGACGCGGCACAAACGGCCGCCATCTTCCGCGAACACGAGGGCGTGCGCATGGTGGTCAGCGGCGACCGTGCTCGCCTCGAGTCCGACGGCGCGATAACCCTTCTCGGGCGCGGTTCGCAGGTGGTGAACACCGGTGGCGAGAAGGTGTTCGTCGAGGAGGTCGAGGGCGTGTTGAAATCGCATCCCGCGGTCGGCGACGCCACGGTTCTCGGCGTCCCCGACGATCGCTACGGCCATCGGGTGGCCGCGGTGATCGCCGCGAGGGGACCCATCGACCTCGACGACGTCGACGCCCACCTGCGCACGACACTCGCCGGGTACAAGGTCCCACGCGTGTGGTGGCTCGTCGACGCCATCCGCCGGATGCCCAGCGGCAAGCCCGATTACCGCTGGGCGCAATCGGTCTCGACGTCGCAGAACCCGGCCCGGGACGACCGCGGCGAGCTCGCCCCCGGCCCACCGGCGTAGCAGAACGTCCCGCTGAGCGGGACGAACTGCTACCGATCCGCCGACACGAATGCGGTGGGGTCGATGCTGATCTTCAGGATGCCGGTGTCGACACGAATGCTGGGGAGTCTGATTGTGCGCACCGCCGGATCCGATGCCGGATCGGCAGGTAGGCCCCGCCCGACGAACAGGCAGTGACCGGCGACCCCGGCGTCCACCGTGCGATGGGTCACGGGGTCGGTGACGGTCAGCTCGACACCACCGGCCGCGTCGAGCGCGGTGTGGGAGGGCACGGGCACCGCACGGTGGAACCAGTCGGCGAAGAACGGGTACGACCGGTAGAACGTCCGGTCACCGTCGTCGGTGACCGTCGGGGTCGGCAACTGGATCGGCGAGCCGGGTGGTGTCAGCAGCGGACCTCGCGGGTATCCGGGCGCAGCGATCCCGTTCGGCGGGACCGCGGGGTCGATGACCAGTGGTGCCGCCCCCGCGAGTCCGCCACCACCCCACGCGAGCGCCGCCGCGGCGGCACCCACGACGCCTGTCGTCAGACCGATGACGTGTCTCCTCATGACGACATCGTCGTGGCCGGCACCATCGCGGAACAGGTTCCCGGTCGGGCTGATCGCAACGTCCCCGTCGTCCGTCACGCGACGAGCGCGGCGAGCAGGCCGGTGATCACCACGGCGACCGGGCCACGGACCATGGCGAGCAGCAGCAGCGGCTGCGTGGCTCCTCCTTGACCGGTGATGTAGACCGGCGCGTCGAAGGGAAGGTCGGGTCGCGTGGAGCGACGCACTGTCGCGATCGCCGATCCGACGGCGACGACGAGCACCACGGACAGCGACAGATGCCAGGTGAGGGCGACGACCGTGCAGCAGATGAGCACACCGGACACCGGGACCACCGAGTGGATCGCGGTCACCTCGAGATCTGATCCGCCGAATGCCCGCCGCAGCGCCGGGGTCTCGGCCAATCGCCGCAAACCCGAGGCCCACGCACATCCCGCGCGATACGCCAGCACCGTCGCCACGGCCGGTCCGACCGAGGTGAGGTACAGCGTCTGGGGGAGTGCGACGACGACAACCAGGACGACGGCGACGAGCACGAGATCGCCGCGGCGACGGATCAATCGGAGCACATCGGCGAGGATCATCGCGCGGATACGGTTGCCGTCGAGACGGCGACTGCGTGTCGACGAGCGGGCCGACTGCCACCGGACGATCCGCGCGGTGTCGATCCACCCGAGGTCGAGGGTCACCGCGGCCAGGCGCACCGCCGCGATGAATCCGTCGTCGGGAGCGAAGGCATCGCGGTGGAGATGTTCCACCGACCAGCGGTGACGTCCCCGTCGCGGGCGCCCCGAGAAACGCTCACTCGCGCGGTGCTGGTGCCACGTGCACACCGACAAGATGGTCACCGCGGCAACGACACCCGCGCCGAGGACGGGCGGGATCGCAGACCAGTCCAGCACGGCGACGACGGTCGCGGTGGCGAGGCATCCGACGAGAGTGACCCCCGCGGCTCGTCGTCGGCGGCGCGCCAGGACGGGTCCACGGCCGCTGGGACCGGACAGGCGCCACACCGCCTCGGCGCGAGAGACCCGCACCGGCCCCCACCACCACACCATGGTCCCGACCGCCAGCGCGCAGAGCGCGATCGCCCATCCGACGAGCACCATCGTCGGATGCGCCACGTCGTGGGCCACGCCGACGACCGTCGCGACGCGTTGTGGCTGCAGGAGATACCACCCGAGACCGGCGACGATCGCGCCCGTCATGACGATCCCGGGCGCGTCGTCGCGGGTGACACTCATCGGCCCACCGCCACCGTCGTGTGGGCGCAGCGCGTCACGAGTTCCGCGCTGTGGGTGGCGACCACCACCGACCGGCCGTCGGCGACAACCTGTTCGATCCGTTGTGCCACCCAGTCCCGTCCGGCCGCGTCGAGGCCGGCCTCGGGTTCGTCGAGCACGATCAGTCGCGCGGGACGAATCCAGACCGCGCACAGTGCGAACCGCTGCCGCTGGCCGGTCGAGAGGGTGTGCGGGAAGCGGTCGGCCAGATCGGCGATGCCTGCATCGGCGAGGGTGTCGGCTACCCGGGAGCCGTCGTCGACCCCGTGGGCCGCGCCGACGAGATCGAGATGTTCGGCGACGGTCAGCTCGGCGAAGGTGGCGTCGTCGCCGAGTTCGACCGCCACCAGCGCCCGGAACCGACCGTCGGTGTCGTCGGCGACCACGTCGTCGCCGGCGGAGGCGCGAAGGGTGACCGAACCCGAATCGGGATGGCGTAGACCGGCGATGGCCCGCAGGAGGGTCGATTTCCCGGAGCCGTTGGCCCCGGTGACGGCGAGGCATCGGCCCGCGTCGAGATCGAGGGTGAGATCGGTGAACAGGGTGGTGTCGCCTGCGGACAGGCAGAGACGATCGATGTGCAGCACGGCAGAGACTTTCGGTGCGTGGGGTCAGGGGATGGTGAGACCACCTGACGCAGCGACAGTCGCGGTCAGGCGGTGACGAACCCCTGGCCGGGCGCACGTGGACGGGCCGCGCGTGTGAGAGCGCGCTGGTGGGATGCGGGTGTACGCGGGGCGCGGTGTGCGCTCGTCCACCGATGGCCCGTGCCCGGTGGGACGACACCGCGACCGGCGGTCACGCATCGGAACACCCAGCGCGACAGGGTCGAACGCGCCTGCGGGTGCGACGCGAGGGCGATGACGGTGGCACCGATGGCGGCCGAGGTGAGCGCGACACCGACGTGTGGTGGCGATGGAGTCGTGAGCCCGATCATGGTCAGCCACCAGGCGATGGTCAGCACGGCGGTCGCGAGCGCCGAGGTCGAGGGCAGGAAGGCGACCGAGTGTGTTCTCGACCTCATTCGCCACCTCCCTGATCGTCGGACGTACACGCCGTGGGATACGAGTGTAGACATGACAACCCCCGTCGACGCCCTGGCCGCTTTCGGAGTGGGAGGGGACTCCCCGTCGGGCACCGTGGCGACGATGCGCCAACGTCTGGGACCGGCTCTCGTCGATCATCGCGGACGGATCGAACTCGCCGCGTATGCCGTCCTCGTCGACACCGTCGGCGGCGGCCCCTTCGTGGTGGCCACCGGTCCCGACCGCGGCGTTGTGCAGGCTCGACTTGCGTTCGCCACCGCCGGTGACGCCATCGAGCCGGAGGGGGTGCTCAGCGCGCAGGCGACGCTGCGCGACGACGGAGGCCAGTTCGGCCTCACCACGGTCGAGGTGACCGATTCGACGGGTCGGCTGCGTGGATCGGTCCTCGTCCGCAACGCCCGCACGGGTCGGGTGTTCGATCCGGAACTGCTCGCACGGGGGCGCAGCCCGTACGAGGCCGACGGCGGGCGAGCAGTCCCCGACACCCTGGGCACTGCCACGGACGTGCCGCCGCGTATCGATCCCGCGCTCACCGGCGCGCAGGTCGTCGAGGCCGTCGCGGCCGGTCGGCTCGCCGCGGGCCCCCTCGCGGAACTCCTGTCGCTGTCGGTCATAGCGGGTGATCCCGCACGCGGCACGGGGCCCGGCCTCGTGTGCACGCCCGCTGCGTGGATGGCCAACCCGCTGGGGACCATGCACGGCGGGGTGATCGCGGCCATCGCCGCGCAGGGCTGCTCGCTGACCGGTCAAGCCCACACCGCGCCCGGCCAGACGCACACCATCAGCGACTTCGCGATCGACTTCTTCCGATCGCCGCCTCTCGATGCGGGTGATCTGCTGGTCACGACCCGACCGGAACGGATCGGTCGTCGCCTCGGTGCCGTCTCCGCGACCTTCACCCAGGCCGACGGCACCCTTCTCGCGAGCGCCACCGCGAACGTCCGATTCGGCTGAGAAGGCGTTCTGGCCCGAAAAACAAGCAAGCGTGCTTGCTTTTTATTCCGACAGCTGTGACCCTCGACGCATGAGCGTTGTGCACGACCTCGTGGCCGACATGACCGCGGAGGCCGCGTCGCTGGACGATCTGGTCGCCGGCCTCGACGCCGCCGACTGGGCGACTCCGACCCCGGCCGAGGGCTGGACCATCGCCCATCAGATCGGCCACCTCTGGTGGACCGACCGGATGGCGACGCTGTCGGCGACCGATCCGGACGGCTTCGGCGACATGCTCGTCGTCGCCGCGAACAACCCGGCGAACTTCGTCGACGACGCCGCCGTCGAGGCCGCGCAGATCCCGCCGGCCGAACTGCTCGCGCGGTGGCGCGAGGGCCGCGCCGCGGTGGGCGAGGCGCTCGTGTCGGTCCCTGACGGCACGAAGCTCGCATGGTTCGGGCCGCCGATGTCCGCGGCGTCGATGGCCACCGCCCGGATCATGGAGACCTGGGCCCACGGACTCGATGTCGCCGACACCCTCGGCGTGGCCCGCCCGGCGACGTCGCGGCTGCGCAACGTCGCCCACATCGGGGTCCGCACCAGGGATTTCGCCTACATCCTCCACGGGCGCACCCCACCGACCACGCCGCTGCGCGTCGAACTCACCGCACCCGACGGCGGCGACACCTGGGAGTGGGGCCCGCCCGATGCCGACAACCGCGTGACCGGGACCGCCGAGGACTTCTGTCGCCTGGTCACCCAACGCCGGGCCGCAGCCGATCTCGACCTGGTCGTCACCGGCCCTGATGCAGCCGAATGGGCCCAGATCGCACAGTGTTTCGCCGGCGCGCCCGGTACCGGCCGCGCACCGCTCGGCTCCACCCCGACGGCAGGACAGTGATGACCACCCACGACGGCGCCGTCGCACCGGTACGGATCGGTAACGCCTCGGGCTTCTACGGCGACCGCTTCTCGGCGATGCGCGAGATGCTCGACGGCGGTGGCCTCGACTTCCTCACCGGTGACTACCTCGCCGAACTGACGATGCTCATCCTGGGCCGCGACCGGCTGCGCGACCCCTCCCGCGGCTACGCCTCGACGTTCCTGCGACAGATGCGGGAGTGCCTCGCCCTCGCGCAGGAACGCGGAGTCCGGATCGTCGCCAACGCCGGCGGACTCAACCCGAAGGGATTGGCCGCCGACCTCGGCGAACTCGCCGCCGACCTCGGTGTGACGGTGGCGATCGCCCACGTCGACGGCGACGACCTCGTCGACCGCGCCGACGAACTCGGCCTCGGTACACCGCTGACCGCCAACGCCTACCTCGGGGCCTTCGGCATCGCCGCGGCACTCGACGCCGGCGCCGACATCGTCGTCACCGGACGCATCACCGACGCATCGCTGGCGGTCGGTCCCGCCGCGAGCCACTTCGGTTGGCGCCACGACGATCTCGACGCCCTCGCCGGCGCAGTCGCCGCCGGGCACGTCATCGAGTGCGGCACGCAGGCCACCGGCGGCAACTACGCCTTCTTCACCGAGATCGACGACCTGTCGCGACCGGGGTTCCCCATCGCCGAGATCGCCGCCGACGGGAGTTCGGTGATCACCAAGCACCCCGGAACCGGGGGAGCGGTCACCGTCGGGACCGTCACCGCGCAGCTGCTCTACGAGATCACCGGTCCCCGGTACCTCGGGCCGGATGTCACCACGCGTATGGACTCGATCTCGCTCGAACAGGTCGGCACCGACCGCGTCCGTATCAGCGGCGTGCGCGGCGAGGCCCCGCCCGACACGCTGAAGGTGTCGCTGAACATGCTCGCCGGCTTCCGCAACGAGGTCACGATGGTGCTCACCGGCCTCGACATCGACGCCAAGGCGCGCCTCGTCACCGAACAGTTCGAATCGTCGTTGGCGACGAAACCCGAGACCCTCACCTGGGAGCTGTCGCGCACCGATCGCGCCGACGGTGCCACCGAGGCGCAGTCGAGCGCGCTGCTGCGGGTCATCGGCAAGAGCCGCGACGCCGACGTCGTCGGGCGCCACTTCTCGGCCGCCGCGGTCGAACTCGCGTTGGCGAGTTACCCCGGGTTCACCATGACCACCCCGCCCGGCAAGGGCAGCCCTTACGGCGTGTTCGAGCCGGGGTACGTCCCCGCCGACGCCGTCACCCACCGGGTGACGCTGCCCGACGGCTCGGTGACGGTGATCGAGCCGAGTCCGCTGCGCGGCCCGTCGATCCCGGATGCACCTGAGACGCCGTCACCGGTCGGCGACTGGGGTCCCACCACCCCGGCGCCCCTCGGCCTGATCGCCGGCGCACGCAGTGGCGACAAGGGTGGCAGCGCCAACATCGGTGTGTGGGTGCGCGATCCGGAGCACTACGCGTGGCTCGAGCAGACCCTCACCGTCGAGGAACTACGCCGGCTGCTCCCCGAGACCGAGCACCTGCGGATCGCCCGGTACCGCCTGCCGAACCTGCTCGCGGTGAACTTCGTGATCGAGGAGATCCTCGGTCGCGGCGTCGCCGACAACGTCCGCTTCGACCCGCAGGGCAAGGGTCTCGGCGAATGGCTGCGCGCCCGCGTGGTCGACATCCCCGATCGATTCGAGGTCATCTGAATGAGTCTTGCGACACCCGCCTGGGAGACCCCGGAACGCCGCGAGTTGCGTAGCACGGTTGCCGGATTCGTCGAACGTCACATCCTGCCGTTCCAGAACGACTGGGAGCGTGAGGGACTCATCCCGCGCGAATTGCATCTCGAGGCGGCCAAGCTCGGTCTGCTGGGTGTCGGCTTCCCCGAGTCCGTGGGTGGATCGGGCGGTGACCTCGTCGACGCGACCATCGCCGGCGAGGTGTTGCACGAACGCGGTGCGGCCGGCGGCATCTACGCCTCGCTGTTCACCCACGGCATCGCTCTGCCCCACCTGATCGCCGCCGGTGATCCCGACCAGATCGACCGCTGGGTGCGACCGACGTTGGCGGGGGAGAAGATCGGCAGCCTGGCCATCACCGAGCCCGGCGGTGGCAGCGACGTCGGGCACCTGACGACGAAGGCCGTGCGCGACGGCGATCACTTCGTGGTCAACGGAGCGAAGACCTACATCACCTCTGCGGTCCGCGCCGACTTCATCGTGACCGCGGTCCGCACCGGTGGTCCCGGTGCCGGTGGTGTCTCCCTGCTGGTGATCGACACCGACACACCGGGATTCTCCGTCAGCCGCAAGCTCGACAAGATGGGCTGGCGCTGCTCGGACACCGCCGAACTCAGCTTCGTCGACGCCCGCGTGCCGGTGGCCAACCTGGTGGGCGTCGAGAACAGCGGGTTCACCCAGATCGCCGCCGCGTTCGTCACCGAACGCGCAGGGCTCGCCACGCAGGCCTACGCCAGCGCCCAACGGTGCCTCGACATCACCCTCGAGTGGGTCCGCACCCGCGAGACCTTCGGCAAACCGCTCATCGCCCGACAGTCGGTGCAGGACAGCGTCACCGAGATGGCACGCCGCATCGACATCGCCCGCACCTACACCCGCGCGGTGGTCGACCGGAAAGTGAATAGCACCGACGACCTCATCGCCGAGGTGTGCTTCGCCAAGAACACCGCCGTCGAGGCCGGCGAGTGGGTCGCCAACAAGGCGATGCAGCTGTTCGGTGGCCTCGGTTACATGGCCGAATCGGAGATCGAGCGGCAGTACCGCGACATGCGCATCATCGGCATCGGCGGCGGTACCACCGAGATCCTCACCGGCCTCGCCGCGAAACGACTCGGATACCAGGCATGAAGGGCAGCAAGGCATGACCGCACTGCGTACCGCGCTCGATCCCGCCGACCCCGGGTACGTCGACGCCGCGGCGACGATGGAGACCAAACTCGCCGAGCTGGAGGCGGAGTTCGCGACCGCGCTGGAGGGTGGGGGCGCCAAGAAGGTCGCCCGCCATCACGAGCGCGGCAAGATGCTCGCCCGCGAACGCATCGAGATGCTCATCGACGAGGACAGCGCGTTCCTCGAGCTGTGCCCGCTCGCCGCGTACGGGTCGGAGTTCCAGGTCGGTGCCTCGATCATCACCGGTATCGGCGTGGTCGCGGGTGTCGAGTGCATGATCGTCGCCAACGACCCGACCGTGCGCGGCGGCACCTCCAACCCGTGGACCCTGCGCAAGGGGTTCCGCGCCAACGAGATCGCCATGGAGAACCGTCTGCCGTGCATCTCGCTGGTCGAATCCGGTGGCGCCGACCTGCCGACGCAGAAGGACGTGTTCATCCCCGGCGGGCGCATGTTCCGTGACCTCACCCAGCTGTCGGCGGCGGGCATCCCCACCATCGCGCTGGTGTTCGGCAACTCCACCGCCGGCGGCGCCTACGTGCCGGGTATGTCCGACCACGTCGTCATGATCGAGAACCAGTCGAAGGTGTTCCTCGGTGGGCCGCCGTTGGTGAAGATGGCCACCGGTGAGGACAGCGACGACGAGTCGCTCGGCGGTGCGGGCATGCATGCCCGTCAGTCCGGGCTGGCCGACTACTTCGCTCGCGACGAACAGGACGCCATCCGTATCGGTCGGCGCATCGTGGGGCGGCTCAACTGGCGCAAGGCCGGCCCGGGGCCGGTCGCCGCGCCGATCGAACCCCGTCACGACGCCTCCGAACTCGTCGGCATCGTGCCCGGCGATCTGAAGATCCCGTTCGATCCGCGCGAGGTGATCGCGCGGGTGGTCGACGACAGCGACTTCGACGAGTTCAAGGCCGAGTACGGCTCGTCGCTGTGCACCGGATGGGCCCGTGTGCACGGCTACCCTGTCGGCATCCTCGCCAACGCCCAGGGCGTGCTGTTCTCCGCCGAGGCGCAGAAGGCCACCCAGTTCATCCAGCTGGCGAATCGCTCGAACACGCCGTTGCTGTTCCTGCACAACACCACCGGCTACATGGTCGGCAAGGAGTACGAACAGGGCGGCATCATCAAACACGGCTCGATGATGATCAACGCCGTGTCGAACTCCACCGTGCCGCACATCTCGCTGTTGGTGGGTGCGAGCTACGGCGCCGGCCACTACGGCATGTGCGGGCGGGCGTTCAATCCCCGTTTCCTGTTCGCCTGGCCCAGTGCGAAATCGGCCGTGATGGGTGCCGCGCAGCTCTCCGGCGTCATCTCGATGGTGTCGCGGGCGGCGACGGAGGCTCGCGGCGGTGTCGTCGACGAGGAGGCCGACAAGGGGATGAGAGCGATGATCGAGGCACAGATCGAGGCGCAGTCGGTGCCCGCGTTCCTCTCGGGCATGCTCTACGACGACGGGGTCATCGATCCCCGCGACACCCGCACGATCCTGGGAATCGCGTTGTCGGCCATCGACTCCGCGCCGGTCGAGGGGACGTCGAACTTCGGCGTCTTCCGGATGTGAGCGCCGCCATGACCACTCCCACCGCACGCCCCATCACGTCGGTGCTCGTCGCCAACCGCGGCGAGATCGCCCGACGCGTGTTCGCCACATGCGCGCGTATGGGTCTGTCGACGGTCGCGGTCTTCTCCGACCCCGATGCCGACGCCCCTCACGTCGCTGCCGCCGATCGCGCGGTGCGGTTGCCGGGGGAGACCTCGGCGCAGACCTATCTCGACGGTTCGGCGATCATCGCCGCCGCCCTCGCGGCCGGCGCCGACGCCGTCCACCCCGGGTACGGATTCCTCTCCGAGAACGCGGCTTTCGCGAGCGCGGTGATCGACGCCGGACTCACCTGGATCGGGCCGCCGCCGGAATCGATCGCCGCCATGGGGTCGAAGGTGAACGCCAAGGAGATCATGGCGGGCTCGGGTGTCCCTGTTCTCGGTGATCTCGACCCCGAGACCCTCGGTCCGTCCGACCTCCCCGTGCTCATCAAGGCCTCGGCCGGTGGTGGCGGACGCGGCATGCGCATCGTTCGCGAGATCGATTCGTTGACAGGCGAACTCACCGCGGCCGCGCGCGAGGCCGCCTCGGCGTTCGGCGACGACACGGTGTTCTGCGAGCCCTACGTCGAACGCGGTCACCACATCGAGGTGCAGATCCTCGCCGACACGCACGGCCGGGTGTGGGCGGTCGGCGAACGCGAGTGTTCCATCCAGCGCCGGCACCAGAAGATCATCGAGGAGGCACCGGCGCCGCTCGTGGAACGGATCGGCGGCGATCTGCGGGCCCGGCTCTACGACGCCGCCCGTCAGGCGGCGACCGCCATCGGCTACGTCGGTGCCGGCACCGTCGAGTTCCTCGCCGACGGCACCGGACGGTTCTACTTCCTCGAGACCAACACCCGCCTGCAGGTCGAGCATCCGGTCACCGAGGCGACCACCGGGCTCGACCTCGTGGAGTGGCAGATCCGCATCGCCGACGGGGAACGGCTCGGCGACGCGCCCCCGCCCACCACCGGTCACGCCATCGAGGCGCGTCTCTACGCCGAGGACCCGGCCAACGGATGGGCGCCGCAGTCGGGCACCGTGTTCTCACTCGACCTCCCGGCCGACGTCCGGTTCGGTCCGCTGTCGCGCCCGGGTGTGCGTGTCGACTCCGGTATCGAGTCGGGCAGCGAGATCTCGGTGTTCTACGACCCCATGGTCGCCAAGGTGATCAGCTGGGCCCCGGATCGCCGCCGTGCGAGCGCCATGCTCGCCGGGGCGCTGGGACGCGCCCGCGTGCACGGTCCGGGGACGAACCGCGACCTGCTGGTGACGATCCTGCGGCATCCGCAGTTCCTCGGCGGAGACACCGACACCGGGTTCATCGACGCGATCGGTCTCGACGTACTGGCACGGCCCCGTGCCGACGGCACCGCGGTTCGCCACGCGGCGATCGCCGCCACGCTGGCCGCGGCACGGATCAACCGTGACGGGGCGTCGGTGCAACCCGCGGTCGCGGCGGGGTGGCGCAACCTCTTCTCCCAGCACGCGGTGAAGCGTTTCGTCGATCCCGCCGACGCAGCTGCCGACGCCGACATCGAGGTGCGACACCGGTTCACCCGAACCGGTGTCGACCTGCCCGACGACCCGACCGTGACGGTCGTCGGCGCCGACGCGACCACGGTGACCCTCGAGATCGACGGTGTGCGAACACGCTTCGCCATCGCCCGGTACATCGACCCGCAGCGGCGCACGGTGTGGTTCGTCGACTCCGACTCGTCGTCGGTCACACTCGTCGCCCGACCCCGCTTCGTCGACCCGTCGGCGGTGGGCGCACCGGGCTCCCTGCTCGCGCCCATGCCGGGATCGGTGATCCGCATCGCCGTGGCCGTCGGCGACGAGGTGACCCAGGGCCAGCCGCTGCTGTGGCTGGAGGCGATGAAGATGGAACACACCGTGGCAGCCCCGTCCGACGGGGTCGTCACCGAACTTGCCGTGGCCGCCGGGCAACAACTCGCCGTGGGCGATGTGCTGGCCGTGATCGGCGACCGCGCACACGACGCATCAGGCAGTATCGAACCGTCCGACCCGAAGGAGACCCCATGACCACATTCGCAGACGCACCCACCGATGCCGCGCCCGTCAACCCGTTCGTGGAGACCGCCGAGCGCGCCGCGCTGCGTGCCTCGGTGGCGGCGCTGGCCAAGCGGTACGGCCAGGAATACTTCATGGAGTGCGCCCGGACCGGCAAGAAAACCGACGAACTGTGGCGTGAGGCAGGTCAGCTCGGCTTCCTCGGCGTGAACCTGCCCGAGGAGTACGGCGGCGGTGGCGCGGGGATGTACGAGCTCGCCATCGTGATGGAGGAGATGTCGGCATCGGGCGTCGGGCTGCTGATGATGGTGGTCTCGCCGGCCATCTGCGGCAACATCATCGCCCGCTTCGGCACCGACGACCAGAGGCAGCGCTGGCTGCCCGGCCTGTCCGACGGGTCGATCACCATGGCGTTCGGCATCACCGAACCCGAGGCGGGATCGAACTCGCACCAGATCACCACCACCGCACGCCGTGACGGCTCCGACTGGCTGCTGACCGGCCGCAAGGTGTGGATCTCCGGGGTCGATCAGGCCGACGCGGTGCTCATCGTCGCGCGGACCGAGGACGCGAAGACCGGCAAGCTGAAGCCTGCCCTGTTCATCGTGCCGACCGACGCGCCGAACTTCGAGTACAAGCAGATCGCGATGGAACTGATCAACCCCGAGAAGCAGTTCCAGCTGTTCCTCGACGACGTGCGACTGCCGTCGGATGCGCTCGTCGGCTCGGAGGACGCCGCACTGGGGCAGCTCTTCGCCGGACTCAACCCTGAGCGCATCATGGCGGCGGCGTCGGCGATCGGTATGGCCCGGTTCGCCCTCGGCAAGGCCGTCGACTACGTCAACAACCGCACGGTGTGGAAGACCCCCATCGGCGCGCACCAGGCGATCGCACATCCGTTGGCGCAGGGCAAGATCGAGCTCGAGATGGCGAAGCTCATGATGCAGAAGGCCGCCACCATGTACGACGCAGGTGACGACTGGGGTGCCGCGGAGCCGGCCAACATGAGCAAGTACGCCGCCGCGGAGGCGTGCGTGAAGATCGTCGATCAGGCGGTGCAGTCGATGGGCGGCAACGGGTTGTCGACCGAGTACGGCATCGCGCCGCTGCTGAACCTGTGTCGTGTCGCCCGGGTGGCCCCGGTGAGTCGCGAGATGGTGCTCAACTTCGTGGCGCAGACCAGCCTCGGCCTGCCCAAGTCGTACTGATCACCGTGTCCGAGATCGTCGTCACGCGAGCCGATTCCGACGGCGTCGCGACCATCACCCTGGACTCGCCGGGCAACCGCAACGCGTTGTCGCCGGCGCTGACAGGGCAACTGCGCGATCATCTCGCGGCGGTCGACACCGATCCCTCGGTGCGTTCGGTGGTGCTCACCCACACCGGTGGGACCTTCTGTGCGGGAGCCGATCTCGCGGCGGCCATGTCGTCGGGGCTCTCGCCGCAGGAGGCGTCGGCGGCCGGCACCGAGGCGATGATCGCCATCCTCCGGGCGATCATCACCTCGACGAAACCCGTGATCGCGAGGATCGACGGTCACGTACGTGCCGGTGGACTCGGGATCGTGGGAGCCTGCGACATCGTGGTCGTCGGACCCGCGACCACGTTCGCGCTGACCGAGGCGCGGTTGGGGCTGGCGCCGTCGATGATCTCTCTGACCCTGCTGCCGAGGGTGGATTCGCGTGCCGCGAGTCGCTACTTCCTGACCGGGGAGAAGTTCGGGCCGCGCGAGGCCGCCGACATGGGTCTGGTGACCATCGCCGAGGCTGAATCCGACGCTGTGACAGCGACGGTCGAACGGTTGACCGCCGACATCGCGAAGGCATCGCCGCAGGGACTTCGGGAGTCGAAGAAGGTCGTCAACAGCGTGGTGACCGAACTGTTCGAGCGTTACGCCGATCAGCGACGCACCGAATCTGCGGACCTGTTCGCCTCCGACGAGGCGCGCGAGGGCATGTCGGCGTTCCTCGGCAAGCGTGCACCGTCGTGGGTGTCGGGGTGACCGAGGCCGTTGTCGTCCGGACGCCACAGCAGAGCCGGTCACGGGCGACGCGGCAGCGACTGCTCGACGCGACGATCGACATGTTGGCGGCCGAGGGGTGGGCGACGACCACGGTCGCCGCGGTGGCCGAGCGTGCCGGGGTGTCGAGAGGGGCTGCGCAGCACCACTTCCCGACGCGGGAGAGCCTCATCACCGCTGCCCTGGACGCGACGTTCGCGGAGTTGACCACGCGTGCGTCGGCGGTCGACGACACCCTCCCCGACGGACCGGGACGAGTCGAGGCCCTCGTGACCCGCGCCGTCGACATCTACACCGGTCTCCATTTCAAGGCGGCACTGCAGGTCTGGAGTGCGGCGGCGTCCGATGATGCGCTGCGCGAGTTGATCCTGCCGTTGGAGCAGCGGTTCGGCAGTGCGGCACACCGCATGACCGTCGAGGCGTTGGCCGGTGTCGACGCGCCGCCGCACGTGCATCGACTGGTCCAGGCCACCCTCGACATGGCCCGTGGCCTCGGCCTGGCCGACACCCTCTCCGACGACTCGGCCCGCCGTAAACAGGTCGTCGCTACCTGGTCGGAAGTCCTTGCCGCGGCATTGAACTGATCTCCAGGCCTCGTGTCGCGAGACCGTCCAGGTCGGCCACGATCGTGTCCGGCGACGGCATCGACGTGATCTCGTCCACCACGGCACGGCGTCGCTGCGCCGTGGCACTCGCCGGTGCCAGCAGATCGCCGACGGCGGTACGGATCGATGCCGGGTGGGCGCGCGATCCGACCAGTCGGGTTCCGAGGCCCGCGGCGACGAGTGCGGCCGCGTTGTCGAACTGATCGGCGCCCTGCGGTAGGAGCAGCTGGGGGAGTCCCGCGGCCAGAGCCGCCAGTGTGGTGCCCGACCCCCCGTGGTGCACGATGGCCGACGCGTGCGGGAGCACCGCGGCCTGTGGCACCCACGACTCCACGGCGATCCCCTCGGGCAGCGGGCCCAGCGCGTCGACGGGCACCGACGGACCGAGGGCGACGAGGACACGCGCCCCCAGCGACGCGATCCCCGAGGCGACCTCGGCGAGCACGCGGGCATCGCCGAACTCGGTGCCCAGGGTGACATAGACGAGCGGCCGGTGATCGTCGGCGTCGGTGACGATCGAGGGCAGCGGACCGTCGGCGGCAAAGGCGATGGGACGCAACGGTACCCGTCCGGGACGGGACAGCACCTCGGGTTCCTGCAGCGATGGCGGGCAGATGTCGAGCAGGGTCACCTCGGGGGTGTCGTGATCGAAGGGGAACCCGCGGCCGAAACCGTGCGCGATCACCCCGATGCCCGCGGATCGCGCAGCGGTCACGGCACCGATGCACGCCGACTCGGCGACGATCAACTCTGGCGCGAACCGGTCGATCACCGGCGCGAGATCCGCTTCGAACGCCCGCGGGATGATCTCGGTGAACGCCCGTCGCACCAGTTCACGGTGGGCTGCGGTGTCGGCCTTGACCGCTTCGGTGGAGTCCACCGACGCGTCCTCGGAGACCACCTGTTCGAACGCGGCACGGATCGACATCCCCGCCGTCCACGGCGTGAACCCCTGCTCGGCCAACACCGGATGCATGCGTTCCCCGACCGCCCAGTGCACGGTGTGGCCCGCGCGTTGCGCGGCGAGCGCCAACGGGATGAGCGGAAAGGTGTGGCCGTAGGCCTCGAGCGACGAGAACAGGATCCGCATGAGGTCGAAGCTTAGCCGTACTAAATTGGGGCCGCCGCGGCGTCGCGGGGCGGTCAGCGCCACCAGTCATCAGCGGGCGCCACCGGGGGGTGGCGTTTGTGTCGTGTGCGCAGGTAGGCCGCCTCGATCGTCTCCGCCGCTGCGGCCGGCACCTCACGACCCTCCAGGTACGCGTCGATGTCGCGGTAGCCGACTCCCAGCGCCTCCTCGTCTGGCAACGCCGGGCGGTCGTCCTCGAGGTCCGCGGTCGGCACCTTGCTCCAGGTGCTCTCCGGGGCGCCCAGAGTTCGTAGCAGATCGGCACCCTGTCCCTTGGTGAGCCCGGTCAGCGGGGTCACGTCGGCGGCGCCGTCGCCGTGTTTGGTGAAGAACCCTGTGACCGCCTCGGCGGCGTGGTCGGTCCCGACCACCAGCAGACCACGCTCCCCGGCGATGGCGTACTGGGCGATCATCCGTTCGCGGGCCTTGACGTTGCCACGCACCAGATCCGAGAGGCGGTCCACACCGAGACCTCCCGCGACGGCACCGGAACCGGCGTCGACGGCGGGGGGATGTCGACCCCCGTCACCGTGGTGGGTGCGATGAAGTCGAGCGCGATGTCGACATCCGAGGCGTCGGACTGCTCGCGATAGGGCAGGCGCACCCCGACGAACTCCGCGTCGATCCCGTCGGCGGCGAGCAGATCGACGGCGAGTCGACAGAGCCGACCCGCGAGGGTGCTGTCCTGGCCGCCGCTGATGCCGAGCGTGAACCCACGGGTGCCGGAGGCACGGACGTAGTCGACGAGAAAGGCCACGCGCCGCTCCACCTCGGATCCCGGGTCGATCGTCGTTCTCACATGCAGCTCATCGATGATGGACTCCCGGAGGCCGGTCACGGTCGACTCCCGGCGTCGGTGGTGCTCGTGGCATCGCGCAGATGGTCGAGCAGGAAGTGCAGGCCTGCGTCGACGGTCGCGGCGAGCACGTCGGGTGGGTCACCCTCGAAGACGCGTTGCGCAGTGTGAACCGAACCCCGGTCGAACAGTCCGAAACAGACGGTGCCCGCGGGCACGTCCTCCTGCGTCTGCGGGCCGCCCTCACCGGTGACCGCGACGGCGATGTCGGCGCCGAACAGTTCGGCGGTCGTGCGGGCCATCGCGCGGGCCGCCGGCTCGGTGACCACCGGGCCGTCGGGCACCTTCAGCAGCGAGTGTTTGACCTCGGCGCGGTAGGCAATCACGCCACCGCGGTACCAGTCACCCGACGACGTCGCCCGGCCCAGATGTGTGGCGATGTTGCCTGCGGTGAGCGACTCCGCCGTGGCGATCGTCATGCGACCCTCGTCGGCCAGGGAGGCGATCTCCTCGCAGAGGTCGCCGATGTCGTCGTCGGTGGGCAGTCGGTCATCGGGGTCAACGGTCATGCCCGTCGACTACCCGGCGGTCGAGGGGCCCAATCCTGCGCAGATCGCGTGCTCCACCGGTGATCGCGGATGGTCGAGGTCGAACTGTTCGGTGAGCATCAAACCCGGTTGCGACATGAACCGTGGCCGGGTTCCCCGGTGCACCTGCGCGGCGTGCACGAGGAACGGGTGGCAGAGGAAGACGTCGCCCGCAGCGCCGGTGGCCAGGACCTCGGGACGTCCGGGTGCATCGCGGGAACCGATGTCGTCGAGGACGCCGACGAGATCGAACATGTCGACGCCGGTGTCGCCGTAGGGGAGGAGGTGGCGCGGGACGTCGAGATGCGACCCGGCCCGGATCCGTGTGGGTGCGTCGTCGTCGCCCACATCGGAGAGCAGGAACAGCATCAGCAGACCGCGGTCGCGGGAGGACACGTTGATGAAATACCGGCTCGCTCCGGGCGGCAGGTAGCTCGCGTCGATGTGCCACCCGGTGTCGTTCGCGTCGGTGTCGGAGGGGAAGCGGATCGCGACGTTGCCGAGTTCGATCCGCTGTGTCCAGCGCCCCGGGCCGACGAGCTGGTCGTACGCCACGGTCAGCGCCGACGCGCGCGCCGCGGTCGCGAACGGCGGTGTCATCGGACTGTTGACGCGGCGCACCGGCTCGGTCCAGGTCCGTGGATCGCCGGGGGACTCGTCGAGCAGATCCCACAGCTGAGCCCGACAGTCGTCGATCGTCGCGCGGTCGATCGCGCCGCGGATCGCGACGTAGCCGTCGCGGGCGAAGGTCACGAGGTCGTCGTCGGTGAGTGTCATCGCCGATCAGTCTGGACACGCCGAACCCGGTCGGGCAACTCGTTTTCCACCGACTAGGTTCTCCGACATGCCGACTCTGTCCGTACGGACGACCAGGATCCTGGTGATCACGATGGTGACGCTGGCGACGATCGCCTCGGGTGTCGCCAGCTACGTGGTCGGCCGTCACTACGACGAGCGCCGTGAGGCTGATGCGTTGCGGTCGCTCGGACTCGGTGTCCGACCCACCCCGCTCTGGACGCTCGACGCGACCCGTGTGGCGACCCGACCAGGTGACGTCCTGCTGTCCGTGCCGAACCCGGGCACCGACACGAACGGGTACGGACTCCTGGTCGACGCGGCCGAGAACCTGATCGCGGCGGTGGGTCGGCCGCGGGCGTTCAACGAGATCGCCGACGTGACCCTGGTCGGGATCGATCGCGCCGACGGGACGCCCATCTGGAGGCGCTCCGTCGGACCGGTGGCGAACTGCACCGACGGGCCGATCGCCGATGCGATCGCCTGCTGGTCGCCGACACGGGTGATCGTGGTCGACACCGCGACCGGCCGTGTACGCGGCGCGGCGACACCGGATTTCACGATCGCCGGTGTGGAGGTGGCGGGCCGGTCGACCTATGTGAGCGGTACCCGCGGAACCGGTTCGACGACCTCGGTCGTCCTGGCCACAGGCACCGTGGAGTCCCCGACCGCGACGACGCGGTCCGTCGCCGATGCCGGGCTCGGGGCGTCGATCAGCGATGTAGTGCCCGAGCGGAACGTGTTCATCGTCGGAGCTCCGGCGCAGGGCGACATCGGGTCCCGATCCGCGGTGTACTCCCTCGACACCGCATCGAGACGTTTCGCGTCCGACGGCGCCGTCACCGCGATCGGCGACCTCCTGTTCCGATCGGAGACCTACCCCCAGGGGATCGAGCGACTGCTCGACGACACCGGGGCAGCGGTTGTGACCCAGCGCCTGAGCCTTCCCGGCGGCTCTTTTCCACCACAGGTGACGTCAACACCTTTCGCTCCCGTGGTGATGGGGAACGGTGTGTTCGACCCACGCACCGGGGCACTCCTGTGGCGTGATCCGGTCCTCGACTGGGGGAGGCCGGACGGTGGTGTCACGCCTGCCATCGTCGGATCCACGCTGATCGCGGCGTCTTTGGACGGTCGGCTGATCGGCATGGACACCCGCACGGGCCGTCGGATGTGGACGACTCCATCGGCCGGCGCCTTCTACGTTCGTTCCGGTGTCACCGACGGACGCCTCTTCGTGTTCGGCGACGACACCGGCATGCATTCGATCGACGCCGTCACCGGTCGAATCGTGTGGTCGGTGGTGTCGCGGTCACCGTCTCCGGGTGTGATCGCGCTGACCGCGGTCTCCGGCTCCGGCCGCGACATCGTTCGCGCGGAGGGGAACTCGATCTCGGTGTGGCGTGCACGGAAGGGCGAGGACGGGTGAGCCGGCCGCGGCGGTGATTCAGTGGGGAGCGCGGGCCTCGCGTACGCCCATCGCGGTGACCGTGAGGGCGACGATCGCCAGTCCCGCCCACTGCGACCAGGCCAGGGTGGTGCCCAGCACGAGCACCCCGACGACGGCGGCGGTGGCCGGGAAGGCGAGTTCGCCCAGCGTGGCCCGCGAGGCCGGGGTCGACTGCAGGGCGCGGTAGTACAGCGCCAGCGCGAGCAGTCCCGGGATAAGCGCCAGCAGAACGAGACCGACCGCGTCGCCCCAGGTCGGCAGCACGGGCGCACCCGTCGCACCGACGACGCCGAACGCCCCGATGGTGCCGAAACCGAGTCGTAGGGTGGTGAGGTTGCGTGGTGTCAGCGACGGCGACACCCACCGTCCGAGGACGGTGCCCACCGCCCACAGGGCGGCGGCGCCGAGCGCGAGCAGCGCCGGTTCGAGTTCGGACACACTCAGGTGCAGGGGGTCGGCGAAGGCGAGCAACCAGGCGCCGATGAGGGCGGGGACCGCGTACAGCGCGAAGCGAGGGCGTAGCCGTTCGCCGAGCAGTACCACCGCCAGCGCGATCGCGAGAACTGGCTGCAGCTTCTGCAGCACGAGGGGTGTGATGAAGTCGCCGCTGCTCCCGGCGATCGTGAACGCCCGCGTGAACAGCGCCGTCGCCACGGCCGACGACCCGACCCCGATGACCACGACCGCGGCCTTGTCCCGCAGACCGAGGCGGCCGAAGGCGCGGATCGCCGACGGCAGGAAGGGAGCGAGCAGAACGATCGGGATGATGTGCTCCCACAGCACGATCGTGCCCGCGGCGAGATCAGACGCCAGAGGTTTGCGGAGCAGACCGTCGAGACCCCACAGCGACGCCGACACCGCGATCAACCAGGTGGCGTCCCGCCGGCCGTGAGAGCCCGACAACGGGTTGTCACCGGCGACGACGACCGACGGACTCCCGGAAGTCCCCCCGGCGACGGTCACCCGCCGACGGTGATGTCGACCCGGTCCGCGTAGAACGCGACGTGATCGGCCACCTCGGCGACGGCGTCGTGCGGGTGCGGATAGAACCACACCGTGTCGGGCAACTCGCGGCCCTCGACCACGAGATCGCGGTATGACGCCTCGCCCTTGTACGGGCACCAGGTGTGTGTGTCGGACTCCCGCAGGACCGAGGAGTCGACATCGCCGACCGGGACGTACTGCACCGCCGGATATCCCGCCTCCCGCAGGGTGAGCGCGGAGTCGGTGCGGGCGACGACGGTGTCGCCGACACGAACGGTCACGGGCGCGTTCGTGGGCTCCACCGTGATGGGGTGATCCGGGCCGGGGACGAGCGTCGTGCGAGACATGTGGGGACCAACGCGGCGCGCGTCCGCGCTGTTCCCTCCGCGGCGCCCCGCCGGACCGAGGCGTGCCCCGGAGCCGTGGGGACTCCGGGGCACATCGGTCCGCGGGCCGTCAGCTGTCGTGCAGGATGACGCCGCGGATGTTCTTGCCGTCGCGCAGGTCCTGGTAGCCCTCGTTGACCTGTTCGAGCGTGTAGGTCGAGGTCACCAACTCATCGAGTTTCAGCTGACCGGCGTCGTAGAGACGCAGCAGCCGCACGATGTCGTACTGCGGGTTGGCCGACCCGAACAGCGACCCCTTGATCGTCTTCTCGTTGAGCGTCAGATCGATACCGGGCCAGTGCACCGTGAACTTCTCCGGACTCGACAACCCGGTCAGGACGACCGTGCCGCCCTTGCCGACCGCGCCGATGGCCGCCGACACGACATCCTCCTCGACGGTGCCGACGGTGACGATCGCGCAGTCCGCGCCCTGACCCCACGTGAGCTCGGTGATCTTCTCCTGCGCCTCGGCGGGATCGGCGAAGGTGTGTGTCGCACCGAATTTCGTGGCCGTGTCGCGCTTGAAGGCGATGGGGTCGACGACCACCACGTACTTGGCGCCCGCGTGCACCGCACCCTGCACCGAGTTGATGCCGATGCCGCCGATGCCGTAGATGACCACGGTGTCGCCGGCGCGCACGTTGCCCGCGTACACCACCGAACCCCAGCCGGTGGGCACACCGCAGCCGACGAGCACCGCCTTGTCCAGCGGCAGCCAGTCGTCGACCTTCACCACCGAGTACTGCGAGATCACCGCGCGTTCGGAGAACGTGCCGAGCATGCACATGCCGCCGAAATCGTCACCGCCGGCGTGGAATCGGTACGTGCCGTCGGGCAGGCAGCCGTCGAGGATGGTGGCGCCGACATCGCACAGCGACTGCCGTCCGGTCGAGCAGTAGCGACATGTCCCGCAGTTCGGGATGAAGCTGCACACCACGTGGTCGCCGGGCTTCACCTTCGTCACACCCGCGCCGACCTCCTCGATGATCCCGGCGCCCTCGTGGCCGCCGACCATCGGGAAGCGGGGTGGCAGGTCGCCGTCGGTGAGGTGCAGATCGGAGTGGCACAGCCCGGCGGCGGTGAACTTGATCAGCACCTCGCCGTCCTTGGGCTTGTCGAGGTCGAGTTCGAGGATCTCGAACGGCTTCCCGGCGTCGAACAGAACTGCTGCCTTGGTCTTCATCGTCGAAGTCCCTCCTCATCGGCGCACCTGTCGGTCGTGTGCGCGCTCTCCTGCCATGGTGACGCGCGTCACTGTCGAGGGGTGTCCAACTTCTGGACAGATCAGCCGACGATGCGGCCGGGACGGCTCAGCCGTCGATGCCGAGTTCGCGCATCCGCTTGTAGAGGGTGGTTCGACTCATGCCCAGGGCCTGGGCGGTCCCGCGTTTGTTGCCGCCGTGGTGATCGAGTTCGGAGACGATGGCGTCGCGGGTCGCGCGGTCGAGGGCGTTGAGCACCGCGGTCCCGTCGTCGATGAGGTCGATCTCGATGACGAAGCCGCCGCCCTCGGGTCGCTCCCACCGCAACGACGCCGCGTGACCGGAACTCAGCATCACCCGCGGTACGTGTCCGCGGCGGTTCATCGCACCGTCGGTCAGTGCCCGCAGCGCGGTGTGGTCGGCCGGACCCACCAGCTGACCGGCCGAGGCGTTCTCGAGGACGATCTCGTCGGCGATGGCGACCACCGGTGCTCCGCGTCGGCGTGCCCCCGCACGTTGGAAATGGCGCAGCAGCAGATGCTCGCCGGTCCGGGTCTGCTCGAGCAGTCGCTCGGTGATGTCGTGTGCGGCCTGGGCGAGCAGGGGAGCCAACAGCGGGTTGTCCTCGGACTGCAGGAAGGTGATGTCGAGGATCCCCTCGATACGACGGCTCACCGGGTGATGCAGCGGGTGGCCGTAACAGCTGAAGCGCTTGAGCTCGTCGATGTAGTGCTCCGCGCCGCGAACCGCGATGGGCGACCGCAACGCGTGCACCGTCGCGATCGAGTTGGTTCCGGAGGTCTCCTCGGTGAACGACCGGCCGATCTGGGCGCCGACCTCGGAGACCACGTCGTGCACCTGGTGCGAGCCGAACCGCATGTCGACCAGGCGGGCGTCACGGTCGGCGAGGAGAACACAGAACCCGGTGCCGGCGAGGACGTTCTCCATCCGGTCGAGCACCGGTGCCGCCGCCGCGAGGAGTCGACTGCGCCGGTCGACCTCGGACACACTGAACAGGGTCGCCGAGTCTGCGGGCTGCAGCCCCGCCCGGCGCGCCCGTTGCCACGACCTGGCGATCTCGGCCCTGACCAACTCGCCTCCGTCGATCTCGGACATGTGCGAAACATACGTCCAACAGCGCATACGCCGAGGTGGAATCGGTCGCGGGAGGGCTCGGGGATCGTTTTTGACCTGACCTGATGCGGTCGGTACAGTTGACCGCTGGTGCCTGGCAACAGCCGGGCTGATCCGTATGCCATCGATCGCCGGTCTGTTCCCGCCCGGCGAGGGCAGTGTGCGGGTGACACGACCACCACCTGTCGGCAGATTCGACACGCCCGACAGTGGGGTGAACAAACTAGTACTGACCAGCGCTTTCGAGCCTGGTGGGGCGAACTGTGGAGTTGCGCCGGAGTTCATCTCCGGTTCACCTGCCCGGAGCACCAACCACAGTGGACAACGAACACCGCCGAACCTAAGGACGAACAACCAGTGCCAACAATCAACCAGTTGGTCCGCAAGGGCCGCCACGACAAGCCTGCCAAGCAGAAGACGGCAGCGCTGAAGGGCAGCCCGCAGCGGCGTGGCGTGTGCACCCGCGTGTACACCACCACCCCCAAGAAGCCGAACTCCGCGCTCCGCAAGGTCGCCCGCGTGCGCCTGACGAGTTCGGTCGAGGTCACCGCCTACATCCCCGGTGAGGGTCACAACCTGCAGGAGCACTCGATGGTGCTCGTCCGCGGTGGTCGTGTGAAGGACCTCCCGGGTGTGCGGTACAAGGTCATCCGCGGCTCGCTCGACACCCAGGGTGTCAAGGGCCGCAAGCAGGGACGCAGCAAGTACGGCGCGAAGAAGGAGAAGGGCTGATGCCACGTAAAGGACCCGCCCCGAAGCGCCCCCTCGTCAACGACCCGGTCTACAGCTCGCCGCTGGTCACCCAGCTGGTGAACAAGATCCTCCTCGACGGCAAGAAGTCGACCGCCGAGCGGATCGTCTATCAGGCCCTCGAGCAGGCTCGCGAGAAGACCGGCACCGATCCGGTCATCACCCTCAAGCGCGCGCTGGACAACGTAAAGCCCGCGCTCGAGGTCAAGAGCCGCCGCGTCGGTGGTGCCACCTACCAGGTGCCCATCGAGGTCAAGCCCAACCGTGCGAACACCCTCGCCCTGCGCTGGCTGGTCACCTTCAGCCGGCAGCGCCGCGAGAAGACCATGGTCGAGCGCCTCGCCAACGAGCTGCTCGACGCCAGCAACGGTCTCGGCGCAGCGGTCAAGCGTCGCGAGGACACCCACAAGATGGCCGAGGCCAACCGGGCCTTCGCGCACTACCGCTGGTGACAACCCCAATCAACATCTTCTACGCGAAAGAGCGAGGCAGATAAGTGGCACAGGACGTGCTGACCGACCTGAACAAGGTCCGCAACATCGGCATCATGGCCCACATCGATGCCGGCAAGACCACCACCACCGAGCGCATCCTCTTCTACACCGGTATCTCGTACAAGATCGGTGAGGTCCACGACGGCGCAGCCACCATGGACTGGATGGAGCAGGAGCAGGAGCGTGGCATCACGATCACCTCTGCTGCCACCACCTGCTTCTGGAACAACAACCAGATCAACATCATCGACACCCCGGGCCACGTCGACTTCACCGTCGAGGTCGAGCGCTCCTTGCGCGTCCTCGACGGCGCGGTCGCGGTGTTCGACGGCAAGGAGGGTGTCGAGCCGCAGTCCGAGCAGGTGTGGCGTCAGGCCGACAAGTACGACGTGCCGCGCATCTGCTTCGTCAACAAGATGGACAAGCTCGGCGCCGACTTCTACTTCACGGTGCAGACCATCAAGGACCGCCTCGGAGCCAAGCCGCTGGTCATCCAGCTGCCCATCGGTGCCGAGAACGACTTCGAGGGCATCGTCGACCTGGTCGAGATGAAGGCGAAGGTCTGGCGCGGGGAGACCAAGCTCGGTGAGTCCTACGAGACCATCGACATCCCGGCCGAGCTCGTCGAGCGGGCCGAGCAGTACCGCGAGGAGCTGCTCGAGACGGTCGCCGAGTCCGACGAGGAGCTTCTCGAGAAGCACTTCGGCGGCGAGCCGCTGACGATCGACGAGATCAAGACCGCCATCCGCAAGATGACGGTGAACTCCGAGATCTACCCGGTGCTGTGTGGTTCGGCGTTCAAGAACAAGGGTGTCCAGCCCATGCTCGACGCGGTCATCGACTACCTCCCGTCGCCTCTCGACGTCGAGTCGGTCACCGGCCACGCCGTGGGCGACGAGGAGAAGCTCCTCACCCGCAAGCCGTCGTCGGACGAGCCGTTCGCGGCGCTCGCGTTCAAGATCGCGACGCACCCCTTCTTCGGCAAGCTGACCTACGTCCGGGTGTACTCGGGCAAGGTCGACTCCGGCGCCCAGGTCATCAACTCGACCAAGGGCAAGAAGGAGCGTCTGGGCAAGCTCTTCCAGATGCACTCCAACAAGGAGAACGCGGTCCCGACCGCGTCCGCCGGACACATCTACGCCGTGATCGGACTGAAGGACACCACCACCGGTGACACCCTGTGCGATCCGCAGGATCAGGTGATCCTGGAGTCGATGAGCTTCCCGGACCCGGTCATCCAGGTCTCGATCGAGCCCAAGACCAAGTCCGACCAGGAGAAGCTGGGCACCGCGATCCAGAAGCTCGCCGAAGAGGACCCGACCTTCTCGGTCAAGCTCGACGAGGACACCGGCCAGACCGTCATCGGCGGCATGGGCGAGCTCCACCTCGACATCCTGGTCGACCGCATGAAGCGGGAGTTCAAGGTCGAGGCCAACGTCGGCAAGCCGCAGGTGGCCTACCGCGAGACGATCCGCAAGACCGTCGAGAAGCACGACTTCACCCACAAGAAGCAGACGGGTGGATCGGGCCAGTTCGCGAAGGTCATCGTCAAGCTCGAGCCGCTGGTCGACGCCGAGGACGGCGCGACCTACGAGTTCGTCAACGCCGTCACCGGTGGTCGCGTGCCCCGCGAGTACATCCCGTCGGTGGACGCCGGAGCCCAGGACGCCATGCAGTACGGCGTGCTGGCCGGCTACCCGCTGGTCAACCTGAAGTTCACGCTTCTCGACGGCCAGTACCACGACGTCGACTCCTCGGAGATGGCGTTCAAGATCGCCGGTTCGCAGGCACTCAAGGAGGCCGCCCGTATGGCCGGCCCCGTGATCCTCGAACCGCTGATGGCCGTCGAGGTCATCACGCCCGAGGACTACATGGGTGACGTGATCGGCGACCTCAACTCGCGCCGTGGCCAGATCCAGGCCATGGAGGAGCGCAGCGGTGCCCGTGTCGTCAAGGCGCAGGTCCCTCTGTCGGAGATGTTCGGCTACATCGGAGACCTCCGGTCGAAGACCCAGGGCCGTGCGAACTACTCCATGGTGTTCGATTCGTACGCGGAGGTTCCCGCGAACGTCTCGAAGGAGATCATCGCGAAGGCGACAGGCGAGTAGTAACCACCTTCGTCGGGACACACGTCCCGACGGAACAAGCAACATCTAAACTTTGCGGCTGAGAAAGCCTCAGGCGCATGACAGTCCAGGAGGACATCAAGTGGGTAAGGCGAAGTTCGAGCGGACCAAGCCGCACGTCAACATCGGCACCATCGGTCACGTCGACCACGGCAAGACCACGCTGACCGCGGCCATCACCAAGGTTCTGCACGACAAGTACCCGGACCTCAACGCCGCGTTCGCGTTCGACCAGATCGACAAGGCGCCGGAGGAGAAGGCTCGTGGTATCACGATCAACATCTCCCACGTCGAGTACCAGACCGAGAAGCGTCACTACGCGCACGTCGACGCCCCCGGTCACGCCGACTACATCAAGAACATGATCACCGGTGCCGCCCAGATGGACGGCGCGATCCTGGTCGTGGCGGCCACCGACGGCCCGATGCCCCAGACGCGTGAGCACGTGCTGCTCGCCCGCCAGGTCGGCGTGCCGTACATCCTGGTCGCGCTGAACAAGGCCGACATGGTCGACGACGAGGAGATCATCGAGCTCGTCGAGATGGAGGTCCGCGAGCTGCTGGCCGCCCAGGACTTCGACGAGGACGCGCCGGTCGTCAAGGTGTCCGCTCTCAAGGCCCTCGAGGGTGACGAGAAGTGGGGCGAGTCGATCGCCGAGCTGATGGCCGCCGTCGACGAGTCGGTGCCGGACCCGGTCCGCGAGACCGAGAAGCCCTTCCTCATGCCCGTCGAGGACGTCTTCACCATCACCGGTCGTGGCACCGTCGTCACCGGTCGTGTCGAGCGTGGTTCGGTCAACGTGAACGAGGACGTCGAGATCGTCGGCATCCGCGAGAAGTCGACCAAGACCACCGTCACCGGCATCGAGATGTTCCACAAGCTGCTCGACTCGGCAGAGGCGGGCGACAATGCCGGTCTGCTGCTGCGTGGCCTCAAGCGCGAGGACGTCGAGCGTGGCCAGGTCATCATCAAGCCGGGTACCACCACCCCGCACACCGAGTTCGAGGGCCAGGCGTACATCCTGTCGAAGGACGAGGGTGGTCGCCACACCCCGTTCTTCAACAACTACCGTCCCCAGTTCTACTTCCGTACGACTGACGTGACGGGCGTCGTGACCCTGCCCGAGGGCACCGAGATGGTCATGCCCGGTGACAACACCGAGATGAGCGTCAAGCTGATCCAGCCGGTCGCCATGGACGAGGGCCTGCGCTTCGCGATCCGTGAGGGTGGCCGCACCGTCGGTGCCGGCCGCGTCACCAAGATCAACAAGTGACACTGATCGACAAGTGACACCCTCCCGCGTCTGACGCGGGAACGCATCACCGAGAACGCCCGATCCCGTCAGGGGTCGGGCGTTCTTGTGCGTGGGACCTTCGACGCGCCGACGGACGTGACCTCGAATAGTGTCGACAGCTGTGACCGCCACCGACATCGACAGCCGCGACGCCGGCGCGCAGATGGGTCGTTTCACGCGAGACGAGCTCCCGCGTCTGGCGATGATCGTCGGATTCCTCGTGGCGCTCCACCTGATCGGCTGGGGCCTGTTCGTCCACTACAACTCCATCCCTCGCATCCACGAGCTCACCGGTTCGGACGGGACCCTCGTCTACGCGGGCGCCGGACTGCTCGCGTACACGTTGGGGATGCGGCATGCCTTCGACGCCGACCACATCGCCGCCATCGACGACACCACGCGCTTCCTGCTGCAGAAGGGTCGGCGGCCCCTGGCCGTCGGGCTGTTCTTCTCGCTCGGCCACTCGACGGTGGTGCTGGTGTTCGTCGGCGCGATCGCCGTCGTCGCCGCCAAGGCCACGGCCTTCCAGGAGGCGTTCTCCGGGCCGGGAGGCATCGTCGGCACCCTCGTCTCGGGGACCTTCCTGTACCTGATCGCCGCACTGAACATCGTGGTCCTGTTCGGCATCGTGAAGGTGTGGCGGCGGGCCCGACGTGGCGAGTTCTCCGCCGACACCCTCGACGAGTTGTTGGCCAGGCGTGGCCTGATGAACAGGCTGTTCCGCGGACGCTACGACAGGCTGATCAACCACTCGTGGCAGATGTACCCGCTCGGCCTGCTGTTCGGGCTCGGATTCGACACCGCCACCCAGGTCGGCCTGCTCGCCATCGCGGGCACCACCGCGATCGCCGGCGGACTGCCGCCGCTGGCGATCATCGCGCTGCCGGTGTTGTTCGCCGCCGGGATGACCACGATGGACACCATCGACGGCGTGTTCATGTCGAAGGCGTACGGCTGGGCGTTCGTGACGCCGGCCCGCAAGATCTACTACAACATCACGATGACCGGGCTGACGGTGTTCCTGGCCGTCGTCGTCGGAACACTGCAGATCCTCACCCTGCTCGCCGACGAACTCGGTCTCGCCGGTGGCGTCTTCGACGTGGTCGCCGCGTTCGATCTCGAGCGGATCGGACAGCTCGTCGTCGCGACCTTCGTCGTGGTGTGGATCGGCGCCCTCGTCTACTACAAGTTCGCCGGGGTGGACGCACGATTCGACACCGACAGCGCCGAGGGGGTCGCGGTCCCGCGCACCTCTGGTCGGTGACCGGATCAGGCGCTATCTTCTGTAGTCCATGACCGTTTCAGGCGATTCCGCCGCGCCTGCACGGCGCCGCGGATTCCCTCGCGTGTTCCTGACGACGCTCGCCCAGATGATGCTCTTCGGCATCGTCGGGCCGATCTTCCTGGTCATGTACGTCGTCATCGACGAACCGGGAATCGGCTGGATGCTCTACTGGGGTGTCGCGGTGACCGCGATCGATGTCGCTGCGGCGGTGGTGATCTCGTTCGCGCGGGTGCGGACGGCGGACACGATGGCGCGTCTGGAGGTGTCGGGCGTACTCGCTGCGGCCGACATCACCGCCGTGGAGCAGACCGGCGTGCAGATCAACGATCAGCCGGTCATGAGACTGTCGCTGCGTGTCCATGGCGACGGCATCGCGACCTTCGACGCGTCGAACAAGACAGTGGTGCCGCTGATCCATCTACCCGTGGTGAACGCCCGGCGCCTCGCCGTGCTCGTCGTGCCCGGAACCGAGCACCTCGTCATCGACTGGCCGCGCAGCGCCCTGCTCTCGGGTGTGGTGCCAGCGGTCCTCACCGATCCCGCGGACGGTACGACCTACGATCTGTGCGGACGATCTGGGCCGTTGTTGCAGGTCCTGCGGATCCTGAAGGCGCACGGCATCAAGGGCGACGGCCTGACCATCGGGGATGACCCCGCGGCGCGCGCGGAGGTGATGGGCGTGGTGCGCGGGGTGGTCCCGCAGTCCGCGACCGGGGCCTCGGCCGACACCCCTGTCGCGTCGGAACAGACCGTGGGTCAGCGCCTGGCCGAACTCGAGAACCTCCGGGTCACGAAGGCCATCACGGAGTCCGAGTATGCGACGGCACGCTCGCGAATCCTCGAGTCGCTCTGATCGCCGACCTCCGGTCGGACGACCGTTCTGCGGTCGCCGCGGGATGTCATGCGGCGTCGACCGGGTCGAAATGCTCGACGACGGGGAACGGGTCGTAGAAGTGGTGCAACAACTCCCGCCACCGCTGGTACTCGGGTGAGCCGCGAAAACCCTCGGTGTGGTCGGCGAGGGTGCGCCATTCGACGAGGAGCAGGTAGACGTCGGGGCGCTCGATGCCGCGCGACAGACGGAGGTTCGAGAAACCGGGCATCGCGGCGATGATGGACTTCGCCTCGGCAAACGCGGCGCGGAACTCCTCGCCCCGTCCCGGTGTCACCTGCAGGAGTGCGTGTTCGACGATCACGTCGATCAGCGTGGCACAGTGGGGGCGGTGAGTGGCGACGAGAACATGAGCGGTGTCCGGGTGTCGACGAGTGCCGGTGTGGTGCGGGGCCGGCGGGTCCCGGTCGGCGATTCCATCGTGCATGCCTTCCTCGGCATCCCCTACGCTGCGCCCCTCGTCGGTGCCGCCCGCTTCGCGGCACCGGGTGCGGTCGAGCCCTGGGAGGGCGAGCGGCCTGCGAGCGAACACGGACCGACCCCACCGCAGGGCCCGTACCCGGCGCCCACCTCCGAGCTGTTGCCGAGTGTCATCGTCGACGGGGATGACGCGTTGAACCTGTCGGTGTGGACACCCGAACCGGGCACCGGGCGACTCCCGGTCATGGTGTGGATCCACGGCGGTGCGTTCACCCGGGGGACACATCGACTGCCGACCTACGACGGCGCTGCGTTCGCACGGGACGGTGTCGTGGTCGTCGGCATCAACTACCGCCTCGGCGCCCTGGGTTTCCTCAGCCTCCCGGGTGCCCCCGACAACCGTGGACTGCGTGATCAGATCGCGGCGCTGGAATGGGTACGCGACAACGTCGCCGGCTTCGGCGGCGATCCCGACCAGGTGACGGTGTTCGGTGAATCGGCCGGCGCGATGAGCATCGCGGCGCTGCTGGCGTCACCCCACGCCGAGGGGCTCTTCCGGCGCGCGATCGTGCAGAGCGGCAACGCGGTGTCGGCCTCGGATCTCGCCGACGCCCGGCTCGTCGCGAGCGAGTTCACCGAGACGTTGGGTCTGCCGCCGACGGTCGTCGGTGTCGCCGACCTGCCCACCCAGGAACTGCAGAGGGCCCAGGACGCGTTGGGTCTGGCGCTGGTCACCGATCCCGACCCGAACCGATGGGGCGCGACCACCATCGCCCGCGGACTCGGCGTGATGAGCCTGTTCCCGACCATCGACGGCGATGTCCTGCCCTCGCTGCCGATCGACGCCATCCGGGCCGGCGCCGGTCGCGGCGTCGAGGTGCTGGCGGGTACGACCCGAGACGAGATGCGGTTCTTCCTCGTCCCGAGCGGACTCGCCGGCGTCGTCACCGCCGAGATGTTGCCCGGGATCGTGGGCCGCCTCGGTGTCGGCGCCGACGCAGTGGACGTCTACACCCGCAACCGACCCGCCGAGACCCCTGGCGACGTGATGTGTGCGATGTTCACCGACTACTCGTTCCGTTCCGGCACAGCCGATCTCGTCGATGCGCTCGCCGGACGGGATCAGTCGGCGTGGCAGTACGAATTCGCCTGGCCGACACCCGTGCGCGACCTGCGTGCCTGTCACGCACTGGAACTGGCGTTCGTGTTCGACACCCTGCGTGGTTCCTCGCAGTTGACCGGACCCACGCCGCCGCAGGAGCTGGCCGACGAGATGCACTCCACCTGGCTCCGATTCGCCACCACCGGCGATCCCGGATGGGATCGGGTCGGCGCGAGTCGTCCGGTGCGTACCTTCGGCGACGCAGCGCTCGACGCGGGCGCCGTGGTCGTCGACCCGCGCGCCGACGAACTGGCCGTCTTCCGGCAGAGCTGACCGCCGCCGAGCGTGCCGATAACGCCCGCCGAGCGTGCCGAAACCTCTCCCCGAGCGTGCCGAAACCTTGTCCCGAGCGTGCCGATGATGTCCGCCGAGCGTGCCGAAACGTCGCCCCGAGCGTGCAGATGTCATCCGTTCGATGCGAACGCTCACGTCGTCGGCCCACTCGGTGGCGCTTTTCGGCACGCTCGGCGGGGTGTTGTGGCACGCTCGGCGCGTCGGTCAGTGATCGGCGCGGTTGTGCAGGGGGCGTGGGTCGATGCCGGCTGCGGTCCAGGCATCGTGGGCCCAGGGCGTGTAGAGCCACTTCTGCGGCAGTCGGTTCACGAGAGGGTTGATCGCGCGCATGAACGCGGCGAAGCGCTGGAACCGACGCTCCTGGCGCGGTGACCATTCCAGGCGGCACACCGTGCGCATCTGCTGCGGCAGCGTCCCGATGACGATGGTGCGCAGGGCCGCGTTCAGCGGCACCGACACCACGCGCCAGACCGGCGCCGGCACACGACGCGGTCGTGGAAGCCCCTGTCGCAGATAGCCGGTCGCATAGACGATCGTCTTGTGCGGGACGAACCGTTCGAGCATGCGATCCCAGTAGGCGCAGAACTCGTCGTAGGTCTGCGGTTGGTCACGCGCACTGATGCCGTAGAGCGCGTACCAGGTCTTGCTCTCCTCGAAGATCCGGCACTTCTCGGCGTACGACAGCCGACGGATGAAGGTGTCGGTCACGTAGAGCACCTGGTCGACGAATGTTGCGTGCGCCCAGTAGAACAACTCGGGGTTGAGCGCGTGGTAGCGCGACCCGTCGCTGATGGTGCCCTTGATGTCGCGGTGGAAGTCGCGCACCGTCGCACCCCAGTGTTGCGCGTCGGCCGCGTAGACCGTCCGCATGATGGGCGGTCCGGTGCGTCGCGCGCGGCCGAGGAAGTCGTCGAAGATCACCGAGTGGTCGGCGACACCCTGGCCGAGTTGCTCGATGCAGTTCTCGGTGCCCGCGAGACGCTGGAAACCCAGCAGTCCGCGCATGTCGCCGTAGAACTTCCAGATCAGGGTGTCGGGACCGAGTCGTGCCGCGGTGATCGGCTTCGCGCCCCGATCGGCGAGCACCGGCTCCGCCTCACGGATCCGTGCGTCGAAGTCGCCAGGGGCTGAGATCACGCCGTCGCTCATGAGACGAATACTAACATTCGTCTCACCGTCGGTCGCGTCGTCGCATCCGACGACGGGTGCGACCACGACTGCGCACCGCACATGGCAGCGTGAACGGTGTGTACATCCCACCGGTCACCGACATCCTCGACACCGCGGTCGTCGTCGCCCTCCCGATGCGACAGCGGTTCCGAGGCATCACCGTGCGGGAGGCCCTGATCTTCGAGGGCCCCGGCGGCTGGGGTGAGTTCGGCGCATTCGTCGAATACGACGACGCCGAGGCGGCATGGTGGCTCGCCGCCGGCATCGAGGCCGCCCACCAGGGTCCGCCCGCCGCGATCCGCGACGAAGTCGCCATCAACGCGACCGTGCCGGCGGTCGCGGCCGATGAGGTGGCGGCCATCCTGGCGCGCCACCCCGGAGCGACGACGGCCAAGGTGAAGGTGGCCGAACCCGGCGACACGCTCGACGACGAGGTGGCGCGGATCGAGGCGGTGCGCGCCCTGGTGCCCAATGTCCGGGTCGATGCGAACGGGAAATGGTCGGTGTCGCAGGCCATCACCGCGATCCGTGCCCTCGGCGAACTCGAGTACGTCGAGCAACCCTGTGTGTCGATCGAGGAACTGGCGGCGGTGCGCGCCGCGGTCTCGACACGCATCGCCGCCGACGAGAGCATCCGCCGCGCGGAGGACCCGCTGCGGGTGGTGCGTGCCGGCGCGGCCGACGTCGCGGTCCTCAAGGTGGGACCCCTCGGAGGGATGCGACGCGTGTTGAGTCTGGCCGAACAGATCAGGGCGGTCCGGGCCGACTTCGACGTCGTGATCTCCAGCGCCCTCGACACCGCCGTCGGGATCTCGGCGGGAATCGCGACCGCGGCCGCCCTCCCGTCCGCCCCGCCCGCATGCGGTCTCGGTACGGGGAGTCTGTTCGAGGTCGACGTCGCACCGACGCCGCCGTCGGTGCGGGGCGCACTCGCGCCCCGCACCGTCATCCCCGACGGGCACGCCCCGGCGGCGACGGCGGCGCGTCGCGACTGGTGGATCGACCGGTTGCGCAGGGTGCACGCACTGCTCGCCGACGGCCATCCGGCCGCACGCTCGTGATGTGACCCAGTAGACAATTCCTGAGCCCAAAGATACAGTTGCTGGCATCTGTTCCAATGGAGGTGCACAGCGATGACAACGGTTGACTCGGACATCCCGGCCGGTAGCGAACTGAAGAAGGTGCCGTTCTCGACCCAGAGCGGCATCGGGACGGTGCTCGGTATGCGCCGCGACCCGTTCGGTTTCCACGAGAAGCGCGTCGCCGAGTTCGGTGAGGTCTCCGGCATGAGCGCGTTCGGTCGCAAGTGGGTCGTCGCTTCGGGTCCCGAGGCGGCCGAAGAGGTGCTGATGAACAAGAAGCGCACCTTCGCCAACGCGCCGGCGTGGTCGTACCTCATCGGTCCGTTCTTCAACCGCGGCGTGATGCTGATGGACTTCGAGGAGCACCGCAGCCACCGGCTGATCCTGCAGCAGGGCTTCAGCCCCGTCGCCATCCGCCAGTACATGGACCTCATGCAGCCGATGATCGCCAAGCGGATGCAGGACTTCCCGACCGGGAAGATACTGCTGTTCAAGGAGTTCAAGGCCCTCACCCTCGACGTCGCGCTCGAGGTGTTCCTCGGACTCGAACTGCCCAAGGCCGAGGCCGACCGCATCAACAGCGCGTTCCTCGACACCGTGCAGGCCGGTGTCGCCGTGATCCGCAAGCCGGTCCCCGGGACGCGGTGGTGGAAGGGGATCCGGTCGCGCAAGATCCTCGAGGAGTTCTTCTACTCCCACATCCCCGCGAAGCGGGCCACCGCCACCCCCGATCTGTTCTCGGTGCTGTGTCACGCGGAGAGCGACGAGGGTGCGACGTTCTCCGACGAGGACATCGTCAACCACATGATCTTCATCCTCATGGCCGCACACGACACCTCGACCATCTCGATGACCCAGATGTGCTACCGCATGGCGAAATCGCCGCAGTGGCAACAGAAGGCGCACGAGCAGTCGATGACGCTGGACTCCGAACTCACCTACGACGACCTCGGTTCGCTGACCGTGCTCGACTCGGTGTTCAAGGAGTCGCTGCGCATGTGCACCCCGGTGCCCGCGCATCCGCGGATGGCCGTGGCCGACACCGAGATCCAGGGCTACTTCGTGCCCGAGGGGTCGATGGTGACCGTGCCGTCACTGTTCAATCACTACGACGAGCGCATCTACACCGATCCGTGGACCTTCGATCCGGAACGCTTCGGCCCGGATCGCGCGGAGGACAAGAAGTTCCGGATGGGCTGGAGTCCCTTCGGCGGTGGCGTGCACAAGTGCATCGGCCTCTACTTCGGGCAGATGGAGATCAAGACGATCATGCATCAGCTGGTCCGCAACTTCGAGTGGTCGGTCCCCGCCGACTACGAGATGCCGATGGACTACAGCTCGCTGCCGATCCCGAAGGACCGGCTCCCCGTCACCCTGCGCCGCCGGTGAGCTCGGACGTCTCGGCGTCGGGGCGCAAGACCCGCAACACCGACAGCCCCGGTGACCAGGAGGACGCGATCCTCTCCGCCGCGGCCGCGGAGTTCACCGACACCGGGGTGCGGCGCGCGTCGGTCGACGAGATCGCCAGACGCGCCGGGGTCAGCCGCAGCACGCTGTACCGGCGGTTCCCGAACAAGGAGTCGCTGCTGCTCGCGGTGGCCACGCGTCTCTATCAGGACGGCATGCGCGCACTCGAGCTGTCGATCACCGGGTTGTCCCCGAAAGAGGCCATCGCCGAGGCGTTCTCGGTCGGCGCGCAGCTGATTCAGAAGGATCCGCTGATGCATCGGCTCGTGATCGAGGACGCCGACATGAAGGGCATCACGTCGTCGTCGGTGACGTCGATGTTCATCGACGCGGTCACCGACCGCACCGTGCGCGCACTGCGCAGTGTCGGTGCGACACGGCCCGATCCCGACCTGCGCGACGCGGTCGAGATCGTGGTGCGACTGGTGATCTCGCAACTCGAGGTCCCGGCCTCGGACCCGATGAAGCAGGAGCCCGAGTGGGTCCGCGACTTCGCGGCCCGGCACCTCGCGCCCATGATCTGGTAGCCGACCGGCTCCCCGCCGCACGTCCACACGGGCCCGCAAGCCCACACCACGACCGCATCAAGGCGTGACGCATCGTCGCGCACCGAACAAGGAGTCACCCATGGCACGAAGGAACAAGAAGACGACCGACGTCCGCGGTCTTGTCATCGCCATCACCGGCGCCGCCCGCGGCATCGGGTTCGAGACGGCGACCCGGCTGCGCGATCTCGGCGCGACCGTCGTCATCGGCGACATCGACGACGAGGCGGTCGGCAAGGCCGCGGCCGATCTGGGCCACGACGGATTCTCGCTCGACGTCACCGACCCCGAGTCGTTCGCCGCGTTCCTCGACTCCGCCGAGGCCGCGGCGGGACCCATCGACGTCCTCATCAACAACGCGGGCATCATGCCGACCGGTCCGCTGCTCAGCTACGACCTCAACGTCGTCAAGCGGAACTTCGACATCGACCTCCTCGGCGTCGTCATCGGTACCCAGGAGGCGGCCAAGCGGATGATCGCGCGCGGAGGGGGCCAGATCATCAACATCGGCTCGGTGGCCGGCCGACTGCCCGTCCCGGGGCTCACCATCTACAACGCCGCGAAGGCGGGCGTCATCGTGTTCTCCGAGGCGTGCGACAACGAGCTGTCGCCGCAGGGCGTGCGCGTGAAGACCGTCAACCCGACGTTCACCCGCACCGCACTCATCTCCGGGATCACCACGAACCGTTTCGTGCAGACCGTCGGACCCGAGCAGGTCGCCGAGCAGGTCGTCAACAGCATCGAGGGCACCAAGACCCACCTGACCGTCCCGCGGTCGATGGCGTGGGTGCACGCGAACGCGGTGATGCCGCCGGCGATGAAGCGGTCGTCGAGCAAGCTCACCGGCATGGACCGCATGTTCCTCAGCTACGACGACGTCGAGCGCGCCGAGTACCTCAAGCGGGTCAACGGCGTCCCCGCCGCACCCGGCAAGCCCTGACCCCACTGTCGCCGGCCCCCACGGTCCCGCGCAGCGATGAGGCCCCCTCCCGCCAGACATCGGGAGGGGGCCTCATCGCTGTGTTCGGCGTCAGCGCCGATCGGTCACCACTGATCGAGGGTGGTGTACCCGTCCTGGATGGCGCGGGCGAACAGGTTGGCCTTCGACCGGGCCGGACGGCCCACCGCGGTGTACTTCGCGCGGATGCGCGTGAGGTGGGTGTTGACCGTCGAGGCGGTGATGTAGAGACGCTCGGCGGCCTCGGCCTTCGAGTCGGCGGCCAGCCAGCCGAGGAGCACCTCGACCTCCCGACGGGAGAGCGCGGGCCGGTCGTCGGCGACGACGCGCAGGGCGACGGTGCGACGGGGCTCGCGAGCGTCGTCTGTGGAATCCGAGTCGTCGAAGTAGTGGGCGACGGACATGGGTACGATCCTCCCGAATGGTTCAGCCGCACACATGTGCGATGCAACGATGATCGTTCGCGGTCGTTGGAGGCGCCAGCCGGACGGTCGTTTCTGGCAAAGTCCATACGGAAGTCCGGACGTGTCCTGCGCGAACGCTGCACGTCAGGGGAGGGTGGCCGGTGAGACCAGACGACGTCCATACACGCGAGGAGCTCGGTCGAGCCCTGTCGGAGATCCGGTCGGCGGCGGGTCTGTCGATCCGGGAGACGGCCGCGCGGGCGGGTGGTCTCACCCCGACCGTCGGCGGTTGGTTCTCCGGTCAACACGCCCCGACGGCGCAGAACGAGCCGACCCTGCGCAAGGTGCTGGCCGCATGCGGAGTCGAGAGTCCCGAGGACCAGGCACCGTGGATCGCCGCCGCCGAACGCGCCCGCCGGCCCGGCGGTCGGCGCACGGCGACGACCCCCACCCCGTACCGCGGGTTCTCCGCGTTCGGCGTGGAGGACCACGAATGGTTCTTCGGCCGCGACGACATCACCGACCTCCTGATCGGGACCGTCCTCGAGCAGGCCGACCACCCGACGGCGACGATGCCGGGCGCCGACCGGATGCCGCTCGTGACCCTCATCGGGCCGTCCGGCGCCGGCAAGTCGTCGGTGCTGCGTGCGGGACTGCTCGCCCAGATGGAGAACGAGAGCGGTTTCGAGGCCTGGCGGCACACCCTGATGACCCCCGGCGGCGACCCGATCGGTTCCCTCGAGGCCGCGCTCGCCGAGCTGCCGTCGGGCGACGGCCCGGTCCTGCTCGCCATCGACCAGGCCGAGGAGGTGTGGACGCTCTCCCACGCCGCCGATCGCCGCGACCGGTTCGAGGCGCGCCTGATCGAGTTCAGCACGCACTGCGAGGTCCTCGTGGTGGTCGCCACCGTGCGTGCCGACTTCTACGGCGTGCTGGCATCCCTGCCCCGGTTCACGCGACCGCTGCAGAACGCACACATCCTGGTGCCCGCCCTCGACGAGCGGCAGGTGCGCGAGGTCATCCTCGAGCCCGCGCGGGTGGCCGGGCTCCAGGTCGCCGACGATCTCGTCGACCTCCTGCTCGGCGACCTCCGTCCCGGTGCGGCCGGGATCGGAGCGGGGTCGTTGCCGCTGCTGTCGCACGCGCTGCTGTCGACCTGGGCGCGATCGGACAAACGCACCCTCACCGTCGGTGACTATCTCGCCACCGGGCGGATCAGCGGGGCGGTGGAGCAGACCGCCGAGCGGGTGTACGCCGAACTCGACTACGCCGAGAAGGGTGTGGCGCGCCGACAACTGCTCGCGATGGCCCACGTCGACGACGAGTCGGCCTCACGACGGCGGGCACCGCTCGCCGAACTCGGGTTCCCCCCGAACATCGATCTGGCCGAGACGAGTCGCGACGTCCGACAGCGTCGCGCGGCAGGCGTCCTCGACCGGTTCGCCGCCGCCCGACTGGTGACCGTCGGCGACACCTACGCCGAGGTGACCCACGAGGCGTTGCTGTCGGCATGGCCGCGACTGCGCCAGTGGATCTCCGAGGACCGCGAGAACCTGCTCGAACACCGCCGACTGCAGGCGGTGTTGGCGGTGTGGTCCGACGCCGACGAGGCCCCCGAACTCCTGCCTTTCGGAGGTCGGCTCGACCTGTTCAACGAGTTCGCGCAGTCGCCGGAGAACGGCGCCCGGATCAGCCCCGACGAGCAACGGTTCCTCGATCTCGCCAACGCCCGCAGCGTCCGCCTGCAGTCGGTCGATCGCCGCCGGCTGCGACAACTCCGCACCTTCGCCGGTGCCGCGACGGTGTTCGCGGTCGTCGCGCTGCTGGCCGCCGTGCTCGCCGTCGTCGCCCGCACCGACGCCGTGGATCAGAAGGAGACCGCCGAGACGCTGCGACGCGACGCGTTGTCGGCCCGCCTCGCGGTGCAGTCCGATCAACAGCGCCTGATCGACCCGGCGCTGTCGATGCAGCTCGCGATGGTCGCCTACCGCATCTCGCCGACGGTGGAGGCCCGTTCGGCCCTGATGGACAACACCGCCACCCCGGTTCCGGTGCGGTACTTCACCGCCGAGGGGCCGGGCAAGGTGACGCTGTCACCCGGCGGCACGATGCTCGCGGCGGTCGGATCGGATGATCGCGTGCGGCTGTACTCCACCGGTACGCGCGGGATCGAACGGCAGGTCGCGACCTTCGGTGCCGGAGGCACGGATCAGCCTCTGTTCGGAGCGGCCTTCGACGCCGACTCCCGCCACCTGTTCGTCGGCGGGGCGGGGCCACTCACCGAATGGGACGTGTCGGATCCAACCGCGCCGCGGCCGACCCCGGGTGTGCCGACGGTCACCGGCGTCATCCGCGACATCGCCGTCAACCGAACCGGAGACCTGCTGGCCGTGGCCGTAGACGGTGCGGGCGTGAAGATGTTCCGCCGCAGCGTCCCGTCGCCACCCTCGACGTCCGTCGCGTCGATCGCCGGGCCCCGCTGGCAGCCCGTGGCCATGCCGCCCGACGTGGCCGGCGACGGGACCTTCGTCCGCTTCTCCCCGGACGGCCGGATGCTGGCCGCCGCGAGTGGGAAGAACCGTGTCGACGTGTATTCGACCACCACGCCGGTGGTCACCACCCTGGCGTCGATCCCGCTGCAGGGCGCCTCCGACGTCACCGCGCGTGACGGCGCGTTCTCGCCCACAGGCGAGCTCGCGGTGGCGATCAACAGCCGCGACATCCGCACCTACTCGATGGCCGATCCGACCCGACCCACGCTCACCCGCGATTTCGCCGCATTCGAGAGCTTCGTCAACGGGGTGGACTACAGCGCCGACGGCCGCTACCTGCTGGGTGCGAGTGCCGACAACACCACACGGGTCTTCGACCTGACCGGCGGGTCCGACACCGCTGTCCTTCGCAGCGGCGGCGTCGTCTCGTCTGCGGTGTTCGTCGGCGATCATGTCGTGAGCGCATCGGAGGACGGAACCCTCAAGGTGTGGCCGCCGCAGCGGCCGTCGGTGCAGGCCGGTATCGCCAACCCGTTCCAGCAGTTCGCCTTCGACGCGCAGGGCACACAGTTCATCACCGCCAATGCCGACGATCGGGGATCGCTGGCTCAATGGTCGTTGGCTCCCGGGGCCCGAGTCGCCCGTCGGGGACCGGTGTTGTCTCCTCCGCCGGGTCAGAAGTTCGGATCGCTCGGGCTCAGTGACGACGGCCGCACCGCCGCGGTCGGGTCGTTCGACGGCCGGATGTACCTCGGGGACTACACCGATCCGGCACGACCCCGCCTCGCCGGGCCGCCGGTCGATCCGCTCGTCGGACCGGCGGAGACAGTGGACGTGAGCGTCCGGTCGAATGTGGCCGTCGTCGGCGGCGTCATGTCGAACTCGCTCGCCATCATCGACATCTCAGATCGGGCGCAACCGCGCAGGGTCGGTGGCGCCGACGTCGGTGACGGCATCGGCTGGGCCGCACTGACCGCCGACGGCAAGCGGGTCGTCGTCACCACGGTGCAGGGCTACGTGCTGCTCATCGATCTGCAGGTCCCGTCCCGCCCGCAGATCCTGTTCCGCCAGAAGGTGTTCAACGCGCTGGCGCTGGTCGCACGCTTCAGCCCGGACGAGCGACGGATCGTGGTCGCGTCGGCGAGCAAGGAGGCCAAGGTGATCGACATCGGTGACGCGCGTGCCCCGAGGGTCGTGAGCACGCTGACCGGTCCGAGCAGCACCATCTACGGCACCACCTTCTCGCGTGACGGCAACCGGGTGGCCGCGGGCGGAGCCGACGGCAAGGTGTGGATCTGGGATGTTCGAACGGCTGGACGCCCGCGTATCATCGCGCAGCTGCAGGCGTATCCGGGCCGCATCTACGACGTGATGTTCGGTCCCGACGATCGCTCGGTGGTGGCGATCGGCGCGCGCGGTCTTCTACAGACCTGGCAGGTCGATCCGGAGTCCATCGTCGCCCAGACGTGCGCGTCGAAAACCGCGCCCATCAGTCGAGCCGAGTGGTCGCGATTCCTCCCGAACGAGACCTACCGGCCGACCTGTACGTGACAGTCCGCCTCAGCCGGGCAGCACGATCGTGGGAACCTTTGCACCGCTGAGGATCCGGGTCGCCGTCGAGCCGAGGAAGACCCGTTTGACCCCGCTGCGAGGGGTGGTCCCCAACGCGAGGACCTCCCCGGCGGGCCAGCCCACAGAGTCGAGCGCGGCCGCATAGTCGACTCCGGTGCCGACGACGGTCTCGGTGTCGGGTCCGACGACGCCGGAGGACACCAGTCGCGTCAACGCCACCCGAGCCTGTTCGGTCCACGCCGTGAGCACGCCGCGTTCGGCGCCGAAACCGACTTCGGGCGGGTACATGTCGGCCGGCGCGACCCCGAAACTGGCCACCCGCAGGCGAACCCCGGCGTCGGTCGCGATCTCCGCGGCGCGCGCGACGGCCTGGTCTCCCTCGGCGGTCGCCGAGTACGCGCACGTGATGCCGGTGATCGACGGGCGATCGGTCGACACCTCGTACCCGGGCGGGGCGAGCGCGAGCGGGATCTCGCTGGAGTGCACCATCCGTCCCGTCGTGGAGCCGAGGGTGATGTGACCGTCGGTCTGGCGTCGGGTGCCCATCACGAGGATCGTCGCGCCGAGTCGGCGGGTGGCGGTGGTGAGCGCCGCGCTGACCGACCGTTCGGCGACGCGGTGCACCGTGACCGTGGTCGGCACCGGGTGTCGGTCCAGGGCGGCGCGTGCCGACGATTCGGCGTCGTCGCCGAGACGTTGTGCGTAGGCGGCGAACTCGGCGTCCACCTTCGCCATCGACGGCACCGACCAGGGCCGGGGGAGGGCGATCACTATGGCGAGGTCGCGATCCAGCGAGCGGCACAGCTCGGTCGCGAGCGCGAGACCGGCCTCGCCGCCGACCCCGGGCCGGTATCCGACGACGACCGTCACGGCGCAGCCTTCAGAGGGTCGGGATCGCCGGTGTTCAGTGCCGAGTGGTGGCGTCCCCACAGCAGGTAGAACGCGAGGACCGCCGACACCCACAGTCCGAAGAACACGAAGGTGTACCAGTGCAATCCGTAGAGGATGTAGCCGCAGGCGGCGATCGCCAGCACCGGGGTGACGGGGTAGAGGGGTACCCGGAACGGGCGCTCGAGGTCGGGTTCGCGGCGCCGCAGGATGATGACGCCGAGACTCACCACGATGAACGCGACGAGCGTTCCGATGGACACCATGTCGGCGAGGTAGTCCAACGGGATGAAGCCGGCGAGGATCGCCACGACGACGGCGACGACGATCGTGTTGTTGACCGGGGTCAGCGTCCGCGGGTTCACCCTGGTGAAGAACTTCGGGAGCATGCCGTCGCGGCCCATCGCGAACAGGATGCGGGTCTGGCCGTAGAGCGTCACCAGGGTGACCGAGAAGATCGAGATCACCGCGCCCGCCGACAACACCAGCGACGGCCAGGTCTGACCGGTCACGTTGTTGAGGATCTGGGCGAGACCGGCGTCCTGCTGTGCGGCGAAGTCGCTCGACGGCTGGGCCGCGACCGCGGCCAGCGACACCAGTACGTACACGAGCACGACGGTGATCAGCGCGGCGATCAGGGCCCGCGGCATCGTCCGCTGCGGATCCTTCACCTCTTCGCCGGCGGTCGAGATGGTGTCGAGGCCGATGAACGAGAAGAAGATGGTGCCCGCGGCGAGGGTCACCCCGTGCGCACCGTCGGCGAAGAACGGCGTCAGGTTGTCGTCGTTGAACGCGGTGAAGGCGATGACCGCGAACATCGTGAGGACGCCGATCTTGATGAACACCATGATCGCGTTGGCACGGGCCGATTCGCTGGCCCCTCGGATCAGCAGGATCGCGCACATCCCGACGAGGATCATCGCAGGCAGGTTGATCGCACCGGGATCGTCGTCGAACGGTGCGGCGGTCAGCGCATGCGGGATCTGCGGCAGGTGGAGGTCACCGAGGAGCTCGTTCAGATAGCCACTCCAGCCGACCGACACCGCCGCCGTCGACACCCCGTACTCGAGCAGCAGGCACCCGGCGACGGCCATCCCGGCGAACTCGCCGAGTGTCGCGTAGGCGTAGGAGTAGGTCGAGCCCGAGACCGGTACCGACGACGCCATCTCGGCGTAGCAGAGGGCGGCGAGCCCGGCGGCGATGCCCGCGAAGATGAACGAGATGATGACCGACGGCCCGGCCTCGGGTACCGCCTCGGCCATCACGAAGAAGATGCCGGTGCCGATGGTGGAGCCGATGCCGAAGCTCGCCAGCTGGACGGTGGTGATGTTCCGCTTCAGCCCGGTGTCGGCCTCGGCCTTCCATCCGGTGGGGATCGGTTTGCGGCGCAGTAGCGTCGCGCGCGTGAGGGGTGCGGGGCGGGGTGATCGTGTGGCCACTGCGACTCCTCCGACGAACGTGCGAGAACTCATCAAAGCATCGCGCGGGCGTACGCGCGCTGTGGATGGGCCGGTCGGGGCGCCCTGCGCCGCTACTGTTGACGCGGGGTCGGCACAGTGGGTGGGCGTGGAGGTGATCGTGGCGCGCTCGGCTCGTTCTGCCCGCCGTGAGGCGCGACGCGAACTCTCGGCGGCGCGACGTGACCTCGACCGCCTGCTCGGGACCCGCGACCCACGCGACCGCACCCCCCGATGGTTTCTCGCGGCGGCCGGCGTCGTGACTGCACTCGTGATCGCCACGGTCGTCGTCCTGGTGCTCCGTGGGACACAGACCCGGTTCAGCGACACCGACTTCACCTCCGTCGCACAGTCCACGGTGTCGGCGTTGCTGCTGCCCGACGCCCGGGACCCCGACCGCGCACGCGAGATCCTCGACGCCTCGACCGGGTCGTTCCGCGACGAGTTCGCCCAGTCGACCGGCGCGTACCGCACCCTGGTGACCCGTCTCGGCACGGTCGCGACCGGCAGCGTCGACGGCGTCGCCGTGGCCGGCCGTGACGCCGACGTCGCCGAGGTCCTCGTCACCGCCGTGGTTCTCACCCGCTCGGGGACAGGTGAATCGGGGACGCGCGAATCGGGGGCCGGCGTTTCGAAGAACGAGCCGAACCGCTTCCGTCTGATGGTGCGCATCGAGCCCGATGCCGGCGACCTGAAGTTGTCGCGTGTGGAGTTTCTGCCGTGAGGAAGATGCGGAACCATCTGGCGGCCCCCGGCGTGGTGATCGCGGCCGGCGCGGTGGCGGTGTGGCTCGGTGCGCTGGTCGGCTGGGCGTCGTGGTGGGTGTCGTCGGTGGTGACCGTCGTCGTGGTCGTGGCACTCGTCGGCAGCAGGGGGCCGCGATCGCGACGACGTCGGAACGTCCTCGCGGCAACGACTCTCGTGCTGGTGGTGACCCTCGGCGCGGTGATCGGTGTCAGCGCGACCCAGCTGATCGACCGGCGGGCGATCGATCACACCGCGGACATCGTGGCGCGTGACGCCGGGCCGCTGGTGTGTCGCATCGTCGACCGCGGGACCGCCGCCGCCCGCGCCGCGGCACTCGAGGCCGCCACCGCAGATCTGGCCGACCGACTGCGCTCGGGCGCCGGTGCCCTGGAGGGGTCGCAGACGTCCGGCGCCGACGTCGCCGCCGGGTGCGTGCCGGTCGAGACCGGCGTCACCACCGTGTCGGCGGGTGCCGCCGAGGTGGTCGTCGCGGTGAACGTCACCGAACGACAGGGGAGCGACAGCGCCACGGTGGGAAGGGTTCTCACCGCCCGACTACGTCGGGTGGACGATCGCTGGCGGGTCGCGACTCTGGAGGTGTTGCGGTGACCGCACCGGAATCGGCCCGGATCGCCGCCGCCCGCGAACGCGTGGAACGGGCCGCGGCCGACGTGGAGGCCACACGTAGCGAGGAGGAGTCGACGCGGGCCGGCGGCACCGGACACCGCAAGCGTCGGGTCATGTCCATCGTCGCGAGGGTCGCGGTCGTGGCGACACTGGTCGGGATCGCCGCCGGGATCGTCCTCACCGTGGTCTCGGTCCGCGCCGACGACGAACGCGAGCGGGCCGAGTCGGTGCTCACCGCGACGCGTACCGCGGTGGCCACCGTGCTCACCGCCGATCCCGGTGACCCCGAGGGGTATCTCGCATCGGTGCGCCGGGTGAGCAGCGGCGAGTTCCGTCGTCGGATCGACGGGTCGGCCACCGAGATCGCCGCGGCGGTTGCGGCGCAACGACTGCCGGGTACCGGTCAGGTCGTCGCGGCCGGCGTCGTCGGCGCACCATCGGGGTCGCATCCCGGTGTCGATCTCCTGGTCGTCGCCGAGGCCACCAATCCCGCACTGCTCGGCGGATCGGCAGCCGACGGCCGACTCGTGCTCGACGTCCGCATGATCCACGGCGACCGTGGGTGGACCATCGACCGGGCACGACTGCGATGACCGCTGCGACACCGGTGGCGACATCGACCATCGCCGCGCGGGGCGTGATCGCCGTCGCCGCGATCGCGGGGATCGGCGCGGCACTCATCGTCCTCGGTGCGCCGACCTGGATGTGGCCGCCCGCGGTCGCGGTGGCGCTCGGGGTGGCCGCACATCTGTGGACCGGCGTCGCGGGCCGGCGCCCGGTCGACCGGCGCGACGCGGTGGTCGCGGGCGTGGCCGTGGTGGCCGTCGCCGCCACCCTCGCGGGCGCATCGTTGCGCACCACGCACAGCGACGCCGGCCCCGACCCGACCCTGCTGGACACGACGCGGTCGACGATGACCGCCCTGTTCGACTTCACCCCGGCCGATTTCGCCGCCGACCCCGCCGCGCGCCGCGCCGGCCGGATCGTCCCGATGCTGACCGGACGGCTGCGCGACGACTACCGCAGCCAGGGGCCGAACGTGGCCCTGGCCTCGGCCGTCGAGACCGGCGCATCGTCCTCGCTCACGGTGACCGGCGTGGGTGTCGCGCCGACCGCCGGTGGCGGTGGGCCGGATCGGCGGCTGCTGGTGTTCGCCACCCAGACGATCGACATCCCCACGGCCACGCCGGCGCGCGCCACGGTGCCGATCGCGCGGTGGGTCGTGATGCGTAGAGTCGACGACAGCTGGCGCATGGCCGACCTGTACCCCGTGGGGGTCGACGGATGAGTGGTGCGCACGCGCTCGACTCGAGGAGATGTGCATGAGCGGTGGAGTGGTCGTTGTCGGCGCGGGACTCGCGGGTGCGCGGCTCGCGGAATACCTTCGGCAGGCGGGGTTCTCCGACGCCATCACGCTGATCGGGCGCGAAGAGCACATCCCCTACGACCGACCGCCGCTGTCGAAGGCCGTCCTTCGCGGCGACCGTGATCTCGTGGAACTCAAACCCGCGCAGTGGTACACCGACAACCACGTCACGCTCACCCTCGGTGTCGAGGTGACCGACGTCGACCCTGTTGCCCGCACGGTGTCGGTCGGGGACGGCGTCACCGTCGACTACGACTCCCTGGTGCTCGCAACGGGTCTCGATCCGCGCATGTTGCCGGGGACCGCGGATCTGAAGGGTGTGCATGTGCTGCGCACCTACGACGACGCGGTCGCCCTGCGCGCCGAGGCGACCGACGGGGCGCGCGTCGTCGTCGTCGGGGCCGGTTTCATCGGGTGCGAGGTCGCCGCGAGCCTGTCGACCGCCGGTGCCTCGGTGACCATCGTCGAACCCGCGGAGACGGCACTGAACGCGGCGTTGGGGCCGGTGATCGGCAAGCGGGTCGAGAAGCTGCACACCGACCGCGGTGTCACCGTCCGCACCGGCGTCGGTGTCGACGAGATCGTCGCCGAGTCCGGTGTCGTGACCGCGGTCGCCCTCGACGACGGCACCCGGATCGAGACCGACATCGTCGTCCTCGGGATCGGGTCGACACCGATGACGGGGCTCGCCGAGTCGATCGGCCTCGATCTCGCCGATCGCACCCACGGTGGTGGGATCGCCTGCGACGCAAAGGGGGCGACATCGATCGACGGGATCCACGCGTTGGGTGACGTCGCCATCTGGTCCGATGAGTCGGGTGTGTTCGGTCACCGTGTCGAGCACTGGAATCATGTGGTCGAGCAGGCGAAGGTGCTCGCCGACTCCCTCGCCGGGAACGAGTCGGCCTCGAAGGCCCCGGTGGTGCACTACTTCTGGACCGATCAGTTCGATCTGAAGATCCAGTGCCTCGGTACACCCGCCGCCGACGACGAGGTGCACATGGTCGACTCCGACGGCGACAAGTTCCTCGCCTACTTCAGTCGCGACGGCGTGCTGACCGGTGTCGTGGGCGCGGGCCGCGCGGGCGCGGTCATGAAGATGCGCGCCACCGTCGCCGCCCAGACCCCGATCGCCGATCTCCTGTCCTAGGCCCGGATCGTGGACGCCGATCGGGTGGACGCGACCGCGGTGAAGGCCGCGGTCGACGCCCTCGCCGATCCCGATCGTGCTGCCGGCTCACTCCGGTTCTTCAAGTCCGGTCCCGGCCAGTACGACGAGGGCGACCGTTTCGTCGGGGTGTCGGTCCCGCAGTTGCGGACGTTGGTGGCCACGTTCGCCGGCCTCGACGAGGCCGGTGTCACCGACCTGCTCGACAGCCCCGTGCACGAACACCGCCTCATCGGTCTGTTCCTGCTCCGCGACGCGTTCGAACGCAGCGACACCGAATCGGTGCGGTCGGCGTGGGTGGAGGTCTACCTCGACGCGGTGATGGGCGGCCGGGTGAACAACTGGGACCTCGTGGACAGCTCGGCCGACCCGATCCTCGGCGAGTGGCTCGTCGACCGCCCTCGGGACCTGCTGACGCGGCTCGCCTCCGACGACGACCTGTGGCGCAGACGGGTCGGTGTGGTCGCCACGTTCGCGATGATCAAGCGCGGCGACGCCTCGGCGCTGTACGAGATCGCCCCGCTCGTCGTCGCCGACCGCCGTGACCTCATCCAGAAGGCGTTCGCATGGATGCTGCGTGAGGCCGGGAAACGCTGCGACCGAGACGAACTCGTGCGGTATCTCGAAGCTCACGCCGCGGCCATGGGTCGCACGGCGCTGTCGTACGCGACCGCGCACCTCGATGCCGAGCATTGAGCCGCGCTGCGGGCCCTGAGGTAGTCGTCCGGCGGTGGTTGCCCGGCGTGCCCGCCGGCGTGGGTCGCGTCGGATAGCATCCGAGCCGACGGCAGTCGGAGGGGGAGATCATGCGGGGTGGACTGGTGCGTGTGACCGGGCGGGCGACGTCGATCGCTGCGCTCGTGGTCACCGCGACGGTGACGGTGGCCGGCGGCGGGACGGCGGTGGCCGACGCAGCCCCGGTTCCGAGCTACCGGGTGACGGTCGGCGCAGACGGCGCGATGACATCGACCCTGACCGGCGCGACCTTCACCCGGACGGGCGACGGTCTCGTCGTCACCGACGACCGCGGCCGCACGATCGACCTTGTGCCCGCGGCGATCCCCCTCGGCGGGGCCGATGTCCCGCTGCGCACCTCGGTCGCCGCGAACGCCCGCAGTGCCACCATCGCGCCGGATCTGACAGCGACGGTGGCCGCCGCGATCAAGCGTGGTGCACATCCGGTCTCGGCGAGGAAGGATCGGGCCTACTACGCGATGCTGTTCCACGTCGCGAACGGGCTGAACCGTGCGGGCACCGTCTCGGCCGCCGCCGGTGCCGGCGTGGGCACGGTCGTGGGTGCCGCGGTGGGGCTCGTCGTCGGCTGCTCGATCTTCGGTGTGTGTCTGCTCGCGATACCGGCGGCTGCCGCCGGTGCCGCCATCGGCGCGACCGTGGCCGGTGCGATCGGCACGCAGTACGGCGACCCGAAGGCCGCGCAGTCCGTGCTGACCTGGCTCACCACCCGCTGACGGCGGGCCGGCTCGGGATTCGCGCCGGCGGGGCGGCTCAGAATTCGCGCCGGCGGGTCGGCTCAGAACTCGATCGTGAGGTGGTCGGAGGTGGGTCGGGCCTGGCATCCGAGGATGTAGCCGTCGTCGATGTCCTCCTGGTCGAGGGCGCCCACATTGGCCATCTCGACGGTGCCGTCGACGACGGTGCATGCGCACGAGCCACATTCGCCTTCGCGGCATGAGTACGGCACGTCGAGTCCGGCGGCCATCATGATGTCGACCAGGGTCTGGCTGCGAGGCCAGGAGAGTTCGTGGACGGTGCCGTCGAGTTCCACCGACACCGATGCGGCGTCGGCGGATTCCTCGGCGCTGACGACCGCGGTGTCGGGGTCGTCGAACGGATCGCCGGACAGTGACGTGAACACCTCGGCGTGGACCTGTTTGTGGCCGAATCCGGCGTCGGCGAGTGCGGTGTGCACGGCGTCCATGAAGGGGCCGGGCCCGCACATGTAGGCATGATGGGCGGCATACGGCCGCAGCAGTGCGGTCAGCGCGGCCACGCCGGGCAGGCCCTGCACGGTCTCGAGCCAGTGGATGACCGTGAACCGTTCCGGGTGCGCGGTGTGCAGGTCGCGGATCTCCTCAGCGAAGATGACGTCGTCCTGGCTCCGGTTGGCGTAGAAGAGCACCACCGGTCCCGATCCGTTCGCGAGGGCGGCCTTGAGGATCGACATGATCGGCGTGATGCCGCTACCTGCGGCCAACAGCAGCAGAGGGGCGTCGAGGTCGGCAGGGGTGAACACGCCCGACGGCGGCAGGACCTCCACCTCGTCGCCGGGTGAGGCGTTGTCGCACAGCCAGTTCGACCCGTATCCGTCGGCCGTGCGCTTGACGGTCACCTTCGGTTTCGGGTCGGTCGACGGCGAGGAGGCCAACGAGTAGCAGCGCGCCACCGAACCGGTCTGCTCGCTCGGGATGCGCAGCGTGAGGAATTGTCCGGGCTTGTAGCCGAAGCGGTCGGCGTGTTCGGCCGGGACGTCGAAGACCAGTGACCGGGCGTCGGCGGTCTCCTCGATCACCTCGGCGATCGTGAGGACGACGCTCCGAGTGCTGTGGGGCGTGATCGCCGTCATCGGCCACCTCTCTCGCAAAATGAGAACACGTTCTAGTTTTGAGGATACCCACCGCGCGGAGTCCCCCGCCACATGTGGTGCGCGGGCCCGGTCGACTACAGCGCCCGCAGACCCCGATCGAGAATACGGCTGCCGTCGGTCAGCAGGGTTGCGAGGTCGGCCGCGGGGTCGCCCAGCCACTGCTCGTAGGCGGCGAGCGCGACACCGAGCATGAGCCACCCGGCGGTCTGCGGGAGGTGGTCTTCCCGCGACGCCCCGGTGCGGCGCGCGACGAACTCGGCGATCACGTCGCGCCAGCCGGTGTACATCAGCATCGAATGTGCCTGCAGGGCCGGTACTTCGAGGAGGAGTCGCATGCGACGCCGATGGCCGTCGAGGTGGCCGGCGTCGATGCGGTTGAAGTCGACCAGCGCTGTCTGCAGGGCCGCCGCGACCGAGAGGTCGTCGCCGAGAGCGTCGAGATGGGTGCGCATCGCGTCGAGGTGGACGTCGAAGTCGCCCCACGGGATGGCGTTCTTCGACGGGTAGTAGCGGAACAGGGTGCGACGGGCGATCCCTGCCGCCTCGGCGACGTCCTCGACGCTGGTCTCGTCGAACCCCTGTCGGGTGAACAGATCGATCGCGATCTCGCTGATGACGGCCCGCGTCGTACTGGGGCGGCGCCCGACCTGCGACGACATGGTCACGGCACCCTCCCCGACGACGAGCGGCCAAGCGAGTGTTCGCTCGGGGCTAGCTTTTCTGCACTCGGTGTCATTATAGTCCGACGTGACCCACATCACCATCGAGAGGACATCATGAGCGAGAACACCACCGCCCCGACCGCCGACGTCACCGCCCCGGTCGCCGATGATTCCGAGCTGGTGACCGAGAGCCTCGTCGAAGAGGTCTCGATCGACGGCATGTGCGGCGTCTACTGACATGACGGCTGCTGTGGCGGCCGAGTTCGATCCGGCCACCCGCTGGACGTTGAACCCCAGTGTGGCGCTGCGGCCGGAGCCGTTCGGGGCGTTGCTGTACCACTTCGGGACGCGCAAGCTGTCGTTCCTCAAGAACCTCACGGTCGTCGACCTGGTGCGTTCCCTCGCCGACCACCCGAGTGCGGAGTCCGCCCTGGCCGCGTCGGGTGTCGCCGACGCCGACCGCCCCCTGTACCTGCGGGCACTCACCTCCCTCGCGGCGTCGCAGACGATCGTGCCCGCCGACCATCCTCAGGAGTCCGCATGACCGCCACCCTCGATCGCCCCGCAGCCTCCGGTCGCCGGGAACGCAGTGAGCGGGACCAATCATCAGAGCCGGTCGGTCGTTTGGTCGATCAGTTCGAGAAGGGCCTCGACGCCCCGATCTGCCTGACGTGGGAGCTCACCTACGCCTGCAACCTGGCGTGCGTGCACTGCCTGTCGTCGTCGGGCAAGCGTGATCCACGCGAACTCGACACCGCACAGTGCAAGGCGATCATCGACGAGTTGCAACGGATGCAGGTGTTCTACGTCAACATCGGCGGCGGTGAGCCGACGGTGCGTCCGGACTTCTGGGAGCTCGTCGACTACGCCACCAGCCGCCAGGTGGGGGTGAAGTTCTCCACCAACGGTCTACGGATCGACAAGGCCGTCGCCGCCCGCCTGGCGGCGTCGGACTACGTCGACGTACAGATCTCGCTCGACGGTGCGACCGCGGAGGTCAACGACGCCGTACGCGGTCCGGGATCGTTCGACATGGCGATCCGTGCGCTGGAGAACCTCGCCGAGGCGGGGTTCGCCGACGCGAAGATCTCGGTGGTCGTCACCCGGCACAACGTGTCGCAGCTCGACGAGTTCAAGGACCTGGCCGACCGCTTCGGCGCGACGCTGCGTATCACCCGGCTGCGCCCCTCGGGGCGTGGCGCGGATGTGTGGGATGACCTGCACCCGTTGCCGTCCCAGCAGCGCGAGCTCTACGACTGGCTCGTCGCCCGCGGTGACGGGGTGCTGACCGGCGACTCGTTCTTCCATCTCGCCGCCTTCGCCGAACCCGGGTCGGGCGGCCTGCCCGGCCTCAATCTGTGTGGTGCGGGCCGCGTGGTCTGCCTGATCGATCCCATCGGCGACGTCTACGCCTGCCCGTTCGCGATCCACGAGAACTTCCTGGCCGGGAACATCCTGTCCGACGGCGGATTCCAGACCGTGTGGCAGCAGTCCGACCTCTTCCTCGAACTCCGTGAGCCGCAGAACGCCGGTGCCTGCACCAAGTGTGCGCATTTCGATGCCTGCCGCGGTGGGTGCATGGCCGCGAAGTTCTTCACCGGCCTTCCGCTCGCCGGCCCGGACCCCGAATGCGTGCAGGGCTTCGGCGAGACGCTCCTCGCCGGCGAGCGCACCGTGCCGACAGCGAACAAGGATCACTCCCGCGGGGTACCTCTGACGCTGATGACTCGACGGCCCGCTCACTCCGTTCCCGGCGCCGGGAAGACGCGTCCGCCGTCCCGCGACTGCGACGAGAACCCGCTCGCCGGTTTCGCGCCCGCCTGACCCTCATCTGACGAAAGTAGTTGCTCTCTCATGGTCAATCCCTGGTTCGAAACCGTTCTCGAGGCGCAACGTCGCGCGAAGAAGCGGCTGCCGAAGTCGGTGTACTCCTCGCTGGTGGCCGGGAGTGAGAAGGGCATCACGCTGCACGACAACGTCGAGGCGTTCGCCGAGATCGGCTTCGCGCCGCATGTGGTGGGTGCACACGCCGAACGTGAGCAGGCGACATCGATCATGGGCCAGGAGATCTCGATGCCCGTCCTGATCTCCCCGACCGGGGTGCAGGCGGTCGACAAGGAGGGCGAGGTCGCCGTCGCCCGGGCCGCCGCCGCCCGCGGCACCGCGATGGGCCTGTCGAGTTTCGCCTCCAAGCCGATCGAGGAGGTGACCGCGGTCAACGACAAGATCTTCTTCCAGGCCTACTGGCTGAACTCGCGCGAGGACATCCTCAAACGCGCCGAACGGGCCCGTGCGGCCGGCGCCAAGGGGTTGATCGTGACGACGGACTGGTCGTTCTCGATGGGCCGCGACTGGGGTTCGCCCGAGATCCCCGAGAAGGTCGACCTCAAGGCGTTGCTCAAGCTCGCACCCGAGATCGCGATGCGACCGCGCTACGCCTGGGACTGGTTCAACCGGGGCAAGCCGATCATCCCCGATCTCACCGCCCCCAACGTCGTCGACAAGGGCCAGACCGGACCGACGTTCTTCGGCGCCTACGGGCAGTGGATGGCCACCGCGCCGCCGTCGTGGGAAGACCTCGCCTGGCTGCGTGAGCAGTGGGGCGGACCGTTCATGGTCAAGGGCATCACCCGACTCGACGACGCCAAACGCGCCCGCGACATCGGCGCCACCGCACTGTCGGTGTCGAACCACGGTGGCAACAACCTCGACGGCACCCCGGCCACCATCCGCATGCTCGGACCCATCGCCGACGCCGTCGGAGGCGACATGGAGGTCCTGCTCGACGGCGGCATCCGCCGCGGCAGCGACGTCGTCAAAGCCCTCGCACTCGGCGCCGACGCGGTCATGATCGGCCGCGCCTACCTCTGGGGCCTGGCCGCCAACGGGCAGACCGGCGTCGAGAACGTCCTCGACATCCTGCGCGGCGGCATCGATTCCGCTCTGATGGGACTGGGCCGCAAAAGCATCCACGAACTCACCCGCGGCGACATCATCATCCCCGACGGTTTCGAGCGACGCTTCGGTGACACCACCGACCGCGAGACCGCCGCGGTCTCGGCGGAAACAAACTAGAACACGTTTCAGTTTGGGGTAGTCTGACCCGATGGGACGTTTCGACGGCAAGGTCGTCTACATCACCGGCATCGCCCGGGGGCAGGGTCGCAATCATGCGATCCGCTTCGCCGAGGAGGGTGCCGCGGTCATCGGCCTCGACATCGCCGGACCGGTGGCCGACCACACCACCTACCCGCACGCCACCGCCGACGACCTCGCCGAGACGATCGCCGCGGTGGAGGGTGTGGGCGGCAAGATGCTTGCGCGCCAGGGCGACACACGCGATCTCGCGTTCCAGGAACAACTGGTCGCCGACGGTGTGGAGCAGTTCGGCGCCATCGACCTCGTCATCGCGAACGCGGGGATCCTCACCTGGGGTCAGTCGTGGGAGCTCACCGAGGCGCAGTTCTCCGATGTCATCGACGTGAACGTCGGCGGTACGTGGAAGACGCTGCGGGCGACCCTGCCCACGATGATCGCCGCAGGCAACGGAGGCTCCATCGTGGTGGTCAGTTCGTCGGCGGGGCTCAAGGCCATGCCGTTGCAGGCCTCCTACACCGCCTCGAAGTTCGCACTCACCGGTATGGCGCAGACGGTGGCGAAAGAGGTGGGGGAGTACAGGATCCGGGTCAACACGATCCACCCCTACGCGGTCGACACCCCGATGGCCTTCGAGGACACCTCGGCCCAGCATGCGTTCACGATCAAGAAGTATCAGCCGCACTTCGCGCCGATCCTGAACGAACCCTTCTACAGCTCACGTGACGAGGTCACCTCACTCGTCATGTACCTGTGCAGCGACGACGCCCGCACCATCACCGCGTCGACCTTCTCGATGGACCAGGGGAGCGTGAAGGTCTAGACCCGCCCGGGCCCCGACGCCCGTCGGGTCAGTCGGCCCAGACCGTCGAGAGTCCGGTGGCCGAACGTGCCGGGGGCACCGGTGTGCCGGTCTGCGTGCGCGAGAAGCGTGGTGCGGGAGCGGCTTGCATCACGTCGTCGAGTTCGGCCAGGTTGGCGCGCGCGGCCATGTGCGGATCGGTCGGAGCCTCGGCGAAGGTGAGCACGGGGGTCGTGCAGGCGTCGGTGCCGGCGAAGACCTCGGCCCACTCATCGCGGGTGCGGGTCGCGAACGTCTCGGTGAACACCGCGCGCAGTTCGTCCCAGCGGGCGATGTCGTTCTGTTCCGGGATCTCGGCATCGGTAAGCCCGAGTCCGGCGATCAACTGCGCGTAGAACTGCGGCTCGATCGCACCGACGGCCATGTACTTCCCGTCGGAGGTCTCGTAGACCTCGTACCACGGTGCGCCGGTGTCGAGCATGTTCACGCCCCGCTCGTCACGCCACAGCCCGGTTCCGCGGAAGGCCCACATCATCTGTCCCAGAACCGAAGCGCCGTCGACCATGGCCGCGTCGACCACCTGTCCCGCACCCGACACCGACCGTTCGACGAGCGCGGCCAGCACGCCCTGCACGAGGAACATCGACCCGCCGCCGAAGTCACCGACGAGGTTGAGCGGCGGCACCGGACGCTCGCCCGCGCGACCGATCGCGTGCAGCATCCCGGTCATCGAGATGTAGTTGATGTCGTGGCCGGCGCGGTCGGCCATCGGGCCGTCCTGACCCCAACCGGTCATGCGGCCGTACACCAGTCGGGGGTTCACGGCGAGGAGGTCGTCGGGACCGAGGCCCAGCCGCTCCATCACACCGGGCCGGAATCCCTCGAGGAGGATGTCGGCTCGCTCGACGAGTCGGATGACCTCGGCCTTGTTGTCGGCCGACTTGAGATCGGCCTCCACCACCGCCGAGCGTCCGCGCAGGAGTTGATCGGCGTTGCGTCCCGGTGCGGGCAGGGTCCCGGCGCGCTGTACGCGCACCACATCGGCGCCGAGGTCGGCCAGCATCATCGCGGCGTGGGGGCCGGGCCCGATGCCGGCGAACTCCACGACCCGGATGCCTGTCAGAGGGCCCTGGCGTCGGTCGTTGCGGGGCTGCTCACTCGAACTCATCGAAGTACCTCGTCGTCGGTTGCCGGTGGAAAGACCGAGCGCTCGCTCTGTCGCTCTCAGCATCGCATGGGGCCGTGGTGATCGCTCTCGCCGGGTGGTTTGCCCGTCGACACGGCGCGCCGGAGGCGCGAAACGCCGGAACGGTGAAAAGCGTTCGCCGCTTCGTGTGTTCAGGAGCGCTTGCGGTGGCTAGCATTGTCCGAATGATCTGCTCCGGTGGGCTCGGCGCGGCGACCTGGACCGCGCTCGACGGCCGGCAGGTCACGCTGGTGGTCCCGGTGGGCTCGGTGGAGCAACACGGCCCACACCTCCCGCTCGACACCGACACGCGTATCGCCGGTGCCGTGGCGGACGGCGCCCGCGAGGCGCTCGGCGACGACACGCAGATGCTGATCGCCCCGGCGCTCGCCTACGGTGCCAGCGGCGAGCACGAGGACTTCCCCGGGACCGTCTCCATCGGACATGAGGCGCTGCGGCAGGTGCTCGTGGAGTACGGCCGCAGCGCGTGCCGGTGGGCCGCGCGCATCGTGTTCGTCAACGGACACGGTGGCAACGTCGCGACCCTGGTCGACGCGGTCGGCCTGCTGCGTGCCGAGGGGCGCGACGTGGTCTGGTTCCCCTGTACGGTCGTCGGCGCCGACGCGCACGCCGGTGCCACCGAAACCGCTCTGCTGCTGCACATCTCGCCCGAGACGGTCCGATCGGATGCGATCGCGGTCGGCAACACCGGTGCGGTCACCGACCTCATGCCCCGCCTGCGTGCGTCGGGCGTGCGGGCGGTCAGCCCGAACGGGGTGCTCGGCGACCCCGGTCGCGGCGACCCCGAGGACGGGCGCGCACATCTCGACGCGATGTCGACCCGGCTGGCCGACGCGATGCGTCGATGGTCCCCCGACGCCCACGGCATCATCCGATGACCCGCCGCCCCGACGCCACCGATCTCGACGCCACCGATCCTGATTCCCCTGATCCAGACTCCACGAGTCCTGATGCCGCCGGGCCGATGGATGCCGAGGCCGACGCCGGATCCGAGGCGACGGTGGACGACACGCCGGCACGTCCCGCGCAGGAGCTGCCCGACGGGTTCCAGGTGCAACTCGACATGGCCACCGTCGTCAACCCCGCCTCGCGCAGGCATCTGCTCGGCGGATCGCCGATGCGTCTGCTGACGCTGGCGCCCGCGGCGGTGGACATGATCGACGTCGATGGTCGACTGGTTGTCGCGGGCCGGTCGTCGGCTGCGCTGGGTCGTCGGCTGCTCGACGCCGGTGTCGCCCATCCGCGGCCGATGTTCGGACCCGGTGCCGAGGACGTGACGGTCGTGATCCCGGTGCGCGACAACCAATCCGGAATCGACAGGCTGCTCGGCGCACTCGTCGGTGTCCGCGTCGTCGTCGTCGACGACGGATCGACGACACCGGTCGTCGTGGACGATGTGCGGCGCGCGGCTGGTGTCGAGCTGATGCGACTCGACCGCAGCGTCGGTCCGGCGGCCGCCCGCAACCACGGTGCCCGTCGCGTCGAGACCGATCTGATCGCCTTCGTCGACTCCGACGTCGTACCCGAATCCGGTTGGCTGTTCAAGCTTCTCGCCCACTTCTCCGACGACCGGGTCGCGATGGTGGCACCACGCATCGTCGCGATGTCGCCCGAGGGTGGCCCCATGGCGCGCTACGAGGCGCTGTGCTCATCGCTCGACATGGGGCGCCGCGAGAGCGCGGTGACACCCGGATCGCGCGTCCCCTACGTGCCGAGTGCCGCGATCATCATGCGCCGCAGCGTGTTCGGCGAGGTCACCACCGGCGGTTTCGACGAGTCGCTGCACGTGGCCGAGGACGTCGACCTGTGCTGGCGCATCACGTCTGCGGGCTGGATCATCCGGTACGACCCCGTCGCCGTCGCGGCACACGATCACCGGGACCGGCTCGGCCCGGCGTTGCGCCGACGACGCTTCTACGGGACCGGGGCGGCGCTGCTCAGCGATCGCCACCCCACCCTCGCGGCCCCGGTCGTGATGACCGTCCCGATGGCGATCGCGGCCATCGGTGTGCTGACCCGGTCCCGATGGGGGCTGGGACTGCTGGTGGCCATGGTCGCGCTCATCGGGCGACGACTCCACGGCCGGGTCTCACACGTCCCCGACGCGCTCTCGGTGGCCGCGAAGCTCACCGCACAGTCGGTGGGATTCGGCTTCCTGCAGTTCGCCTCGGCGCTGTGTCGACACTACTGGCCGCTGTCGGTCGTTCTCGCGGTGTTCTCCGCCCGGTTCCGACAGGTGCTGCTCGTCGTAGCCCTCGCCGACGGCCTCGTCGAGTGGGTGCGCTCGGAGATGCTCAACCCCGACCCGGTCCAGCGACTGGGTATCGCCCGGTTCGTGATCCTCAAGCGACTCGACGACCTCGCGTACGGTGCGGGGCTCTGGGAAGGCGTGGCCACCGCCCGCGCGACGGGCGCGCTACGTCCGGTCATCGGATTGCCGGGCGGGTCCGTACGAACGGGTGGTCCGAGCCGCTCGTGACCACTCGGCGTCGCGTCGTGGTCGTCGGTGCCGGCAGTTGCGGATGTGTGGTGGCCGAACGCCTCTCGCGTGACGACGACGTTGTCGTGACCCTGATCGAGGCGGGCCGCGACGCCCCGACCGACCACGACGTCCGGCTCGCGCATCTCCCGGTGGGCAGCGATGCGACACGGGTGCGGCGGCACCGCACGGCCGACGGTCTCGAACTCGTCCGTGGCCTCGGGGTGGGCGGATCGTCGGTCGTCAACGGCGGTTACTTCCTGCGCGGTCATCGCACCGATCTCGAGGACTGGGACCGACGCTGGTGGGACGCCGACACCGTCGAACGGTTCCATCGCATCCTCGACGGCGGCGGCGCCGGCGGGATGATGTCGGTCCGGCCCGTGGACGACACCGATCTGCACCCGCGCGCCCATGCCTTCGAAAAATATTGGTGCACCCTGGGATACGACGTGATCACGGCGGAATGGCCCGCGGTCGGGATCAACCGGGTACGCGTCAACGCCGACGGTGTCGGGCGGGTGTCGGCCGACCGGGCGTTCCTCACCACCGCGGTCCGCGCCCGACCGTCGTTGCGGATCGTCGCCGACACGACGGTCGAGGAGGTCCTGATGTCGGGGGGTGTGGCGCTCGGTGTGCGCGCCGGTGGCCGGACGATCCCCGCGGACGAGGTGATCCTCTGCGCGGGCACCCTGGCGAGTGCGACGCTGCTCGCGAGGTCGGCGGGATGGGGGAGGTCGACCTACCCGCTGTCCGAACACCGCGAGATCCTCGTCCGATACCGCGAACGCCCGGGGGCGCCCCGGACGTCCGCCGACGTCCCCTTGCTCCCGACCGTCCTGCACACCGAGGACGCGCTCGAGATCCGCTGCTACAACGCCGATTTCGCCGACCACATCACCGGTGTCCCGCCCTCGGGCCCGGCTGTGGGGGTGGCGGGCATGGTCCCGGGCGCGACCGGTCACCTGGCCGTCGACGCGGGCGGTGGCGTCGCCATCGACGTCGGGGGTGCCCACGCGACCACCGAGGCCATGCGTCGGTGGTCGCACCGCGTGGTCGAGATGCTCGAGGGGCCCGACCACGCCGACCTCGTCGAGCCGGGCAGCGTGACGATCGATCCGGTGCTCGCCACGTCGCAGCATGCCTGGGGCACCATGCCGATGGGCACCGTGACCGATGCGCTCGGCGGCGTGACGGGCGTCGAGGGCCTGCGCGTCGTCGACGGATCGATCCTGCCGACCGCGCTGTCGAGCGGACCGCACGCGACCACGATGATGATGGCGGCGCGGATCGCCGCCGCCATCGCCGGACCGCGTGCGGTCGGCGGCGGTATCGTCGGGGCGTGACCACACTCGGCGACCCGGCGGTCCGGGAGTTCCTGTCCACCGGAACCCGTACCGGCATGCTCGGTTTCACCGCGTCCGACGGTCGTCCGCTCATCGCTCCGGTCTGGTTCGTGCTCGACGAACGCACCTCCGGAGATGGGGAGACCGATCTGCGCATCGCGTTCAACACCGGTGCCGACACCGCGAAAGGTCGAGCGCTGCACCGCGATCCGCGTGTGGTGCTCTGTGTCGACCTGCCCGAACCGCCGTACGCCTTCGTCCAGGTCCAGGGACGCGTGGAGATCAGCGACGATCTCGACGAGGTGCGACGCATCGCCACCGCGGCGGGCGGGCGTTACATGGGCACAGACCGCGCCGAGGAGTTCGGTGCCCGGAACGGGGTGCCCGGCGAGCTCGCGCTGTGGATCGAGCCGACGAAGGTGATCGCCTCCCTCGACGTCAGCGCCTGACCCCGCCACGCCGCCACTGCGCGTGCGGTGACCGGCGAGTGCTCAGGGAAGGACGCGCTGCTCCTCGCGACGCGGGCTGAGGGCGAAGGTGCGGTCGCGCGGATCCCAGAACGCCAGCACGGGCCACGCCAGGGCCTGAGCGAGTCGGGCGAACCCGATGCCGACGAGTGACCCCGCCCACTGCTTGCGCTTGCCGTGCATCCGGAACGTCCGCGGGGTTCGGGCGGTGTACTTCCAATAGCTGGCCGGGGTCGTGCAGAGGCGGCGTCCCGAGATCTGGGCGTCCATGCCCGGCACCCACGCGAGCTGCCATCCCCGATCCACCACGGTGAGGCCGATGTCGAGGTCGTCCTGGATGTCGTCACGGGTGCTGGTGTGGGGCGCGATGTCGGTCCAGGCCGCCGCCCGCATCACGCAGTTGGCGCCGAAGGTGTCGGCCATCTCGGTGATGTCACCCTTGCGCATCGCGGCTTCGAGTTTCGCGGTGAAGCGGGCCTGCGCGGAGCGGAACAGCCACTGGGCGGGCATGTCGTGCATCGAGCACAGGCCGCTGCCGCCGGCGACGGTGGGCGGCACCACCGCGAAGAATCGGCGGATCGCCGCGGTCCATCGCGGCGTGACGACGGTGTCGGCGTCGATCTTCGCGATCAGGTCCCCGGCGGCCTCCCGGACTCCCCGGGCCGCGGCGTGCAATGCACCCTGCTGGGTCTCGGTGACGAGGCGGACCGTCGGCGATCGCCGCGCGTACGACTCGGCGATGGCGGCGGTGCCGTCGGTCGAGTTGTTGTCGATGACGATGACCTCGTGGACGGGTTCGTCCTGGTCGAGGAGCGCATCGAGGCATGCCGCGATGTCCGCCTCCTCGTTGTAGGCGGGAATGATCACCGAGATCGTGGGACTGGACACTGCTGCATGCTTGCCCAGACGAACGGATAGGTCAATGTCGTCAATCGCGCGACACGGCCGCCCGGCGGTAGGCGCGCAGCGCCGGGTAACCGAACACGACGAGTCCACCGACGGCCCACAGCAACGTCTTGACGAGGCTGTCGGTCACCGGTCCACCGATCGCGAGGGCTCGCATGGTGTCGATCGCGCACGTCATCGGCTGGTTCGCGACGAGCGGCTGCAGGACTCCCGGGTAGGCGCTGACCGGGGAGAACCCGGAGTTGAAGAACATGAACAGGCTCGCGATCAGCGACAGGATCGGCACCAACGGGATGTTCGACGACGACAGTGCGAGAGCGAGCACGATCGTGAAGAACGCCGCCCCGTAGAGCAGGGCGACGGCGAAGATGCCGAGCGCGGGCACGAAACCCTGGTCGAAACGCCAACCGATGATCATCCCGAACAGCGTCAGGATCACCGTGCCGACCAGTATCCGCATCAGCTCGGCCGCGATTCGTGAGCTGAAATCGGCCGCGCGGTGGACGGGGAGTACGTAGAGCCGGGTGAGCAGACCCGTCTTGCGCTCGGTCGTCAGCCGTACGCCGCCGGCCATCGAACCGAACATGGCGCCGACGAGGACCACCAGCGGGACGGTGCCGAACGCGCTGTTCTGCCCGGTCGCCTGGCCGATGGCGTCGCCGAGCACGACCTTGAACATGATCATGCTCAGGGCCGGGAACAAGAGGGTCTGCAACAGGGTCACCCGGTCGCGCAGGACGACGAGGGTCTGCCGACCGGTGAGGATGCCGGTGTGGGTGAACCACGCGCGCAGTCCGCGCTCGCTGTGACGGCCCACCTCGGGGAATCGCGTCACCAGCAGGTCGCCGACGCCCGATGCCCGGGGCGCGACGGCGACGTCGACGGCGGCCTTATCGACCGCCGCGCTGCGCAGACGGGTCGTCGGCGCGTCGTCGACGGCGACGGCGCCACGATCGCGGATCGGGATCCGCGTGGTCGGCCGGTCCGCCGAATCGGGCGCGAGAACGGTCCAGGGTCCGACCACCGCTCGGATCGACCCGGTGCCCGGGAACAGCACCTGTCGTCCCGACGTCATGTCGGTGCGGCGGGTCTCGGTGTCGTCGGGGTCGACCGATCTGCGGGATACGGGCCGGTTCTCCGAACGCCACCAGTGTTCGTGGTCGGTCTGCCCCGGCGACCGATGTCGTGGCCGGCGCGGCAGTCGGGTGGTGGGCTCATCCCCCGACGGCGTCCCGGTGATCTCCCAGTTCACCGGCGAGCACCCCGCACGATGACGTACGCGCCGCCCGCGACGGCCAGGACTGCCACACTGCCGGCCCAGATGAGCGGCGCCTGTGCGACATCCCAGGTGACGCGACCGTTGTCGAACGCGCGCATCAGCTCGGTGAACTGCGAGATGGGCTGGTTCCGAGCGAACGGGCGGATCCACTCGGGGAACGACGCCTCGGGCACGAACCCGGTCGAGAGCATCCCGAGGATGAGCTGCGGCAGGGCCAGCGCCTGGCTCGTGGCCTCCGGGTTGCTGGCCACGACACCGATCGCGTCGGCCCCGAGCGCCAGCAGCAGTCCGACGACGAACGCGACGGCGAGGAAACCGGCCATGTAGAAGACGCCGTGTTCGGGTCGCCACCCGATGACGAGTCCGGAGACGACAGCCCAGAACAGCGAGATGACCAACAGGATCGCGTTGGCGACCAGGCGCGCGAACATCGGGATCACCGCGTTGACCGGCATGCTGCGCAGTCGGTCGGTGATCCCGGCGCTGCCGTCGGTGGCGGCGCGCATCGCCGCGGATGTCGCCACGAATCCCACCGATTGCAGCAGGATGACCGGCATCAGGAACTGCGCGTAGTTGACGCCGGGAAAGGCGTCGAAAATGCTGCGCAGCGGGACGTAGAAACAGATGGTCAACATCACCGGGGCGACGATTCCCAGCACGAACTCGCCCTGTCGGAGCATCCCGCGCAGTGATCTCTCGGTGAGTGCCAGCGTCTGGCCCCACGGGCTGATGTTCCCGGTGGCGAGTCCGCCGATCACCAGCGGCCGTGGGGCCGTGGTCGTCACCGAACCCCCTCGCGCTCCGACGCGGCCCCCGCGGGTGTCGGGGCCTCGGTGTTGGTCGGCGCGGTGAGTTTGAGGAAGACGTCGTCGAGGGAGGGGCGCCGCAGGCCGACATCCGACAGTTCGATCGCGGCATCGTCGAGACGTCGGACGATCTCGACGAGGGTCGCGGTCCCGCGGACGGCTGGCACGGTCAGCGCGGTCCCGCCCGAGGCGCTGCGGATCTGGTCGCGGCCGACGAGGTCGGCGAGCAGGTCGGTGATCTTCTCGATGTCGTCGGGATAGCTGGGGATGACCTCACAGAAGGTCCCGCTGACGCGTTCCTTCAGCTCGTCGGCCGTGCCCTCGGCGATGACCCGGCCCTTGTCGATCACCACGATGTTGTCGCTGAGGAGGTCGGCCTCCTCGAGGTACTGAGTGGTCAGCAACGTCGTGATGCCCAGTTCGCGGAGGTTCGTGACGATGTTCCACACATCCTGTCGGCTGCGCGGATCGAGTCCGGTCGTCGGTTCGTCGAGGAACACCACCTCGGGCCGGACGACGAGTCCGCAGGCGATGTCGATGCGCCGCCGCATGCCCCCGGAGAACTTGCCCACCCGGCGGCCGGCCGCCTCGGTGAGGTTGAACGCCTCGAGCAGTTCCGCCGCGCGCAACCGAGCCCCCTTCTTGTCGAGGCCCATCAGCCTGCCGAAGAGCACGAGGTTCTCCTGACCGGTCAGGGACTCGTCCAGAGCGGCGAACTGGCCGGTCAACATGATCGATCGACGTACCTGGGCGCGGTCGGCCACCACGTCGTGACCGGCGATGCGCGCCGACCCGGCGTCGGGGATCAGCAGCGTGGCCAGCATGTTCACCGTGGTGGTCTTGCCTGCCCCGTTGGGCCCGAGCAGTCCGAGCACCGTTCCCGGGGCGACCTCGAACGACACGCCGTCGACGGCCGTGAAGTCGCCGAACCGTTTCACCAGGCCGTCGGCGACGACACTCGGCGTCGTCCCCGCGGGATCCGTGCGGCCGGCCGCGATCCATCCGCCGGACTGGCTGCCCTGCATCTGTGGTCCTGTCGTCGGGGGAGTGAAGGGGAACGCGGGCTCGACGGCGTCCCGGCCGGGTCGACATCGACCGACCCGGTGGCGAGTGTATTCGTCCGGTGAACGTGTTCCGTGTGATCGGCGCGGTGTGTAACGCTCCGTGACATATCGCCGATATCGAAATCGGAAAAAGAAATCGATGACCGTTTAGTTTTGGGTCGTGGAATTACCGGTACTCTTTTATCGGCCCGCGCACCGAGATCGACGACCGCGAGGTGCGACCACCGACAAGCCGGTGTTCGCGTTCGCGGCGGGAGAATGGGAGAGCAACGTGGCGATGCAGCTTCGTTCGCAGAAGACGACCACCGCCGGTCGTGTGCGCGTGAGCCAGATCGACGACACACGCACCCTGGGCCAGCTCGTCGGCGCCGCCGCCGCGATCGCCCCCGGGCAGCCGGCGATCTGCAAACCCGGTCTCACCATCACCTTCGGTCAGCTGGCCTCCTCGGCGTTCGGCGCCGTCGGCGCGATGTCGGGTGGAGACGTCATCGACGACTCCGCACTCACCGTCGCGCTGATGATGAACGTCCCCGGCCTCGCCTTGTCCGGTCCGACCGGCCTGGCCGCTACATTGATCTCGTTGCGTGTACAGGCGTCGGTGGCCCTCGCGGGTGCCGATCGCGCCTGAGCCCAGCAGGGTCCGCGACACCGCCCGATCCACGAAACATCCACCGCGCCGCCCGGTGCGCCGGTGGACGACCAGACAGAGAGTGGGACCGCACCCATGAGCAATCCCTTCGATGACGAGAACGGTCGCTTCTTCGTGCTGGTGAACGCGGAGAACCAGCACTCCCTGTGGCCCACGTTCGTCGACATCCCCGCCGGCTGGGACAAGGTCTTCGGTGAGGCATCGCGTGCGGAGTGCCTCGACTACGTCAACGAGCACTGGACCGATCTGCGGCCCAAGAGCCTGATCGAGGCCATGGAGGCCGACTCCGCGCAGTGATCTGACGCGCGAACACCGGTCATCTCGGGGCCGACACGCCCGGTCAGGGACACGGTCAGCCATCGAATGTGACACGGATCACCTGTCGATGTAACGAGATCGACATCGCCTGAAGCCCCGAAAGTGCTGTTCACAGCATCTTTTGTGAAGAAGTACCAGGGTTTACCGTTCCACTCTGTAACGAAACGGATACCCAAACGACTCCTACCACCCGTTACTGTGTCCCTACACCACGCAGGGTGACCGGGAATCAGGGGTTCAGACATGGCATTCGCAGCAGTTCGGTCGGGGGGAACGACCGCGGAGCACGATCTCGACGAGGCACGCGGTGTCGCCTCCTCGGACCTGATCCGGACGGTCCATCGAATTGCGGAGTCCGCGCCCAACCGGGTCGCGTGCCGCTACCACTACCGCTCGCTCTCCTACCGGGAACTCGACGCCGCCATCGAGCTGATGGTGCCGGTCACGCGCAGCCAGCAGATGGACGACCGCGCCGCCATCGTGGCCGCCGTCTTCGCCGGGATGCCCGCCCTGTCGACCGAGCGGGATCCCGCCACCGTCGCCTCCGTCATCGACGGTACCTTCGCCCGCGTGATGCAGGATCTCTCCGAACTCGAGATCGCCGCCACCGCAGGCCCCGTCCGGACCATGCGGACGAGTGAGATCGACCTGCGGGGGATCGCCAGCAGGCTGACCGGCGCCTGAGTCGCACGGTCTTCTCTCGGCCCCGGTGCGGGGCCGCTGTACTACATCGCTCGTTCATGCTCGTGTAACATCGGAAGTCGTTTTGCCATCGTGAAATCTGGCATCACGACCCGCGATGACTGATCGAGAAGTCGGCGAATTCGCCCGTTCGCGTCAGGCGTGTCACCACGCCCGGCGAGGTTCGTTGGTGAAACCATCGTGAGGTGACGCGGATGACACTCCGCGGTCATCGTCGTTGGGTGTCACGACGGCCGTCGAACGGGATCGGAGCGCGAGAATCTTGGTTGCGGGTGGCTCCGACGGTCGGGCGCAGACGCCGACAGGCGCGTTCGAGCTCTCGGCGGCCCAGCGCGGGATCTGGTTCGCCCAGCAGGCGCTCGGCTCCATCCCCATCAACATCGCCGAATACGTCGATCTCGTGGGTCCCGTCGACGCCGAGGCCCTCACCGCGGCGTCCAATGCCGCCGGCCGCGAGGCCGGTTCGGGTTTCCTCCGTCTCGTCGACACCGGCGACGTCCCTCTGCAGGTCGTCGAGTCCGGCGCCGTCGACTCCATCTCCCGGCTCGACTTCTCCGACCACCCCGACGCCGTCGAGCGCGCGCTGGAGTGGATGCGCGCCGAGTACAGCCGCCCGATCGACGTCTTCACCGACCGCCTGACCGTCAGCGCGCTCATCCGTGTCGGACCCGAGCGGCACTTCTGGTACTGGCGCGCGCACCACATCGCCACCGACGGGTTCGGTGCGAACGCGATGCTCGCCAGGGTCGCCGCCATCTACTCCGCTCGGCTCGGCGGAGGCGAACCCCCGGCCTGGCGCGGTGCATCGTTGACCGAGCTGGTGGAGGGTGAACGCGCCTACCGCGACTCCTCACGTTTCGACAACGACCGCGCCTACTGGGCCGAGCGCAACGCGGGACTCCCCGGCGCGGTGTCGCTGGCGGCGCGACGTGAACCACCGGGCGCCTTCTCCCGCCTCGCGTCGGTGGAGCTGCGTGGACGGGTGGGGGAACTGGTGGACGCCGCGGCGGCGGAGTCCTCGGGCAGCGCGGCGCCGGCCGTCATCGCCGCGTTCGCGACCTACCTGTCGCGGATGACCGACACCGACGACGTGGTGCTGAGCCTGCCGGTCTCGGCCCGGAACACCGCCAAGCTGCGGTCGGCGGCGGGCATGGTCTCCAACGTGGTCCCGCTCCGCGTCGGGGTCTCCGGCGAGGTGTCGATCGGTCGATTGATCACCGACGCCCAGACCGCCCTGACCGGCGCACTGCGCCGACAGCTGTACCGGCACGAGGACATGCGCCGCGACATCGGCCAGGGCACCGGCGAACGCGGGCTCTTCGGACCATCGGTCAACCTCATGATGTTCCAGTCCGAGGTGAACCTCGGAGACACCGTCGGGCAGATGCACGTCCTCACGACCGGGCCGGTGGAGGACCTCGCGGTCAACATCTACCCCGGGGCCGACGGCAACGCGCTGCGCCTCGACCTCGAGGCCAACCCGCGTCTGTACTCCGCCGACGACCTACAGCGTCACCTCGACCGATTCGTCGATCTCGTGGAGCGGATGCTGGGCAGCGACCGCGCGACAGCGGTCGGCGAGATCACCGTCGGCTCGGCGGACGAGATCGCGATGATCACCGACGAGTGGAACGCGACCGATCACCCCGTCGAGGCGGAGTTGCTCGCCGACGTCTGGCGGCGTCAGGCGCAGGCGACCCCGGACGCGCCCGCCCTGCACTTCGGTGCGCGGACACGGTCGTACGCCGAGTTCGGTGCCGACGTCGCGCGTCTGGCGCGGCACCTGATCGCGCTCGGGATCGGTCCCGATCGCCACGTCGCGATCGCCATGCGGCGTTCGTTCGACCTCTTCGTCGCCGTCCACGCGGTGCTCGAGGCCGGCGGGGCCTACGTCCCCCTCGATCTCGACAGCCCGGTGCAACGACAGGCCGCGGTCCTGCGCGGGAGCGCCGCGCCCGTCGTGTTGACCACGCGCGCAGACGGGTTTGCGGTACCCGACGGGCTCGGCGCATCGCCGCTCGTCGTCGAGATCGACACCGTGGACCTCCACGGCCACGCCGACACCCCGGTGACGCCCGACGAACGTCTCGGCGTGCTGCACCCCGACAACACCGCCTACGTCATCTACACCTCCGGTTCCACCGGCGCACCGAAGGGCGTCGCGGTGAGCCACCGGGCGATCGTGAACCGGCTGCGCTGGATGCAGGGGGAGTACCCGCTCGCCGCCGACGACGTCGTCCTGCACAAGACGCCGGTGACCTTCGACGTGTCGGTCTGGGAACTGTTGTGGGCGTTGCAGGTCGGCGCCTCGGTGGCGATCGCGGTGCCCGACGGGCACCGCGACCCCGAGTATCTCGCCGGCCTCATCGCCTCCCGTGGCGTCACCGCGGTGCATTTCGTGCCGTCGATGTTGGCGCTGTTCGTCGAGTCGGCACCGGCGAGCTCGTTGACGTCTCTGCGCTCGGTGTTCGCCAGCGGTGAGGCCCTGACGCCGTCGGTCGCCGAGCGACTCGCGTCCATCACCGACGCCGCGCTGCACAATCTCTACGGCCCCACCGAGGCCGCCGTCGACGTCACCTACCACCGGTACGACCCCGACGACGTCGACTCGGTGCCCATCGGCCGACCCGTGTGGAACACCCGGGTGTGGGTGCTCGACCGTGCGCTGCGGCCGGTGCCCGTCGGTGCGGTCGGGGAGCTCTATCTCGGTGGTGTGCAACTGGCCCGGGGCTACGTGGGCGACCCGGTCCAGACTTCCGGACGATTCGTGGCGTGTCCGTTCGCCGCGGGTCCCGCGCGGATGTACCGCACCGGCGATCTGGTCCGGTGGACGCCGGACGGTTCGTTGGATTACGTGGGCCGCAGCGACTTCCAGGTGAAGGTCCGTGGCCTGCGGATCGAACTCGGCGAGATCGAGTCGGCCGTACTCGGCGCGCCCGGGGTCCGTGAGACGGTGGTGACGGTCCATCAGAGCGCCCAGGGTCAGCGGCTCGTGGCCTACGTGGTCCCCGCGGTGGTACAGACCGTCGACACCGCGGCCGTCGTGGGGGCCGTGCGAGGTCGTGTCCCCGCCTACATGGTCCCCGACGCCGTCGTCACCCTCGACGAGATGCCCCTGGGCTCCAGCGGCAAGGTCGACCGGAAAGCATTGCCCGAACCCGATTTCTCGGCGCACGCGGCGCCGTTCCGGGCACCGACCACCGACGTCGAGCGTGCGGTGGTCGGTCTCGTGGAGGATCTGCTGGGGCGTGATGGTGTCGGCCTCGACGATTCGTTCTTCGGGCTCGGCGGCGACAGCATCATGTCGATCCAGCTCGTGTCCCGGGCCCGGGCCGCCGGACTGCACTTCACCTCCCGACAGGTGTTCGAGCACAAGACGATCGGTGATCTCGCCGCGGTCGTCCGGACCGACGACGACGCCGTCGCGGCCGTCGAACTGCCCGGCGGGGCGGTCGGCGAGATCGACCTGACACCCATCGTTCGGTCGATGATCGAGATCCCGGAATCGGTCGGCCCGTTCGCGCAGTCGGTCGAGGTGCCCCTCCCCGAGCCGTACGACCTCGACACGCTGGCGGTGGCGGTGGCCGCGGTCATCGACCGGCACGACATCCTGCGGTCGCGGTTGTCGGTCGACGAGGACGGCCGATGGCATCACGTCGTCGACGAGGTGGCCGAACAGCCCGGTCCGCCCGAGATCACCACCGTCGACGTGGTGGCCGAGCCCGGCAGTGCCGCGTTCGCCGCAGGCGTCGACGCGGCCGTGCGCGCGGCCACCGACGCCCTCGACCCGGCGGCCGGACGGGTCGCGCAGTTCGTCGTCGTCCACTCTCTCCCCACAGCATCCGACGCCACGGGATCCGAGCCGGTGGGGTCCCCGGACGGTGCCCGACGTCTGGTGATCGTGCTGCACCACCTCGTGGTCGACGGCGTGTCGTGGCGCATCCTGCTGCCCGACCTCGCGACCGCGTGGGCCCAGCACAGCGCCGGCATGACGGTCGAGCTCGCGCCGGTGAAGACGTCCATGCGTCGATGGGCGCGTGGGATGACCGAACTCGCCGCGACGCGGGCGATCCGGTCCGAGCTCGCGCACTGGCGCACGGTCACCGAGGGACCCAACTCGGTGCAGCTGCCGCTCGATCGGGATCGGCACGTCGTCGCGACTCTGCAGCGCCGCGAACTCCACCTGACCCCGGAGCTCACCGAGACACTGTTGACCCGGGTTCCGCAGGCCTTCCACGCCGGTGTGAACGACGGTCTCCTCGCGGCGCTGGCGTTGGCCGTCTCCGCGTGGCGGACCCCCGATGCCGCCGCGCCGCGTCGATTCCTCGTCAGCATGGAGGCGCACGGCCGCGAGGAGGAGCTGCTGCCGGGCTCGGACCTGTCGCGGACCGTCGGCTGGTTCACCACGGTCTACCCCGTCGCGCTCGATCTCACGGGGGTCGACGTCGCGGCCGCGCTCTCCGGGGGACAGGCGGCCGGGGTCGCGATCAAGACGGTCAAGGAACAGCTCGCCGCGGTGCCGCGCCGCGGTGTCGGGTACGGGTTGCTCCGCCACCTCGACGCCGAGGGCGCACAGGTGCTCGCGGAGACACCGGAACCCTCGATCAGTGTCAACTACCTCGGTCGCCTCGCCGGGACGGGCGCCTCGGGCCCCTGGGTGCCCGAGGGTGATCAGGCGTTACGCGGATGCCGCGGAGCGAATGTCCCTGTGCGCCATGCGCTCGACATCAACGCCTCGGTCGTCGAGACCGCCGCCGGGCCCCAGCTGCGCGCCACGATCGACCACCCCGACGGTGTGCTGACCGACGAGGAGGCCGACGAGCTCGCCGACCTCTGGCACCGCGCGCTCGAGGCCGTCGCCCGCCACGCGGCGTCGGGTGACGCGGGCGGGCTCACACCGTCGGACCTCGATCTGGTCTCGCTCACCCAGGCCGACGTCGACGCCGTCGAGGCACGCTACGACGTCGTCGACGTGTGGCCGTTGGCGCCGTTGCAGAGCGGACTGCTGTTCCACTCGGAGCTGTCGGTCGGGTCGGTCGACCTGTACACCGCCCAGATGGTCCTCGACCTCTCCGGTGTCGACGTCGACCGGATGCGCCGCAGCGCACAGGCTCTCGTCGACCGCCATCCCACACTGCGCACCGCGTTCGTGACCGCGGCCGACGGGACCCCCGTCTCGGTGGTGGCCGCCGCGGCGCCGGTGCCGTTCGTGGTCCACGACCTGTCGGACACCGACGGGGACGTGTCGGCACGGGCGGCCGCCATCGCGCACACCGATCGGGTGACCGCGTTCGACATGGCCACACCGCCCCTGCTGCGTTTCGCGATGATCGCTCTCGGCGACAACCGATTCCGCATGATCGCGACGAACCACCACATCCTGCTCGACGGTTGGTCGATGCCGGTGTTCATGGGTGATCTGTTCGCGCTGTACGCCGCCGGCGGTGACGCGAAGACCCTTCCGGCGCCACCGGCCTACCGCACCTACCTGTCGTGGCTGGCGGCGCAGGACACCGGGGCCTCGGCGGCGGCGTGGGCGAACGCGATGGCCGGGCTCGACGAACCGACGCTGCTCGCCTCCGACATCGTGTCGACGGACGGGATCGCCGAGGTCCCCGGGCAGGTCGAGGTGACCGTCGCCGCCGAGGTGACCGACCGCCTCGGTTCCCACGCCCGCGAGACCGGCATCACCTTCAACACGATGCTCCAGGTGAGCTGGGCGATCGTCCTCGCCCGACTCACCGGGCGCGACGACATCGTGTTCGGCACCACGGTGTCGGGTCGCCCGCCCGAGGTCCCCGGCGTCGAGACCATGCTCGGGTTGTTCATCAACACCGTCCCCGTGCGGGTCACGATGCACGATTCCGACGACGTCGCCGCCCTGTGCAAACGCCTCGCCCACAGCCAGGCCGAACTCCTCGACCACCACACCACCGGGCTCGCCGACATCACCGCCGCCGGTGATCTCGACGTGCTGTTCGACACGATGCTGGTCTACGAGTCCTACCCCCTCGACCGAGAGGCGCTCGCCGCGGCGGCGTCGGTGGACGGGATGACCGTCACCGACGCCGATGTCGTCGACGCGACGCACTATCCGCTGACCGTCATCGCCATCACCGACCCGGATCTGCGGTTGTCGGTGAAGTACCTGCCGTCGATGGTCGACGCCGAACGGGCGACCGACATCCTCGCGATGCTGACCTCGGTGCTCGAGCAGATCGCCCGCGATCGGGAGATGCGGGTGGTCGACGTCGACGTCCTCGACGCCGCCACCCGCACCCGACTGCTGCACCAGGCCGGCAGCACCGACCGCCTCCCGACCCCCGCGCCGCTGCCCGACCTGTTGGCCGCCGCGGCCTCGGCCGGTGGGGATCGCGACGCCGTCGTGTCGCCGGCGGGTTCCATCTCCTACGCCGAACTCGACCGACGATCCGACGCGCTCGCGCGCCGCCTGATCACCCGCGGCATCGGCTCCGAGCAGATCGTCGCTCTCGGCATGAACCGCTCCGTCGAGTTCGTCCTCGGACTGTGGGCGGTCGCCAAGACCGGTGCCGCGTACCTGCCCGTCGACATGCGCTACCCGGCCGCGCGCATCGAACACATGCTCACCGATTCCGGTGCGGTGTACGGCCTGTCGACCTCGGCGTGGCGCGACGTGCGCCCGGCGACGGTGGAATGGCTCGACATCGACGGTCCCGACGTGACCGATGCGACGGACACCGCCCCGGTGCGCGACGCCGACCGCCTACGCCCGGTGTCGGTCGCGAACCTCGCGTACATGATCTACACCTCGGGGACCACCGGACTGCCGAAGGGCGTGGCGGTCACCCACGGTGGCCTCGCCGCACTGATGGCCGAACAGTCCGAGCGCTTCGTCCTCACGCCGGCCTCACGCACCCTGCACTTCGCGTCGCCGAGTTTCGACGCCTCGGTGCTGGAGATGCTGCTGGCCCTGGCCCACGGGTCGACGATGGTCATCGCGCCGTCGGAGATCTACGGCGGCGAGGAACTGCACGACCTGTTGGCCGAATACGGGGTCACCCACGGGTTCGTGACCCCCGCCGCGCTGGCGTCGGTCGACCCCGACGATCTCGACGCCTTCGAGACCGTCGTCGTCGGTGGCGAGGCCTGCCCGCCCGAGCTCGTGGCCCGGTGGGCTCCGGGCCGACGCATGTTCAACGGCTACGGCCCCACCGAGGCAACATGTTTCGCCGATATCGCCGGCCCGATGGAGCCGGGGCGCGACATCACCATCGGACGCCCCGTCCGCGGCCTCACCTCTCTCGTGCTCGACCGCCGACTGCAGCCGGTGGCCGAGGGGGTCGACGGCGAGCTCTACCTCTCGGGTCCCGCCGTCGCGCGGGGCTACCACCGACGGCCGGGGCTCACCGCCGACCGGTTCGTCGCGAACCCGCACGGCACACCGGGCGACCGCATGTATCGCACCGGCGACGTCGTGCGCTGGGTCCGCACCGACGACGGGCTCGAGGTGTTCTACGTCGGACGCCGCGACTTCCAGGTCAAGATCCGTGGCTTCCGTATCGAACTGGGTGAGATCGACGCCGCGCTGGCCGCGCACCCCGACATCACCTTCGCCACCACCGTCGGCACCGCACTCCCCTCGGGCGCGACCGCCCTCGTCGCCTACGTGGTCCCGACGGCGGGGAGTCACACCGACGGCGACCGCGTCACCGCGGCGTCGCTGAAGGACTTCGTGGCCGGCCGGCTCGCGCCGCACATGGTGCCGTCGATCATCATCACCCTCGACACCATCCCGCTCACCCGCACCGGCAAGCTCGACCGCGCGGCACTGCCCGCCCCCGACCTGACCGAGCTGGCGACCGAATCGGTCGAGCCGAGAACCGATCTCGAACGAACACTGGTCGAGATCGTCGCCGAGGTTGTCGGGTTGCCCGCGGTCGGTGTCACCGACTCCTTCTTCGACGTCGGCGGCAATTCGCTGCTGGCGACCAAGGCCGCCGCGCGGATCGGATCGGCGGTGGGGCGCCGGGTCGCGGTGCGTGAACTGTTCGACAATCCGACCGTCGCGTCGCTCGCCGAGCACCTCGCGCAGGAAGGTCTCGCCGCCCAGCCCGGGACGACGAGTCCTGCTGCGCCGGAGCATCTCCCGGCCCTGCGGCCCGGCCTCGCGGCGGCACGACCGGTCCTGTCGCCGACCCAGCAGCAGATGTGGCTGCTCAACCGGATCGACCCGGACAGCGCCGCCTACAACATCGCCATGGTCGTGCACCTCCGCGGACCGCTCGACCGCGCGGCGTTGGCCGCGGCCGCACGCGACGTCGTCGAACGGCACGCCACGCTGCGCACGATCTTCCCGGAGACCGCCACCGGGCCGTATCAGGACGTGCGGGACGCCGACGAGGTCGAGATCGACCTGACCCCCCGGCCGCTCACACCACAGCCGGTCACCGCCGACTCGGTCGAGGCCGCCGTGACCGACGCCGCGACCACCGGATTCGACCTCACACGCGAGTTCCCGGTGCGGTTCACGATGTTCGAGACCGCCGACGATGACGTCCACGTGGTCGTCGTCGTCCACCACATCAGCGCCGACGGTTCCTCGATGGCGCCGCTGGCGCGCGACGTGATGACCGCCTACGCCGCGCGGGCCGGCGGCGACGAGCCGGGCTGGGCGCGCCTACCGGTGCGCTACGTCGACTACGCGGCATGGTTCCGCGCGTCGCTCGGCGACGCGGACGACCCGACATCGACGGCGGCACGCTCGATCGAGTTCTGGCGCACCACGTTGCAGGGCAGCCCCGAGATCATCGACCTCCCGCTCGACCGCCCCCGGCCGCCGACACGCAGCCTGCGCGGCGAGATCGTCGGATTCGACATCGACGAGGCGACCCACGCCGCGGTCGCCGCGGTCGCCCGAGACACCGGCACGTCGGTGTTCATGATCGTCCATGCGGCGCTCGCGGCGATGCTGGCACGGACCACCGGCAGCGACGACGTCGTCATCGGCACCCCGGTCGCCGGTCGCGGTGTCCCCGAGATCGCCGACATCGTCGGTGTATTCGTCAACACGGTGCCGCTGCGCGTCGTCGTCGACGAGGCCGCCTCGGTGTGGGACTTCGTCACACGGGTCCGCGACGTCGACCTCGACGCCTTCGACCACGCCGACCTGCCCTTCGAAGCCGTCGTCGACGCACTCGGCCGCCCCCGCACCGCCGCGTACTCCCCGGTCTTCCAGGTGCTCCTGTCGTTCCAGAACACCGAGCCCGTGCGATTCTCGCTCGCGGGCCTCGACGCCGAGATCAACGCCGACAGCCTCACCGGCACAGCGCAGTTCGACCTCGCCGTCAACCTCTCCGAGGTCCACGCCGACGACGGTTCCGGGGTGGTCGGGCTGGCCGGTTCCCTGACCTTCGCGACCGACCTGTTCGACCCGTCGACCGCGCGGACCCTCGCCGACCGGTTCGTCTCGACCCTGCGATCGATGGTCGCCGACACCGCGGCGTCCGTCGCCGACATCGACATCTGGGGTGCGGACGCCCCCGTGATCGAGGCGCAGATGCCCGAGATCGTCACCCCGGCACCGCCGGCCGCGGTCGTACCCGACCGCGGCGACCTCCTCGACCTCGTGGATCGAGCGGCGGCGGCGCAACCGACCACCGTCGCGATCGACCACGAGTCGGGCCGGTTCACCTTCGCCGACATCGCCGAGCGCCTTGCACCGCTGGCACCGATGGCCGCAGGCGGCTTGAGCCCTGACGCCGTGCTCTCGGTGGCGCTGTCGACCATGATCCCGGCGGCCGCCGCGGCCGCCCCGGGATCCGGCGGCAGCCTCGTCGAACTGATCGAGGAGGTGCACACCGCAGCACGTCGGGTCGCCGGTGCGGACGGCGCCGCCCCCGCACACGAGCCCGCGTGGTCCCCGGACTCGTCGGACACGCTCGCCTCGATCTTCGCCGATCGCGTCCGGGAGGCGCCGGATGCGATCGCGCTGACGGTGGGCCCGCAGTCGCTCACCTACGCCGAGTTCGCGGCGCGGTCCAACCGACTGGCGCGACACCTGATCTCGATCGGCGTCGGCCCCGACGTCACCGTCGGACTCGCGATGGGCCGCAGCGTCGACCTGCTGGTCGGCATGTACGCCGTCGTCGCCGCCGGCGGCGCCTACGTCCCGATCGACCTCGAACACCCGGCGGCCCGGATCGCTCACGTCCTGTCCACCGCCCGCCCGGCGTGCGTGCTGACCGTGGCCGACGCGTCGCTGCCGTCCGACGCCCTCGCCGACACCGCGCCGGATCTCGACATCCCCCGGATCGCGCTCGACACACTGGATCTGCAATCGCTGTCGTCGGCGCCGATCACCGACGCCGAGCGCACGGTTCCGCTGCGCGCCGACAACGTCGCCTACGTCATCTTCACCTCCGGATCGACCGGGATGCCCAAGGGTGTCGCGGTCAGTCACCGGTCGATCGTCAACCGTCTGCGCTGGATGCAGGACCGCTACGGGCTGACCACCGACGACGTCGTGGTGCAGAAGACGCCCGCGACGTTCGACGTGTCGGTGTGGGAGTTCTTCTGGCCGTTGCAGATCGGTGCCCGACTCGTGGTCGCCGAACCCGGCGGCCACCGCGACGTGACCTACCTGACCGGTCTGATCGCCGCCGAGTCGATCACCACCATGCATTTCGTGCCCTCGATGCTCGGGGTCTTCGTCGCCGGGACCGACCCGGCCGCTCTCGGCTCGCTGCGACTGGTCTTCACCAGCGGTGAGGCGCTGGTGGCCGACGTCGCGCGGGCGATGAGCGAGGCCTCGCCCGCCGAGATCCACAACCTCTACGGCCCCACCGAGGCCGCGGTGGACGTGACCCATCACCGATGGGTCCCGGCCGACGAGGTCACCGTCCCGATCGGCGTACCCGTCGCCAACACCCGCGTCGCGGTGCTCGACCGCCGTCTGCGTCCGGTACCCGCAGGGGTCGCCGGCGAGCTGTACCTGCTCGGTGTGCAGTTGGCGCGAGGCTATCTCGGCCGCCCCGACCTCTCGGCCGACCGGTTCATCGCCGTCCCCGCCACGATCGCCGCCGCGCCCGGAGAACGGATGTACCGCACCGGCGACCTGGTGCGGATGCGCACCGACGGCGAGCTGGAGTACCTGGGACGCACCGACTTCCAGGTGAAGCTGCACGGCCTGCGCATCGAACTCGGCGAGATCGAGACGGCGTTGACGGCACTGCCCACCGTCGCCTCGGCCGCGGTGCTGGTGGCGCAGCGCCGCGTCGGCGCGCAGCTCGTCGGTTACGTCGTGCCCGCAACGGGTGCGGTTGTCGACGTCGAGGCGACCAGGAGCGCGCTGACGACGGTGCTGCCGGAGTACATGGTCCCCGCGGTGCTCGTGTCGATCCCGGAGATGCCGGTCAACGCCAACGGCAAGCTCGACCGGTCGGCGCTGGCACGGATCGAGGTCCCCGACACCGACGAGGGCGAGTACGTCGCGCCCGCCGACCCGGTCGAGGAGATCGTCGCCGGACTGTTCGGCGACATGCTCGGCGTCGACCGCGTCAGCACCGCCCGTTCCTTCTTCGAACTGGGTGGCAACTCGCTGATGGCGGCGCAGCTGTCGGTCCGCGTCCACGACACCCTCGGAGTCGCGATCGGCATCCGCGACCTGTTCGAGGCGCAGACCGTCGCGCAGCTGGCCCGCCTGATCACGCAGCGACGCGACTCGGGTGAGTCCGGCTCGGCGATGGTCGCCCGGTTCCGCCCGATCGTCCGCGACGAGTCCCTGCCCGTGCCACTGTCGTTGGCGCAGCAGCGGCTGTGGTTCATCAACACCTACGATCCGACGTCTGGTGCCTACAACATCCCGCTGACGTTCGTGTTCACCGGCGAGCTCGACATCGACGCGCTCAGTGCCGCACTCGTCGATCTCGTCGACCGTCAGCGCGTGCTGCGCACGATCTACCCCTCGACCGCCGACGGCCCGCACCAGGTCGTCGTCCCCACCATCGACGCCCTGCCGCCGGTGCGGCTCGACTCGATCCGTCGCGACGAGCTGTGGGGGCGCCTGCGCGAGTTCGCCGGGCCCGGTTTCGACGTGACGACCACCGTCCCCGTGCGGACCGCCCTATGGCGTCTCAACGAGGACCGACCCGACGAGACGCCCGAGCACATCCTGGTGTTCGTCCTCCATCACATCGCCGCCGACGGGCTGTCGATGCAACCGCTCGCGGCAGATCTGTTGGGCGCCTACGAGGCCCGGCTGCGCGGTGAACAACCCGCGCTCGCTCCGCTGGCCGCCCACTACACCGACTTCGCGATCTGGCAGTCCGCCACGTTCGGGGACGAGACCGACCCCGACTCGATCGCCGCACGGCAACTGGAGCACTGGCGCACGGTGCTGGCAGACGCCCCGGAGATCACCGGCATCCCCACCGATCGCCCGCGGGGTCAGAGCCGCAGCGGGATCGGGGCGACCGAGGTGTTCGAGCTGTCGCCGCAACTGCACCGGGCGATCGTCGCCACCGCCAACTCCCATGGCGTCTCGCGGTTCATGGTGTTCCACGCCGCCCTCGCGGCGTTGCTCGCGCGCCACAGCGGCGACACCGACATCGTGGTCGGCGCACCGATCGGTGGGCGCGGCAGTCCCGAGCTCGACGCGCTGGTCGGCATGTTCGTCAACACCCTGGCCCTACGGCTCGAGGTCGACCCGGCGATGACCGTCGCCGGCCTGCTGACCGCCGCGCGCGACACCGACCTCGACGCGTTCGGACACAGTGACGTCCCGTTCGAGCGTGTCGTCGACGCCCTCGCCCCGACGCGCACCGCGTCCCACACCCCGATCTTCCAGGTCGTGATCGGTGTGAACGGCGCCGCGGCAACCACTCTCGACATCGACGGACTCGGGGTGGCACTGGGGTCGATCGACACCGAGTACAGCAAGTTCGACCTGACGATCGATCTCGGCGAACAGTTCACCGACGACGGCGCACCCGCCGGCGTCACCGGCTTCGTGGGCTACGCGACCGACATCTTCGACGCCGCCACCGCCGCCGCGATGGGGTCACGTCTCACCGCCATCCTCTCCGGTTTCGTCGACGCGGATGCCGCCGACAGGCCGGTGGGAGAGATCCCCATCATGACCGCCGCCGAGCGCGCGGAGGTCACCCCGGTGCGCGGGCGGCCCGCGCCGCCGCTGCGTCTGCTCTCGGAGATCCTCGACGCCGCCGCGCACGTCGATCCCGACGCCACGGCGCTGGTGTGTGGCGACGAGTCGATGTCCTACCGCGAACTCGACGAACGCTCGAATCGGATCGCCCGCGAACTCATCGATCGCGGACTCGGCACCGAGGACGTGGTCGCCCTGGCCATCGGCCGCAGCATCTCCTCGGTGCTCGGGGTGTGGGGTGTGGTGCGCAGCGGCGCGGCGTTCGTCCCCGTCGACCCCCACTACCCGGCTGACCGTGTCGCGCACATGCTCACCGATTCCGGTGCACGCCTGGTGATCACTCGGACCGTCGACGGTGCGCTCGTACTGCCCGACGGTGTCGAGTCGATCGACATCGACGATCCCGCCTTCGATCGACACCATCCGGAACCCATAAGGCGCGAGGAGCTGGTGCGCGTCCCGCGGCCGGAGAACTGCGCGTACATCATCTACACCTCGGGGACCACCGGGAAGCCGAAGGGCGCCGAGCTGACGCACCGAGGGCTGGCGCCGTACGCCGCCGAGGTCGCCGACCGGTACCGCATCACGCCCGACTCGCGGACGCTGCACGTCGCGTCGCCGAGCTTCGACGCATCGATCCTCGAGCTCCTGCTCGCCACGTCGGTCGGCGCGACGATGATCATCGTCCCCACCACCGTCTACGGCGGCGAGGAACTGCACGACCTCCTGGCCCGCGAACGTGTGACGCACGCCTTCATCACCCCGGCCGCGCTGGCGTCGGTGAACCCCGAGGGGTTGGACGACTTCACCGAGATCGCCGTCGGCGGTGAGGCGGTGCCCGCAGAGTTGTTCGCGCGCTGGGCTCCCGGGCGCAACGTCTACAACGGCTACGGTCCGACCGAGGCCACCATCATGACCAACATCAGCGCACCGGTCGTGCCCGGCGAGCAGATCACCATCGGCGGTCCGATCACCGGTGTCAGCGCTCTCGTGCTCGATGCGCGGCTGCAGCCGGTGCCCGTCGGCGTCCCGGGCGAGCTCTACGTGAGCGGGCCGGGTGTCGCACGCGCCTACCACGACCGCCCCGGACTGACCGCCGAGCGTTTCGTCGCGAACCCGGCCGAGCCGGGGGAGCGGATGTATCGCACCGGCGACGTCGTGCGGTGGGTCCGCACCCCCGGACGCGGTCTGGAGATCGTCTACCTCTCGCGCTCGGATCACCAGGTGAAGGTCCGCGGCTTCCGCATCGAACTCGGCGAGATCGACTCCGTCCTCGCCGCGCACCCGGCGGTCGAGTTCGCCGCCACGCTCGGCGTCGACGGACCGGGCGGCGGCACGGCGCTGGCGAGTTACGTGACGCTGGTGGCGGGTTCGACGGTCGGGCCGAGTGACCTGACGGAGTACGCGGCGCGGTTCCTGCCGCAGTACATGGTGCCCAGCGCCGTGACCGTTCTCGACGAAGTCCCGCTGACGCCGACCGGCAAGCTGGATCGACGCGTGCTGCCGACGCCGGAGTTCATCGCGGCCGCCACCTCCGCCCGCGACCCCGAGACGCCACTGGAACGTGCGATCGCACACGCCTTCGCCGAGGTCCTCGACCTCGACCGCGTCGGCGCCGACGACTCGTTCTTCGACCTCGGCGGCAACTCCCTGGCCGCGACCCGCGTCATCGCGCGGATCAACGAGAACCTCAACGTGCGCCTCGGCGTGCGGGTGCTGTTCGAGTCGTCGACGGTCGCCGACCTCGCCGAGGCGGTCGCCGCACTCGACGCGGCCGACGGGATCACCACCCCGCCGCTGACCGCCGGCCCGCGCCCCGATCGGGTCCCGCTGTCGCTCGCACAGCAGCGGATGTGGTTCCTCAACCGCCTCAACCCCGATGTCGCCGACTACAACATCCCTCTCGGGCTGCGGCTGCGCGGTGCGCTCGACCTCGACGCGTTACACGCCGCGTTGGCCGATCTCCTGGCCCGTCAAGAGATCCTGCGGACGGTGTACCCCGATTCCGACGACGAACCGTTCCAGCGGGTCCTCGGGGTCGACGAGTACACCCCGGGCCTGCAGATCACCGAGGTCGACGGCGAGGACGGCCTGCTCGCCGCGGCCCTGGCGACCGCGTCGGCCGGATTCGACGTCACCGCGGCACCGCCGTTGCGGGCCAACCTGTTCCGCCTGGCCGACGACGATCACGTACTGCTCCTGGTGATCCACCACATCGCCGCCGACGGGTCGTCGCTGGTGCCGCTCGCGACCGACCTGATGGCGGCGTACACCGCGCGGGCCGCGGGCGACCGACCGCATCTGCGGCCGCTGTCGGTGCAGTACGCCGACTACGCCATCTGGCAGCGCGCGGTGATGGGGGACGAGAACGACCCGGAATCGCCGGCGAGCAGGCAGATCGCGTTCTGGCGCGAACACCTCGCCGGTCTGCCGGAGCTGCTGGCCATCCCCACCGACCGGCCCCGCACCGACCGCCGTTCCATCGAGGGCGGCGAGGTCACGTTCACCGTCGACGCCGAACTGCAGCAGCGGCTCGCGCAGCTCGCGCGTGAGCACGACGCCACCATGTTCATGGTGTTGCACGCCGCGTACGCGGCCCTGTTGTCGCGGATGTCGGGTACCGGCGACGTCGCCGTCGGCACACCCATCGCCGGCCGCACCGCCTCGGCGACCGAGGGACTCGTCGGCATGTTCGTCAACACCCTGGTGTTGCGCACCACGGTGCCGAGCTCGGCCACGTTCGTCGAATCCCTCGCCGCGACGAAGCAGTCCGACCTGGCCGCCTTCGGCAACGCCGATCTGCCGTTCGAACAGGTGGTGGAGGTCCTCGCGCCCGCCCGTTCGCGCAAATACGCACCGCTCGTGCAGGCGACCCTGACGATGCAGAACATCGAGGTCCCGACCGTCACCCTCCCCGGACTCGAGGTGAGCGCCCTCGACCTGCCGATCCGGGTCGCGAAATCCGATCTGGGCCTCACCATCTCGGAGAGTTTCGGCGCCGACGGCCGTGGTCGCGGCATCGACGCGGTGCTCGACTTCACCGTCGACATCTTCGACCACGCGACCGTGGAGGCCATGGCCCAGCGGTTCGTGACCATCCTGTCCGCCGTCGCCGACGACGAGAACGTCGTCATCGGCGACATCGACATCCTCACCGAGACCGAGCGTGATCAACTGGCCGACTCCAGCACGGGTGACCCTGTGGCGGCCGACGTCGGACCCGTCGACACCGACGCCCGCTCCCTCGATCAGCTGCTGGCGACGGCCGCGCGTATCAACCCCGACGGGATCGCGCTGTCGCACAACGGTGTCGACGTCACCTACGGCGCCCTGCAGGCCAAGTCGGCGGAGATGGCGGCCACCTTGGGGTCGGTCGGCATCGGTCCCGAGGCCGCGGTGACGGTGGCGTTGTCGACACTGCTGCCCGGTCTGCTCGACGACGGCTCGGGTGGCGCCTTCGCCCAACGGTTCTCGGGGATGCTCGCCGCGGTCATCGCCGAGTCGGGGCACGCGCCGGCCGAGGACAACCTGACCCTCGTCGACCTCTTCGACGAGCAGGTCGGCCGCACCCCCGATGCCCCCGCCCTGCGGTTCGCCCCGGTCAGCACCACGCCGGTCGAGGTGACGTACGCCGAGTTCGCCGACCGCGTGCACCGGTTGACCCGCCATCTCGTCGACGTCGGGGTCGGCCCCGAGGTCCACGTCGCACTCGCCATGCGCCGATCGATCGACCTCCTGGTGGGGATGTACGCGATCGTCGGTGCGGGTGGCGCCTACGTGCCGGTCGATCTCGACCATCCGGCCGATCGCATCGCCTACATCCTCGACAGCGCCGATCCGCTGCTGGTGCTCACCACCACCGCCGACGACATCGACCAGGCGTTCGGCGCAACGCCCGATCGCGGCGGGGTGCCGGTTCTCGCGATCGACACCCTCGACCTGTCCGGTGTGTCGGGTGGCCCGGTCACCGACACCGACCGACGCGGTCCGCTGCACGCCGACAACACCGCGTACGTGATCTACACCAGCGGTTCCACAGGGCGTCCCAAGGGCGTCGCGATCACCCACCGCGCCATCGTGAACCGGCTCCGCTGGATGCAGGCCGAGTACCCGATGGACGCCACCGACGCCGTCCTGCAGAAGACACCGGCCACGTTCGACGTATCGGTGTGGGAGTTCTTCTGGCCGCTGCAGGTCGGTGCACGACTCGTCATCGCCGCGCCCGACGCCCATCGTGACCCCGCCGAGGTCGCCCGCGTGATCGCCGAGAACGACGTCACCGTCGCCCATTTCGTGCCCTCGATGCTGTCGGCGTTCACCGCGGCGCTGGCCGACCGTGATCGCAGTGACCGCCGACTCGCGTCGATGCGCCGGGTGTTCGCCAGCGGCGAGGCACTGCCCCCGACCGTCGCCGCACGTCTCGCCGCACTCACGACGATCGCGGTCGACAACCTGTACGGACCGACCGAGGCTGCGGTCGACGTCACTTATCACCACTACACCGCGGCCGACACCGAGACCGTCCCCATCGGCCGTCCGGTCGCCAACACCGGCGTGCATGTCCTCGACGAACGTCTGCGCCCGGTGCCGCCCGGCGTCGCCGGCGAGCTCTACATCACCGGTGTCCAGCTCGCCCGCGCGTACGTCGGCCGCCCCGACCTGACCGCCGATCGCTTCGTCGCCGACATCACCTCGGTGACCGGTGAACGCATGTACCGCACCGGCGATCTCGTGCGCCGACGCACCGACGGCGAGATCGAGTACATCGGACGCACCGACTTCCAGGTGAAGCTGCGCGGACTGCGGATCGAGCTCACCGAGATCGAGGCCGCCCTCCTCGACGAACCGGAGATCTCCGACGCCGTCGCCGTGGTCGTCGGTGATCAGCAGGCGCAGACCGACGGTGACCAGCAACTCGTCGCCTACGTCGTCGGGGCCGGGGGAGCGCAACCGGATGTCGCCGCGGTCACCACGGCCCTGCGGAGGCGTCTGCCCGCCTACATGGTGCCCGCGGCGATCATCGTGCTGCCGTCGTTCCCGCTGACCCCCAACGGCAAACTCGACCGCCGCGCACTCCCGGTCCCCGACTTCGCCTCCACCGAGGTCGAGTTCGTCGAGCCGGGCACCGACGCCGAGCGCGCCGTGGCCCGGGTGTTCGCCGACATCGCCCGCCGCGACCGCGTCGGGGCGAACGATTCCTTCTTCGACATCGGCGGCACGTCGCTCGGCGCCACCCGGGTGGCCGCCCGCGTGCAGGCCGCGCTCGGTGTGTCGGTCGGTGTCCGTGATGTCTTCGATCACCCGACCGTCGCCGAACTCGCCGCCGCGATCGGTGACCGGGACTCCGACAACCGGCGTCCGGTGTTGGTCGCCCGCCGCCGACCGGAGCGCATCCCGCTCTCGCCGGCGCAGGCCCGTATGTGGTTCATCAACCAGTTCGACACCTCGTCGCCTGCCTACAACCTCCCGCTGCCGCTGCGATTGACCGGCACCCTCGATCGCGTCGCGCTGCGCGCCGCGGTGGCCGACGTGCTCGAGCGACACGAGTCGCTGCGCACCACCCACCCCGACTCCGTCGACGGTCCGCATCAGGTCATCCACCCGACCGATTCCGCGTGGGCGCAGATCTACTCCGAGACCACCGTCGAACCCGACTCGGTCACCGACGAGGTCACCCGCCGGGCGATCGCCGGTTTCGACGTCACCACCGGCTTCCCGGTGCGCATCGTGCTGATGACGATCGGACACGGCTCCGGGACACCTACGCCCTCCGACGACGAACACCTGCTGATGGTGGTCGCCCACCACATCAGCGCCGACGGTTCGTCACTCGCACCCCTCTTCCGGGATCTGGTGGTGGCGTACGAGTCCCGACGGTCCGGCTCGGTCGCCCCGCGGCCACCGTTGCCGGTGCAGTACGCCGACTTCTCGCTGTGGCAGCGCGACCTGCTCGGCGACGAATCCGATCCGACATCACTGGCCGCGCAACAGATCGAGCACTGGCGCACCACGCTGGTCGGGGTGGGGGAGTCACTCGACCTGCCGACCGACCGACCACGTCCGGCGGTGCAGTCGCTGCGCGGCGACATGGTCCGGTTCGCGATCGACGCCGATCTCCGAACCCGACTCGCGGCCGTCGCCCGCACGCACGACGTCAGCCTCTTCATGGTCCTGCACGCCGCGCTGGCGATCCTCCTCGAACGCCTGTCCGGGTCGCGCGACATCGTGATCGGCACACCGGTCGCCGGTCGCGGCGAGGAGGCCCTCGACGACCTCGTCGGCATGTTCGTCAACACCGTCGTGCTGCGTACCGAGGTCGACCCCGAGGCCGACACCGCCGACCTGCTCGCCGCAGTGCGTGCGGTCGACGTCGACGCGATGGCGCACGCCGACATCCCGTTCGAGCGCCTGGTCGAGGTCCTCGACGTCCCCCGCTCCACCGCACACCACCCGCTGTTCACCGTGGCACTGTCGTTCGACAACAACGAGGCGCCCGACCTGACGCTGCCGGATCTGCGCGTGCAGGTCGTCGAGGCGGAGTTCGAGGTCGCCAAGTTCGACCTACAGCTGTCCGTCGGCGACTCCGCCCCGCCCGACGAGGCGGCGCCGGCGATGTTCACCTACGCCACCGACCTGTTCGACCAGTCGACGGTCGCGACCTTCGCCGACCGGTTCCTGCGGATCCTCGCCGCGATCGCCGATGACACCGCGACCACCGTCGGCGCCATCGACATCCTCGGTCCGTCGGAGCGTCGTGACCTCCTCGCCGTCACCGGCGGCGAACCCGTCGCCGACACCCTGCTGCCCGACCTGCTGACCCGCGGCGTGACGATCGACCCCGACCGCGTCGCGATCACCTTCGAGGGCCGGTCGCTGACCCATCGCGAGCTCGACGACCTGACGAATCGGGTTGCCCGCGACCTGATCTCGCGCGGTGCGGGACCCGAGACCGTGGTGGCGCTGGGAATGCGGCGCAGCCTGTCGTCGGTGACGGGCACCATCGCGATCGCCAAGACCGGTGCGGCCTACCTGCCGATCAACCCCGAGTACCCCGCCGAGCGGATCGCGGGCATGCTCACCGACTCTCGAGCCCTGTTCGGCATCACCATCGCCGCCGACGTCGTCGATCTCCCCGACACCGTCACGTGGCTCGACATCGACGAGATCGCCACGGCCACAGCGGATCGTGACGCCGCGCCGGTCACCGATGTCGATCGCACCGCGACGCTGCGACCCGACCATCCCGCCTATCTGATCTACACCTCGGGCTCGACGGGGACACCCAAGGCCGTCGTCGTCACGCATACGGGCCTCGCGAACCTCGCCGCCGACGTCCGCGAGCACTACGACACCACCGAACGGTCGCGGGTGCTCCACGTCGCCTCGCCGAGTTTCGACACCTCCGTGGGCGAACTGCTCGCCGCGTTCTCCGCAGGCGCCACCCTGGTCGTCGCTCCGCAGGACGTGTTCGGCGGCGACGAACTCGCGGCCCTCATCGCCGCGGAGTCGGTCACGAACGTCGTCATGACCCCGACCGCGCTGATGACGGTCGACCCCGACGGCCTCGACACGGTCACCTCGGTCGTCGTCGGCGGCGACGTGTGCCCGCCCGAGCTCGCCGCCCGGTGGACCGGTCGGCTGCGCAACGCCTACGGACCCACCGAGACCACCGTCATCGACACCATCACCCCCGGCCTCGAACCCGGTGTGCGGGTGACCATCGGGTCGCCGCTGCGTGGGGTGAGCGCGCGCGTCCTCGATGCCCGGATGCGCCTGGTGCCCAAGGGGGTCGTCGGCGACCTCTACCTCGCCGGTGCGGGCCTGGCGCGGGCCTACCACGACCGGCCCGGGACCACCGCGGAGCGCTTCGTCGCCGATCCCTTCGGCGCGCCGGGCGCTCGGATGTACCGGACCGGCGACCTCGTGCGGGTCAGCATCGATCCCGCACTGCCGACCAACTCGTTGGAGTACGTGGGGCGCGGTGACTTCCAGGTGAAGGTGCGCGGATTCCGCGTCGAGCTCGGCGAGATCGACCGCGCGCTCACCGCCTCCGCCGACGTCGAGTACGCCGTCACCATCGGCGCGACCGGACCCGACGGACAGACCGCGTTGGCCTCCTACGTCCTCGGATCGCCCGGTGCCACACCCGATCCCGACGCGCTGCGCGAGGCGGTCGCGTCACGTCTGCCGGGTCACATGGTGCCCGCGGTGATCACGGTGCTCGACGAGATCCCGCTGACGCCGATCGGCAAACTCGACCGGCGCGCCCTGCCCGCCCCGGAGTTCGTCGTCGCCGAACGCGAGTACCGCGCACCGCGCACCGCGGTCGAGCAGACCCTGGTCGACGTGTTCGCCGAGGTCCTCGGGGTCGATCCCCTCGGTGAGCACCCGGTGGGTGTCGACGACAGCTTCTTCGATCTCGGCGGTAACTCGCTGAGCGCGACGAAGGTGGTCGGCCGCGCGTCGGCCGCCCTGGGCACCGCCATCGGGGTCCGTGAGCTGTTCGCGGCGCCCACCGTCGCCGGGCTCGCCGAACGTCTCGCCGCCGGGGAGGTCGGCCGCCCCGCACGTCCGCCGCTGGTCGCCCGGCCCCGTCCGGACCGGATCCCGTTGTCGCTGGCGCAGACCCGCATGTGGTTCCTCAACCAGTTCGACCCCGGGTCGGCGGCCTACAACATCCCGGCCGCGGTGACGCTGCGCGGGAACCTCGACCTCGACGCGCTGCGGGCGGCGATCGCCGATGTCATCGCACGCCACGAGTCGCTCCGGACGGTGTACCCCGACTCCGCCGCAGGCCCGCACCAGGTGATCCTGCCCGCTGAGCAGGCGGTACCCGACGTGTCCGTCACCGAGGTGCCCGCCTCCGACGTGCCGGAGAGATTGCGGGAGTTCCTCTCGGCCGGGTTCACCGTCACCGACTCGGTCCCCGTGCGGATCACCGTGCTGCGGGTCGCCGAGGACCAGCATGTGCTGGCCATGGCGGTGCACCACGTCGTCGCCGACGGCGAGTCGATGGTGCCGTTCGTGACCGACCTCGCCCTGGCCTACGCCGCCCGCGTGGAGGCCACCGAACCCGCCTGGCATCGACTGCCGGTGCAGTACGCCGACTTCGCGATCTGGCAGCGCGAACTCCTCGGCGACGAGGACGACCCGACCAGCCTGCTCAGCGCGCAGATCGCCTTCTGGAAGACGACCCTCGCAGCGTTGCCCGATCAGCTCGAGCTGCCCCTCGACCGCCCCCGCCCACCGGTGCAGTCGCTGCGCGGGAGTCAGCACGCGTTCACCGTCCCCGCGGACGTGCACCGCCGGATGGCCGACCTCGCCCGATCGCACAACGCGAGCACGTTCATGGCGTTCCACGCCGCGTTCGCGGTGCTCCTCGGTCGGCTCTCGCGCAGCCGCGACATCATCGTCGGGACGCCGATGGCCGGGCGTACCGAACGCGAACTCGACGGCGTGATCGGCATGTTCGTCAACACCCTCGCGCTGCGCGTCGACGTCGACCCCGCCACGCCGTTCGACCGGCTGCTCGAGACGACCCGCGATGGTGACGCCGAGGCGTTCAGCCACTCCGACGTCCCCTTCGAGCGGCTCGTCGAGGTGCTCAACCCGGTGCGCTCCACCGCGCGCCACCCGATCTTCCAGGTGGGTCTGTCGTTCCAGAACATCGACCGCGCCGCACTCGATCTCGCCGGTCTGCGCATCGAGCCCGTCGAGTTGCCCGACGGTGTGGCGCAGTTCGACCTGCACCTCATCCTGTCGCCGGAGTACGACGAGCACGGCGCCCCGGCCGCGATCGAGGCGGTGTTCACCTTCGCCGACGACCTCTTCGACCGCGACACGGTGCACAGCGTGGCGCAGCGGTTCACGACACTGCTGGACTCGCTCCTCGCCGCACCGGGTACGCCGGTCGGCGACCTGCCGGTGATGTCGCCGTCGGAGATCGCCGATGTCGTCGACGGCCGCAACAACACCGCGGTCGTGTTGGCCCCCACCACCCTCGCCGACATCCTGGCGTCGTCGTTCGCGGCCTACCCGACGCGCGTGGCGCTCGACTCCGAGAACGGCTCGCTCGATTTCGCCGCGCTGGCCGCCCGCGTCAACCGCCTCGCCCGCGCGCTCATCGATCGTGGTGTCGGGCCCGAGGTCGTCGTCGGTCTGGCCATGCACCGCTCGATCGACCTGGTCGTCGCGATGTACGCCGTCACCGTCGCCGGTGGCGCGTACCTGCCGATCGATCCCGACCATCCCGCCGACCGCGTCGCCTACATCCTCGACCATGCGGCACCGAGCGTCGTGCTGGTCTCCGACGGCACCCCCGCGGTGGTCGCGGGGGGCACCGACGTCATCGACCTCGCGGAGGTCGATCTCGGTGGCTACGCCGCGACCGAGGTCGACGACTCCGAGAGACGAGAGACGTTGCGGCCGTGGAACACCGCCTACGTCATCTACACGTCGGGATCGACCGGGCGGCCCAAGGGTGTGGCCGTGCCGCACTCGGCCATCGTCAACCAGCTGAACTGGCTCTCGGTGGAGTTCCGTCTCGCCTCCGACGACGCGTTGCTCCTTCGGACCCAGGCCACCTTCGACCTCTCGGTGTGGGAGTTCTGGTGGGCCGTGACCGCGGGTGTCCGCCTCGTGGTCGCCGGGCCGACCGCGCATCGCGATCCCGCGGTACTCGCCGACCTCATCGAGCGCCGCCGGGTCACCGTGACCACGTTCGTGCCGTCGCTGCTGGCGGCGTTCCTCGCCGACGTGGCGCCCGAACAGGTCGCCGGTCTCCGTCAGATCCTGTGCATCGGTGAGGCGTTGACCGCCGACGTCGTCCACCGACTCCGCGCGGTGTCGTCGGCGTCGGTGCACAACCTCTACGGTCCTACCGAGGCGGCGGTCAGCGTCACCCATCAGCCGGTTCCCGCACACGTCGAGGCCGTGGTGGGAATCGGTCGGCCCGAATGGAACACCCGCGTACACGTCCTCGACGATCGACTGCACCCGGTCCCCGACGGGGTGACCGGTGAGCTGTACATCGCCGGTGACCAGCTGGCCCGCGGGTACCTCGCACGCCCGGACCTGACCGCCGACCGCTTCGTCGCCGACCCGTTCGGACCGGCCGGCACACGGATGTACCGCACCGGCGACCTCGTGCGGTGGACCCGCGTCGGCGACGACCCGATCCCGACCCTGGTCTACATGGGGCGCAGCGACTTCCAGGTGAAGGTGCGCGGCCTGCGCATCGAGCTCGAGGAGATCGAGCGCGTGCTCGGGGCCGCTGCGTCGGTGCAGACCGCCGTCGTCACCGTGCACCGCGACCCGCGATCGGGTGAACACCTCGTGGCCCACCTCGTGCCCGCGCCCGGGGCGACGATCGACGAACGCGCGGTCCTCGACGCCGCCGCCGCCGACCTGCCGTCGTACATGGTCCCGACCGTCACGATGGTCCTGGAGACGTTGCCGCTCAACATCAACGGCAAACTCGACCGCCGTGCGCTCCCCGAACCCGACCTGCGCGGGGGCGCCGACCACACGCCGCCGAGCGGACCGGTCGAGGAGATCGTCGCCGGGCTGTTCGCCGACCTCACCGGCGTCGAGACGGTGGGCGCCCACGACAGCTTCTTCGCCATCGGCGGCAACTCGTTGTCGGCGACGCGGGCGATCGCGCGCATCAACGCGGCGTTGGGCACCGACCTCACGGTGCGGGACCTGTTCACCGACCCGACCGTCGCGGGGGTCGCCGCGGCCGCCGAACACAGTGCGTCGTCGGATCGTCCGCTTCTGTCCGCCGGACCGCGCCCGGCGCAGATCCCGTTGTCCCCGGCGCAGAGTCGTATGTGGTTCATCAATCAGTTCGACACCTCGTCGCCCGCATACAACATCCCGTCGGTCATCCGACTCGTCGGCGAACTCGACGTCGAGGCGCTGCGGGCGGCCGTGGCCGACGTCGTCGCCCGCCACGAGATCCTGCGCACGCACTACCCCGCGGACGCACAGATCGGCGGCAACGACCGCGCCCCGCGTCAGTCGATCGCCGAGCACGAGGATGCCGCCGCACGCGCCCTGCTGTCGGTGGGCGAGGTCGCCGACCACGAGGCGCTGCACGCCGAGCTGATCCGTCTGGTCTCCACCGGTTTCGACGTCGCCGCGCAGGTGCCGCTGCGGATGGCGTTGCTGTCGGTCGTATCCGGGACCGATGCACCGTCGGACACGGGCGTGAATGCCGACGCCGGGCGTCGCGACGAACACGTCCTCGTGGTCGTCGTGCACCACATCAGCGGCGACGGATCGTCGGTGACCCCGCTCGCGCGCGACGTGATGACCGCGTACAGCGCGCGGCGCGGTGGCGAGGCCCCGGGGTGGCCGCCACTGCCCGTCCAGTACGCCGACTACGCGTTGTGGCAGCGGGAACTGCTGGGCTCGGAGGACGATCCCGATTCCCTCGCCTCGCGTCAGATCGACTACTGGAGCACGCGTCTCGACGGTCTGCCCGACGTGATCGACCTGCCGGCCGACCATCCGCGTCCCGCTGTCGCGTCGACCGCGGGTGCGAACCTCGAGTTCTCGGTGGGCCCCGAGATCCACGCCGGGCTGCAACGTCTGGCCGGAGCCCACGGCGCGACGTTGTTCATGGTGGTCCACGCGGCGTTGGCGGTGCTGCTCGCCCGGTCGGGCACCACCGACGACATCGCCATCGGTACCGCGGTCGCCGGTCGCGGCGACGCCGATCTCGACGACCTCGTCGGCATGTTCGTCAACACCCTGGTGCTGCGCAGCGAGATCGACCCGGCGGAGCCCTTCGGGGACCTCCTCGACCGCGTCCGCAGCACCGACATCGCGGCGTTCACCCACACCGAGATCCCGTTCGAGCGACTGGTGGAGAAGCTCGCGCCCGTTCGCACCACCGCGTACTCACCGCTGTTCCAGGTGGTCCTGGCCTTCGGCAACACCGCGGGCGACGCGGAGTTCGAACTGCCCGGGCTGACGGTGTCGGGACTCGAGACCGACATCACGACCACCAAGTTCGATCTGCAGCTGACCGTCGCGCCGAAGGCCGCCGGTGCCGGCGACGACGGCGCGGTCGGTGGTCTCGACGCGGTGTTCACCTACGCCACAGCGCTGTTCGAGCGCGAGACCATCGAGGCGATGGCGGAGCGGTTCGTCGCCGTCCTGCGTGCGGTGGTGACCGATCCGACGACGCCGGTGGGAGACATCGCGCTGCTGTCGCCCGCGCAGACCGCGCAGCTGTCGTCGATGACCGGGACCTCCGCCGCGCCGTCGCGCACGCTCGGAGAGATCCTCGACGCCGCGATCGCCGCGAACCCCGACGGCACCGCCGTCATCGCCGGCGGCCGGTCGCTCACCTATTCCGACCTCGATCGGCGCGTCGCCGATCTGGCCGCCGTCCTGCGCGACCGCGGGGTCGGTACGGGCACCCCGGTGGGACTGGCGATCGGTCGGTCGATCGAGTCGGTCGTCGGGTTCTGGTCGATCGTCCGCGCCGGCGGCGCCGTGGTGCCGATCGACCCGAACTATCCGGCCGACCGGATCGGGTTCATGGTCACCGACGCCGCCATCCGGATAGGCCTGACCGTCGACGCGTTGCGGGACCGTCTGCCGACCGCCGCGCAGTGGCTCGCCGTCGACCTCGGTGAGTCCGTCACCGCCGACTCCGGCGAGCGCTTCACGGCGGTCGCCCCACATCTCGACGCGACCGCGTACGTCATCTTCACCTCCGGGTCCACCGGTCGTCCCAAGGGCGTCGCGGTGCCCCACCGCGGGTTGGCCGATGTGGTCGCAGAGATGACGAACACCTTCGACGTCGACCCGGACTCGACCGTTCTGCACTTCGCCTCACCGAGCTTCGACGCGTCGATCTTCGAGATGCTGCTGGCCGTCGCGGCGGGATCGACCCAGGTGATCGCGCCCGCCGACATGTTCGGCGGTGACGAACTGGCCCGGCTGCTCGTCGAGCGCCGCGTCACCCACGCGTTCGTCACCCCGGCGGCGCTCGCCACGGTGCCCGGCGACGGCCTCGACGCACTGCGGGTCATCTGTGTCGGCGGCGACACCTGCCCGCCGGACCTGGTGCGGCGCTGGGCCGTCGGCCGCTCGATGTACAACCTGTACGGGCCGTCGGAGGCGACGATCTGGTCGACGCGCAGTGCCCCGATGGACCCTGCGCTGCCCCTCACCATCGGCGGTCCCATCAGCGGCCTGCGGGCCACCGTGCTCGACGAACGACTGCAGCTGATACCGCCCGGCGTCCCCGGCGAGCTGTACGTGTCGGGTCCCACGCTTGCCCTGGGCTACCTGACCCGCACCGCGCAGACCTCGGCGTCGTTCGTCGCCGACCCGTTCGGACCGCCCGGCTCGCGCATGTACCGCACCGGCGACCTCGTGCGGTGGCGCGCCGGTACCGACGGCCGGTGGGAGTTGGAGTTCAACGGCCGCAACGACTTCCAGGTCAAGGTCCGCGGATTCCGGATCGAACTCGGTGAGATCGACGCCGTCATCGGCCGCGAACCCGACATCGGGTTCACGACGACGCTCGGTGTGCCGCACCCCGTGTCGGGCCAGACGATGCTCGTCTCCTACGTGCGCGGCCACGACGGCCGTGAGGTCGACACCGCCGACCTCACCGCGAGGATCGCCCAGCGCCTCCCGTCGCACATGGTGCCGACGGCGATCGTGGTCCTCGAGACCGTGCCGCTGACCCCGGCGGGCAAACTCGACCGCAAAGCGTTGCCCGCACCGACGTTCGTCGCGGCCGACCGCCCGTCGCGGGCCCCGATGTCGGAGATCGAGGAACGCCTGTGCGCGTTGTTCGCCGAGACCCTCGGGGTGCCCGAGGTCGGCGTCGACGATTCCTTCTTCGCGCTCGGCGGCGACTCGATCATGGCCATCGGTCTGGTCTCGCGCGCCCGAGACGCCGGCCTCACCTTCGCCCCGCGGGACGTGTTCGACCGCCGCACCGTCGCCGAACTCGCGCCGATCGTCGACACCGAGGGCGGGGCCGCCGACGCGGTGCTGCCCGAACTCGACGGCGGCGGTGTCGGCTCCCTGCCGCTCACGCCGATCATGCGGTGGCTCGTCGACACCCGCGGCGAGTACCGCACCTTCTCGCAGGCGACCTTCCTCACGCTGCCCGCCGACCCCGGTCACGCCCGACTCCTCTCGGCGCTCGACGCGGTGCTCGACCGCCACGACGCGCTGCGGGCCCGTCTGGTCCTCGACGGTGACGATGTCGAGAACCCGCTCGCGGGGCGTCTCGAGATCCCCTCTACGGGAACGGTTGTCGCCTCAGACGTCCTCACCCGCGTCGTGGTCGACAGCCTGCCCGGCACCCAGGCGTTCACCGCGACGGTGCAGGCCGCGGCGGCGCAGGCGATCGACCGCCTCGATCCGTCGGCCGGCCGCATGATCTCCGTGGTCTGGTTCGACCCCGCCGAGGAGCTCGGCCCCGACGTCCGCGGACGTCTCTACGTCGTGATCCACCACCTCGTGGTCGACGGCGTCTCCTGGCGGATCCTGCTGCCCGACCTCGCCGTGGCGTGGGGACTGACCGGACGCGACGGCATCACACCCGCCGACGCCGTCCGGCCGATCGGGACGTCGTTGCGTACCTGGGCCCACGCCCTGCCCGACGCCGTGCGCTCCCGCCACGACGAGCTGGGGCACTGGACCGCGGTGGTCGCCGCCACCGACCCCGACCTCGGCGCCCGGCCGATGGATCCCGCGCGCGACGTCACGGCCACGCTGCGCCGCGTCGAGGTCACGTTCGACGTCGACGTGACGCAGTCGCTGCTGCGCGGGGTCACCGCGATCTACCGCGCCGGCACCGACGACGCGCTGCTCACCGCGCTGGCGTTGGCGGTACGGCGGTGGCGTCACCTGCGCGGCGTCGACGCGCCGTCGCTGCTGATCGAGCTCGAGGGCCACGGCCGCGAGGAGGACGTCGTCGCCGACGCGGCCGACGGCGCACGGGCCGACCTGTTCCGCACCGTCGGATGGTTCACCTCGAAGTACCCGGTGCGGATCGATCTCGACGGGATCGACGTCGACGACGCCCTCGCCGGTGGTCCGGCCGCGGGTACCGCGTTCAAGGCGGTGAAGGAGCAGCTGGCGTCGGTCCCCGACAACGGCATCGGTTTCGGGTTGCTCACCACCTTCGGCGGACCCGAGGCGGACGTGCTCCGCACCCGCTCGGAACCGCAGATCGCGTTCAACTACCTGGGCCGCAACGAATCGGGTGCCACGGAGGTCCCCGACAGCGGGGCCACCGCGGGCGCCGACACCGACTTCGGCTGGCAAGCCGCCGACGACGGCGGACCCCTCGGCGGGGCGATGGACGACGCCATGGTGGTGCCCGCCGTGCTGACGATCAACGCCGTCACCGACGAGACCCCCGACGGTCCGCGGCTGTCGGCGGTGTTCGCCTACGCCGGTGAACTCCTCGATCACGACGACGTCGTGGCGCTGGCACACGAGTGGCAGCGTGCGGCAGCGGGTCTCGCGGCGCACGGTGACGGTGCCGACGCGGGCGGGTTGACCCCGTCCGACGTCCCGCTGGTGCCGGTGTCGCAGCACGACATCGACGTCATCGAGGCCGCCCACGGTGGTGTCGAGGACATCTGGCCGCTCGCCCCGCTGCAGGCCGGTCTGCTCTACCACGCCCAACTCGCCGGCGACGACGCCGTCGACATCTACACCGCACAGGTGGTGTTGGAGCTGCGAGGCCCCGTCGACGCCGACCGGATGCGGGCCGCGGTCAGCGCGCTCGTCGCCCACAACCCGGTGTTGCGCAGCGCCTTCCACACCGCCGGTGACGGCACCCCGGTGACCGCGATCGCCGGTGTGGTCGAGGTGCCCTGGCAGGTCGTCGATCTCACCGATCACCCCGAGGCCGACGCCGAGGCCGATCGGCTGCTCCGCGCGCATCGCCTCGACCGGTTCGACATGTCGGCGCCGCCGCTCATGCGGTTCCTGCTGCTGCAGGTCCCGGCCGGCGACGACAGCGCGCCGCTGGCGCGGTTGTCGATGACCAACCACCACATCCTCCTCGACGGATGGTCGGGCCCGATCCTGCTGCAACAGCTGTTCGCGCTCTACGCGATGGGTGGCGTCGACCACCTGCCGCCCGCCGACACCGACTACCGAGACTTCCTGCGGTGGTTGAGTCGTCGCGACCCCGAGGCCGCGATGACCTCGTGGCGGCACGCGTTGGCCGACCTCGAGAGCCCGACTTTGCTCGTCGACCGCCCGACCGACCCGGGGCAGCTCCAGGCGAGTGACATCGTGCCGGTGGAGTATCCGCTCGCGATCGACCCCGAGACCGCGGCCGGTCTCGCGGAGCTGTCGCGTGAGCGCGGACTCACCATGAACACGATGGTGCAGACGGCATGGGGTCTGGTGCTGGCCCGCTCCACCGGCGCCGACGACGTCGTGTTCGGTGTCACCGTCTCGGGCCGTCCGCCCGAACTGCCGGGCGTCGGCGGGATGCTCGGCCTGTTCATCAACACCATCCCGGCGCGGGTGCGGCTCGACCAGCGCGAGACGGTGATCGGATTGCTCGAGCGTGTGCAGTCCGAGCAGGCCGGGTTGCTCGAGGCCCACCACATCGGTCTGCCGGCGATCCAGCGCGATCTCGGGGTGCCCGCGCTGTTCGACAGTCTCGTGGTGTTCGAGTCGTACCCGGTGGACCGTGAGGCGTTGGAGAGCGGCGCGCAGATCGACGGCATGTCGGTCGACGGCGCGCAGATCAACGACGCCTCGCACTACCCGATGACCGTTCTGGCGCAGTCGGATCCGCACCTGGCGATCTCGCTGAAGTACGTGCCCGCGCTGATCGGCCACGACCGCGCCGACGATCTGGGCCAGCGTGTGCTGCGGGTGCTGCGCGCTTTCGCACGGGCGGGCGCGACACCCGTGCGGGATCTGCACCTGCTCGATGCCGACGAGGTCGCCGGGCAACTCGAGTCGTGGAACGACACCTCCGTCGCGGTCGGCGACGCGACGGTGACGGAGATGTTCGCCCGGCGTGTGCGCGAGACCCCCGACGACGTCGCGTTCGCCGACGGCGAGCGGACGGTCACCTTCGCCGAGTTCGACGCGATGGCCAATCGCCGTGCCCGCGTACTGATCGCCTACGGCGTCGGTCCCGACGACCTCGTCGCCGTGGCGATGCCCCGGTCGCTGGAGCAGGTCGCCACCGTCTACGGCGTGGGCAAGGCCGGAGCGGCGTACCTGCCCATCGACGTCGATGCCCCCGCCGACCGGATGACCACCCTCGTCGCCGAGGCCGGGGTGCGCTGCGTCGTCACCGACGCCGGTCGTCTGGCCGCCATCCGCACGCTCGTGGCACCGATCGCCTGCCTCGACCTCGCGGCCCCGGGGCTTCGACACATCTCCGACGCGCCGATCGGGTCGACCGAGACCCGCGGCCGGGTGCGCGCGGCGTCGCTGGCCTACGTCCTGTTCACCTCGGGGTCGACCGGTCGTCCGAAGGGTGTCGCGATCACGCAGCGCGCCCTGGCCAACCAGGTGCGGTGGATCGCCGAGGAGTACGGCCTCGGCCGCGACGACGTCGTGCTGCTCAAGACGCCGTTCACCTTCGACGCCTCGGTGTGGGAGATGTTCGCCCCGGCGCTGGCCGGTGCCCGCACCGTCATCGCCGGTCCGCGTGCGCACACCGACGCCACCGAACTCGTGTCACTCGTCGCCGAGCACGGCGTCACAGTCGTGCAGTTCGTCCCGTCGGTGCTCGCGGTGTTCGCCGAGTCCGCCGGACCCGACGCCCTCGACTCGTTGCGCACCGTCTTCTCCGGCGGTGAGGCACTGCCGATCTCGCTGGCCCAGCAGGTGGCGTCGACCTCGGGTGCGCAGGTCGTGAACCTCTACGGGCCCACCGAGGTCACCGTCGACGCGACGTCGGCGGTGGTCGTCGCGGCCGCGGGTTCCACCACGCCGGCTGCCGCGACATCCGGGGCGACCGACGTGGTGCCGATCGGGCGACCGGTGTGGAACACCCGGGGCTGGGTCCTCGACCGGTGGCTGCGGCCATGTGTGCTCGGCGCCGTCGGCGAGCTGTACCTCTCCGGTGACCAGCTGGCCCGCGGGTACCTCGGCCGCGCCGACCTCACCGCGGAGCGGTTCGTGCCCAGTGTGTTCGGGCCGGCCGGCGCGCAGATGTACCGCACCGGCGACCTCGTGCGGCGTCTGGCCGACGGGACGCTCGACTACGTCGGACGTGTCGACTTCCAGGTGAAGGTGCGCGGGTTGCGGATCGAGCTCGAGGAGATCGAGACCGTTCTCGCGCAGCATGACTCGGTGGCACAGTCGGCGGTCATCGCCCACGAGACCGGGGGGCGCACCCGACTCATCGGATACGTGATCGGCCACGGCGACGCCGAGGTCGACGCCGTCGGTGTCCGCGACCACGCGGGTCGGGTGCTCCCGCCGTACATGGTCCCCGACGTGATCGTGGTGCTCGACGAGTTCCCCCGTAGCCGCTCGGGCAAGATCGCGCGGCGCGAACTGCCGCTGCCGCAGATCGAACACGCGCAGCGGCGCGAGCCGGCCACCGAGTCCGAGGCCGTCCTGTGCGGCATCGTCGCCGACCTGCTCGGCGGCGACGTCGGGGCCGACGACTCGTTCTTCGACATCGGTGGCGACAGCATCGGTGCCATGCAGTTGGTCACGAGGGCGCGCTCGGCCGGCATCCGGTTCACCGCCCGCGACGTGCTCGAGAAGCGGACGATCGCCGCGCTCGCGGCCGTCGCGTCCACAGATGTCGCGCCCGCGACCTCCGATCTCGCCGACGCGCACGCCGGTTCGGCGCCGCTGACACCGGTGATCGAGAAACTCCTCGAACGCGGCGGGGACATCAGCCGGTTCGTCATGCCGATGGTGTTCACCGTCCCCGCCGACGTCACCGCCGAGCAGATCGTCACGGCGATGACCGCGGTCGTCGATCGACACGACGTGATGCGTTCACGGCTCGACATCGCCTCCCGGACACTGGAGATCGGCGCCCCGGGCACCGTCGACCTGTCCGCCGCGCTCAGCCGGATCGACCTCGACCCCGACGAGGTGCCCGGTACCGACGCGCACACCGCGCGCCTGCGCGCCGCCGTCGCCGACGCGATCGACGACCTCGATCCCGAGGCCGGGATGATGCTGCGTCTGGTGTGGCTGGTCGCGCCGTCGGGTGGGGCCACCGGGCGGCTGGCCGTGGTCGCCCACCACCTCGTCGTCGACGCGGTGTCGTGGCGGATCCTGCAGTCCGACATCGCGGTCGCGGGCAGCCAGACCTCGGCCGGTCACGCCGTCGACCTTCCCGATGCGGGTACGAGCTGGATCGCGTGGAGTGCCGGTCAGGTCGGCGCGGCAGCCGGACGCCGTGGCGAACTCGACCACTGGGTCGCCGTCCTCGACGGACCCGACCCGGCGCTGGGCACCCGGCGACTCGACCTCACGACCGACCGGGTCGACCGCCTCGCGCGTGCCGAACTGGTGTTGCCCGCGGAGATCGTGGCGCCGTTGGCCACGAGCCTCTCGGCCGCTCGGAAGGGGACCGGCCAGGAGGGCGCCACGATGGCCGACCTGCTCGTCGCCGGTCTCGCCACCGCGGTCGTGGGATGGCGTCGCGACCGCGGATACGACGTCACCTCGACGCTGTTGACCCTTGAGGGCCACGGCCGGGAGGAGGCCGTGGTCGACGGCGCCGACCTGTCGCGCACCGTCGGCTGGTTCACGTCGATGTTCCCGACGCGTGTCGACCTCGAGGGGCTGGAATTGTCGGAGATCTTCGATCGACCCGAGGTGGCCGGCGAGGTCGTCGCGCGCACCCGCGCCGCGATGACCGCGCATCCCGACCGCGGTATCGGTTACGGGATGCTGCGCCACCTCGATCCCGAGGGGCGCGAGCGTCTCGGCGGGTTCGCCGACCCGCAGATCGTCTTCAACTACATCGGCTCGGTCCCGGGATCCGATGTGGCCGGTGCGCTCGACGAGGTGCCGTGGTTCCCCGACATGCGCGGGCCGGAACTGCTCGACGTGAATGATCCCGAGGCTCTCGCGCGGGGCAATCGCATGCCCGCGCAGGCCGAGATCGACATCCAGTCGATGTCGACCGTCACCCCTGACGGTCCGATCGTGCGGGCGCTGATCACCTACCTCGACGACGCCATCGACCCCGGTGACCTCGACGAGCTGTTCGAGCACTGGATGCTGGCACTGCGGGCCATCGCCGACCGGACCTGACCGACCCCCCGACAGCCGAGCGGCGTCGCCGTCGCGTGGCGGCGTACGTCAGCGGCAGGGCGCGGGGTGCGTCGCCCGATAGGCCGGGTCGAGTGCGTCGAGCACGATCCACACCGCGCGGGGGTCGCTCGTCATCTGCATGTGGTCGACCTGTCGCGTCCCGCAGCCGTCCTGTACCCACGTGTTGCGGACCGTCGCGCCGGGGCCGGCCCGCAGGAAGGTGCGCTCGGGTGGGGTGACGACCGAGTCGTCGCGGGTCCCCACCACCACGTAGCGGACGCCGGGCCGGGTGTCACCGCCGGCGTTGAGCCGATCGAGGAACGGTGAGCCCACCATCTGCTCGACGTAGGACGGGCCGACGGTGGTGGCGGCGAGGCGTACCACCGGGATGCCGAGCATCTCGCCGATGGCGCCGATGGTCTGGTTCAGGTCGAAGGTGGTGCCGTGGTTGGTTCCCGCCAGCGTGACGACCGTGTTGACGGCGTTGCGGGCGGGGTCGCCCGGTGCGCCGCCGTCGAACTTCAGGTACTGCCGGATGACGAGGGCGCCCTGGGAGTGACCGACCATGTCGACCTTCGCGCTGCCGGTCTCGCGGCGTACGCGGTCGACGAAGCGCGCCAGCGTGGTGGCCGACCGGGTGATGGTGTCGCCACCCACGAGGTCCATCAGGTTCTCGGTGCTGCCCGCCGCCCGTCGCCCGTAGTCGATCGCGAACACGCAGTAGCCCTGGTCGGCGAGTGCCGGAGCGAGGGTCTGCCAGGTCTGTGCCGAATCGGTCCACGTGCCGTGGACCAGGATCACCGGGCGCGGATGGGCCGGTGCAGGCCGACACGACGCGGAGTTGTAGCCGCCTGCGGCAGGTGTCGCCGGGGTCGGGGCTGCGCCGGCGGAACCGACGGCGCCGAGCGGGCCCGCGATCGCCAGCAGGGCGATCAGGAAGAGTCGGGCGACGAGCCCACGCGCGACCTCGAGGCTCATATGCCTCATCAGTACCTCCAGCAACATCAGCCCCAACCGAGGTCGAGCCTACCGACGCGCGAGAAGACCGCCCACCGCGAGCAGGGTGGTGCATCGATTCGCTATCGGATGGTTGCCGTCGTGTGATGTGGCGGTGAAGACCCTCACACGGGACACGCCACGGTGGGCGCGCCATGTGGACGCGCGACGACGCCCGGGGTTCAGTGGGCGCCGGCGGGTACCGGGTCGGCCTTGAACACCATGCGGGGGGTCTCGGTGCGCAACACCGATCCGTCGGCGAGGCTGCGGACCTCGAACCGCTGCGTGACGACGTCGTTGCGCCACTTGTTGCCGTAGAGCTTCTTGAGGCCGCGGGCCATCTCCTTGCCACCGAAGAACTGGTAGCGGCGACGACCGGCGACGGCGTCGGCGGTTTTGCGGCCGAAGTGGTTGAGGAAGCTGCGCTCGGTCGCGCAGATACCGAAGCCTGCGGCACGCAGACGCATGCAGAGGTCGAGGTCGGCGCCCCAGCCGAAGCGTCCGAAGCTCCGCTCGTCGAGTCCGCCGGTCGCCACGAACGCGTCGCGGGTGAGCATCAGGGCGGTGCCGTCGACGGCCGGAAGTTCGCGGTAGGCATCGCGGGGCGTGTAGCCGGCGGCAGGCCCCTCGTAGTCGGCGAGCAGGGCCGGGTGGGCGCCGGCGTCGTCGTAGAGACCCACGACCGCCCCGGCGTGGGAGGGGAGCCGGTCGTCGAGAAGGCCCTCGAAGTAGCCGTGCGACAGCCTGACGTCGTTGTTGAGGGTCATCGCGGCGTCGTAGCCCTCGACGAACGCCGTGCGCAGGCCGAGGTTCGAGCCCCCGGCCCATCCCGTGTTCTGGCCCGGGGTCACCACGCGCTCGTCGCCGAGCGGTTCGTAGTCACCCTTGTTGTCGACGATCAGATAATCGGCCTTCTCACGCTCGAGGTCTCCCACCAGCGCGTGGGTGTACTCGATCTGGCCGTATACGGGAACGGTCACAAGGAGAGACTTCGACATATTGCACATTGTTTCGTACACCCGCACCGTAAGTCTTGCGAATTAGCGATGTTCATCTGAACACGCGAAGAAGCGTTGATGTCTCACAGTCGTCCGAACCCCGCGAGCATTCCGGTGTAATGCTTCGCGGGCGGTGACGAGTACTCGTCACTGGCCGGTCCGGGGAAACCGGCGACCGGGACGAGGGCCTCGGACAGGCGCACCGCGGCCGCCACGCCGTCGATCACCGGCGCCCCGATCTTCGCCGAGATCCGTGCGGCGAGTTCGGCCATCCCGCCGCACCCGAGGACGATCGACTCCGCCCCGTCGTCGGCGAGAGCGCGCGCGCAGGCGTCGGTCAGGACGGCCTCGGTGTCGGGGTCGGTCTCGAGTTCGAGCACCGGGATGTCGCAGGCGTGCAGGCCGCGGCACAGACCTGCGACCCCGTAGCGGTGGGTCAGTTCGTCGGCGCGGCCGATGGTCCGCGACAGCGTGGTCACCACCGAGAAACCGCCACCGACCAGGCCCGCCAGGGTCATGGCGGCCTGCGCGACGCCCACCACCGGCGCGCCCGCGATCTCGCGGGCCGCGTCGAGGCCGGGGTCGCCGAAACACGCCAGCACGTAGGCGTCGCACGGGGTGTCGCCGGCGCGGTCGGCGGTGATCGCCGCGAGCACGCCCGGGACGGCGAGGGCCTCGTCGTAGTGACTCTCGATCGACGCCGGGCCCATCGACGAGGTGACCCCGACGATCTCCGTGCCCGCCCCGGCGGCCGCCTGCGCCGCGCGGACCATGAGGTCGGTCATCGACGTGGTGGTGTTCGGGTTGATCAGGCAGATCCGCATGAACCCAGTCTGGACTCTCAGGCCGACACGTCGGCGGCCGGTGCTGTGGTCGCGACCGGCGCAGGCGGGTTGTCGTGGATGAACGTCGGCGGCAGCAGGCGCATCCCGAGCGAGTAGATCGCGAAGCCGAGTCCGGCGCCCACGAACCAGGTGTAGCTGGCCATGTAGGTGGTGCCCTCGACGACGACCGCGATGCCCGCGGCTCCGGCCACGACGGTGGCGATCACGGCCACCGGGTTGACGCCGCTGCGGAACCAGTAGCGTCCGGTCGGCGACATGCTGAACAGGTCGTCGACCACGATCTGCTTCTTCTTGACCAGGTAGAAGTCGGCGATGAGCACACCGAACAGCGGTCCGATGACCGCGCCGAGGGTGTCGAGTGTGTAGTGGATCGCCGAGGGGTTGTTGAACAGGTTCCACGGTGTGATGAGCACAGAACCGATCGCGGCGATCATGCCGCCCATCCGCCAGGTGATCTTCGTCGGCGCCACGTTGGAGAAGTCGAAGGCGGGGGAGACGAAGTTCGCGACGATGTTGATGCCGATGGTCGCGATGGCGAAGGTGAGCACACCGAGGATCGCGGCGGTGGTGTTGTCGATGCGATCGACGATGTGCACGGGGTCGGTGATGATGTTGCCGTCGGCGTCACGGCCGATGACGGTGGCGCCGGCGGAGACCGTGCAGACCACGAGGATCGAGAAGAACAGGAAGTTGACCGGCAGGCCGAGGAAGTTGCCCTTCTTCACGTCGCCGAAGGTGCGGCCGTATCGCGAGAAGTCGCCGAAGTTGAGCATCGGTCCGGAGAAGTACGACACCACCAGGGCGATCGCGCTGATCAGCGCCGTGATCGACGCCCACCCGCTCTTGTTCGGACCCGACGAGAGATCGAAGTGCACGTTGCTCCAGCCCGCCTTGTAGATCAGGTAGCCGGCGAGGATCACCATCACCACGTAGACCGCGGGCCCGCAGAAGTCGATGAACTTGCGGATGGTCTCCATGCCGTTCCAGAACACGATCGCCTGCAGCACCCACATCAGGATGAACCCACCCCATCCCAGCAGCGACAGGCCGAGGAAGCCGTAGTCGTCGACCGAGTCGAACTTCGCCAGGGACGGCCAGAATTTCAGGGCCAGCAGGCCGAAGGCGACCGACGCGAGGTAGGTCTGGATGCCGTACCAGGCGACGGCGATGAGGCCGCGCAGGATGGCGGGCAGGTTGGCGCCACGTACGCCGAACGCGATGCGGGTGGTCACCGGGTAGGGCACTCCGGCCTGCTGGGAGGGTCGCGCCACGAGGTTGCACAGGAAATACACCATGAAGATGCCGACGAGCAGCGCGATGAGCACCTGCCACGCCGAGATGCCCAGGGCGAATAGGCTTCCCGCGAACACGTACCCACCGACGCTGTGCACGTCCGACATCCAGAACGCGAAGATGTTGTAGGAGGTCCAGCTCTGCTTCTTCAGCGGCGCGAGATCCTCGTTGGTGAGGTTCTGGTGGTATCCGACCTTGATGACGCTCTCCCCGGCCGCGCTGACACGCGTCGGTTCGACCACGGCATCGGTTGTCTTGATGTCGGTCATGGCATCTCCTGGATTCGTTGAATTCCACTGAGATTAGGACCGGCTGATTTCTGATGCGTTACTTCGAGAGTATATTTTCGCCGGTCACCGACGTCGGCGTCAGCGTCGGTCGGTGATGTCCGATCCTGCTGCGGTGCCGACGATCATGGTCTCGAGCCGCGCGTGGTGGTCGCCGGCTGCGGCGATCAACGAGTCGATGTCGCGCTCGGTCATCGCCGCCATCATGGCCTCGTGGTCGGAGTGGAGGCGGGTCTGCATCTGCGGGGTCGCGGTCCGCATGAGTTGGAACGGCTCGGTGATGTTCCAGGTCGACTCGAACATGTTGATGAGCCGGTGCATCCCGCAGGGTGCGATCAACGCCTGGTGGAATCGTCGCGAATTGATCTGGTAGGCACGCGGATTCGCGGTCGCAGTCGCCTCCAACAGTGCGTCGTTGGCCGCGCGGGCCATCGCGATGTCGTCGGCGGTCGCCCGCTCGATGGCCTGACCGAGCGCAGCACGTTCGAGAACGCCTCGTACGTAATAGATCTCGCGGAGCTCGTCGCCGGTGAGCTGGGCGACGAAGTAGCCACCGTTGGTCTCGTGTCCCACGAGGCCCTCACTGATCAGCGTCTTGAGCGCCTCACGGACCGGGATGGGGCTGACGCCGAAGACCCCGGCGACCTCGCCCACCGGGATCGGCGAACCCGGCACCGCGACACCGTCGAGGATGACCCTGCGCAACCCGTCGAGGACGCTCGCCTGAGACGGGCCGGTCGGGATGTCCGACAGTGCCGCGAGCAGTGCGCTGCTGCGTACCCGACCCGGCACCATCTGCGCTCCTCGCCCTCGCGACGACCAGCCGCCGCGCACCCGACGATTGTCGCAACTCCCGCCCCCTGATGCCGGGTGAAGCGACGTCTGTCCCGGCGACTACTTCGGCGTGACCCAGCAGGTGATCTCCGCTGGGGATGCCGTCGGAGGCCGGGGTGATCGGGCGAACGCTACTTCGGCGTCACCCAGCAGGTGATCTCACAGTGCACGACCTCGAGGCCCGCCTTGTCGGTGATGGCGATGGTCACCACGACGTCGGCTCCGCTGCCGATGGACGCGGGGTCGATGGGCTCGTCGAGGGTGGCCACGGCGCGCAGTCCGGTGGTCGCCTTCGCGAGGTACTGCGTGTGCATCCCCTTGGGCAGCCAGCGCAGGCCGTCGGGCACGGTCGCCTCCATCAACATGCCCATGGCGCATTCGGCGAGGTTGCAGGCGGCGATGGCGTGGAAGGTCCCGATGTGGTTGTGCACGCCGAACCACTTGGGTGCGGTGACGACGCAACGTCCCGGTGCGAGTTCCTTCACCGACGGGACGATGGTGCCGAAGTAGGGGACGCGGGCGACCATGCCGAGCGAGAACACGGCGGCACCGATCGCGTTCTGCGGCAGCCGACGCCACAGCGCGTAGGTCGGGTTGGAGGTCGCGGGTCGGACGGGGGTGGTGGAGGCCTCGGTCATGGCCGACACCGTACCGCTCACCGCGGCGGGCACGTCGGCGTCGAGGTGATGCCCGCCCTCTCGAGGGCGTCGCGTGCGTGCACCCGTCCGAGGTCGAGATCGGTCCACCGTCCGTGGTCGAGCACGTCGGCCGCGATGGCGGCGATCGCGCAGTCGCGGACCGGTCGCGGCAGGTCGAGCAGTGCCTCGGTCGCGTCGGGGGACAGTCCGGCCAGATAGTCGATGTCGATGCGGCCGGTGTCGACGAATCGGTCGACGTTCGTCGCGGCGATGCGGGCATCGGGGTTCGACACCGCGAAGGCCAGCGCGGCGCCGATCGTCACCACGGCGAGCACTCGAGGCAGGTGCCGCGTCCCGAGTCCGGCGCCCGCGGCCATGAGCACCACGACGACCGCGGCGAACCACCACTCGACGGCGCTCGCGCCGAACCGCAGCCGGGTCGCGCCGAACGCCTCGGTGTAGAGGTCCATGCGGTGCAGCGCCGAGGCCACGACGGCCAGCGCCGCGAGACACAGTCCGCCGAGGATCCCCCGGGCGAGAACCCGTTCGGTGCGGGTGTCGCGGGCGCTGCGGCGCCACGCCACCGAGACCACTCCGATGGTGAGGCCGGTGACGACGAACAGCTGCCAGAAGCCCGACCGCGCGTAGTCGGCGTAGGTGAGGCCGGCCGTGCTCTGCACGTAGTCGTCACCCCCGAACAGCGCCGGGGCCTGGGTGAGTCCGAAGGCGACGCAGATCGCGAGGACGGTGCCCGCGGGAACCGCCCACATCCAGGTGTCGCCGAGCGGTCGGGGTGCCCTCGGTTCATGCGGTGAGCGCGGTCGCATCCAGCGCAGGTGGGCGCCGACCGCGACGACGACCGCCACGGCGAACCCCACCACGATCTGGGGGCCGACTCTCACCGGGCCGAGGTCGGGGGTGATGTGGTCGAGGAGGTCGGCGAACCTCGCGTCGGCGGTCGCGAACAGGGCACCGAAGACCACGGCGAGCGCGACCGTCAGTGCGGCGACCGCCGCGACACCCCGGACGTTGTCGATGCGTCGGCCCGCGCGGACGTGGGCGACGGTTCGCGACACCCACGCCACCGCCTGCGGCAGGAACACGATCGACAGCACCGCGCCGAGCGCCGTCTCCCGGAAAGATCGGGCATCGAGAAGAACCGCGAGCGCGGTGACGACCGCGAGCGCGAGGCACACCGCTCCGACCCACCCGGCGCTGCGCCACGCGGTCACCGACAGCAGGGCGAGCACGGCTGTCGCGGCGAGGAGACCGCCGGTCGACGGTCGGTGTGGCGAGCCCACGAGCACCGCGGCGATCACGCCGAGCCCGATGAGCGGCACCCCGATCCCCGAGGCCTGTGAGGGCATCGCCACCGCGGCCGCGATCGCGGCGAGCACCACGACGGCGAGCACCCGGGTCGGGGCGGCGGACGGTGTGTCGGGATCGGTGTCGACCCACCACCATTGCGAGTCCCCGGCGTCGGGGGTGACGTCCCAGGGGAGGTCGGGCGGGGGAAGGGCTGATCCGGGTGGGGCTGTTTCGGGCGGACCTGTTTCAGACATGGGGGTATCGCCTCTCGTCGAACGGGTGTGATGGGCGCCGGCTCAGGGACGGCGACGTCGGAGCGGGATCTTCAGCGGGAGGCCGGGAGCCGTACCCGGATCCGGCAGCCGTCGGGGTCGTCGACGACCTCGATCTCGCCGTCGTGGAGGGCGATCGCCCAGTGCGCTATCGCCAGTCCCAGGCCGGTCTGACCGTCTCGTGAACCGCCGCGGGTGAACCGCTCGAAGATCCGGGCCCGCTCGGCGGGGGCGATGCCGGGGCCCTGATCGGCCACCTCGATGACCGTCGCCGTCGGTTCGGCCCGCGCGGCGATCTCGACGGTGCCGCCCGGGGGTGAGTGGCGGGTCGCGTTGTCGAGGAGGTTGGCGAACACCTGGTGCAGCCGCGCCGCGTCGGCCTCGACCGTCAGGTCGGCGGGCACCGCGTTGCGGAGCGTGACGTCGGTGCGCGATCCGCCGCTGCCGCGGTTGCGCAGGCTGCATTCGGCGACGGCGTCGGAGGCGAGACGGTGCAGTGCGACCGGATCCCGATGGAGGGCGACGGCGCCGCCCTCGACCCGCGACAGGTCGAGCAGGTCGGTGATGAGCCGACCGAGCCGTTCGGTCTGGTTGAGGGCCAGTTCGAGGGTGTCGCGGTCGGGGGTCGCCACGCCGTCGACGAGGTTCTCGAGCACGGCATGCAATGCCGCGACCGGGGTGCGCAGCTCGTGGGCGACGTTGCCGACGATCTCGCGACGGTAGGTGTCGGTCTCGGCCAGGTCGGCGGCCATCTGGTTGAAGGCTGTCGCCAGGGTGCCGATCTCGTCGCGGGAGGTGGCCCGCACCCGACCGGAGTAGTCGCCCTGCGACATCCGTCGCACCGCGCCGGTCATCTCGCGCAGCGGCGAGGTCATGCCGTGGGCGAGCACCCACGTCACCACGAACGCGACCGCCAGGGCCATCAGCAGTGCGTAGCGGAACTGCCACTGCGCGGTCACCCAGAACGACACGCTCGAGGTGAACAGTGCGGTGCCGACCACGACGGCGGTCTTGAACTTGAACGACCGCATCGCGTCGAGCGGCCGTGGCAGACCCGGCGTCACGTCCGGTCGGTCGCGTCGGGACGGGCGTCGAGCGCGTAACCGACCCCGTGCACGGTCCGGATGCGGTGCGCACCCACCTTCTGTCGCAACGACCGGATGTGGGAGTCGACGGTGCGGGTCTCCCCGGCCTCGGCCCACCCCCACACCGTCTCGAGGAGTTGTCCGCGGCTCAGGACGGCGCCGGGATGGCGTGCGAGGGTGGCGAGCAGGTCGAACTCGGTGCGGGTGAGGTGTACGGCCCCGTCGGCGACGGCGACCTGTCGGGCGCTGTGATCGATGCGCAGGTCCCCGAACGCCGTGACGTCCGCCCCGGCCGGGGTGACGTCGGGGGAGGGGTAGCGCTCGGCGCGACGCAGCAGTGCACGGGTGCGGGCGACGAGTTCGCGCATCGAGAACGGCTTGGCCAGGTAGTCGTCGGCACCCACCCCCAGGCCGATGACGAGGTCGGTCTCCTCCGACCGCGCGGTCAGCATCAACACCGGGGTCGGGGTGTGCGCCTGCATCTGCCGGCACACCTCGAGACCGTCGATCCCGGGGAGCATGAGGTCGAGGATCACCACGTCGGGCACCGCCTCGCGGTGGCGATCGAGGGCCTGCGGGCCGGTGTCGGCGGTGCGGACGACGAATCCCTCCGCGCGCATCCGTTCGGCGATGGACGTGCGGATCACCGGTTCGTCGTCGACGACGAGCACCGACGGCCCCGCCGCGGTCGCCCCTGCCGCGAACTCGCCCGTCACGATCTCCTGTGGCCTCATGGCTGAGACGGTAACGACCGGTTGTCGACATGCCGCGCAGATCATGTGCAGAGACCGTGAAGATCCCGCCGTCGAGCTCGGCCTGCGCCGGGGGTTCGGACCACGGCCGGCAATTTGGCCTCGACCCGCATCTGTTGCATACTGTTCGGGTTGCCCTGATCGGGTACGCGCTCTCGTGCGGCCTCGATCGGGTTCGAGTGTGGCTGACGGAGCAAGCGGAGACGAACTGCTTCGGGCACCGGTGCGCACCCGTTCGACAAGCAAGGATTTCCGATCTCGGCGCCGTCATGCGGCCGGTTCGGTGAGGTCACCGGGTAGATGACGCAATCGCACAGATGTGTTCTGAGCGAACGACACGCCCGACCTCGGGTGTCGGAGAGATCCGCACCCGGCCAGCTCGACCAGGCCCGCAGCGACGCACGTCGTGGCGGGTCGAACGCACAACGACAGATGAACAGTGTCGATCACCACCGGCGAGGGTTCGCCGGCAGCGCGCAGGACGACTGCGCGCGGTGGTCATCTGTGGCCGCCCTCGCGCGGCGATCTGCCGACTAGACACCAGACGGAAGAGGACACAGCGTGGCGGGACAAAAGATCCGCATCAGGCTCAAGGCCTATGACCATGAGGCGATCGACGCTTCGGCGCGCAAGATCGTGGAGACCGTGACCCGTACCGGGGCTCGCGTGGTCGGCCCGGTGCCGTTGCCGACAGAGAAGAACGTGTACTGCGTGATTCGTTCGCCGCACAAGTACAAGGACTCTCGCGAGCACTTCGAGATGCGGACGCACAAGCGTCTGATCGACATCCTCGACCCCACGCCCAAGACCGTTGACGCCCTGATGCGCATCGATCTGCCGGCCAGCGTCGACGTCAACATCCAGTAGACGAGCCAGAGCGCCGAAGAGGGACTGACACAGATATGACACAGAAGAACGGAAAGGGAATCCTGGGCACGAAGCTCGGGATGACCCAGGTCTTCGACGAGAACAACCGGGTTGTCCCGGTCACCGTCGTCAAGGCCGGACCGAACGTGATCACGCAGATCCGCACGAAGGAGACCGACGGCTACGTCGCCGTCCAGCTCGCCTACGGTGCGATCGATCCGCGGAAGGTGACCAAGCCGGTCGCAGGCCAGTTCGCGAAGGCCGGCGTCACGCCGCGTCGCCACCTGACCGAACTCCGCGTCGACGACGCGTCCTCCTTCACCGTGGGCCAGGAGCTCACCGCCGAGATCTTCGCCGACGGCGCCGTCGTCGACGTGACCGGCACCTCGAAGGGCAAGGGCTTCGCCGGCGTCATGAAGCGTCACGGCTTCAAGGGCCTGGGCGCGAGCCACGGCGCCCACCGCGTGCACCGCGCACCCGGCTCGATCGGTGGCTGCGCCACCCCGGGTCGCGTGTTCAAGGGCATGCGGATGGCCGGACGCATGGGCAACGAGCGCGTCACCACCCAGAACCTGACCGTGCACAAGGTCGATGCCGAGGCCGGCCTCCTGCTGATCAAGGGAGCGATCCCGGGTCGCAAGGGCGGCGTCGTGATCGTCCGCGACGCAGTGAAAGGCGGTGTGACCGTATGAGCGTCAACACCACGAAGTCGACCGGTGACGCAGCCACCAAGCTGACCCTCGACGTCAAGACCGCCGACGGCAAGACCGACGGCACCGTCGACCTGCCCGCCGAGATCTTCGACGCGCCGGCCAACATCGCGCTGATGCACCAGGTGGTCATCGCGCAGCAGGCCGCCGCACGGCAGGGCACCCACTCGGCGAAGACCCGCGCAGAGGTCTCCGGCGGTGGCGCGAAGCCGTACCGCCAGAAGGGAACCGGTCGCGCCCGTCAGGGTTCGACCCGTGCCCCGCAGTTCACCGGTGGTGGCGTCGTGCACGGCCCGAAGCCGCGTGACTACGGCCAGCGCACCCCCAAGAAGATGAAGGCCGCCGCCCTGCGTGGAGCCCTCTCGGACCGGGCGCGCAACGAGCGCATCCACGTGATCACCGAACTCGTCGCCGGGCAGGCCCCGTCGACGAAGGCCGCGCGGACGTTCCTCGAGGCGCTGTCGGACCGCCGCAAGTTCCTGGTCGTCATCGGCCGCGAGGACACCGCGGCGTGGAAGTCGGTCGCGAACCTGCAGTACGTGCTGCCGATCACGCCCGATCAGCTCAACACCTACGACGTGCTCGATTCCGACGAGGTCGTGTTCAGCGTCGAGGCGCTCAACGCGTTCGTCTCGCGCGCGGTGAAGACAGACGAGAAGGAGGCCTGAGATGACTGTTGAGGCAGATCCGCGCGACATCATCCTCGCGCCGGTGATCTCGGAGAAGTCCTACGGACTGATCGAGGACAACGTGTACACGTTCATCGTGCACCCGGAGTCCAACAAGACCCAGATCAAGATCGCCATCGAGAAGATCTTCGATGTCTCGGTCGTGAGCGTGAACACCGCCAACCGTCAGGGCAAGCGCAAGCGCACCCGTTCGGGCTACGGCAAGCGCAAGGACACCAAGCGCGCCATCGTCACGCTGACCGCAGACAGCAAGCCCATCGAGATCTTCGGAGGGCCGGTCGGCTGACGCCGCCGGTACCCCTGGGAAGAAGTAGAGGACAAGAAGACTCATGGCCATTCGTAAGTACAAGCCGACGACACCGGGCCGCCGCGGCGCCAGTGGCGCCGACTTCGCCGAGGTCACCCGTGACCACCCGGAGAAGTCGCTCGTCCGCCCGCTGCACGGTCGCGGCGGTCGTAACGCGCACGGACGCATCACCACCCGGCACAAGGGTGGCGGGCACAAGCGCGCCTACCGACTGATCGACTTCCGTCGCAACGACAAGGACGGCGTCAACGCCAAGGTCGCTCACATCGAGTACGACCCCAACCGCACCGCGCGCATCGCGCTCCTGCACTACCTCGACGGCGAGAAGCGCTACATCATCGCGCCGAAGGGGCTCAACCAGGGCGACGTCGTGGAGTCGGGGGCAACCGCCGACATCAAGCCCGGCAACAACCTGCCGCTGCGCAACATCCCGACCGGTACCCAGATCCACGCCGTGGAGTTGCGTCCCGGTGGCGGCGCGAAGATGGCCCGTAGTGCCGGCGCCTCGATCCAGTTGCTGGGCAAGGAGGGTGCACACGCCACCCTGCGTATGCCCTCGGGTGAGATCCGCCGCGTCGACGTGCGCTGCCGCGCCACCGTCGGCGAGGTCGGCAACGCCGAGCAGAGCAACATCAACTGGGGCAAGGCCGGCCGTATGCGCTGGAAGGGCAAGCGCCCCACCGTCCGTGGTGTCGTCATGAACCCGGTCGACCACCCGCACGGTGGTGGTGAGGGCAAGACCTCCGGTGGTCGCCACCCGGTCAGCCCGTGGGGACAGCCGGAAGGCCGTACCCGCCGCAACAAGCCCAGTGATCAGTTGATCGTCCGCCGCCGCCGTACCGGCAAGAACAAGCGATAAGCAGGAGGGAGTAGCAGATGCCACGCAGTCTGAAGAAAGGCCCGTTCGTCGACGACCACCTCCTGAAGAAGGTGGACGTCCAGAACGAGAAGGGCACCAAGCAGGTCATCAAGACCTGGTCGCGCCGCTCGACGATCATCCCCGACTTCATCGGTCACACCTTCGCGGTCCACGACGGTCGCAAGCACGTGCCGGTGTTCGTCTCGGATTCGATGGTCGGACACAAGCTCGGTGAGTTCGCGCCGACGCGCACGTTCAAGGGACACATCAAGGACGACCGGAAGGCGAAGAGGCGATGAGTGCAGCCAAGAGCCCGGAGACTCTGAACCCGACGGCCAAGGCCACCGCGAAGTTCGTTCGCGTCACGCCGATGAAGGCCCGCCGCGTCATCGATCTCGTCCGCGGCAAGAACGTGGACGAGGCTCTCGACATCCTGCTGTTCGCGCCGCAGGCCGCGAGCGAGCCCGTCGCCAAGGTCGTCGCGAGTGCCGCGGCCAACGCGGAGAACAACCTGGGACTCGACCGGCGCACGCTGGTCGTCTCGCAGGCGTTCGCCGACGAGGGCCCCACGATGAAGCGTTTCCGTCCGCGTGCCCAGGGGCGTGCGTTCCGGATCCGCAAGCGCACCAGCCACATCACCGTGGTCGTCGAGAGTGTCACCGCCTCGGCCCCGTCGGGTCGCAGCCGGTCGAAGACACCCAAGAAGGCCGTGTCACAGAAGGCCGCCGCGAAGACAAGCAAGGGAGCTCAGTAGTGGGCCAGAAGATCAACCCGCACGGCTTCCGTCTGGGTATCACCACCGACTGGAAGTCGCGGTGGTACGCCGACAAGCAGTACGCGGACTACGTGAAAGAGGATGTCGCCATCCGCAAGCTCCTGGCCACCGGCCTCGAGCGTGCCGGCATCGCCAAGGTGGAGATCGAGCGCACGCGTGACCGCGTCCGCGTCGACATCCACACCGCCCGTCCGGGCATCGTCATCGGTCGCCGCGGCGCCGAGGCCGACCGGATCCGTGGCGACCTGGAGAAGCTGACCGGCAAGCAGGTGCAGCTCAACATCCTCGAGGTCAAGAACGCCGAGTCCGAGGCGCAGCTCGTGGCACAGGGTGTCGCCGAGCAGCTCAGCAACCGTGTCGCGTTCCGTCGCGCCATGCGCAAGGCGATCCAGTCGGCCATGCGTCAGCCCAACGTCAAGGGGATCCGGGTGCAGTGCTCGGGTCGTCTCGGCGGTGCCGAGATGAGCCGCAGCGAGTTCTACCGCGAGGGCCGCGTGCCCCTGCACACGCTGCGTGCCGACATCGACTACGGGCTGTACGAGGCCAAGACCACCTTCGGCCGCATCGGCGTGAAGGTCTGGATCTACAAGGGCGACATCGTCGGCGGCAAGCGCGAGCTCACCGCCGCGTCGGCCCCGGCCGGCGACCGTCCCCGCCGTGAGCGTCCGGCCCGTCCGCGCCGCAGTGGTGCTTCGGGCACCACCGCGACCAGCACCGAGGCCGGCCGCGCAGCAGCCGACACCGCGTCGGTCGCACCGGTCACCGAGGCCCCGGTCTCGGCGCCCGCCGGCGCCGACGTCCCGGCGACCCCGACAGAGAACCAGGAGGGCTGACCCATGCTGATCCCACGCCGGGTCAAGCACCGCAAGCAGCACCACCCCAGCCTCAAGGGGCAGGCCAAGGGCGGCACCAAGGTGACGTTCGGTGACTACGGCATCCAGGCACTGGAGAGCGCGTACATCACCAACCGTCAGATCGAGTCCGCGCGTATCGCGATCAACCGGCACATCAAGCGTGGCGGCAAGGTGTGGATCAACATCTTCCCCGACCGCCCGCTGACCAAGAAGCCCGCCGAGACCCGCATGGGTTCCGGTAAGGGTTCGCCCGAGTGGTGGGTCGCGCCGGTCAAGCCCGGTCGCGTGCTGTTCGAGATGAGCTACCCCGATGAGCACACCGCTCGCGAGGCCCTGCGCCGCGCGCAGCACAAGTTGCCCATCAAGACCCGCATCGTGACACGAGAGGAGTCGTTCTGATGGCACTCGGTATCGCTGCCGCCGAGCTCCGTGAGCTCGGTGACACAGAACTCCTCGAGCGTCTCCGCGAGTCGAAGGAGGAGCTGTTCAACCTGCGCTTCCAGATGGCGACCGGACAGCTCGACAACAACCGCCGTCTGCGGCTGGTCCGTCGTGAGATCGCACGCGTCTACACCGTGATGCGTGAGCGCGAGCTCGGACTCGCCGGCGGCCCCGACTCCGACGCGACGGTCGGTGACGACGCATGAGCGAGAAGGACACCACTGTGAGCACTCCCGAAACGAAGCCGCGCGCACAGCGCAAGGTGCGCGTCGGTTATGTCGTGAGCGACAAGATGCAGAAGACGATCGTGGTCGAGCTCGAGGACCGCGTGAAGCATCCCCTCTACGGCAAGATCATCCGCACCACCTCGAAGGTGAAGGCCCATGACGAGCAGGAGATCGCCGGCATCGGCGACCGCGTGCGCCTCATGGAGACCCGCCCGCTGAGCGCCACCAAGCGCTGGCGCCTCGTCGAGGTCCTCGAGAAGGCCAAGTAGGCCCTCTCGCATCACGACCCACGTAGAGCGGAACGACCCGCCACCGGAGTTCTCGGTGGCGGGTCGTTCTGTTTCCGAGGAGTCTTTCCCGCGGGGTCGAACCCGCGGCGGTGCTCAGAAGTCGGTGGGCGAGCTGAACCCGATCGCGGCGATGAGCACGATCAGCAGGACGAGCAGTACGAGACTGATGGCGCCGCAGATGATCCCGGCCGTCGCCTGACCGGTCCCGCGGAACCGGGCGGGCTCCCGATTGATCTGGCCGCGGGCGATGAAGCCGGTGATCAGTGCCGCGATCGCCAACGGCACGCCGAGGTAGCACAGCAGCAGTGCCGGGATCGACAGGATGCCGGTGACCAGCGAGACCACGGCGAGCGTGTTGTTCTCCGGCGCACCGAAAGCCGGTGCACCGAACGGGGCCTGGCCGTAGGGGCCCTGCCCATACGGCGGTTGCTGACCGTACTGGGGCTCACCGTACGGCGCCTGCTGTCCGTACTGGGGTTGGCCATACGGCGACTGCTGTCCGTACTGGGGTTGCTCGTACGGGGGTTGGCCATAGGAGGAGTCGCCGTATCCCGCACCCGGATACGGGGTCTGACCGGGTGGCGGATAGCTCGATCCCGAGGCGCCCGGGTACGGCGGCGGGGTGGATTTCTGGAGGTCGGGTTTCTCGTCGTCGTTCGACCAGGGTTCGTTCGGTGTGCTCATCGGAGCGTTGTATCACAGGACGTATGACCGACACCGGATTCGCGAGGCTGGGTCGGTTACCATCGTTCGTCGTGTCGGCGGGGGAGCCGACCGGGGAGGGATGGCCGTGACCGAGGTCGTGGGGACACCGGAGGGTTCCGTCCTGTTCGGGCCCGACACATTCGGGTTGACGGCCGCGCAGGAGGAGATGTGGGCCGCCGAGCTCTTGCAGGACGACTACTCGGTGACCGTCGCGCACTACCTCGACATCGTCGACGACGTGGGGGACGGGGGACACCCTTTCGATCCGGAGGTGTTCCGCCGCGGTGTCATCGAGGGTGCGCGTCTGCTCGAGACGGCGTACTCCCGGTTCGTGCTCGTCGACGGTGTGCCGGGACAGTTCGTCGACCCGGGCGTCGCGTTCGACGTCGCGACGGTGGACCTTCGCTCGGAGCCCGATCCCCTGGCCGCCGCGCAGGAGTGGATGCGGGCGGATCACACCGCTCCGATGGACCTCACGGCCGATCCGATGGCGGTGTCGGCCTTCATCCGCGTGGCCGACGACCGGACCTTCTGGTATCTGCGCGGTCACCACATCGCCTTCGACGGGTTCGCGGCGCTGAGCTGCCTGCACGAGGGCGTCGACCGGTACAACGCGGCGATGGCGGGCGAGGAGTACGAGGTGGCCCCGCGGGCGACCCTGGCCGAGGTGACCGCCGACGACGAGCGCTACCGGACAGGGTCGCGCCGCGACGCCGACGCCGCGTACTGGGCGCAGAAGGTGGTCGATCTCCCGGCGCCGGTGTCGTTGGCGCGCGAGCAGACCGGTCGCCTCCACCCGGATCACGCGATCGCCGGCCGCGAGCTGTCGGCCGACACCCGTGCGGCCCTCGACGCGCGTGCCGAGCAGTTCGGCGGGTCCGCCGCGGCGCTGCTCGCCTCGGCGTTCGGTGCGTACCTCGCGGTGGTGACGGGCCGCGACGACGTCGTCCTGACGCTTCCGATCACCGGTCGGGTCACGGCGAAGATCAAACGTGCCGGAGGGATGCTGGCGAACATGCTGCCGGTGCGTGTCGACGCCGTCGGGCAGCACTCGCCCGAATCCCTGGTGGCCGCGGTCGGTGCGGAGCTGACCGGATGTCTTCGCCACCAGCGGTACCGGTTCGCCGACATCGCCAGGACCGCCGGCCTCGACGAGCGGCGCGTGACCTTCGGTCCGATCGTGAACCTGGTGTTCTTCGAGCGCCCATTGGCGCTGCACGGTGCGCGGGTGAGCTACCACATCGTGTCCTCCGGCATCCTCGAGGACCTGCGCATCAACCTCTATCAGGCGGGTGCGGGACTGCCCATCCGCGTGGACCTGCACGGCAACTCGACCATGTACACCCGCGCCGAGATCGCAGGCCACCTCGACGGTTTCCTGGCGTTCCTCGACGAGTTCCTCGCCCGGCCCGGCGAGTCGATCGCGGCGATCGGCGCATCGGGGAGACGCGGTGGGCTGCCCGTTCGCTGAGAGTCGCCTGTCGATCGGGGTGGCCCGGATTGTCGGAGAACACCCATGTGCACAGATCCCGCGCCGGTGCGTGTGAGGGTGCTGAGCCTGGTGATACGCATGGTGCGCAGCGTGTTTCGCCTGGCGAACGGCTAGGAGCTCGTGACACCACCACCACCGTGAACTCGTCCTGCGAACGGGCGAACTTTGGACAACTGCACAGTCGCGCTCGGTATGCTGACCGAGCCGGAAAGCGCAGGCGGGGGCATGCGTGGAGAAATCGACCCGAGCAATCGGTCACGTAGGTCCCGACAGAAACGATGAACCAACCATGTGCGCGTACAGCGACGGGGGTGTGAGCCCCGACGAGAGCGGTCGAGATGACCGCATCCCCGAGGGCATCCCGCTGACCGCGGCGCAGCGGGGGATGTGGTTCGCCGAGAGTCTGCAGCGGGACTACTCGGTCACCGTCGCCCACTACCTCGACATCACCGACGTCGACCGCCCGCTCGATCGTGACCTGTTCCGTCGCGCCGTGCGCGAGGCCGCACGCTCGCTGGAATCGGCGTACACCCGGATCGAACTCGTCGACGACGTCCCGATGGTCGTCGTCGATCCCGACATCGACTTCGACGTGACCGAGTTGGATCTGCGCACCGAGCCCGACCCCATGGCCGCCGCGCAGGCGTGGATGACCGCCGACCACCGCCGCCCGATGGATCTCACCCGCGATCCGATCGCGATCTCCCGCCTCATCCGCGTCGCCGACGACCGGGCGCTCTGGTACCTGCGCGGACACCACATCGCGTTCGACGGATACTCCGCGCTGAACAGCCTCCACGAGGCGGTGCACCGCTACAACGCCATGTCGCGCGGCGACGAGTACGTCCACCCACCCCGCGCATCGTTGGCCGAGGTCGCCGCCGACGACGCCGCCTACACGCAGAGCACCCGTCGGGCCGGTGACCGCGAGCACTGGGTCGAGCGGGTCGCGGACCTGCCCGAGCGGGCCACACTGGCCCGTCGTGCGACCTCGGCGCGACTCTCCCCGGCGAACGTGGTGGCCAGCACGCGCCTGGATCGCAGGACGCAGGAGGCGATCGAGGCCGCGGCCGCCGCGACATCGAGTTCCGTCGCCACTGTGCTCACCGCCGCGTTCGCCGCGTACCTCGCCGCGATGACGGGCACCGACGACGTCGTGCTGAGCCTTCCCGTCACCGGTCGTGCCGCGGCGAAGATGAAGCGTGCCAGCGGCATGGTGTCGAACATGCTGCCCGTGCGGGCCCGTGACCTCGACACCATCTCCGGGCGTGCGCTGATCCGCGACGTGCAGACCGAACTGACCGGCGTCCTGCGCCACCAGCGTTACCGGTACGAGGACATCCGCGGCCACGCCGGCCTCACCGACGCCAGCGCGGCCTCCTTCGGCCCGATCGTGAACCTCGTGTTCTTCGACCGACCGATCACCATCGTCGGTGCGCGCACCGACTACCAGATCCTGTCCTCGGGGATCCTCGACGACCTCCGGGTCAACCTCTACTCTGCGGGCCCCGGTGAACGGCTCGTCGTCGACCTGCACGGCAACCCGAACCTGTACTCCCGCAGCGAACTCGACGAACACCTCACGCGCCTCCTGGTGTACGTCGGACGACTGCTCGCCGATCTCGACCGGCCGGTGCGCACACTCGAGCTGCTGCTGCCCGGTGAACACGACACGGTTCTGGCGCTCGGACGCAACAACGCCGTGTCCCAGTCCGATCCATCCGCCGACGCCGACGCCGACACCCACCTGCTGGCGCCCTTTCTCCGCCAGGTGGAGCGCACCCCGGACGCGCCGGCGCTGGTGACCGACGACACCGTGCTCACCTACCGCGGATTCGACGACAGGCGACGAAGACTGGCCGCACTGCTCGCCGACGCCGGTGTCGTCCCGGGCGACCGTGTGATCATCGCGCTCGATCGCGGCATCGACGCGGTGTGCGCGGTGTACGCAGTGCTCGGCCTGGGTGCTGTGTACGTCCCGGTGGACCCCGACGACGCCGAGGACCGCCGCGCGGCGATCGCCGACGCGGTACAGCCGAGGGTCACGATCGACCGTGCGTGGATGGAGGATCGCCCGGCCGCTGATCGGGTGCGGCACGGGGACGATCGCCTCGTGGGTGCCGGCCCCGCCTACGTCATCTTCACCTCGGGATCGACGGGCACGCCCAAGGGCGTGGTGGTCGACCACGCCGCGGTGCTCACGCGGCTACGGTGGATGCAGTCCGACCACCCGGTGTCGGCGACGGACGCGATCCTGCACAAGACGCCGACCACGTTCGACGTCTCGGTCTGGGAACTGTTCTGGCCGTTGATGACCGGTGCCCGCATGGTCATCGCACGACCCGGGGGCCACCGCGACCCGCGGTACCTGCACGAGACCATCACCCGCCACGGTGTCACCACCGTCCACTTCGTCCCCGCCATGCTGGATGTGTACCTCGACGCCGATCCGGTCCTGCCCGCGTCGGTGCGACAGGTCTTCACCTCCGGTGAGGCCCTGTCGGTCACGGCGGCGCGGCGCCTGCTCGCGGGGTCGTCGGCGACGCTGGTGAATCTGTACGGCCCCACCGAGACCGCCGTCGACGTCACCGCCCACACCGTCGACCCACGCGCCGAGACCGTGCCCATCGGTCGGCCCGTCGCCGGAACCGACGTCCACGTCCTCGACCCCGCGCTGCGGGTGGTGCCGGTCGGCGTCGTCGGTGAACTGCACATCGCCGGTCGCCAGCTGGCCCTCGGCTACCTCGGCGTGCCCGACCGGACCGCCGAACGGTTCGTCGCCGACCCCTACGGCGCACCCGGTGACCGCATGTACCGGACCGGTGATCTGGTGCGCTGGAACGACTCCGGCGAGCTGGAATACCTCGGCCGCAGCGACCACCAGGTCAAGATCCGTGGGCAACGTGTCGAGCTCGGCGAGATCGAGTCGGTGTTCGAGTCCGTCGACGGGGTCGATGCGGCGACGGTCATCGCCCGCACCGATCTCGGGCCCGCGCCCCTGCTGGTCGCCTACCTGCGCGGCGACGCCGCCGCGCACGACGAACACCGGGTGATGGCGCTGGCCCGGCGCAGGCTGCCTGCGCACATGGTGCCCGGCGCCGTGGTCGTGGTCGACGAGTTCCCGATCACGCAGTCGGGCAAGGTCGACCGCCGCGCGCTGCCCGAACCGACGGTCCGTTCCGGGGTCGAGCACGCCCAGGCCCAGACGCAGATCGAGGTCGCGCTCGCCGAGACGATCGCCGAACTCCTCGGCCGCGAGCGGGTGGGCATGCGCGACAACCTGTTCACGCTCGGCGCCGACTCGCTCGTCGCCGCCCGGCTGGTCTCGACGCTGCGGACCCGCCACGGCCTCGACCTCGCCCTCACCGACGTCTTCGACGCCGCGACCATCGGTGAACTCGCCGACCGGACGTTGCACGTGTCCGAGGTCCCCGAGATCGATGCGGTGTTCATGACACGGCCCGCGGTCCTGCCGCTGTCGCCGGCGCAGACCCGCCTGTGGTTCATCAACCGGATGGCACCGCACGAACCGACCTACAACATGCCCATCGCCCTGCGGCTGCCCGGCGACACCGACGCCGACGCCGACGCCATTATCGCCGCCGTCGGTGACGTGGTGGCGCGTCACGAGATCCTGCGCACCCGCTTCCCGTCGGTCGACGGCGAACCGGCACAGGAGATCGCCGACGTGTCCGACGCGGTCGCTGTCGTCACCGCCGACATCGGTGACGTGGTCACCGTCGCGTCCGCCCGGCTCGACCACGCGATCGGCGAGATCGTCGGCCGTGGCTTCGACCTCACCCGTGAGCTGCCCGTCCGTGCGCGGCTGCTGCGCGTCCCCACCGCGGCCGAGGACGACCACCCCGGCGTCGCCGACCCCGAGCCCGCACCCGATCGGGGCGACGACAGTGACACGGGCGCAGCCGATCTCGTCGTCGTCCTCGTGGTGCACCACATCGCCGCCGACGGTCAGTCGCTGCCGCCGCTGCTCGCCGATCTGATGACGGCGTACACGGCGCGACGTGCACACCGGGCACCGGATTTCGCGCCGCCGGCCCTGCAGTACGCCGACGTCACGCTGCGCAGCCGCGCACGCCTCGGTGACGCCGACGAACCGACCCCGGCCGCCCGCGCCGAACTGGACTTCTGGCGCGCCGAACTCGATGGCGCACCCGAGATCCTGACCCTGCCGACCGACCGTCCGCGGCCGCAGATCCCCAGCGGCGCCGGCGATCACGTCGACGCCGTCATCCCCGCCGAACTCGCGACCGGTGTCCGCGACCTCGCCGGTGACCTCGCGGTGACGCCGTTCGCCGTGGTGCACAGCGCGCTGGCCGTCGTCCTCGGTCGTCTCGCCGGCACCGACGACGTCTGCATCGGCACCGCCGTCGCCGGGCGCGACGACCCGGCCACCGCCGGACTGGTCGGGATGTTCGTCAACACCGTCGTGCTGCGCACCCACGTCGACCCGACGGTGACGATTGCCGACCACATCGCCTCCTCGCACCGCACCGCCGCACGGGCGATCGCCCACGGCGACATCCCGTTCGAGCGGGTCGTCGACGCCGTCGCGCAACGCCGCTCATCACATCTGCCTCTCGTCGGGGTCGCGCTGACGATGCAGGTCGACCCGCTGGCCGCCCTCGAGGAGGTCGGCGCGATCCCGCTGGTCGAACAGTCGCGTGTCCGTGCCGCGAAATACGATCTGACGCTGACCCTCACCGAGTCGGCGGACCGAGGGGCCGACGCCACCTACCGGCTCGAGATCACCTACGCCACCGACCTGTTCGACCGCGCAACCGCCATCGACCTGGGCCATCGACTGCAGCGGGTGCTGCAGACCATGGTCGATGCGCCCACCCGGCCGGTCGGACGGATCGATCTCCTGACGCCGGACCGCATCGCCGCGCTGGCCGCGCCGCCACTGATGTCACCGTCAACGCAGCCTCTGCGACAACTCCTCGCGACCGGCGCACGCGTCGCCGACCCCGACGCGCCCGCGGTGTCGGGCGATATCACCATGGCCTGGTCGGTGTTCGAGGCCTGGACCAACCAGATGGCCCGCGAACTCATCGCGCGTGGAATCGGGCCCGGGGACGTCGTCGCCATCGGCATCGGTCGTTCGGCACACTCGGTCGCCGCACTGGTCGCCGTGGCCAAGACCGGCGCCGCGTTCGTCACCATCGACCCCGCCAACCCGCCCGCCCGGCGGGCGCAACTCGTCGCCGACAGCGCCGCCGTCCTCGGGCTGACGGTGCGAGACGCCCTCGGCGAGAACGCCGGTGAGGGCTCCGCCTCATCGGTGTCGTGGGTCGCGATCGACGACGTCGCCTTCGAGTTGGCGTTGGCCGGATACAGCGGTGCACCCGTCACCGACGACGAGATCCGCCGACCGGTACGCATCGACGACCTCGCATACCTCCTCTACACCTCAGGCTCTACCGGGCGACCCAAGGCCGCCGCGATCACCCACGCCGGACTCACCGCGATGGTCGACGGCCAGCGCTCCATCATGGGCGCCCACCCGGGTGGCCGATACCTGCACGTGGCGTCGCCGAGCTTCGACGTCTCGGTCTACGAGATCCTCATGGCACTCTGTGCCGGAGGCGAACTCGTGATCAGTCCGCCCGAGGTGTTCGCCGGCGACGAGCTGACCGCGCTGCTCGTCCGCCACCGGGTGACCCACGCCGTGGTGACACCGCTGGTCGCCGCGACCCTCGACACGACCGCACTCACCGAGCTGACGCTGCTGGGTCTCGCGGGCGAGAAGGTCCCGCCGGAACTGGTGGAGCAGCTCGACGCCCCGCACCGGTCGCTGTTCAACATGTACGGGCCCAGCGAGGCCACCATCTGGACCACGGTGGCACGGCTGCGTGCGGGCGCCCTCGTCACCATCGGTCGTCCCGTCCCCGGGTTCGCCGCCCTCGTCCTCGACGACTGGCTGCGCCCGGTGGCCACCGGGGTGATCGGCGAGCTGTACCTCGCCGGCGCCGGTGTGGGCCGCGGCTACCACGAACGCCCTGCGCTCTCCGCGACACGCTTCGTCGCACACCCGTTCCTGCCCGGGGAGCGCATGTACCGCACCGGCGACCTCGTCTCCCACAACCGCGACGGTGCGCTGGTCTATCACGGCCGCAACGATTTCCAGATCAAACTGCGCGGCATCCGCATCGAACCCGGTGAGATCGACGGCGTCCTGCGTCGCCACCCGGCCATCGACCGCGCGGTGAGTGTCGGGGCCACGTCGGGAGCGGGCGAGACGGTGCTCGTCACCTACGTCACGCCGCATGCCGGGGCGGTGGTCATCCCCGAACAGATCATCGACCACGCCCGTCGGCACCTGCCCGCGCACCTGGTGCCGCACACCGTGATGGTGATCGACGACCTGCCGCGCAACCGCTCCGGCAAGGTCGACCGCTCGGCACTGCCCCCGGTCGAGTTGCGCTCCGGACACGACTTCGTCGCCCCGCGCAGCGAACTCGAGACCATCGTGGCCGGTGTCGTGGAGTCGGTCGTCGGGGTCGAACGGGTGGGTGTCCACGACGACTTCTTCGCGATCGGCGGCAACTCGTTGTCGGCGACCAAGGTCGTCTCCCGACTCGAGCGGCTGCTCGATCGCCGTGTCCCCCTGCGGATCCTGTTCGAGAACCCCAGTGTCGCAACCCTCGTCGGCGCACTCGGGGCCGGTGCCTTCGGGATAGGGGCGGCGGCCGCGGGCGACGACGCGCCGCCGCTGACCACCCGTCGTCGTTCCGAGGTGGTGCCGGTGTCGGGTGCCCAGCGCGGCATGTGGCTCGTCAACCGCGCCGATCCGACCTCCGGGTCGCACAACATCTCGCTGTCGCTGCACCTCGCCGGCGCACTCGACGTCGACGCACTGCGCCTGGCGGTCGTCGACCTCGTGGCGCGGCACGAGACGCTGCGCACGATCTATCCGCTCGTGGGATCAGAACCGGCCCAGGTGATCCTGCCCGCCGAACTCGTCGCCTCCCACGTCGAGGTCCCGGTGATCCTCGTGGACCCGGACACCGAGAACACCGACGCCGAGGCCGTCGCGATCGGCGAGCTGTGTGACCGCGGCTTCGACCTCACCACCGAGCTGCCTGTGCGGGCGGCGGTCGTGCGCCGGGGTCCCGAGGATCACGAACTGATCTTCGTGGTGCAGCACATCAGTGCCGACGGGGTGTCGTTGCACCCGCTCGGACGGGATCTGGTGCGCGCCTATCTCGCCCGCCGTGACGCGACACCGCCGAGCTGGCCTGCGCTGCCGCTGCACTACGCCGACTACGCGTCGTGGCATCGCGAGCGACTCGCCGCACCTGTCGGCGACGGGGTGTCGCGGTCGCAGCGCCAACTCGAGCACTGGGCACGACGGCTGCGCGGCGCCCCCGGCCCGGTCGCGGTGCCGACCGACCGTCCCCGACCCGCCGCGCTGTCCGACGCCGCTGCGGCCGTCGAACTCACGATCCCGGCCGACGTCGTCGCCAATCTGACGGCCGTCGCGCGTTCGACGGGCACCACCCTGTTCATGGTGGTCCACGCCGCCTACGCGGCGCTGCTGTCGCGGTTGAGCGGTCGTGGCGACATCGTCATCGGCACACCGTTCTCCGGCCGTTCCGACGAGGCGCTCGACGACCTCGTCGGGATGTTCGTCAACACCCTCGCCCTGCGCACCGCCGTGGAGCCGGGGGAGCGGTTCACCGATCTGCTCGACCGTGTCCGCGCCGACGATCTCACCGACATGGCCCACGCCGATGTCGCGTTCGACGACATCGTCGCCGAGGTGTCGGGGAATGCAGGTGCGGGACAGGCGGGGGGCACGCACAACCCGCTGTTCTCGGTCATGCTCGCCTTCCAGAACCTGGAGTTCCCGGTGGTGGAGGTCGAGGGGCTGCGCATCACACCGCGCATGACCGAGACCGTCTCGGCGAAGGTCGATCTCGAGCTGATCCTGTTCCCGACCGACCCCACCGGACGTGCGGTCGGCGGGGAGATGACCGGCCGCATGATCTATGCGACCGACCTCTTCGACGACGCGACCGTGCGGCGACTCGTCGACCGCTGGATGTGTCTGCTCGCCGACGTCGGCGCCCATCCCGACCGCGTGGTCGGAGACCTCCAACTCGAGAGCGCGCCCACGCCGCAGCCCGTCACCGAGGTCGAGGAGCTGCCCGACCTGGTGGCCGTCGCCTCGTCGGTCGACCCCGACGCCGTCGCCGTCGATCTGCACGGCACCACGGTCAGTTTCGGGGAGATCGACTCGATGGCGGCGGCGATGCAGATCACGCTGCCCGACGGCGACGCCTACACCGCGCTCACCGTCGCGCTGACCACGGTGGTGCCGGTCCTCGGTGGCGGCGACATCCACATCCTCGACGAGGCCCTCGATCAGTTGCAGTCCAACGCCCGCCGCGTCGCCGGTGTCGCGGGCACCCACGCCTCGCCTCCCCACGGGTCGTCGTCGGACGGAACCGGCCGGGAGTGACGACCACCGGAACAGGCGTGCCCGGCGCGCCGGAACCTCGTCGTGCCACCCACCGCATGACGCGCAGCCCGACGAAGCTGCGCCCGTCCACCTCTCATCTGGTGACGCTCGCGGCCGATCTCGCACCCGACCGGGTGGTGTTCGACGGCGCCACCGGACCGGTGACGCTCGCCGCCCTGCGCGCCAAGCTCACCGCCACGGTTCCGATGTTGACCGCGCGGGGGATCGGCGTCGAGGCGGCCGTGAGCGCCACCGTCACCGGACTGCTCCCGCGACAGGGCCTGTCCCCGGCACAGATCGGTTCCGCGACCGCCGAAGCGCTCACGCGCATCACCGACATCGCCGACGAGGTCGCAGGCACCACGGACTGGGGCTCGGTCCCCGGTCGCTTCCGGGCCGCGATGCGCCGCGCCGCGATGCGCGCGAGCACCGGGCGTGTGGCGGTGTCGGATGTACACGGCGCCGCGCTGACCCACGCCGAACTCGACGAACGCTCCGACCGACTGGCCCGCGGGCTGATCCGGGCGGGCGCGGGACCCGAGACGCTGATCGGGGTGGCCCTGCCGCGCGACGTCGAGCTCATCGTCGCGCTGCTCGGCGTCCTGAAATCCGGTGCCGCGTACCTCCCCCTCGACCGCACCCACCCGGTACGCCGCTCGCAGACCATCGTCACCGCGGCCCGACCGTTGATCATCCTCACCGCCGATGACACCGCTCCCGGCTGGCGCGACGAGATCGGCGCACCCACCGCCACGATCGACGAGATCGTCCACCGGGTGGACGCTGCGGCAGGCGACGATTCGTCGCCCGTGCTCCCCGAGCACATCGACAGCCGACAGGCCGCCTACGTCATCTTCACCTCGGGATCGACCGGTGTGCCCAAGGGCGTCGTGATCACCCACGAGCAGATCGTCGCGATGCTCGACGCCCTCGACGAGCTGTACGAGACCTCCGCCGACGACGTCTGGACCATGTTCGCGTCGTACGCCTTCGACGTGTCGGTGGGGGAGATCTGGCCGGCGCTGGCCGCGGGCGGCCGCCTCGTCGTCCTCGACCATCTGACCACCCGCTCACCCGACGACATGGTCGCGGTCCTGACCCACGAGCAGGTCAGCATCCTCAACCTCACCCCGTCGGCGTTCTACCAGCTCGCCGCCGCACTGCGCGGTGGGGGCGACGACGCGGACGCACCGCGACTGTCGCCGTCGGTACGCGAGATCATGTTCGCCGGAGAACGACTGGACTTCGAACAGGTGCGGCGTTGGTATCGCGACCGCATCGCGATCGACGGCCACACGGGGCCCGCGTTGAACAACATGTACGGACCCACCGAGACCACCGTGTACATGACCCGTCGGGCCGCGACACCCGAATTCGCAACGGCAACAACGGTGTCCGACATCGGCAGCCCGTTCCCCGGCACCCGTACGGTGGTGCTCGACGCGCGCCTCGCCCCGGTCGGCGAGGGCGTGCCGGGCGAACTCTATGTCTCCGGCCCGCAGGTCGCCCGCGGCTACCTCGGGCGGGGGGACCTCACCGCGGGCCGGTTCGTCGCCGACCCGTTCGGTCCACCCGGGTCGCGGATGTACCGCACGGGCGATCTCGTGCTCGAGCGCAACGGGTCGCTGGAATTCCTCGGTCGCGGTGACGATCAGGTCAAACTGCGCGGGTTCCGCATCGAACTAGGTGAGATCGAGGCCGCTCTCACCGCCGTCGACGGTGTCGATGCCGCCGCGGCCGCCGTCCGCACCCGCGACGACCAGCCTGAACAACTCGTGGGGTACGTCGTCGCCGACCCCGGGGCGGGTGCTGCGGCCGAACAGGATTCGCGAGACGCCGGGTTGGCCGCAGCCGTACGCACCGCGGTGGCCGCTGCGGTCCCGGAGTACATGGTGCCGTCGGTCGTCATGGTCGTCGATGCCCTCCCGCTGACCGTCAACGGCAAGGTCGACCGCGACGCCCTGCCCACCCCGGCCGCACCCGTCGAGGTCGGGCACACAGAACCGCCGGTGACCGACACCGAACGCGTGATCGCCGACATCGTGGCCGATGTCCTCGGACTCGACCGGATCGGCGTCACCACATCGTTGTTCGATCTCGGGGGTACGTCGCTGGCGGTCGCGCGGGTCGCCGCCCAGGTCGCACGACAGCTCGATGTCGACGTGACCGTCCGCGACGTCTTCGCAGAGCCGACCGTGCGCGGTCTCGCAGGCACGGTGACCGATCGCGGCGCCGCCGACCGGCCCCTGCTGCTACCGGTGGACCGGCACGACACGATCGGACTGTCCGACGCCCAGCGCCGGATCTGGTTCCTGTCCCGTCTCGATCCCGACAGCGCCGCCTACGCGATCCCGCTGGTGCTGCGCTTCTCCGGTGCGCTGCGTCCGTCGGCGCTCGCCGCCGCCGTCGACGACGTGGTCGCCCGCCACGAGTCGTTGCGGACGCGGTTCGTGGCCACCGACGGCGTTCCCGCACAGGTGATCATCCCGGCCGCGGGACACCGCACCGACGCGGTCATCGACCCACCGCGTGATCTCACCGCGGCCGATGCGCAGGCGGTCGAGCACGCGGTCACCGAGATCATCACCGCGCCCTTCGATCTCGAGGCCCACCCACCGGTGCGGGCACGGCTGCTCCGTGTTCGCGCCGAGAACACCCCGGCCGGTTCCCGCGACGCCACGGAGTTCGTGTTCGTCCTCGTCGCGCATCACGTGATCGCCGATGCGGCGTCGCTGGCGCCACTCGCCCGAGACTTGATGGCCGCGTACACCGCCCGGGCCGCGGGCATCGAGCCCGACCTCCCGCCGCTACCGGTGCAGTACGCCGACTACACCGTGTGGCAGCGTGCGGTGCTCGGTGACATCGACGATCCGACGTCGACCGCCGCGCGGCAGTGGCACCACTGGCGTGAGCAGCTCGCCGACCTCCCCGAGGTGATCGACCTCCCCGTCGACCGGCCCCGGCCCGCGGTGGCGTCGGGACGCGGCGCGCAGTACCAGCTCGACCCCGGGCCGGACGTCTTCGACGGCCTGATGGAGCTGGCGCAGGCCCACGGTGCCACCCGGTTCATGGCCGTACACGCGGTGTTCGCGGCGCTTCTCGCCCGATCGGGCACCGCCGACGACATCGCGATCGGTACCGCCGTCGCCGGGCGCGGCGCCGCCGAACTCGACGACCTCATCGGGATGTTCGTCAACACCCTCGTGCTGCGCACCCGCGTCGACCGGGCCGCGGACTTCGCCACCCTGCTCGACGACGTGCGGGCCACCGACGTCGCGGCCCTCACCCACACCGACCTGCCGTTCGAACGGCTCGTGGAGGAACTCTCCCCGGACCGCAGCACCGCGCACTCGCCGCTGTTCCAGGTCGCCCTCAACCTGGTCGACGCCGACCGCTCCGCCTTCGCCCTGCCGGGCGTCGAGGTCCGCGCCGTCGACCCGCCAGTCACCACCACGCAATTCGACCTCTCGCTCACCGTGTCGACGGGTGGGGACACCGACGCGGGCACCCCCGGGATGGTGTTCACCTACGCCGCCGACCTGTTCGACGATGCCACCATCGCCGACCTCGCCGACCGATTCGTCACCCTGGCCGCCGCCGTCGTGGCCGACCCCACGCGAGCGGTGGGCGACATCGACCTCACCGGATCCGACACGGGCGTCTCGCGCTCGCTCGACCCCGGCGGCGACAGCGAGCCACGCACCTTCGCCGACATCCTCGCCCACGCCGTCGCGTCGAATCCCGACGGCGTCGCGGTCGTCGACGCCACGACCCGCTGGACATACCGCGAACTCGCCGAGCGGTCCGATCACGTTGCCGCGCAGCTACATCGTCGCGGTGTACGCCCGGGCGACGTGGTCGCGTGTGCGATACCGCGATCACCCGCCGCGACACTCGCACTGTGGGCAGTCGTCCGTGCCGGCGGCGCGGTGCTGCCGATCGACCGCGACCATCCCGCCGAACGCATCGCTCAGATGCTCGCCGACAGCGACGCACGCATCGGGGTGACGGAGTCCGGTGCCGATGCACTGCCGTCGGACGTCGAGTGGCTCGATCTCGAGCGTCTCGCGCGGTCCGCCCCACGCGGCGCCGGCACGCCGTCGACCGCGCGGATCGACGACACCGCCTACGTCATCTTCACCTCGGGATCGACCGGCCGACCCAAGGGCGTCGCGGTCACCCACCGCGGGCTCGCGAACGTGGTGGCCGAGATGCGCGCTCGGTTCGCGCTCACCCCGAACGCACGGGTCCTCGCGTTCGCCTCGCCGAGCTTCGACGCCTCGATCTTCGAGTCGCTGCTCGCGGTCACCGCCGCCTCTGCCCAGGTGATCGCGCCGACCGACATCGTCGGTGGCGACGAGCTGGCACGGTTCCTCGCGACCGAACGCATCACCCACGCCTTCGTCACACCCGCCGCGCTCGCGACCGTCCCCGCCGACGACCTCGACGCGCTGCAGGTCGTCTGCGTCGCGGGCGACACCTGCCCACCCGAGCTGGTCGAGCGCTGGGCGCGGGGGCGCGCGATGTTCAACCTCTACGGGCCGTCGGAGGCGACGATCTGGTCGACGTCGACCGACGCGCTGCGTCCGTCGCACGACGGCGATCAGCTCGCGGACGCGCTGCGCACCGTCCCCATCGGTGTCCCCGTCGCGGGGGTCCGCGCGCACGTCCTCGACGACCGCCTGCGCCCGGTCCCGCTCGGGGTCACCGGTGAGCTCTACCTGGCGGGCCCCGCGCTGGCCCGCGGCTACCTCGGTCGAGCCGGGCAGACCTCCGAACGTTTCGTCGCCGATCCCTTCGGTCCGCCCGGCGGTCGCCTGTATCGCACCGGCGACCTCGTCCGCCTGCGCCGCGGCGCCCCCGATCTCGACACCGGCGCATCGCAGCACGAACTGGAGTTCCGGGGCCGCAACGATTTCCAGGTGAAGATCCGCGGCTTCCGCATCGAACCCGGCGAGGTCGACACCGTCCTCGGCGCCCACCCCGACGTCGCTTTCGCGACGACACTCGCCCGCACCGATCCGCGATCCGGCCAGACCATGTTGGTGTCGTATGTCCACCCGCGGCCCGGACGCGCGCTCGACACCGCCGACCTCGGTGCCCGTGTCGCGGCTCGGCTGCCGCGTCACCTGGTGCCGACATCGATCATGGTGCTCGAATCGGTACCGCTCACCCCCACCGGCAAACTCGACCGCCGCGCCCTGCCCGACCCGGTACTCGGCGCCGCCGAGGTCGTGGCTCCGGCCACCGACACCGAACGTCTCGTCGCCGAGGTGTACGCCGAGGTCCTCGGTCTCGACGAGGTGTCGGTGACGGCCGACTTCTTCGGTCTCGGTGGGAACTCGCTCGCGGCGACCCGCGTGGTCGCACGGGTCGGGCAGGGGCTGGGCCGCGAACTACGTGTCCGCGACCTGTTCGACGAACCGACCCCGCGCGGATGGTCGAAGGTGATCGATTCCGGTACAGGTGATCCCGCGAGCCCCGTGACGCCCACGGGTGACGCGTCGGTCCTCGCGGCACCCCCGACGCCCCGCACGCGCCCGACCGAGATCCCGCTGTCCTACGCACAGCGCCGCATGTGGTTCATCAACCAGTTCGACCCGACCTCGGCCGCCTACAACATCCCGGTCGTCGTCACCCTGCGCGGACCCCTCGACACCGATGCGCTCCGCGACGCCATCGGCGACGTGATCGATCGGCACGAGGTGCTGCGCACCACCTACCCGACCGGCGGCGACGGTGCCCCGATCCAGTTCATCGACACGCCCGGACACGCTCGGACACTGCTCGACTGGGCGGTGGTGGCCACCGACGGTGAGGCCCGGGCGGTCATCGGCCAGGGGTTCGACGTCGTGACCGATCTCCCGCTGCGGGCGCGGTTGCACAGCACCGACGCCACACACCTGCTGGTGATCGTCGTCCACCACATCGCCGCCGACGGTCAGTCCGCCCCCGTCCTCGCCCACGACATCACCCGGGCCTACACCGCGCGGACGGGTGGCGAGGCGCCGGCCTGGGCGCCACCAGCCGTCCAGTACGCCGATTACGCCCTGTGGCAACGTGATCGGCTGGGTTCGGCCGAGGATCCCGGGTCGCCGATGGCGCAGGACCTCACCTGGTGGCGCTCCACCCTCGCCGGAGTACCCGAGGTCCTCGGGTTGCCGACCGATCGGCCGCGTCCCCCCACGCCCGACGGACGCAGCGGCACCGTCGAGATCACCCTCGACGCCGAGACCACCGCCGCGCTGCGACGACTCGCGACCGACGCCGGGGTCACCACCTTCATGGTGGTGCACGCCGCGCTGGCGGCACTGCTCGCGCGTCTGTCGTCGTCGACCGACATCGCCGTCGCCATCCCGGTGGCCGGCCGCGGACACGCCGAACTCGACCCGCTGGTCGGCATGTTCGTCAACACCCTGGTGCTGCGGACCGAGATCGACACGGCCGCCGCCGTCACCGACCTGCTCGCCGACGTACGCCGGGTCGACCTCGACGCGTTCGCCCACGCCGAGGTGCCCTTCGAACGCGTCGTCGACGCCGTCGATCCCGTGCGATCGGAATCCTTCGAACCGCTGGCCTCGGTGATGCTCGTCCACGACACCGACCGCCCGGTGTCGGCGGACCTCGGCGACGTCGTGATGGCACTTCAACGGGTCGGCGACGACGTCGCGAAGTTCGACCTGACGGTCGGTGTGACCGACAACGCCGCCGAGCTGTCGGGCGTGTTCATCTATGCCGCAGCCCTGTTCGACCACGACACCGTCGTCCGGTTCGCCGACGGCTTCCGTCGAATGCTGACCGCGTTCGCCGGCCACCCCGCGACCCCGGTGGGCGACATCGCCATCCTCGATGACGCCGAGATCGCCGCGCAGGTGGCGGCGTCGAACGGCCCGGCGGTGACGCTGCCCGCAGCCACCCTCGTCGAGGAGGGCCGCCGCCACGGCGACGACCACCCCGACGCGATCGCGCTGGTGACCACCGACGGTTCCGGACGCACGCTGACCCACGGCGAGTTCTGGGCGCGGGTGTCGGTGCTGGCCCGGGATCTCATCGACGCCGGTGTCGGACCCGACGACGCCGTCGCGCTGTGTCTTCCGCGCTCGGTGGAACTCGTCGTCGCCGTCCACGCCGTGCTCGCCGCCGGCGGGCAGTACGTGCCGCTCGACCCCGCCACCCCCGCCGAGCGTGCCCAGTACATGGTCGACACGTCCGGGGCGGTGGTCGTCCTCATCGGCCGCGATCGTCGCCCCGACTGGATGTCGCACGCCGGTGACCGTCTCTCGGTCGTCACGGTCGACACAACCATCGACGTCGCCACCCGCGGGGGAGATCGCGCCGCGCCGATCACCGACGCCGATCGACGCGGGCCGTTGCGGCCCGACCACGCGGCGTACACCTTGTTCACCTCCGGCTCGACCGGCCGTCCCAAGGGCGTCACGGTGACACACCGGGCCGTCCTCAACCGGCTGCGATGGGGACTCGACACCTTCCCGCTCGACACCGACGACGCCGTCCTGCTCAAGACGCCGTACACCTTCGACGTCTCCGTGCCGGAACTGTTCGCGCCGTTGATGTCCGGGGCCCGCATGGTGATCGCCGTCGACGGCGGGCACACCGATCCCGAGCACCTCGCCGAGGTGGTCGAGACCCACGCCGTGACCTCCGTGCACTTCGTGCCGTCGATGTTGTCGGTGTTCCTCGATGTCGTCGACGCGGCGACCCTCACGCGGTTGACGTCCCTGCGGTACCTGTTCTGTTCGGGTGAGGCACTGTCGCCGGGGCTCGCGCGTACGGCCCGCGCCGCGCTGCCACACGCCGCCCTCCATGATCTGTTCGGTCCCACCGAGGCTGCGGTCGAGGTCGCCCACCACCGGCTCGACATCGTCGGCGAGGTGGTGCCGATCGGTCGGCCGGTGTGGAACACACGCACGGTGGTCCTCGACACGCGCCTGCAGGTGGTCGGTCCGGGTGTCACCGGGGAGCTCTACCTCGGCGGTCCCCAACTCGCGCGCGGGTACGCCGCCCGAGCCGATCTGACCGCGGAACGGTTCATCGCCGACCCCACCGGCGGCGGCGAACGGCTCTACCGGACCGGTGATCTCGTCCGCCGCAACCGCGCCGGTGAACTCGAATACCTGGGACGCAGCGACTTCCAGGTCAAGCTGCGGGGGCAGCGCATCGAACTCGGCGAGATCGAGGCCGTGTTGACCGGTGCGCCGGGCGTCGTGCACGCCGCCGCGTCGGTCGTGACCGCCCCCGGTGGGGCGCAGCATCTCGTCGCCCATCTCGCCGGCCGCGACGCCGAGACGATGGTCGCCGCGGCGCGGGCGGCGGCGGAGACCTCGCTCGCCGAGTACATGCGGCCCGGCATCTGGATCACCCTCGACGACATCCCGCGCAACGCCGCGGGAAAGCTCGACCGTCGCGCCCTTCCCGCCCCCGACTTCGGTGGGGCCGGTGCCGACCACGTCGCACCCGCGACCGATGACGAACGCGCCATGGCCGACATCGTCGCCACGGTGCTCGGCGTCGGCGGTGTCTCGGTCACCGACTCGTTCTTCGCCCTCGGCGGCGATTCGATCCTGTCCATCCGACTGACGTCACTGCTCCGTGGCGCCGGTTACGCGATCAGCCCGCGCGACATCTTCACCCATCGCACCGTCCGCGCTCTGGCGCACGCCGCGGTCCGCGACGTCGTCGACACTCTCATCGAATACCCCGGCGGCGCAGTCGGACCGGTCGCGTTGACGCCGGGGATCGGGTGGATGCTCGACCTCGTCGACGACCCCGCGCAGTTCGCCGACTTCTCCCAGTCCGCGGTGCTGGTGCTGCCGCCCGACGCCGAGGTCGCCGACCTGCGCGCGGTGCTCGGCGCCGTCGCGATCGCCCACCCGATGCTCACCGCGTCGGTCACCGTCGACGACGGGGTGCCGACGATGATCGCCGGGGCCGGACACATCGACGACATCCACGTCGAGATCGTCGACCTCGGCGGACTCACCGACACGGCGATCCGCGAGGCGCACCGCCGTGCCTGCGCCGGGCTCGACCCGTCCACCGGGCGTCTCGTCGCGGCGGTGGGCGTCCGGGACGCCACCGGGTCCGGTCGTCTCGTCGTCGTCGTCCACCACATCGGCGTCGACGCCGTGTCGTGGCCGACCATCGTCGCCGGGATCGGCGCGGCGTGGTGGCATCTGCGCGCCGACCGGCCACCGATCGTGTCCGCCACCGGCACCTCGTTCCGCCGGTGGGCCGGGGTGCTCGCAAACCTGGCCGAGCGTGAATCGGAACTGGCGCTGTGGGATCGGCACCTCCCCGCGCACGGATCGCCGTCGTCGATCACGGTCGATCGGGGCCGTGACCGCCTCGCGACGGTCGAGACCATCGGCGTCACCGTGCCCGCCGCGATCGCCGACCCGATCCTCACCACGGTCCCCGAGGCCCTGCGCGCCCGCGTCGACACCACCCTCGTCGCCGCCCTCATGCAGGCGCTCGCCGATGTGCTCTCGCCCGGCACCCCGTCGTCGTCCGCCACCGCAGATGCAGGCGTGTCGGTGCTCATCGAGAACCATGGCCGCGAGGAACATCTCGCGCCCGGCGCGGACCTGTCGGAGACCGTCGGGTGGTTCACCAGTTTCGTCCCGCTGACACTGCCGGTGTCACCCATCGACCCCGACACCGAGCAGGCCGACGCGTCGGTGGTGGCGACGGTGAAGGCGGTGAAGGACGCCGTCGCGCGGATGCCCGACGGAGGCATCGCCTTCGGTCCACTGCGCTACCTGCACCCCGACTCGCCGCTGCGCGACCGCCCCCTGCCGTCGGTGACCGTCAACTACCTGGGCGCACAGTCCTCCCCGGCGGGGGACGCCGCGGGCGTCGACGCGCCCTTCGCGCCGGTCGCCGGCGCACCGACCCTGCCGCCGTCGGTGCGCGGCGACATGTCGGCACTCGCGGCCCTCACCGTCACCATCGGTGCGGTCAGCCCGAACGGCGAGAAGTCGGCGGGTGGCGGGCGAGAACTGCGGGCCGAGTTCGCGTTCGCGCCGGGTGCGATCGACCGCTCGCGTGTCGACGCGATCGCCGACCGATGGGCCGTCCACCTCGAGACGGTCGTCGATCGCGTCGGGGAGGGCCCGGTCGGACCCAGCGAGACCGACCTCGAATCCACGGGACTCACCCAGTCCGAGATCGACACCCTGCTCACCGCACATCCCGGCGCCGATCTGTGGCCACTCACCCCGTTGCAGCAGGGCCTGTACTTCGAATCCGAGTTCGCCGGTGGCGCGGATGTCTACATCACACAGTCGACGATCACGGTCACCGACGCCTTCGACGTCGACACCGCCCGCCACGCCGCGCACACGCTCGTCGCCCGGCATCGCGTGCTGCGAACGGCATTCGTGCGCAGCGCCTCCGGCCGGCCGGTCGCCGTCGTCGCGTCCGCCGACACATCCGGCTGGCGAGCGGTGGATCTGGGAACCTCCACGCCCGACGACGCGACCCGGCGTCTCGAGCAGATCGCCCACGACGAGCGTGCAGCCGGTTTCGATCTCGCCGTCGGGGGGCTCATCCGGTTCGTCCACGTCCGACATCTCGACGCCGACGCGCAGCCCGTCGTGTCGGTCGTCGTCACCGCCCACCACCTCGTCATCGACGGCTGGTCGGCGCCGATCCTGCTGGGCGAGTTGCTCTCCCCGCTGCTCGGCGGCGCCCACATCCCATGCGACACCGACACCGTCGAACCGGTCCGGCCCGACTTCGGTGACCACCTCGACTGGCTCGCGACCCGCGATCGCACCGCCGCGCTCGATGTCTGGCGCGACGCCCTCGCCGGGGTCGACGGTCCGACCCTGGTGGCACCGGGTCACACGCCGAGCGCCGACGCCCCGCCGCGGGATCTGCGCGTGCGTCTCGACGGCGAATGGACGTCGTCGTTGACCGGTCGGGTCCGCGATCTCGACGCCACCATGGCGACGGTGCTGCAGGCCGCCTGGTCGATCCTGCTGAGCCGCATCACCGGACGGACGTCGGTGGTGTTCGGTGAGACGGTGTCGGGTCGACCGCCCGACGAGCCCGGGGTCTCCCGGATGATCGGGCTGTTCATCAACACCCTTCCCGTCGTCGCGCGCGTCGATCCCGGCGCCTCGCTCGCCGAACTCGTCGAATCGCTGCACCGATCGAAGGCGGCGGTCCTCGACCACCAGTACGTCGGTCTCAGCGACATCGCTGACGCGATCGGGCAACCGGTCCTCTTCGACACCCTGACGGTCTACGAGTCGTACCCGATCGACGCGGCGGTCGCCGCGGCGGCAGACGGGGGAGCGGCAGACGGGGGAGCGGGCCCGGTACGGGCCGTGTCGTCCACCGACGCAACGCACTACCCGCTGAACCTCGTCGCCGCCCCCGATGAGGCCGACGGCCTCGCCCTGACACTGAAATACCTGCCGTCGGCGTTCGACGAGGACATGGTGGCGGTGTTCGGCGACGCCATGGTGACTCTGCTGACCGCCATCGCGCGCGACCCGCACACCCGCCTCGGGGACCTCGACCCGCGGTCGCAGAAGCTGGCCGACCGGATGCGCGGATGGTCGACCGGCGCCCCGTTGTCGGCGGGAAGCGATGCCTCCGCCTCGCTCGGAGATCTCGTCGCGGCGCAGGTGGCGCGCACCCCGGACGCCGTCGCGCTGCGTGTCCAGGGCACGGCGGTCACCTACGGCGAGTTCGGTGCGCAGGTCGATCGCGTCGCCGCCGACCTCATCGACCGCGGAGTCGGACCCGATGTGGCGGTCGCCGTGGCCATCGACCGGTCGACCGAACTGCTCGTCGCGATCCATGCGATCGTCGCGGCGGGCGGGCAGTACGTCCCCCTCGATCCCGACGCCCCCGCCGACCGCATCGCCCACATGCTCACCACCGCCGGAGCGCAGATCGTGCTCGTGGCGCCCGGGGGCCCGCCGACCGGTCTCGCAGGCCGCGAGCTCGTCGAGATCGACTGCGCCACAGCACCGAGGCCGAGCCCGGCGGTGACCGCGGCCGTGACCGAGCACCGTCGCGGCCTCCGCCCCGGCCACGCCGCCTACACGCTGTACACCTCGGGATCGACAGGCCGCCCCAAGGGCGTGACCGTCTCCCACGCCGCCATCGTCAACCGGCTGCTGTGGATGCAGGAACAGTTCGCCCTCACCGACGCCGACGTCGCCGTGCAGAAGACCCCGGTCACCTTCGACGTGTCGGTGTGGGAACTGTTCTGGCCGTTGATGACCGGCGCCACGCTTGTCGTGGTCGCTCCCGACGGCCACCGTGACCCACGACATCTCGCCGACCTGATGGTCGCCGAGCGGATCACCGTGGCGCACTTCGTGCCGTCCATGCTGTCGGTGTTCGTCGATCAGCTCGACACCACCGACGGCAGGGTGCTCGCCGGTCTGCGTGCGGTGTTCACCTCCGGTGAGGCGCTGCCGCCGGCCGTGGCCGCGTCGGCGCTCGCGGCGCTGCCGAACGCGCGTCTGCACAACCTCTACGGTCCGACCGAGGCCGCGGTCGACGTCACCTGGCACGAGGTGCACCGCGGCGACGCCAGCGTGCCCATCGGCCGGCCGATCGCAGGCACCGTCACCCGGATCCTCGACGACCGACTACGACCCGTGGCCCCCGGGGTGATCGGCGAACTACATCTCGGCGGTGTGCAACTCGCCCGCGGATACGCCGACCGCCCGGATCTGACCGCAGAACGGTTCGTCGCCGACCCCTACGGTCCTCCCGGGTCGCGGCTCTACCGCACCGGAGATCTCGCGCGCTGGACCGCGCACGGCGACATCGACTACCTCGGACGCGCCGACACCCAGATCAAACTGCGGGGCCAGCGGATCGAACTCGGTGAGATCGAAGCCGTTCTCGCCGATGCGCCCGGTGTCGTGACCGCCGCGGTCACCGTGGCCACCGGCCCCGACGGCGGCGACCACCTCGTGGCCCATCTCGCCGGTCCGGTCGACCTCGACACGGTCACCACGTTCGTCGCCCGGGCGCTCCCGGAGTTCATGCGGCCCAGCCTGTTCACCCACTCCGAGACCCTGCCGACCACCCCGTCGGGCAAGATCGACCGCCGCGCACTGCCCGCGCCGGTCTTCCCGGGCGCCGATCACGAGATCGTCGCGCCCGCCGATGATCTCGAGGTGACGGTGGCCGAGGTGTTCGCCGACGTCCTCGGCGTCGACGCGGTGTCGGTCACCGACAGCTTCTTCGACATCGGCGGGAACTCTCTGTCGGCGACACGCGTGTCGGCACGGGTGTCCGACGCCGTCGCCACACGGATCGGGGTCCGGGACGTGTTCTCCGCGAACACCGTCCGGGCACTGGCGGCGCTCGTCCGGGAGAGGTCGGAGGGCGCCGTCCCGCAGAACGTCGAACCCCTCGTCCCGCAGGCGCGACCGGACCGCATCCCGCTGTCGCCCCCACAGCAGCGGATGTGGTTCATCAACCGGTTCGACCCGACCTCACCCGCCTACAACATCGCCTTCGCGCTACGGCTGCGTGGTGCCCTCGACACCGACGCCCTGCGTTCCGCGGTACGCGACGTCATCGGGCGCCACGAGACCCTGCGCACCACCTTCGCCCAGGACGTCGACGGCACCGTCCACCAGGTGATCGGCGACCCCGCATCGATCGACGACGCCCGCTGGTGGTGCGCCACCGACGCCGCCGCCCTGCCCTCGCGCCCCTTCGATCTCGCCTCCGAACTGCCCATCCGCGTGGGGCTCGTCCCGGCGGACCCGGCGAGCAACATGACCGACGGCGCCGACGCACGCGACGAGAACCTGCTGTACGTGGTGATCCACCACATCGCCTCCGACGGTGAGTCCATCGGACCGCTCGTCGCCGACCTCGTCGCCGCCTACGCGGCGCGCGTGGCCGGTGTGGCGCCGGCGTGGGAACCGCCGGCCGTGCAGTACGCCGACGTGACCCTCTGGCAGCAGCGCGTTCTCGGCGCGGTCGACGACCCGACCTCGCCGCTGGGCACCCAGGTGCATCACTGGACGTCACGACTCGCCGGACTACCCGACGTCATCGATCTACCGACCGACTCCCCGCGCCCGCCGGTGGCGTCGATGCGGGGCGCCGCGGTCGACATCGTCCTCGGGGCCGAGATCCTCACCGAACTCGAGGCGCTCGCCACGCGGCACCGCGTCACGCTGTTCATGGTGCTGCACGCCGCCCTGGCGGTGGTCCTCGCGCGGTCGTCGGCGAGCACCGACATCGCCGTCGGGACACCGGTCGCCGGTCGTGGCCGGGCCGAACTCGATCCGCTCGTCGGGATGTTCGTCAACACCCTGGTGCTGCGGACCGAGGTCGATCCCGCGACCCCGTTCGCCGGTCTCCTCGACACCGTCCGCGACATCGACCTCGACGCGTTCGCCCACGCCGACGTCCCCTTCGAACACCTGGTGGACGTCCTCGCGCCCACCCGGTCGGAGGCCTTCGCACCGCTCACCCAGGTGTTGCTCACCCTCGAGCAGCCGGCGCCCGCTGCCATCGACCTCACTGCCATCGACGTCACCGCCGTCGACGCCGCGGGCATCGAGATCACGCCCGTCGACCCCGGCGATCCACCCGCGCGCTACGACCTCACCGTCGGTTTCACCGCGACCCGCGACGACCACGGCGCCCTGGTGTCGTTGAGCGGGAGGATCATCTACGCGACCGACCTGTTCACCGCCGACACCGCCGCGCGTCTCGCCGACCGACTCCGGGCGGTCCTCGTCGCCGGCGTCGCGGCGCCGCAGACGCCGATCGGCGACATCGACATCGTCGACGCCGCCGAGACCCACCAGATCGCGGCGTTCTCCGACGGAGGGCCCGCGCCCCGGATCGATCCCGACGCCACCGATCTCGCGGCGGCGGTGGCCCGGCAGGTCGCGGCGACGCCGTCGGCCACCGCGATCGTCGACGGTGACCGCGAGATCTCCTACGCCGAATTCGCCACCCGCACCCACTCTCTCGCACGCTCGCTCATCGCGCGGGGGATCGGTGCCGACGACGCCGTCGCGATCTGTCTCCCGCGGTCGGCGGAGCTGCTCGTCGCCGTCCACGCAGTCGTCGCCGCGGGCGCACACTACGTCCCCGTCGATCCCGACGCCCCCGCGGGCCGCACGGCGTCGATGCTCGCCACCGCCCGCGTCGCGCACGTCCTCGTCGCCCCCGGGCCGACGCCCGCGGCCCTCGCCGATCATCCCGTCGAGCGTCTCGTGGTCGATTGTTCCGAACCGCTCGATCCCGACACCCACCCCGTCCGCGACCCCGACACCCACCCCGTCCGCGACCCCGGTCGACGCGCACCCCTCCACCCCGACGCCGCCGCCTACGCCCTGTTCACGTCGGGATCGACCGGAGAGCCGAAGGGGGTCACCGTCTCCCACCGTGCGATCGTGACGCGGTTGGCGTGGATGCAGGACCGGTTCGCCCTCACCGCCGACGACACCGTCATCCAGAAGACGCCCGCCACCTTCGACGTGTCGGTGTGGGAACTGTTCTGGCCGTTGATGACCGGCGCGCGGTTGGTTCTCGCCGAGCCGGGTCGGCACGGAGATCCCGTTCATCTGTGCGCGCTCGCCGAGCGGTGGTCGGTCAGCGTCGTCCACTTCGTGCCGTCGATGCTCTCGGCGTTCCTCGACGTCCTGGTCGCCTCCGGCACCGCAGCGCCGGCGAGCCTGCGTCTGGTGGTCACCTCCGGTGAGGCGCTCACGGCGTCCACCGCGAGGGCGGCGCTCGCCGCCCTGCCCGCGACCCTGCACAACCTGTACGGGCCCACCGAGGCCGCCGTCGACGTCACCCACCACCCGGTGTCGGGCCGCGAGGCCGTCGTGCCGATCGGTGCCCCGGTGCCCGGCACCACGACGACGGTCCTCGACGACCGTCTGCGCGTGGTGCCCGTCGGTGTCGCCGGCGAGTTGTACCTCGGTGGTGTGCAGCTCGCCCGTGGCTACGCGTCGCGGCCCGACCTCACCGCCGATCGTTTCGTCGCCGATCCGACCGGGACCGGCGGCCGGCTCTACCGCACCGGCGATCGCGTGCGCTGGAATCGCTCCGGTGAGCTGGAATACCTGGGCCGCAGCGATTTCCAGGTGAAGCTGCGCGGCCAACGTATCGAGCCGGGGGAGATCGAGGCGGTGCTCGCCGCCGTGCCCGGTGTCCGCGGCGCGGTGGTGTCGGTGGTCACCGACGCCACCGGCGACGATCATCTCGTCGCCCATGTAGCAGGCGCGTTCGACTCCCCGGTGCCGACCCCGGTGGTCGACGCGGTGCAGGCGCTGCCCGCGCACATGCGGCCGACGCGGTGGGTCGTCCTCGACACCCTGCCGCTGACGTCGAGCGGCAAGGTCGACCGGCGGGCACTGCCTGCGCCGGACCTGGCCTCCGACGCGAACGCGTACACACCGCCGGCCGACGTGACCGAGGAGATCATCGCGGCGGTCGTGGCCACCGTGCTGGGCCTCGAGGCGGTCTCGGTGACCGAGGACTTCTTCGACCTCGGAGGCACCTCGCTGTCGGCGACACGGGTCGCCGCCCGCACGGCCGACGCACTCGATGTCGACCTCGGCGTCCGCGACGTCTTCGAGGCCCCGTCGGTGCGGGCGCTGGCGCGGCGCGTCGCCGACTCGTCCCGTCCTGCCGATCGGTCTGCGTCGCCGCTGCGACCGATGCCCCGGCCGGACCGGATCCCGCTCTCGGCGGCCCAGCAGCGGATGTGGTTCATCAACTCCTGGGACCCGGCGGAGCCGACGTACACGATCCCGCTGGCCCTGCGGCTGCGCGGCGACGTCGACATCGACGCCCTCCGTGTGGCGTTCACCGATCTGGTGACCCGCCACGAGGTGCTGCGCACCGTCTACCCGCTCGGCGCCGACGGGGTCGTGCACCAGCAGATCCTCGCCCCCGACCCGGTCGTCGACGGGCCGCGCGCCCTCGACGTGGCGGTCGTCGACTCGCCCGACGAGGCGATGGCCATCGTGCGCCGCGGATTCGACCTCACCGCCGACCTGCCGCTGCGTGCACGCATCTCCGGGACGAGGGAGCAGTTCGCCGGGGACGAGACACTGCTGGTGATCGCGCTGCACCACATCGCCGCCGACGGTGAGTCGATGCCCGTGGTGGCCCGCGACCTGTTGACCGCCTACGCCGCCCGCCGTGCGGGGATGGCCCCCGACTGGCCGCCGCTGGCTGTGCAGTACGCCGACCTCACCCTGTGGCAGCACGACCGGGACATGCGCGAACTCGACCACGTCGACGGGGCGGGCGACGGCGCACGCCTCGACCACTGGGCGCAGGTACTGGCCGGTGTGCCCGCCGTCATCGACCTCCCCACCGACCGACCACGGCCCGCGGTGGCCTCCACCGATGGCGCGACCGTCGCCTTCGACATCCCGGCCGACATCGCCGACGCCGCAGCACGACTCGCACGTGAGCACGGGGCGACGGTGTTCATGCTGCTCCACGCGACGCTCGCCGCGGTGCTGGCGCGACTGGCCGCCACCGACGACGTCGTGATCGGCACCCCGGTGGCCGGGCGGGGACGCGCCGAGCTCGACGACCTCATCGGGATGTTCGTCACCACCGTCGTGCTGCGCACCCCGGTCGACCCGACAGCGTCGTTCACCGAACTCCTTACGCGGGTGCGCCGCGTCGACCTCGACGCCCTCGCGCACGCCGACACCGATTTCGACGAGCTCGTCGACCGGCTCGACGTGGTGCGCTCCGAGGCCTTCGCGCCTCTCGTGCAGATCCTGTTCACCGTCGGAGACGGCGCCGCGCGGGGCGACACCGACGCGCTCGACCTCGGCGACGGGTTCGTGGTGGAACCCGTCGACCTGGAGTTCACCACGGCCAAGGTCGATCTCACCATCGGCGTGCAGGCGCCGGTCGCCGGACCCGACGGTGCGCGCCCGTGGCGGGGGACCATCACCTACGCCACCGCCTTGTTCGACCAGAACACGGTGCATGCCCTCGCCGACCGGTGGATGCGGGTGCTCGAGGCGGTGCTCGCCTCGCCCGACATCGAGATCGGCGGCATCGACATCCTCACTGAGCGCGAACATCTCGCGGTGGACACGCTCGACCCGGTGCCTGCGCCCATGCTGTTGCCCGACATCCTCGCCCGGGCCGCCGCCCGGAACCCGGACGCGATCGCCGTCGTCGACGACCGGATGTCGCTGACCTACGCCGACCTCGACCGTCTGAGTTCGGCGGTGGCCCGCGACCTCATCGCCGCCGGCGTCGGCCCCGACGACGTCGTCGTCAGCGCCATCCGCCGATCGGCCCCGGTGCAGATCGCGCTGTGGGCGATCGCGAAAGCCGGCGCGGTGTACTGCCCCATCGATCCCCGGTACCCCGCCGACCGCATCCGACAGGTCGTCGCCGACAGCTCCGCGAGCATCGGTTTCATCGGCGTCGACGTCGCGGCGGGGGCAGCATCCATGCCCGCGGGTCCGCGCTGGATCACCCTCGACGACACGATGATCGACACGATGATCGACGCGCTCACCGAACGGATCGACGCGGGCCGGGTCTCGGGCGCACCTGTCGCCGACACCGAGCGGACCGCGCCACTGCGACCCGACAACGGCGCCTACATGATCTTCACGTCCGGATCCACCGGTGTCCCCAAGGGTGTGCTGGTCACCCACACCGGACTCGCGGGTGTCGCCCAGACCCTGCGCGACCACCACCGCTCGGAACCGTCGTCGCGATGGCTGGGCATCAGTTCCCCGGCATTCGACGCCGCGATGCTCGAGGTGCTCGGCACCTACATCGCCGGCGCGACCATGGTGGTGACCCCGCCCGACATCGTCGGCGGCGAGGAACTCGCCGAGTGGATCACCGCGCACGGCGCGACGCACGCGTTCCTCGTCCCGTCGGTCGCCGCGTCGCTCCCGGACCCCGCGCGGGTGTCGTTGACCCACCTGCTCGCCGGCGGCGAGGCGGTGACCGACGCCGAGATGGCCCGCTGGGCCGGCACACGGGAGTTCTTCGACGCCTACGGCCCGACCGAGGCGACGATCATCTGTGTCACCTCGGCGCCCCTGACGCCGGGATCGCCGGTGCCGCTGGGTCTCCCGATGCCCGGCACACATGCGGTCGTGCTCGACGACCGCCTACGACCCGTCCCGACCGGAGTCCTCGGCGAGCTGTACCTGATGGGACCGTCGTTGGCGCGGGGCTACCACCGTCGCCCGGGTCTGTCGGCGCAACGGTTCGTCGCCGCGCCGTTCGGGACACCGGGCAGTCGGATGTATCGCACCGGGGACCTGGTGCGCCGCAGCACGACCGGCGAGCTGACCTACGCCGGTCGATCGGATTTCCAGGTGAAACTGCGGGGTCAGCGGATCGAACTCGGCGAGATCGAATCGGTCCTGCTGACGCACCCGCAGGTCCGTCGTGCCGTCGTCGTCGGCACCACCGACGGTGTCGGTATCTCGACTGGGAGCGGCCCGATCACGGCACTCGCGGGCTACGTCGACCACGACGGCCCGGCACCCGATGTCGACGACCTGCGCGCACATCTCGTCCGGTCGCTGCCCGCGCACATGGTGCCGAGCACGATCACCGTTCTCGACGCGATGCCCTTGACGCCGGTGGGCAAGATCGATCGGACCGCGCTGCCCGCCCCTGACCCCCGCAGCACCGGCGACGACGTCATCGAATCGCCCCGCGGCGACGACGAGATCGCCGTCCGCGGCATCGTGGCCGAGGTCCTCGGTGTGGAACCCGACGCCGTGGGCGTGACCGCCGACTTCTTCGCCCTCGGCGGCAACTCGTTGTCGGCCACACGGGTCACCGCACGCGTCGCGGACGCACTGGGTGTTCCCGTCGGTGTCCGCGATCTGTTCGAGGCGCCGACGGTGCGCGGACTCGTCGCGCGGCTGCGCGCATCGGCGGGGGACCCCGGGGCGAGCCCGAACACCCCACTGCTGCAGCCCATGCCGCGCCCCGCACACATCCCGCTGTCGATCGCCCAGCAGCGGATCTGGTTCCTCAACCGGTTCGAACCGACGTCGAACGCCTACAACATCCCGGTGCTCGCCCACCTCCACGGCCCGCTCGACACCGACGCACTGCGACAGGCGCTGCTCGATGTCCTCGACCGCCACGAGGTCCTGCGCACCACCTACCCGGAGACCCGCGGCCGTGCCGGTCAGCTCGTCCACGAGCTCGACACCGCCGCGACCATGCTCGACTGGGTTGAGACCGGTGCGGCCGACGAGATGCAGGGCTTCCTCGAGGCCGGTTTCGACGTCACCACCGACCTGCCGGTCCGGGCGCGGCTCGTGGCCCGCACGAGCGACCATCACCTGTTGGCGCTGTCGCTGCACCACATCGCCGTCGACGGTGAATCGCTGGCACCCCTGGTCGCCGATCTCGCCGCCGCCTACGCCGCGCGGGCGGCCGGACATCGCCCCGACATGCCGCCGTTGTCGGTGCAGTTCGCCGACGTCGCCCTCTGGCAGCAGTCGGTGCTCGGTGCCGCCGACGACCCGACGTCGCCTCTGGGGCAGCAGGTCGGATACTGGCTCGACCATCTCGCCGACCTCCCCGACGTGCTCACCCTGCCCACGGATCGGCCACGACCGACGGTCGCATCGCACGTCGGCGGTCGCATCACGTTCTCGATCCCCGCCGACACCGCCGATGCCGTCCGGGCCTGGGCCCGCAGTCGGGGTGCCACCGACTTCATGGCCGTGCACGCCGCGCTCGCGACGCTCCTCGCGCGGATGTCGGCGACCGACGACATCGTCGTCTCCACCCCGGTCGCCGGGCGCGGCCACGCCGCCCTCGACCCCATGGTCGGGATGTTCGTCAACACCCTGGTGCTGCGCAACCGGGTTCGCGGCGACACCACACTCGGCGCGGTCCTCGACGACATCCGCGCGACCGATCTCGATGCCTTCGCGCGCTCGGACGTCTCGTTCGAGTACCTCGTCGAGCGCCTCGCCCCCACCCGCTCGGAGGCGTTCGCCCCCCTGAGTCAGGTGATGCTCTCGGTCGGGGCGTCGGATCAGCCGTCGAGGGGTATCGAGGCCGGAGGTCTGCGTATCGACCTCGCCGACCCCGGAACACCGCCCGCCCGCCTCGATCTCGCGGTCAGCGTCGGCACCGCCCCGGCCGGCTCGGACTGGCAGGGCGAGATCGTCTACGCCGCCGACCTGTTCGATTCGACGACCGTGCAGGTCCTCGCCGGCCGGCTCGTGCGGATCCTCGACGCCGCCGGTCGTAGCGACACCGTGGTCGGCGACATCGACCTGCTCACCGACGCCGAACGCCTCGCCGTCGCACGGCACAGCGCGGGTCCCGATGTGGTGTTCGCGCCCGAGACCCTGGCCGAGGTCGTGTCGCGCCAGATCGCCGCGACACCGGATGCGACCGCCCTCATCCCCGACATCGAATCCCCTGCGGATGTCGGGGACTCCGTCGCGACACTGGACTACGCGACCTTCGGCGGCCACGTGTACCGATTGGCCCGCCGCCTCATCGCCGCCGGGGTCGCACCCGAGACGGCCGTGGGCATCCGGATGGACCGTTCCGTCGCCATGGTCGTCGCGGTCCACGCGGTGATCGCGTCCGGCGGGCAGTACGTGCCGATCGATCCCGACACCCCTGCCGACCGTGTCGCGTACATGATCGACACCGCCGCAGTACGTCTCGTCCTCACCGACACACCCCAGGCGTCGATCGCCGACGTGTCGACCATGGTGGTCGACCTCGACGACACCGTCGATCACCCCGACGCCCCGCAGGACGGACCGGTCACCGACGCCGAGCGTGTCTGCGCCCTACGCCCCGATCACGCGGCCTACACGCTGTTCACCTCGGGATCGACCGGGCGCCCCAAGGGCGTCACGGTGTCGCACCGGGCCGTGCTCAACCGTCTCCGGTGGGGACTCGCGACCTTCCCGCTCGACGCCGACGACACCGTGATCCTGAAGACCCCCACCACCTTCGACGTCTCGGTGCCGGAGCTGTTCGCGCCGTTGATGGCCGGTGCGCGTCTGCTGGTCACCCGTCCCGGCGGTCACACCGACCCCGATCACCTCGCCGACGTCCTCGCCCGCCATCGGGTGTCGTCGGTGCACTTCGTGCCCTCGATGCTCTCGGTGTTCCTCGACGTCGTCGACGCCGACCGGCTCACCCACCTGACCGCGTTGCGCTTCGTGTTCGCCTCGGGTGAGGCGCTGTCGCCGGGGGTGGCCGCTCTCGTGCGCGACCGTCTTCCGTGGGCGGGCCTGCACGACCTGTTCGGTCCCACCGAGGCGGCCGTCGAGGTCGCCCACCAGGCCATCGACACCGTCGGGGCGGTCGTCCCCATCGGCCGACCCATCGCCAACACCGTCACCCGGGTGCTCGACGACCGACTGCGTCCGCTGCCGGTCGGCGTCCCCGGCGAGCTCTACCTCGGAGGTGTGCAGGTGGCCCGCGGGTACGCCGCGCGCCCCGACCTCACCTCCGAACGGTTCGTACCCGACCCGCAGGGGCCGCCCGGCACCCGCCTCTACCGCACCGGCGACCTCGTCCGGTGGCGACCCGACGGGGCGTTGGAGTACCTCGGGCGCACCGATTTCCAGGTGAAGCTACGCGGACAGCGCATCGAACTCGGCGAGATCGAGGCGGTCATGACCTCGGTGCCCGGGGTGGTCCACGCCGCCGCATCGGTCGTCACCGGTGACACCCCCGGATCGGCAGCCATGACGGGGGATAACGCGACGCAGCATCTGGTGGCCCACGTCGCGGGCACTCCCGGGACACCGGCCGACCTCGACGCCGTCCGCGCGGCCGTCGAATCGGCCCTCCCGGAATACATGTGGCCGTCGATCTGGATGGCGCTCGACGACGTGGTGCTGGGCAGTACGGGCAAACTCGACCGCCGCGCGCTCCCGCGTCCGCAGTTCACCGCCACCGACGCCGACCATGAGCCGCCGGCGACCCCCGAGGAACGGGTGATCGGCGAGATCGTCGCCGCCACCCTGGGTGTCGAGAGGGTGTCGGTCACCGCATCGTTCTTCGCCCTCGGCGGCGACTCGATCATGTCGATCCGCCTCTCGTCGCTGCTGCGCGCGGCCGGTTTCGCCATCGGTCCCCGCATGATCTTCGAACACCGCACCGTCCGTGCGCTCGCCGCGGCGACCGGCGCCGCGGCCGTTCTCGACGAGCTCCCCGGCGGCGCAGTCGGTCCGATGCCGATCGGACCGTCGATCGCATGGATGCTCGACCTCGTCGACGGTCCCCGCGATCACCTCGACTTCTCGCAGTCGGCGGTTCTGTCGCTGCCCACCGAGGCAACCGAGGCCGACGTACGTGCGATCGTCACCGCGCTCGTGCAGACGCACGCCATGCTGTCGGCGACGCTGCGCCACGTCGAGGGGGAGTGGGAACTCACCGCGGGCGCCGGATCGGCCGACGACGCGCTCGTGACGATCCTCGACCACGCGGACACCCGCGCTCCTCACCCGCATGCCGCTGTTCGTCGCGCCCACGAGATCGCGCTCACCGCAATCGATCCCGAGGCCGGGCGGCTCGTCGCCGCCGTGGGTGTGCGCGACGCCGATCCGTCGAGCCCGGGGCGACTGGTGCTGGCGATCCACCACATCGGTGTCGACGCCGTCTCGTGGACGACGGTGCTGACCGCCGTGGCGACGGCATGGTGGCAGCGCACGTCGGGCGCGGCGATCCGGTTGAGCCCGCCGGCCACGTCGATGCGTCGCTGGACAGGCGTGCTGACCGACCTGACGGAACGGGACGCCGAGATCCCCCTGTGGGCCGACCATCTCGCCGTCGCGGCCCGTTCGAACGGTCGCCTCACCCTCGACCGCGGTCGCGACCGGCAGTCGACCGTCACCTCGACCACCGTCGACATACCCGCCGACGTCAGCGACGCGATCCTCGGAGCGGTGCCCGACGCCTACCGCGCAGGGGTCGATGCCGTGCTCCTCGCCGCACTGATCGCGGCGCTGCACGAGTCGTTCCCCGACGACGCGGGCATCTCCGTGCTGCTGGAGAACCACGGCCGCGAGGAGCAGATCGCGCCCGGCGCCGATCTCGCGGGCACCGTCGGCTGGTTCACCGCGTTCGCGCCGCTGTCGGTGACGAACCACTCGGGCTCGGTGGATCTCACCGTGAAGGCGGTCAAGGACGCGCTGGCCCGGATGCCCGACCGCGGTATCGCCTTCGGGCCGCTGCGGTACCTACGACCCGACTCACCTCTGCGCGCCGCCTCCCTGCCCCCGGTGACGCTGAACTACTTCGGCAACACCGCCGGGACCCCCGCCTCCGTGAACCCCGACTCTGTTGCCGACACCGTGGGGAACGCGGTCGCCGCCGGCTTCGCGCCGGTGGCCGACGGCCCGTCACTGCCGCCGTCGATCACCGGCGCCATGGTGGCGACCTCGGCGCTCACCGTGTCGGTCAGCACGGTCGCCACCGATGACGCCCGCGTGCTGCACGCCGACTTCGCCCACCCGGCAGGGCTTCTCGATCGCGACGATGTCGCGACCCTCGCGGCGCGGTGGTCGTCGACGCTCGCGGCCATCGCCGACCACGTCCGCGCCGTCGGCGACCCCGGCCCCAGCGAGACCGATCTCGCCGCCACGTCGATGACACAGTCCGAGATCGAGACCCTGCGCGCGGCCGAACCCGGCGCGACGCTGTGGCCGCTCACACCGCTGCAGCAGGGCCTGTACTTCCAGGCCGAGATCGCCGCCGGCGCACACCTGTCCGACGGTGGTGACCCCGACAGTGATGACCCCGACCGGCGCGACGAGATCGACGTCTACGTCACGCAGTCGGTCATCACGTTCGGCGGGCCGGGCGCGACCGACGACGATGCGGCCGAGGCGATGCACCACGCCGCGCGACTCCTCCTGCGCCGCCACCGCGTACTGCGGTCGTCGTTCCGGCGAACCGCGGCGGGTCATGTCGTCGCCGTGGTCCCCGCCGTCGTCGAACCGGACTGGCGCGTGGTCGATCTCACCGGTCTCGACGCCGACGTCGCAGCCGCAGAGGTGGAGCGCATCGCCCGAGCAGAGCAGAGGACCCGCTTCGATCTGGCGGTGCCGGGACCGATGCGATTCGTGTGGGTGCGGCATCGCCTCGCCGGCCACGGCCGGGACGACGCCGCGCTGCCCGAGGTCGGTGCATCGCTGATCATCTCCGCTCACCACCTGCTGCTCGACGGATGGTCGGCGCCTCTGGTGCTCACCGAACTGCTCGCCGCGCGTCACGGCATCGACACCCCCGATCCCGACGGGCACGACTTCGGTGTCTATCTCGACTGGCTGTCCCGTCAAGACCGTGCCGCCGCGCTCACGGCGTGGCGCGACGCCCTCGCTGCGGTGGACGGACCCACCCTTGTCGCACCCGGAGTCCGACCCCGCACCGATACGGCGCCCGCCGAACGGTCCCTGCACCTGACCGCGGACACCGTGCGCGGTTTGACCGCGGCGGGTCGTCGGGCGGGGGCCACCACCTCGACGGTGCTGCAGGCGGTGTGGGCGGTCCTGGTCGCCCGGATGACCGGTCGCGACACCGTCGTGTTCGGCGAGACCGTCTCGGGTCGCCCTCCGGAGATCGACGGTGTCGAGTCGATGATCGGGCTCTTCATCAACACACTGCCCGTCCCGGTGACCGTGCGTCCCGACGACACCGTCGCCGATCTGCTCGGTGCGGTGCAGCAGTCGAAGGCGCGACTGCTCGACCACCAGCATGTCGGACTGGCCGAGATCGCCTCGGCGACCGGGGATGCCGCGGTGTTCGACACCCTCGTCGTCTACGAGTCGTTCCCGGTGGACCGCGCCGCGGTCGGTGCGGCCGGGGTGACCGACGCGGGCGGAACCGATGCACCCACAGCGGGACTCGACATCCGCGGCGTGACGTCGGCCGACGCGACGCACTATCCGCTGACCCTCGTGGCCGTCCCCGACGGCGACGAGATGCTCGTGCGGGTGAAGTACCTGCCCTCGGTGTTCGACGACGCCCGCATCGCGCAGATCGTCGACGCGGTGGGGACGCTCGTCGACGCGGTCGCGCACCGCCCCACCGCGATGATCGCCGACCTCGACCTCATGACCCCCGACACCGCCGCCCGCGTCGACGCCTGGTCGACCGGGCCGGTCACCCCGGCGCCGTCGATGCCGACCGACTCGGTGATCGCCGGTGTGCGCAGGCAGACGCTCGCCATCCCGCACGCCGTCGCGTTGCGTGCCGGTGCGCGTGCAGTGACCTACGCCGAGTTCGGTGAGCGTGTCGCCGTGCTCGCCGCCACCCTGCGTTCCCGCGGTGTCGGGCCGGGAGATGCGGTGGCCGTGGCGATCCCGCGGTCGGTCGAGATGGTGGTCGCCATCCATGCGGTGGTCGCCGCCGGCGGTCAGTACGTCCCCCTCGACACCGAGGCGCCGCAGGATCGCGTCACCTTCGTGCTCGACACCGCCGGCGCCACGATCGTCCTGGTCGGCCCCGACGGCGCCCCGGCCGCGATGCCGGCGATCGCCGGTGATGTGCTCGCCGTCGACACGACGACACCGGTCGCGACATCCACCGACACCGACCCGTGGGACGAGGTCGACCCCGATGGCGATGCGGCCGCGTACACCCTGTTCACCTCCGGATCGACCGGTCGACCCAAGGGCGTCACGGTGTCGCACGCCGCCATCGCCCACCGGCTGGCGTGGATGCAGGATCGCTTCCCGATCGACGGCGACGACGCAGTCCTCCTCAAGACCCCGGTCACCTTCGACGTGTCGGTATGGGAACTGTTCTGGCCGCTCATCAGCGGGGCGACGATGGTGATCGCCGAACCCGACGGTCACCGCGACCCGCGGTATCTCGCCGAGCTCATCGACCGGACACACGTCACCACCGCGCATTTCGTGCCGTCGATGATGGCGGCCTTCGTCGACGCCCACCGTCACACGAGCTCGCTGCGATCGGTGCGGCAGGTGTTCGCCTCCGGCGAGGCGTTGACCCCGGCCACCGCCCACGCGATGCGGGTCGTCACGCCGACCGCTCGTCTGCACAACCTCTACGGCCCGACCGAGGCCGCGGTCGACGTCACCCACCACGAGGTGTCGGCGCACGACACCACCGTCCCGATCGGGCGGCCGGTCGACAACACCGTCACCCGGGTGCTCGACACCCGGCTGCGACCGGTCGCGCCGGGCATCGTCGGCGAGCTCTACCTCGGCGGCCCCCAGCTGGCACGCGGGTACTCCTCGCGACCCGACCTCACCGCCGACCGCTTCGTCGCCGACCCGATCGGCCCACCCGGCGAACGGCTCTATCGCACCGGTGATCTCGTGCGCTGGACCCCGGACGGTGAGCTCGAGTACCTCGGACGCAGCGATTTCCAGGTGAAGATCCGGGGACAGCGTGTGGAACTCGGCGAGGTCGACGCCGTACTGACCGCGGCGCCGGGTGTGGTGGTCGCCGCCGCAGCGGTCGTCGGGACCGGTGGCGACGCCCGGCTCGTCGGATACGTCTCCGGCGACATCGATCTCGATGCGGTCGAACGACACGCGCGCGAGCACCTCCCGGCGTACATGTGCCCGGACACCTACGTCGTGGTCATCGACATGCCCCGCACCGCGGCGGGCAAGGTCGACCGGCGGGCGCTCCCGGCACCCGATCTCGCACCCGGTCCGGACGGCTCGACCGACGTCGCGCCCGCCACACCCACCGAGACGGTGGTCGCCGGGATCGTGGCCGACGTCCTCGGACTCGACGGTGTGTCGGTGACCGCGAGTTTCTTCGACGTCGGCGGCAACTCGCTGTCGGCGACCCGGGTGGCGGCACGGGTGTCCGACGCCGTCGCGGTGCGCGTCGGCGTCCGGGATGTCTTCGACCATCCGTCGGTCCGTGCGCTCGCCGCGCGCATCGACGACAACGGCCCGGCCGGAACGGATCCCGCTGCGCTGCCGCTGGTCGCGCGGGTCCGTCCGGATCGGATCCCGCTGTCGCCCGCGCAGCAGCGGATGTGGTTCATCAACGTCTTCGACCCGACGTCGCCGGCCTACAACATCCCGTTCGCGCTGCGCCTGCGCGGCGACCTCGACGTCGACGCCCTGCACAAAGCGTTGTTCGATGTGATCGCCCGCCACGAGACGCTGCGCACCGTCTTCCCGGCCGACGCCGACGGCGTCGCGTATCAGCGGATCATCGACCCCGACGACGTCGGCGCCGACGTCGTCTGGCGCACCGACGGTGTGGGGGACCTGCCGTCGGAGCCGTTCGACGTCACACGCGAGACACCGATCCGGGCCGGCGTCGTCGAGGCGGGGCCGGGCGAGCACCTGCTGGTGGTGGTGGCCCACCACATCGCCTCCGACGGCGAGTCGATCACCCCGCTCGTCACCGACCTCCTCGCCGCCTACGCCGCGCGCGTCACGGGCACGGCCCCGGCCCGGGATCCGCTCCCCGTGCAGTACGCCGACGTCACGCTCTGGCAGCAGGAGGTGCTCGGCGCGGCCGACGACCCGACGTCGACGCTCGGTGCGCAGACCGAACACTGGCGCGAACGGCTCGCGGGCCTGCCCGACGTGCTCGACCTGCCGACCGACCGCCGCCGACCCGCGGTCGCGTCACTGCGGGGTGCCGGCGTCGCGATCACCGTCGACGGCGATCTCGCCGCCGCGCTCGACCGTCTCGCCCGCGCCCACGATGCGACGCTGTTCATGGTCGCCCATGCCGCACTCGCGGCGGTGCTGGCGACGTTGAGTGGATCCGACGACATCGCCGTCGCGACACCGGTCGCCGGGCGCGGTCGCGCCGAGCTCGACGGGCTCATCGGCATGTTCGTCAACACGCTGATCCTGCGTACCGCGGTCGCGCCCACCGACGATCTCGGCAGCCTGATCGTGCGCGCCCGCGAGGTCGATCTCGACGCGTTCGCCGCGGCCGACGTCCCGTTCGAGCACCTCGTCGACGTCCTGTCGCCGGTGCGCTCGGAGTCGTTCGCACCGCTCGCGCAGGTGATGCTGACCCTCGCCCAGCGTGGTGACGACACCATCGAGGTCCCCGGTCTCACCGTGACGCCGGACGACCCGGGTGTGCTGCCCGCACGGTTCGACCTCACCGCCGCGTTGTCGACCACCCGCGCCGCCGACGGGACCCTCACCGCCCTCGACGGTCGGCTGGTCTACGCCACCGACCTCTTCGACGCCGACACCGCGACCTCGATCGCCGGTGCCTACGTCGAGGTGCTGCGGGCGATGGTCACCGACCCCGGGATCGCGGTCGGTGACATCGATCTGGTGTCGCCGACACAGCGCGCCGCGGTGGACGTCTGGTCGCGGGGCACACGGGTGCCGATGCCGCCCGAGACGCTCGCCGACATCGTCGCCCGACCCGTGGCCACTCCCGACCGCAGGGCGCTCGTCGTCGGCGATCGACACCTCACCCGTCGCGAACTCGCCGCGCACGTCGCCACGACCGCCCGCAGGTTGATCGCCCATGGTGTGGGACCCGATGTGGGCGTGGCGATCTGCATCGACCGGTCGGTGGAGTCGATCGTCGCCGTGCACGCGGTCGTCGCGGCCGGTGGGCGTTTCGTCCCCGTCGACACCGACGCCCCGCCGCAGCGGGTCGCCGACATGACCGACACCGCGGCGGTCTCGCTGGTGCTCGTCGGACCCGCCGCCGAGCCGGCGGCGTTGCGCGCCATCGCCGTCCCTCGGCTGATCGTCGACTGCACCGAACCGGCCGCCGACACCGAACCGCTCGCACCCTCGGAACGTCCCGGCGTCGTCACCCCCGACTCGGGCGCGTACACCTTGTTCACCTCCGGCTCCACCGGACGGCCGAAGGGGGTGACGGTGTCGCAGGCGGCCATCGTCAACCGGCTGGCGTGGATGCAGGCGATGTTCGTGCTGACCGGATCCGACGTGGTGCTGCACAAGACGCCCACCACGTTCGACGTGTCAGTGTGGGAACTGTTCTGGCCCCTCATGTCCGGCGCGACACTGGTCGTCGCCGAGCCCGGCGGCCACCGCGACCCGCGGTACCTCGCCGATCTCATGGCCCGCGAACGGGTGTCGGTCACGCACTTCGTCCCGTCGATGCTCGCCGCCTTCTGCGAGTCGGTCGGTGGCACCGACGGAGTCGAGCTGTCCGGTGTGCGTGCGGTGTTCGCCTCGGGCATCCGCTTGATTTTCGCCTCCGGCGAGGCCCTGTCGCCGACGACCGCGGCGGCCGCGATCGCGTTGATGCCGCGAGCGCTGCTGCACAACCTCTACGGGCCGACCGAGGCCGCCGTCGACGTCACCTGGCACGAGGTCCGTGACGGCGCCGCGATCGTCCCGATCGGGCGCCCGGTGTGGAACACCGACACCCGTGTCCTCGACGCGAGGCTGCAGCCGGTCGGCCCCGGCGTCGTCGGCGAGCTCTATCTCGGCGGCGTACAGCTCGCCCGCGGATACGCCGGACGTCCCGATCTCACCGCCGAACGGTTCGTCGCCGACCCGTTCGGCGCCCCCGGCACGCGCCTCTACCGCACCGGCGACCGCGTGCGCTGGACCCGGGACGGTGACCTCGACTACCTCGGCCGCAACGACTCGCAGACCAAGATCCGCGGTCAGCGCATCGAGCTCGGTGAGGTGGAGGCCGTGCTCTCGGCGATGCCGGGGGTCACCGGTGCGGTCGCGTCGGTCCGCGACGACCGGCTCGTCGCCCATGTCGCCGGTGCCGGCGTCGACCTCGACGAGCTGCGGGCGGAGGTCGCCCGGCTGTTGCCCGCGGTGATGCGCCCCGTCGACTGGGTGCGCCTCGACGCGTTGCCGCTGACCGGCTCGGGCAAGGTCGACCGACGACGGCTGCCCGCTCCGGGCCCGGCGACGGCAGACGACGTCACCGCGCCGGCCGACGAGACCGAGGCCGTGGTGGCGCAGATCGTCGCCGACGTGCTCGGTATCGACGGGAAGGGGGTCGAGTCGGTGTCGGTGACGACGGGGTTCTTCGACCTCGGCGGCAACTCACTGTCGGCGACGCGCGTCGCGGCCCGTGTCGCCGACGCGCTACGCGCCGACATCGGGGTGCGCGACGTGTTCGAGGCACCCACGGTCCGCGAACTCGCACGCCGCGCGCGGGCGACGACGGGATCAAAGACCGTCGAACCGCTGGTGGCCGGCCCACGCCCCGAACACATCCCGCTGTCGGACGCCCAGCGCCGCATGTGGTTCATCAACACCTTCGATCCGTCGTCGCCGGTGTATCTGATCCCGTTCGCGCTGCGGCTGCGCGGAGCGCTCGACGTCGATTCGCTGCACGCCGCGGTCGGCGACCTCGTGTCGCGGCACGAGACCCTGCGCACCACCTACCCGCAGACCCCCGACGGTGCGGTGCGACAGGAGATCTGGCCGGTCGAACGCGCGGTGTCGGCGATCGACTGGGCCGTGGTCGCCGACGACGTCGACGCGCTCGCCATCACCGGTCAGGGTGTCGACACACGGACCGAGTTGCCGCTGCGCGCCCGTCTGGCGAGGACGCCGGACCCTGCGGGGGGAGCGGGGGAGGCGTTGCTCGTCGTCACCGTCCACCACATCGCCGCCGACGGTGAGTCGACCCCGATCCTCGCGCGAGATCTGTTCGCGGCGTATGCGTCCCGACGCAGGGGACTTCCACCGCGGTGGCCATCACTGCCGGTTCACTATGCCGATCACGCCATCTGGCAGAACCGCGCGCTCGGCCACGACGGCGGTCCTGCCGCGGAGTCGATCGCGGCACAGCTCGACTACTGGGATGCCCAGCTGGCCGGGATCCCGCCGCTGCTGGAATTGCCGACCGATCGTCCGCGCCCGGTGACGGCGTCGATGCGCGGTGGCGCCGTGGATGTCGTGATCCCGTCCGAGGTGGCGGGTGCCGCCCGTGTGGTCGCACGACGGTACGGACTCACCCCCTTCATGCTGCTGCACACCGCGCTGGCCGTGCTGCTCGCGAAGATGACCGGCACCGCCGACGTCGTCGTGGGCACCGCCGTCGCGGGCCGCGGACGCCGCGAACTCGACGACATCGTCGGCATGTTCGTCAACACGCTGGTGTTACGCACCCCGGTGAGCGGTACCGCACGGATCGAGGACCTCCTCGCCGACGTCCGCCGCACCGACCTCGACGCGATCGCCCACGCCGACATCCCCTTCGAGGATCTGCTCGACCGTCTCGACACCGACCGTGCCGGCGCGATGCGTTCGGGCGCGTTCGCCCCACTCGCGCAGGTGCTGCTCACCGTTGCCGCTGATGACCACACCGCCGCCCCCGCGCATCTCGCGGAGGCCACCGGTCTCGAGATCGAGGTCGTCACCACCGAGACCACCACCGCCAAGGTCGATCTCACCGTCGGCATCACCACCGGCGACACCGGTCCGTGGCGGGGGACCATCGCGTATGCGACCGACCTCTTCGACGAATCGAGCGTGGTCACCTTCGCCGAACGCCTCGTACGGGTGGTGGCGGGCATCGTCGCCGACCCCACGGCTCGGGTCGGTGACGTCGACATCCTCGGCCCCGCAGAGACGATGCGCCTCGTCGCGCCGCCCGTACCGGCCCTCCGGCCGCTGCTGCTGCCCGATCTGCTGGCGTCGGCCGCCGCGCAGTGCCCCGCGGCGGTCGCCGTCGTCGACGCACACAGGTCGATGACCTACGCCGACCTCGACGCCGTCAGCTCGGTCCTCGCCCGCGATCTCGTCGCGCGGGGGATCGGACCCGAGGACGTCGTGGCGAGCGTGCTGCCCCGCACCGCCCTCGTACAGGTGTCGCTGTGGGCCATCGCGAAAACCGGTGCGGTGTACTGCCCGATCGATCCGCGGTACCCGGCCGCGCGGATCCGACGCACCCTCGCCGACAGTGGCGCCACGCTCGCACTGTGTGCCGAGCCGATCGAGGCGGACTCGACCCCCGTCGAGTGGCTCACCCTCGACGACACCACAGTCGAGCGTCTGCGGGCGCGTGCCGCGCGGGACCGGTCGATCGCGGCGCCGGTGACCGACGCCGACCGCCGCGCCCCGGTGCGCGAGCACAGCGCCGCCTACCTCGTCTTCACCTCCGGATCGACCGGCGTACCGAAGGGTGTGAGCGTCACCCACACCGGCATCGCCGGGATGGCGGCGACGTTGCGCGATCGACACCACAGCGACGCCGACGCGCGGTGGCTCGGCATCAGCTCACCGAGCTTCGACGTCGCGATGCTGGAGGTGCTCGGCGCCTTCGGCGGTGCCGGCACGCTGGTGGTCACCCCGCCGGACATCATCGGCGGAACCGAGCTCGCACAGTGGATCACCGAGCACGACGTCACCCACACCGCGATCGTCACCAGTGTCCTCGCGTCGATGCCCGACCCCGCGCGGGTGTCGTTGCGGCACATCCTCGCCGGCGGTGAGGGCGTACCCGATGCAGAGATGCGGCGGTGGGCGTCGACCCGCGCGTTCTACGACTCCTACGGGCCGACCGAGACGACGATGGCGTGTCTCACCTCGTCCCCGATCGAGCCGGAAGACACCGTGCCCCTCGGTCATCCGATGCCGGGATCGGCGGTCGTGGTGCTCGACGAGTTCCTGCGCCCGGTCCCCGTCGGCGTCGTCGGCGAACTGTACGTCCGCGGGGCGGCGTTGGCCCGCGGCTACGCCGGACGCCCGGATCTCACCGCCGAACGTTTCGTACCCGACCCGTTCGATGCCGACCGGTCGGGGTCGCGCATGTACCGCACGGGCGACCTGGTGCGCCGCACACGGGCGGGTGAGCTGATCTACGCGGGCCGCTCGGACTCCCAGATCGCGATGCGCGGTCTACGGATCGAACTCGGCGAGATCGAGGAGGCACTGCGGACACATCCCGACGTGCGGTCCGCGGGTGTCGTCGGGGTGGGGGACCCGGTGACCGCGCTGGCCGGGTTCGTCGAGACGACCGATGCCGGCGTGACCGCGCAGACGCTACGCGCGCACCTCGCCGAGCGGCTCCCGAGCCACCTCGTGCCGGCGTCGCTGACGGTCCTCGACGCGCTGCCCCGCACCCCGGTCGGCAAACTCGACCGATCGGCGCTGTCAGATCTCGGCGTCGGCCCCTCGGCCGACCTCCCCGTCGAGCCCGCCGCCGACGACGACGAGCGCCTGCTCGCCGGCATCGTCGCCGACGTGCTCGGTCGACCGGTCGCCGATATCGGTGTCACCACCGGGTTCTTCGACCTCGGCGGCAACTCGCTGTCGGCCACCCGTGTCACCGCGCGCGCCGCCGACGCGTTCGGGACCGATGTCGGCGTCCGCGACCTGTTCGACCACCCCGACGTCCGGGGGCTGCTCGGTGCCATCCGGGCCCGGCACCACGACGGTGCGACCGCGGTGCCGTTGGTCGCCGGGCCGCGACCCGACCACATCCCGCTGTCGAATGCGCAGCAGAGGATCTGGTTCCTCAACCGGTTCGATCCCGAGTCGACCGCCTACACGATCCCGGTGGTGCTGCGGCTGCGCGGCGCACTCGACACCGACGGCCTGCACGCCGCACTGCTCGACGTCATCGACCGCCACGAGGTGCTACGCACGATCCACCCGGCGAGCGGAGGGTCACCCCGCCAACTGATCCTCGACATCGACACCGCCGCAGACCGTCTCGACTGGCAGGTCACCGACGACGAGACCGCCGTCGCCGCACTCGTCGCGCGCGGGTTCGACGTCACGACCGACCTGCCCCTGCGCGCCCGCGTGGTGGCCACGCCGGTGGCCGGCGAGCACCTCGTCGCGCTGTCGATGCACCACATCGCGGTCGACGGCGAATCGGTCCGCCCGTTGGTGGCCGACCTCGTGACCGCCTATACCGCGCGCTCCGCGGGCGTCGCGCCGGTGTGGGAACAACTGCCGATCCAGTTCGCCGACCACGCGGTGTGGCAGCAGCGGGTCCTCGGCGCGGTTGACGACGCGCACTCGACCCTGGCACGCCAGATCGACTGGTGGACCGCGCGGCTCGCGGGGATCGCCGACAGCATCGACCTCCCGACCGACCGGTCGCGGCCGTCGATCGCGTCGCTGCGCGGACGCCGGGCTGCCTTCACCGTGCCGGCCTCGCTGGTCGACGCGATCCGGCGCACCGCTCGCGCGCATCGGGCCACGGAGTTCATGGTCGTGCATGCCGCTCTGTCGGTCCTGCTCGCCCGCCTCGCCGCCACCGACGACGTCGTGATCGCCACCCCCGTCGCGGGTCGCGGGCGCGCCGAACTCGATGCTCTGGTCGGCATGTTCGTCAACACCCTGGTGCTGCGTGCCCACGTCGACCCGGCGGCCACCCCGACCGAGATCCTGGAGTCACTGCGCGACCGCGACGTCGATGCGTTCGCCCACGCCGATGTCCCGTTCGAGCTCCTCGTCGACCGACTCGCCCCCACCCGGTCGGAGGCGTTCGCCCCGCTGGCGCAGGTGATGCTGTCGGTCGACCACCGCGACGCCGCAGTGGACCCCCACTCGGGCGAGATCCCCGGGGCGGGTGCGCTCACGATCGAGGAGATCGACCCTGGCGACCCCGCCGCGCGCCTCGACTTGACCGTGTCGGTGGCCACATCACCCGCCGGCGGAGCGTGGACCGGCGAGATCCTCTACGCCACCGATCTGTTCGACCACGAGACGGTGTCGGCGATGACCGACCGTCTCCTCGCCGTCCTCGCGGTGATGACCGCGCCGTCGCACACGCACACCCCGGTCGGGGACATCGACCTGCTCGACGCCGACGAGCAGGCCCGCATCGCGGAGTTCTCCACCGGCTCCGCGGCCCCGGACGCGGCTTCCCACGACACGTTGATCGACCTGCTCGCCGCGCAGCGGAGGGCCACCCCGGATGCCCCCGCCGTCACCATGGGTGACCGGACCCTCACCTACGCCGAGTTCGCCACACATGTCGACGCACTGCGTGCGCGACTGTGGTCGCACGGTGTGCGCGCAGGCGACGCGGTCGCGGTGTGCATCGACCGGTCGGTGGAGATGATGGTCGCGATCCACGCTGTGGTGACCGCGGGCGGCCACTACGTGCCGGTCGACGTGGCGGCCCCCGCGCAGCGTGTCCGGTCGATGTTCGAGACGGCGGCGGTGACCACCCTGCTGGTCGCCGAGGGCACCACCCCGGTCGCCGCCGCGACCACCGGCGCGGTGACGACGCTCGAGATCGACTGCGGCGCGACGATTCCGGTTGCGCCCGCGCACACCCCGCACGGTCGCGTCGCCGCCGACAGCAGCGCGTACACGCTGTTCACCTCCGGCTCGACCGGTCGCCCCAAGGGCGTGACGGTGTCGCACCGGGCGATCGTGAACCGGCTGCGGTGGATGCAGTCCGATCATCCGATCGACGGTGCCGATGTGGTGTTGCAGAAGACGCCGATCACGTTCGACGTGTCGGTGTGGGAGCTGTTCTGGCCGTTGACCACCGGCGCACATCTCGTGCTCGCCGAGCCGGGCCGGCACGGCGACCCGGCGTACATCGCCGAGCTGGTGGCACGACACCGCGTGACCACGCTGCATTTCGTGCCGTCGATGATGGCGGTGTTCGTCGATGTGCTGCCCGCTGCGCGCGACGACCGGAACACCCCGGCGCAGCTGGCCTCGCTGCGCCGGGTGTTCGTCTCGGGCGAGGCACTGCCGTCGGCGACTGCGCACGCGATGGCCGCGGCGGCCCCGCAGGCGCATGTCCACAACCTGTACGGCCCCACCGAGGCCGCCGTCGACGTCACCCGCCACACCGTGCTCGCCGGCGAGACCACCACGCCCATCGGCACCCCTGTCGCCGGGACGACCACCTGGGTACTCGACCCGGGGCTGCGTCCGGTTCCGATCGGTGTCACCGGCGAGCTCTACCTCGGTGGCGTGCAGCTCGCCCGCGGATACGCCGGCCGTCCCGATCTCACCGCCGATCGGTTCGTCGCGAACCCTCTCGGCGCACCCGGTGAACGGCTCTACCGCACGGGTGATCTCGTCCGATGGAACCGCGGCGGTGAGCTGGAATATTTGGGCCGCAGTGATTTCCAGGTCAAACTGCGTGGACAACGGCTCGAGCTGGGAGAGATCGACTCTGTGCTCGCGGGGGTCGCCGGCGTCACCCACGCCGCCGCCGCGGTGACCGCCACCGCGGCGGGGGACATGCTGGTGGGCTACATCTCCGGATCCGCCGACCTCGCCACGATCACCGACGAGGTGGCCCGGTTGCTGCCCGGGTACATGCGTCCCACGCGGTGGGTCCGCCTCGACGAGTTCCCCCTGACCGCGTCGGGCAAGGTCGATCGCCGCGCGCTACCGCCACCGGGTGCCGTCGACACCGCACCCGTACCGCCCGCCGACGCCGTCGAGCACGCCGTCGCCACGATCATCGGTGACGTCCTCGGTCTGACCTCGGTGTCGGTGACCGCCGGCTTCTTCGACCTCGGCGGGAACTCTCTGGCCGCCATGCGGGTGATCGCCCGCCTCGACGAGATGTTCGGCACCGACCTCGGTGTGCGTGAGATCTTCGACCACCCCTCGGTGCGTGAGCTGGCGCCGCGCCTGCAGACCTCGCGTCCCGCGGCCGCCGACCTCCGCCGCCGCCCCCGCCCCGCCGACATCCCGCTCTCGTTCGCCCAGCGACGCATCTGGTTCATCAACCAGTTCGACGTCACCTCCGACGTCTACACCATGCCGATCGTCCTCGACATCCACGGCGCACTCGATCCTGAGACACTGCACCGCGCGGTCATCGACGTCCTCGATCGACACGAGGCCCTCCGCACCACCCACCCGCTCACCGACGACGGGCGACCGGTCCAACGGATCGCGTCCATCGAGCAGACGCGGCGGGAATTCGAGTGGATCGCGCTCGATCCCGCACCGGGAGAAACCGATCTCGCCTTCGCCCGCGCGATGGCGCTGTGCCACCGCGGTTTCGACGTGACCACCGACCTCCCGATCCGCGCGGCGGTGGTCCGCACCGACACCGACACACATCGACTGGTCGTGGTGATCCACCACATCGCGGGTGACGAGGTGTCGCTGCGGATCCTTGCCCGCGACGTCCTCGACGCCTACCGTCGTCGGGTCGCAGGTGTCCCGCCGGCGGAACCGACCTCGATCGGGTACGCCGATCACACACTGTGGCAACACGAGACGCTCGGTGACCTCGACGACCCGACCTCGGTGCTCGCCGCGCAGGCGCACTACTGGTCGCGGCGGTTGGACGGTGTCGCCGACCGCATCGACCTGCCCGCCGACCGTCCCCGCCCGCCGGTGATGGACACCACCGGCGGCCGGATACCGCTGCGGATCGGTGCAGATCGCAGCGCGCGCATGGCCGATCTCGCGCGGCGGACCGGGACGACGACGTTCATGGTGGCGCACGCGGCGTTGTCGGCGACCGTCGCCGCGCGAGCAGGCGTCTCCGACGTCGTCATCGGCACACCGGTCGCCGGCCGTGGCCACGTCGCGACGGCGGATGTCATCGGCATGTTCGTCAACACCCTCGCCCTGCGGGTCGAACATCGCCGCGACGACACCGCGTCGACCCTGCTCGCCCGGGTGCGCCGCGACGACGTCGACGCCTTCGCCCACGCGGATCTGCCGTTCGAGGTGCTCGTCGACCTGGTGACACCGTCACGCTCCACCGCGCACGCCCCGATCTATCAGATCGCACTGAACTACCTGATGCACGGCGACAACGATTCTCACGGCGCCGACCTGAGCGGCGACGACCTCTCAGGGGTCGGTCTGCGCGTGAAGCCTGTCGACCCGGGATCCGAGCCCGCGAAGGTCGATCTCGCGGTGGGATTCGCGGAGCGCACCATCGACGGCGCCACGGAGATCGACGGCTCGATCACCTACGCCACCGCATTGTTCGACGAGGCGACGGTGCGCGATGTCGCTGCGGAGCTCATGGCGATGATCGACACGATGACGACCGATGTCGACGCCGTGCTGACCCCCGATGTACCTGGCGACGCCGGTGCCGAGGTGGCCGCGACGGCCGCTGTCGAGAGCCGTCGGACCGTCGAGTTCGTCGCTCCCTCCGGTCATCTGGAGAATCTGATCGCCGATGTGATGGCCGAAGTCACCGGGGCGCCGCGGTTCGGCGCGACCGACAGTTTCTTCGATCTCGGCGGCAACTCGCTGGCCGCGGCCCGGGCGGCCGCCCTGATCCGCCGGCGCACCGGCCTCGAGGTCGAGTTGCCGTGGATGTTCGCCGACCCCACCTCCCGCGGCCTGGCCGCGCGGATGGCCGACACCTCGGGTCCACGACTGACCGACGAGGTGCTCATCGCCCTGCGCGCCAACGGTTCCCGCGCGCCGCTGTTCTGCGTGCACCCGGCGGGCGGTCTCGCCTGGTTCTACGGTGGACTCGCGCCGTACCTGATCGACCGCCCGATCTTCGGACTCCAGGACCCGCATGTGGTCGCCGGTGACGAGGCGGCGGGGTCGGTCGACGATCTCGCGGCGCGCTACATCGCCGAGATCCGGCGGGTCCAGCCCAGCGGTCCCTACCACCTGTTGGGCTGGTCGGTCGGCGGGTACATCGCCCAGGCCATGGCGACCCGGCTGCGTTCGGCGGGCGACGAAGTCGCGTTCCTAGGAGTGATGGACGCAGCTCTCGACGATCCCGACGCGGTCGCTCTCGACGTCCCGGAGGGTGGCGCCTCCGCGGGTGTCGCGGACCTCCTGGGCGGATGGCGCACGCTGTTCGACATCGACGAGTCGATCTCCGCGGCCGACACCGATCAGGTCGCCACCGTGGTCCGTGACCAGATCACCGGGTTGGGGCTGCTCTCGGGCGAACAGGTCGACCGCATCATGACGAGCTTCGACACCTCGGCGCGGATCGTCGCCGCGCACCGGCCCGTGGTCTTCGACGGGTCGATGCTGGTGTTCGTCGCCACTGCCGACAAGGACGATCCTGCCGCGGTGGGCGCGAGTTGGCGGCCCTATGTGACCGGTGAGGTCACGATGGTTGACGTCGACACCCACCACCTCGGCATGGCCGACACCGCCTCACTGCGCGTCATCGGACCCGAGATCGCGCGCCGACTCGACGACCACTGACTCCCCCGGAGAGCGTTGAACAGTGTTCAGCTGCTGCCGAACTGCGGCGCCGGGGCCGGTGTCGTGGTGACCGGTGTGGTCGGTGCAGTGGATGTGCTCGGCGGTGTCGACGTGCTGGGTGGGGTCGACGTGCCGGGTGGGGTCGAGGTGGACGGGGGAGTGCTCGCGGAGGTGAAGTCCTTGACCGTCTGATACGCCTTCTTGGGCGTGAAGTTGTTCCGGAGCAGGCCGAAGTTCTGTTCAATGTCGTTGGTGTTGGTACCGGTGTCGCGGATGTTGTAGATGAACGCCGGGCCCACCCAGGCCGTGTCCCGTGCGGAGGCGAGCAGGATCTGGACCGTCTGGGCCTGCACGTCTTCACTCACCGCGACCGAGTTGGTGCCGGTGGGCGCGCCCGACTCGGTCATCCACAGGAGCTTGCCGCCGTCACCATTGGCGGTCATGAAGTCATGCATGTCCCACATCCGCTGAAAGGTGCTGTAGGAGCGGGTCGATGGATCGTTGGGCAGCGCGGGAAAGGTGTACGGATGCACCGCGACGGCATCGAACGTGTTCTTCAGATTTGCGGTGTACAGCGACTTGAGGAAGGTCAGAGGTGCGATGTCGCGGCCGTTGTCGACCGCCGGCGCGAGGCCACCGCTGAGGATCGTGGGCGCCGGTGACAGTGTCCGCAGGGCCGCAGAGGTGGCGGCGAGTAGTCGTCCGTAGCCGCCCGCGTCGGGTGCGGGCTTGTAGAAGATGTTGAGATTCGGCTCATTCCAGATCTCCCAGATGCCGATGGAGTTCTGGTATCGGATGGCAGCGCTCTTCGCGAACGCGGCGAACGTTGCCGGGTCGGCGGGACGGAAGTGGCTGTCGGTGGGGTTGTCGGCGGAGTTCTGGGCCCACCGCGGGGTGTAGGCGACAACGCCCGTCGGGCACATGCCGAGGCCGGTGATCGCGTTGACGACCCGGTCGAGGGACGCCCAGTTCTGGTTTCCGCGTTGGGGTTCGATCACCGACCAGTCCACGTCGACCCGGACGAGTTTCACACCGGCGTCGCGGACCGCGGTGAGTTCACGGTTGAGGTCGGAGTCGTTGAGTCCGAGGATGCCCGCGCCGGGCGACACCCCGACCCGCCCCTTGGCGGCCGAGCCCTGGCAGGCCGCGGGAGCGGCGGTGTGTGCGGTGGGGACGAGAACGGTTGCGGCGCCCACGGTCAACGCCACGACAAGGGCGGCACGGGCGACGAGGGAACGGCGAGAACGAACGGATCGTGCAGTGGACATTGGGGGGACCTCTCCGGTGCGGCTGCGTGGGCGTCTACTGCAAAGCCGTGACCAGTCCCCCCGAACACACAGGCCACAACCTTCTCGAACGTGAGCAATAGTCACATCCGTCACGCCGTTGGTCGGAGTGGGTGACCAAACGTGAGCCGATCCGAGAGCGTTTCGTTACCGGGTCCTGGACAGAATCCGTGATAGTGAAGACTCTTTGTGGAACTGCATTGACGTCAGTTCCGGTTCGGCGTTGCCTGCCTACCCGCGGTGGGGGCGGTGGGGAAGGATCACCTGCTGGTCGTCGATGAGCGACACCGTCATCGGCAGACCGTATGTCGTGGTGAGGAGTTCGGCGGTGAGGGTCGACCGCGGCGGCCCGCTCGCGACGACACGACCGTGGGCGATCACCACGACGGTGTCGCTGTAGGCCGCGGCCATCGTGAGGTCGTGCACGACCGCGACGACGGCGTCACCGCGGGCGGCACGCGCGGTCACCAGGGCCATGACGGTCTCCTGGAAGTGGGGGTCGAGCGCCGCGGTCGGCTCGTCGAGCAGCAGTACCGATGTCTGCTGGGCGAGCACCCGCGCCAGCGCCACCCGCGCACGCTCGCCACCGGACAGCGTCGCGAACGGACGGTCGGCGAAGTCGACGACGTCGCACTCCGCCATCGCGTCGGCGACCGCGGTCTCGTCGTCGGCGTTGGCGGGGGTGCGATTCCACGGATACCGCGCCATCTGCACCACCTCGCGGCAGCTGAACGCGCCACCCACCACGTGGTCCTGGGGTAACACCGCGCGGCGCCGTGCCTGCTCGAGGGTCGACAGTGTGGCGGTCGGATCGCCGTGCAGCGTGACCTGACCCGCGTCGAGGGCGACCGTGCCCGCCAACGCCGACAGCAGTGTCGACTTGCCCGCACCGTTGGGTCCGACGATGCACACCACCTCACCGGCGCCGACCGCGAGGTCGACGTCGTGCAGGACCGGCCGTCCCGATCGGCTCGCCGACACCGACGTCGCGGCGAGGAGAGGTGCTCCGGTCATGCCCATCCGCCCTGGCGGGAGCGGGTGCGGCGCAACAGCAGAAGGAACACCGGGCCGCCGACGAGGGCGGTCAGCATGCCGATCGGGAGGTCGGCGTAGTCGACGAGGGTGCGCGCGGCGAGGTCGGCGAGCACCAGCAGGATCGCACCGGCGAGGGCGCTGGCCGGGATCAGTGCGCGATGCGCGGGGCCGACGACGATGCGCATGAGGTGCGGGATCACGAGACCGACGAACAGGATGATGCCGCAGAACGACACCGCCGCCGCGGTCAGCACCGCCACGATCACGACGGCGACCCTGCGCAGTCCTTCGACGTCGACACCGAGGTGGCGGGCGGAGTACTCACCCAGGGCCAGCAGGTCCATCCGGCGGGCGATCGTCATCGACGCCGCGATGCCGACCACGACGAGTCCGACCACGAGGTACACCTGATCCCAGGTCGCCCGGTTGAGACTGCCCAACTGCCAGAACACGATCTGGTCGCGCGCGGTGGGACTGGCGCGAAAGGTGAAGAACGCGATCAGCCCGCCGGCGAAGGCGTTCACCGCGATCCCCGTCAACACCAGGGTGACGACCTCGGTGCGACCCGCCGACCGCGACAGCAGGTAGACGATCCCGGTGGTGAGGAGCCCGGCGGCGAACGCGCCACCGGCGACCGCGTACCCGGCGACACCGAGACCGCCCACCGCGATCACCCCCGACGCACCGGCGGCGGCGCCCGACGACACCCCGATCACCCCGGGTTCGGCGAGCGGGTTGGCGAACACGCCCTGGAGCACCGCACCCGCACATCCGAGGGCGGCACCGACCAACAACGCCAACACCACTCGCGGTAGTCGGACGTTCCACAGCGTGTTCTCGCCGACCTGATCGGGCAGCGGTCCCAGCGCGATGTGCAGGTGGTGCAGCAGCGATCCGAGCACCTGCAGCGGTGGGATGTGGTTCTGCCCGACCCCCGCGGCGACGATCACCGCGATCAGCAGTGCCACCACACCGACCGGTGCGACGACGGCGAGCGACACCCGCCGCGACCTCGGGGAGCGATCGCCGCCGCGGAGCGTCCGGAGTCGCTCGGCGAGAGCGGGACTCACGGCCGTCCGTAGAGGGTGCGCGCCAGCGCCACCGCCACGTCGCCGGTGCGGGCCCCGAACGACAGCAGTTCACCGTCGTCCATGTCGACGACACGTCGATCGCGGCCGGCCGGCGTCTCGCTGACGCCGGGGATCTTCTCGAGCCCGTCGACGCCGCCGACCGAGGCCAGCCCGTCGGTCATCATCAGCAGCACATCGGGTCTCGCCTTGATGAGGCCTTCGGAGGTGAGTGAGGTGAACGCATCGGAGAGCCCGGCCGCGGTGCCCGCGTCCTGTCCGCCGATGGTGTCGATGAGGGAGTCCGCGCCCGAGCCGGGGCCGCCGAGGATGAGCAGACCGGTGCCGCGGGCGTAGACGAACGCGACGCGCGGTCGGTCGGCGTCGCGGGGGACCAGGGCCCGGGCCGCGGCGATCTGGGTGTCGGTGCGTGCGACGAGGGCGTCGCCGGCCGCGGGGATGCCGAGCGCGGTCGCGATCGACCGCAGCTGCGCGTCGGTCCCCGCGACGGTGCGATCGGGGGAGCCGGTGACCACCGGGATCCCGGCGGCGGCGAGCTGACCGGTCAGCACGTTCGCCGACGGCAGTGACGCGTCGGTCAGCACCACCGTCGGCCGCAGGGCGATGATCGCCTCCGCGTTCGCGTCGGTACCGCCGGTCGTCACCACCGGGATGGACGCGGCGGCCGGGAACTTCGTCGCGATGTCGCGGCCCACGAGGTTGCGGCCGAGCCCGAGCGCGAACACCGCCGTGCCGTACGTCCCGTAGCGGTCGAGGGCCACGATCCTGCTCACGTCGGTGACCGTCACGCGCCGGTTGTCGGCGGTGGTCACCGTCACGGGCAGCTGCGGTTCGGGCGTGGTCGACACCTCGACGGGATCCGAGGAGGGCAGTCGCGCGGTGCGCGGACCGTCGGGGAGCGACACCGACGTCGACGTCCCGACCGATCCGACGTCGAGCGGTGCGGTGGAGCACGCCGCGACGGCCGTCGCGACGACGACGGCGAGTGCCAGGACGGGTGCGACGGCGCGCGCGGACAACGGTGTCAGCGTGGCCCGCTCGCCATGCCCAGCAGCGCGGTCACCGCACTCGACGACAGCTTCCACGTGCCACCGCTCTTGGTGTAGCCGTAGTCGATGCTGACCGGTGCGGGGGTGTGGGGGCTGGCCACGGCGACCTTCGCGGTCGCGGTGTCGTCACCGTCGGCGGCCACCGATGTCACGGTGAACACGCTCGGGGTGTAGCCGCCGGCGCTCGCGCCCCTGGCGAACCCGTTGAGCTGCTGCCCGATCGCGGGATCGGTGGAATCGACCAGTCCGGCAACCTGTTCGGGGGAGCTGGCGGGGTCGACCACGGTGCGCAGGATCTGCTGCGCGGCGGCGGCATCGAGATCGGCGGGCGCCTGCGCGGTCGAACTCGACGCCGCACCCGGCGACGATGCGCTCGCGGCCACGCTGCTCGCCGGCGTGGTCGACGAGTCGTCGCCACCGCATGCTGTCGCACCGGTCACGACCGCTGCGGCGATGACGGTACCGATCGCGAGTCTGCGGATCTGCATGTGTTCGGCCTCCCTGTCCTGTCGAGTAAGGCAATACTAACCACTCGGCCGTCTCGCCTGATCAGGGCTGCGCGGAGGTGAGGACCTGTCGCAGGAGGTGCAAGGCCACGCTCGTGGAACGGTCGCGGACGTCGGCCCGTGACCCGGGGAGGACGACGGTGCGGGTCACCACGGTGCCGTCGCCCAGAGCGATCCCGAAACAGACCGTGCCGACCGGCTTCTCGGGTGTGCCGCCCCCGGGACCGGCGATACCGGTGGTGGAGATCGCGGTGTCGGCGCCGAAGCGTTGCAGCGCGCCGGTCGCCATGGCCGCGGCGACCTCCTCGGAGACCGCGCCGTGTGCGGCGATGAGTTCGGCATCGACGCCGAGGACCTCGGACTTGATCTCGTTGGAGTAGGCGACGGCGCCGCCGACGACGTACGCCGACGACCCGGCGCGATCGGTGAGCCGCGCGGCGACCAGTCCCGCGGTGCACGACTCGGCGGTGGCGATCAGTCGACCCGAGAGCAGGTCGGCGACCTGGTCGTCGACGGTCGACCCGTCGACGGAGAAGATCTGTTCGCCGTGTTCGGCCCGGAGTAGATCGAGCAGTGCGGCGTAGGCGGCATCGGCGCCGGAATCGATGCGTGTGACGATCTCGAGTTCCGCGCGGCGCAGGCAGGTGGTGATCTCGAGACGGTCGAACTCCTCGATCGTCGACTCCGCGGTCCGCAGCGTGACCGCGAGTTCGGATTCGGGGACGCCGATCATGCGGACGGTCTCCTGGCGCTGCTGTGGGGCCGACGCCAGGATCGCGGCCACGGCGGGCACCTCGATGATCGCCGGCCACATCGCCTGCAGCTCCGGCGGTGGACCGGGCAGCACGATCACGGTGGGGGTGTGCTCGGTGCCGTCCACGACGACGCCGGGTGCGGTGCCGGTCGGGGTGACCCATCGGGCGCCGGCCGGGATCATGGCCTGCTTGCGGGTCGCCGCGGCGACCGAGTCGAGCCCGGTCGAGTCGCCGCGTGCCGCCATCCAGCGGTCGACGATGGCGGCGATGGTCTCCTCGAGCGCGGTGTCGAGCACCAGTTCGCGGCCGGTGAACCGGGCCACGATCTCGACGGTGAGGTCGTCGGCGGTGGGTCCGAGTCCGCCGCTGGTGAGGATCAGGTCGACGCCGTCGTCGGCGAGGAACCGCAGCTGGGCTTCCATGTCGGCGGGCCGATCACCGCAGACGGTGATGTGGGCCAGTTCGATTCCGGCGTCACCCAGCCGCCCGGCCAGCCACGGACCGTTCGCGTCGGCCACCCGCCCGGTCAGCACCTCGGTCCCGGTCACCACGATTCCTGCGCGCACACTCACGGTTCCCGAGCCTACGGGGGCGCGACGAGACCGCCGGACGCCGTCGGTGTGCGGCCCGGTCCCGTCGGGCGACCTCACTCCGCGCGGTGCAGGAAGGTCAGGACGGTGAGGGCGAGGATCTTGAGGTCGAGCAGCACCGACCAGTTCTCGATGTAGTAGTTGTCCCACTCGGCGCGGTCGGCGATGGAGGTCTGGCCACGCAGACCGTGCACCTGCGCCCACCCGGTCACGCCGGCCTTCACGCGGTGACGCTCGCCGTAGCGTCGGATCTGCATCTCGAACAGTTCGACGAACTCGGGCCGTTCGGGGCGGGGGCCGACGAGGCTCATGTCCCCGCGCACGACGTTGATGAGCTGGGGCAGTTCGTCCATCGACGTCGAACGCATGATCTTGCCGACCTTCGTCCGTCGGTCCACGCCCTCCACGCCACCCGGTGCGGCACCCGCCGTGAGCTCGAAGGCCTCGTCGGCCTCGGTCGGTGGGCGCATCGACCGGAACTTGAGGCAGCCGAACACCTTGCCGTTACGCCCCACACGCTCCTGCGAGAAGAAGATCGGGCCGGGGGAGCTCAGTCGGACCAGCAGCATCAGGGTGAGGAAGAGCGGGGAGATGAGGAGCAGTCCGAGGGTCCCGGCCACCCGATCGATGAGGTGCTTCATCGCGAACTGCCAACCGCGGGGGTTGACGCGGGGAAGGATCAGCAGTGGCACGCCGCCGAGATGATCGACGCGGGCCCGGGCTCCGACCGCGTCGTGCGCGCGGGGCAGCACCCACGCTCGGAGGCCGCGCCGGTGGGCGGCGCGGACGATGCGTGCGAGCTGGTCGTCGTCGATGTCCTGCGCCGCGACGATGACCTCTTCGGCGTGTGTCGACGCGATCGCGTCGGCGATCGCGAGCGGCGGACCGAGGCGGGGTATGTCCGAGGAGACCGGGTCGCTCGCGGTGGGCTCGGCGGCGACCCGCAGCGGGGTCGCGGCGAGGATCCCCACCGGCCGCAACCCGTATTCGGGCATCTCGCGCATGCGCTGGATGAGCTGGTGTGCGATCGGTCCGTCGCCGACGACGAGTGTCGGCGCGAGGGACCCGTGTCGGGTGCGCAGGGTGCGCTGGATCACGACGCGCGCGAACCGGCCGCCGGTGACGAGCACGACCGCGCAGATCCAGATCTTGGTCGTCGTGATGCCGGTCTGCGACGACTGCGTGAGGAACGTGACGATGAAGCCGAGCGTGAGAACGGCGGCGACGGCCAGGGTGGTCTGCACGCGGGGGAGTTCGTCGAGAAAGTTGCGGCGCAACTGTTTGCGGTACATCTGCTGCAGCGCGAACGTCATGACGACCGTCGGGACGAACAGCCACACCGACCAGAGCGGCGGATGCTCGGACTGTGTGGCGTCGGCCCAGAGCGAGCCGACGGCGACGGCCGCGGAGGCCGCGACGATGTCGACGACGACCGTGACGATCGAATGCCCCGGATCCCTGCGGATCTGGCGGAGAAAACCGGAGCCGGCTTCTGGCGCGGGCATGGGCGCCGAGGTCACCGACGGTCCGGGGGCGGTCTGTAGAGCCATGTCGAACGGCTCAGATCAGGGTTCCGGTCATGCAATGCAGTTTAGTAAATTATGAGATTCGCGTTCGTGAATTGGGATGTATCAGGCGAGAACGTCTCCACCGAAGATCCGCTCACGGACGATCGTCGCGAGATCCTCGAGGACCTGTACGTGTCCGGTGGTCCACTGCTTTGGCTTGTCGTCCCAGGCGCACAGCGTCCCGATCGCGAGTCCGGTGGCGTCGGTGAGCGGGATGCCGGCGTAGGCGACGACGGTGCCGTCGGCGACGATCGGGTGGTCGGAGAGGGTGGGGTGGACGCGGGCGTCCTCGATGATGAGCGGTGCGCCCGTCGAGACCGCGACCCGGCACAGCGAGCGATCCAGCGAGACGGTCCTGGTCTGCGCGAGTTCGCCGGTGAGACCGGCTGCGCTGCAGAACCATTGCTTCTCGTCGGAGACGAGTGAGACACCCGCGCACGGGACGTCGAGCGCATCCACGGCCATCGCCGCGATGCGGTCGTAGGCGGCGCCCGGCAGGGAGTCCATGAGTCCGGTGTCGAACAGCACCCGGAGTCGGTCGGGATCGTCGATGACCGCGTCGGAGCGGCCGGTCGTGGCGAGCCCGTGCAGACCGGCGCGACGCAACGAGCTGATGGCGGCGGTCAGGTCGGGATCGTCGGAGCCGAGGAGGTCGGCGGCGAGACGAGTCGCGACCGCACGTCCGATGTAGACGTCGAGGTCCTCGCCGGTGGACTGGGCAGCGCGCGTGAGTACCGCGGTGACCACGGGATCAGCAGCGGGTGGTGTGCCGGACATGGAGTTCACGATAGCGAAGAGTCGATGGCGTGAGGGCGGATGTCCACGGGTCTGTGCACGTCGGCAGCGGACCATTCCCATGCCTGCCGGGTCGCCATGTCATGACCCCGACGCCTCCAGAACGGCGATCGGGTCGCGGCAGATGGCGACCAGAGCGGCATGGACGGCGGCGGGCGCGAGGACGTCGGCGTGGAAGGTGGCCGAGAGGGTGCGCGCCCCACCGACCTCGCTGACGAGCAGCGTCAGGGCCTCGGGCCCGTCGGGATCGATCCCGGCGCCGAGTTGCGGGAGCGCCCCCGAAAGGCCGGGCAGGACACCGTCGAAGAGGGGGAGTCGCCCGATGTCGCTGACCGACAGACGTATCCGCGACGACGTGCGAACGGTGGCCGTGAGCCCCGCGCCGGAGTCCGGCGTCCCGCGCTGCAGCCGTGCGCGTGTGGCGTTGATGCCGAGAACGGCCAGCGGCCAGGCGGATTCGGTGGCCGCCCGGACGCGCTGTCGGACCGACGCCGCCGTCACCGGCGCGGGCATCCGGATGGGAAGCGCGATGGCGAGGTTGCCCATGCCGGCGTCGGCGCGCCGCAGGTAGCGCCGACAGTCGACCAGCACCTGCACCACGTCGTCGCTGGCGACGCCCGCGCGCCGCAGCGCCGAGACCCACATGGCGACCGTCGCGGATGCGTCCGAGGCACCGTCCAACGCCGCGACCCGCTCGCGGAGGGCCGCGACACGGTCGGGTGCCATGGTCGCCGAGATCGTCCGGACCTGCCGGGGGTCGACGGCGGCCGGCTCGGTCACGGTGTCGGTGCGGGCGTTGTCGGCGCGCAGCTTGCGGACCTCCGCGAGGCGGCGGGGGTGGCGCAGGACCTGGTCGGCGAGCGCGCGGCGGACGGATCCGGCGGGCGCGTCGTGGGCGAGCGCGGCGTGCACGGCCGGTGGCGCGGAGTCGAGCAGGACGGCCTGCAGCGTGGGCGCCAGGCGCCCGTCACCGAGGCCGTGGGAGTGGTCGACGACGAGGTGGTCGTCGCAGACGGCGACCCGCAACGGCGCCGGATCCTGCTGTCGCACAGAGGTGGCGATCACGCCGAGGCGTCCTCCGGGGGTGTCGGGCAGATCGCGCGGGTCCGTGGGGGTGGCGAGGTCCTCGACGACGAGCGCGTCGGTCCGTCGCGTCCACACCCCGTCGGGGGCGAAGGGGTCGAGCCGCAGCCGCGGCACCTGCGCGGCCACCGACCGCAGGCGGACGGTCAGCAGGTCCCGGTCGAGTCCGGGAACCGGACCGAAGACCGCGATGTTGCGGGAGTTCGCGAGGGCGCGATCGAGCGCACTCGGGCGGTGTTCGCCGATCTCGGTGTCGGGGCGGACGGCCCGACGATCAGAACGCCTCATCGACGACCCCTCGCATGCGGCGTCGGAACTCGGCGCGCGAGAACCCCTGCGCCCACCGTCGGATGGCCTCGCGGTCGAACGCCGAGGGGTCGAACGCGCGCATCGCCTCGGCGAACCGGTCGACAATCTCGTCGTCGGTGCCGGGTTGCACCAGCAGTCCCGTCTCGCCCGGACGCACCGAGTCGAGCGCCCCACCCTCGCCGAGGGCGATGACCGGGGTGCCGGTGGCCATCGACTCCACCGGCACGATGCCGAAGTCCTCGATACCGGGCATGAGCAACGCGCGCGTGCGGCGATGAAGGTCGAGGAGTTCCTCGTGCGGGACCCGGCCGAGGAACGTGGTGCGTGGTCCTGCGATCGCCCGACAGGCCTCCATCGCGCGCCCGTCGCCGGCGACGACGAGCGGGACGTCGGCCACCGCCGCCGCGCGGATCGCGATGTCGGGGCGTTTGTAGGGCACGAGGCGTCCGGCGAGCAGGAAGAAGTCCTCGCGCTCGACCGACGGGTCGGGGGTGAAGCCCTCGGTGTCGACCGGTGGGTGCACCACGACGGCGTCGCGGCCCCACCAGGTGTGGATGCGCTCGGCCACCGCAGACGAGTTCGCGACGATCGTGTGCAGGCGGGGCGCCGCGGCGACCTCACAGCGCCGCGCCACCACCGAGAGCGCGGTGAGGATGCCCGCCCCGACCGCGCCGCCCCCCTCGCCGGCGCGCAGGCTCGCGTCCCACGCCCAGCGTGCGGGACTGTGCACGTACGCGATCACCGGTGCGTCGGTGGCGAACACGACCTGGGTGGCGAACGCGTGGTGGCTGGTCACGACGACCTCGGGCTCGCCGCCCGGACCGCGGAGGTCCATGTGCCGGAACGCGATCGGCATGAACGGCAGGGTCGGGGCGTACGAGCGATGGCCGAGGGCGCGATAGAGACCGTTGAGCCATGTCGTGTGCGGCGGGCCGGGGAGGTCGCGGGGGATGCCCTGCTCGCGGGCGATGGGGGTGTACACACCGCCACGCGGCCACTCGAGGGCGAGTTGTTCGACGACGTGTTCCGATCCCGCGATCTCGGTGAGACGTTCGTGGACGACGGCGACCCGTTCAGTCGGCATCGGAGACCTCCCCTGACCGGCCGCCACGGCGGCCTCGAGCGCGCTTGTGCAGGATCACGTACCGGGTCACCCCGAGGTCGGCGAGCTGGTCGAGGGCGGCGACGGTGGCGGCCCGGTCGCGCCCGCGCGTCGACAACACGATCACCGCGACCACCAGATCGCCGAGATCGGCGGTGCGCCACCACTCGTCCCGCAGGTCGCGGCGCGCCACCTCCTGGGCGTCCTGCTCCGCAGGGCCCGCCGGTACCGCGACCGCCGCGACGTCGGTCTGTTCGCCGAGGAGGACGATCGCCGACCGTCCGCGTCGGTGGCGGTGGGCGAGTTCGCCGTAGAGCACCTTCGACGGATCGACGCGTTCGCCGCCCACCACCTGCAGCCGCGCTCCGCGTCGGTGCGCGATCCGTCGAGCCCAGATGCGGTTGTTCCGATGACCGAGTCGACCCCGGGCGAGGACGAGGAGTTCCGCGGCCACGATGACCGCGACGACCGCCGCGACCAGGCCCTCCGACAGCGGCTTGGGAGAGATGGGTGATGACGACGCGCTGGGCACCGACAGGATCGTCAGCTGGTTGCCGCCCGCGGCCGCGACCTGGTCGCGCTGCGCTCGCAGTTCGGCCAGTCGGACGTCGGATGCGTTGCGGGCGGTGCTGTTGGCGGGCAGGCGCGTGTTGCGGGCCTGTTCGGTGTCGATGGAGGTGTCGATCGCATCGACCCGACGTGAGACGTCGCGTTGGGCGTTGGTCTGATTCGCCTGTGCGACGGCGTCGACCACGGCCCGCGCCACCTGCTGCGCGCCGCCGGGGTTCCCGGCGGTGACGGTGAAGGTGAGCAACGCCGGCGACGTACCGGGGGTCAGCGTGAGGTGGCCGCGCAGAGTGCTGGTGTCCCAGCCGGTGTCGACCTCGGTGAGTGCCTGGGTCAGGACACCGTCGTCGCTCGCGAGCTCCTCGAAGGGCGCCCGCAACTGCTCCACGAACGCATCACCGGCGACGACCTCACCCGAGGTGGTGATCTGTGTGACGACCGACGCCGAGTACTCCTTGTCGACCAGGGTCGAGCGTGCGACGAACACCCCAGCGCCGACGAGGGCGCCGATCACCAGGGCCGGGAGCAGTACCCGGGCCAGATCGCGGAAGTGACCGGCGAGGTCGATGGGCGGTGGTGCGTCGCGATGTGTCGTCGCGGACTCGACGGTCACCGGTGGACTCCTTCGCGTCGTCGCGCGGTGCAGTATTGCGAATCGAAAGTTTGCCAATCATATCGACGGTCGCGACGTCATCTGAGCAATTCCGCGAGCATGGCCGGCAGCGTCACCGACATGTCGTGGTGTTCGGCGACGCGTCGACGGGCGCGGGCCACCATCTGCGCCCGCAGGTCGGCGTCGGACAGGACCCGATCGATGGCATCGCCCAGCGCGACGGGGTCGCCGGGAGGGACGAGCACGCCGGCACCGCCGGACAGGAACTCGGTGGTGCCACCGTGATCGGTGCCGATCACCGGGCGGCCGTACGCCATCGCCTCCAGCACCGACAGCGGCCCGGCCTCGGGTTCGACACTCGCCGAGACGATCACGTCGAACCGGCGGAGCGCGTCGCGCAGGTCGAGATGGCCGAGGAACTCCACGCGGCCGTCGAGATCGGGCTCGGAGGCACGGGCCCGCAGCGCGGCGACGTGGTCGACGTCGCCGGGGAAGTGCCCGCCGGCGAACGCGACGCGCACCCCGGGCAGGTCGGCGACGGCGTCGAGCAGCACGCGGTGTCCCTTCCACGGGGTCAGCAGCGCCAGCATCCCCACCACCGGCGGGGTGTGCAGGGTGTCGGGCAGGGGGTCCACCGGCCAGGCGACGCCGTTGTGTCGGACCACGACCGGTAGGTGCAGTGCCCTCAGCGGAGCGGCGGTCGCGTCGGACACCGCCACCGCGCGCCGGATCCCGCGACGGGCGAGGCGGATCACGGCCCGCTGGCGGCCGGTGACGACGGTGTCGTGGACCAGCCACGACACCCCGCGCGCCCCCGCCGCCGGCCGCGCGGCCGGCAGCGCGTTGAGGGAGTTGACGACCACGGCGACGTCCGGACCGGCGGCCGCCGCACGCAGTCGCCGACCGGTACGCAACCAGCGCGCGACCAGCTGCACGCCGCCGACGAGGCGGGCCGCGCCGCTCTCACCGGTCAGCCCGAGGTGGTCGATCACCAGGTGCTCGACCGTCGGCGGCAGTCGGCCGACGAGCGGGCCCGCCGGACACGCCACCGTGACGCGGTGGCCGTCGCACAGGGCCGCCTGCACGAGGTCGAGCATCACCTTCTCGGCTCCCGACATCTGACCGGAGTGTGCGACGAAGACGATGTGCGGCATCGAGGCCAGTTCGGTCATGGCGTGATCGCCTGCACCTTCGTGTGTCGACCGGGGGCTCGCGCCGCGGCGCGGACCAGGGGCAGGGCGACGAGGCCGACGACGAGCGCCGCCGACACCGACACCACCGGCCAGGGGATGACGCGGGACGCCGGCGTCCCGACCACGCACGCCACGGCGGTCACCGCGGCGAGGGTGACCACCGCACCCAGCGGGAACAGCCCGACGATCGGCAGCGTCCGCACGATGACGATCCACAGCACGACGAGGATCGAGCCCAGCGTCGCGACGGTGGCGATCGCGGCGCCGTCGTAGGACATGCGCGGGATGAGGATCAGGTTCATCACGACGTTGGCCACCAATCCGCCGAGGGCGACGAGGGGGTAGGAGCGGGCGTGGCCCGCCGACGCCAGCAGGTAGATGCCCAGCACGATGAGAGCGGTGAAGGTGGCCCCGAGGACGAGCATCCGTGCGGCGAACGCGCCGACCACGAAGCGGTCACCGTAGAGCAGGCCGATCACCTGTGGCGCCGACGGCCAGAACGCCGCCACCGCGATCGCACCACCGGCGCCGAACGCCGCCGCCGCGCCACGACACCGCCGTCGGAACACCCCCGGCTCCTGCGGCCACGCCGCCACCAGCAACGTCGCGATCGGACCTGCCGCGGCCAGCACGAAGGTGTCGAGGATGTCGGAGAACTTGTAACCGATGCCGTAGATGCCGACCGCGTCGAAGGTGTCGAGGATGCTCAGCAGCAGCATGTCGACCTTCTGCAGGGCGACGGTGAGGGCGAAACCGATGGCCAGCGGGGCGGCGTCGAGGAGCATCGGTCGCCACCGCGCGATCTCGATGTGCCGCGACGGTCGGAGTCCGCCGTCGCGTCGACTGATCCCGACGGCCTTGATGCCCAGCGCGAGGACCTCGTTGACGACCGGTGCCAGCACGAAGATCAGCAGGTAGGGCGCGAACAGGGCGGCGGCGATGGTGAGCGCGAGTTGCACCGTCTGCCCGAGACTCTCGGCCATGGCCGAGAGCACGAGTCGGTGTCGGCTCTGGAACACGACGGTCAGGGCATGGCCGGGGGTCGCGACCACCACGACGAGGCCGGCGATCGCCGTCGCCCGGATGACCTCGCCCGGGTAACCCAGCGCCACCACGTAGATCAGTGCGATGACGTACCCGCCGAGGCCCAGCAACAGTCGGAGCGCGATGAACGCCGAGGAGGTGCGCGCCACCTCCTCGGGATCGTCGACGATGAGGCGCGCCATCACCGCGCGTCCGACGCCGAGGTCGGTGAAGATCGCCATGAGCCCGAGCAGTGCGAAGACGAACGTGTAGTGACCCCACGCCTCCGGCGAGAGGATGCGGGCGATGATGACGCTGCCGGTCCACCCGAGCCCGGCGATCACGACACGGCTGGCCAGCATCGCGCCCGTCGCCCTCGCCGCGGCCCGACCGTCCGACGCCGCGTCCTGCGCCGATCCGAGGTCGGTCGGCTCCGGTGCGACGGCGCGTGGATCGGGCGGCGGGGTCGCCACCCGACCGGCCGATTCCATGCTCACGGCGATCCCGCCCTCATGGGGAGATCCCCTCTCGCCGATACACGTCGACGGTCGCCCGCGCGGTGCGCTCCCATGTCACCGTCTCCATCACCGAGACCGCGGCGCGGCTCAACTCCGCGCGGGCCGACGGATCACCGACGAGCGGTGCCATGGCGGCCACCCAGTCGTCGACGTCGTCGGACGCCACGAGGCGTGCGCCGTCGCCGACCACCTCGGGCAGTGCACCGACCGCGCTCGCGACGACCGCGCCACCGCATGCCATCGCCTCCACCGGCGGTAGGCCGTACCCCTCGTAGTACGAGGCGTAGGCGGTCACCGTCGCCGCCGCGTACAGCGCGGGCAGGTCGGCGACGTCGACGTACCCGAGCCCGACCGCCGAGGCGGGGGCGTCGGGCCCGGTCGACCCGGCGCCCGCGAGGACGCAGGGGATTCCCAGCTCGGCGGCCGCCGCGGCGACCAGCGCGACGTTCTTGCGTGGCTCGACCGTGCCCACCTGCAGGACGAAGCGTTCGGGCAGTCGGTGTGCCTCTCGGACGCGGTCGATGTCGGACTGCGAGGGCGGCCGGGCCCACCCCGCGGGGGCGAGTTCGACGACGTGCGCGTCCCGGCCGGTGACGGCGTGGATGCGCTCGGCGGTGAACGCCGACACCGCGATCAGGACGTCGGCGCGCCGCAGCGAGCGGCGGACGAGGACGTTCTCCCCCGCGGCGCGGAACCGGCTCGACGCCGACGGCATGTCGATCACCGACAGGTCGTGCACCGTCGCGACGGTCGTCGACGGCCCGGCCAGCGGGAGGTCGACGTCGAGACCGTGGAAGACCGACGCCCGCAGCGGGGCCGCGCCGTACACCGCACGGCGGGCGCCGTCGGACACCGGACGCGTGACCGCGGCCATCCCACGCGGCAGCTCCGACACCGCGTCGGATTGGACGAGAGCGGTGGTCGGTGTCGGTGCGAGGAGGTCGGGCATGTGCCTCAGGAGTTCGCGGATGTAGGTCTGGACACCGCTTCCGCCGGGTCGGAGTGCGAGCGCACCGAACGTGAATCCTGCTGTGCTGTTGCGCATCCCACCACTCCCAGGAGAAGCCAAAAATGAAGGTCGAGCGGAAAGATCTCGAAGTAGGTCGCGACGAGGCTCGCGGCCATGGCCGCCACGATCGACGCGCTGACCCCGAGCGCCAACGCCCCGTCGCGCCCGGGCAGGCGGCGCGCGGACTGCACGCACCACACCAGGGCGGTGAGGATCACCGCACCGAACGCCCACAGCCCAATTGGTCCGAGTTCGAGCAGCGTCTTGATGTAGTAGTTGTCGGGTTGGTAGTTCGCCGACGTGGACTGCGTCAGTCCGCCGGCCGACGCCGTGACCGTCTGCGGTGACTGGCCCTGTGCGGTCGAGATGCGGTCGGCGGCAGCGCCGCTGGAGCCCAGGCCGCGGCCCAGGGGGTGCACCAGGATGCTGGAGATGATGTCGCTCCATCCGGCCCCGCGCTGACCGAGGCTGCTGGAGGAGAAGAACACCGACGTCGCCGACGACGGCAGGAACGGGAACGCCGCCACCGCCACCACCAGCAGCGCCCCGAGGGGTGCGAACAGGTGGCGGAACCGGATCACCGCGAGCCAGACGATCCCGACGAGAAGGCCGAGGATCGCCGCGCGGACGACCGAGGTGGCCATGACGACCGCCATGACCGGCGCGAGCCACAGGAAGACACGGTTGCGGCGTCGGCGGGGCTCGGCCAGCGCCACCGCGCCACCGACGAGCAGCCCGACCATCACGTAGAGGCCGAACCCGAACGGCTGGTTGAAGGTGCTGAACGTGCGGAACAGGGGGCCGCTGGTGCGCACCTGGGTGCCGAAGTCGTAGCCGAACGCCACGAGTCGGGCCGGGCCGGCGATCTGCTGCGCGATGCCGACCGCGCAGGCGACGATGCACATGATCATGAGCACGGTGACGAGGTGATCGCGGTCGCGGGCGTCGAACGGTGCCCACCACAGCACCACCAGGATCAGCAGATAGAAGAACGTGACCTTGGCGCCGACCAGTCCGATCGGCCCGTAGACCGCCAGCGCCGACACCACACCGAAGGCGAGGAACACGACGATCGCGGGCCAGTAGGGGATGTGCACCGGCGGTGACGGGCGGCGCACGCCGCGACGCGCGAAGGCGCACACCAGGGTCAGCGCGAGGAGCGCCTCCTTCCACGCGGCCGCGACGCCGGGTACGGGCGCGATCACGAGGAGTCCACTCAACGGGCTGAGCGCGGCGAGCAGCAGGAGGCCGCGCTGAGGGCGCTGCCAGATGAATCGGACCACGACCGCGAGCAGTGCGAAGGCGACGACCGCAGCTGCTCCGTAGGCCACGAGACGCACCACTCACCACCCTTCCTGCGGACCGATTTGCATTCGCTGTTCATCATTGCGAATTATTGGACGGTTCGAGGGAATTCGGCGGGTCGAGACCCAGGTGCCTGTGCGGCCCCCCGCGTACAGGCGATCAGCAGGTCGCGCGGCAGGGAACTCCCAGCGTCGGTTCCTAGCGTCGTGGGTGTCGTCCGGCGAGACCGCCGGGCGACGTGACACGACAACGAAGGTGGGAAGCGATGCGTATCAAGAAGATCCTGATCGGCACGGTGGCCGCGGGCGGTATCGGACTGGCGTCGTTGGGTGCCGGAGCGGGGGTCGCGTCGGCGGCTCCGACCGCCGTCGCGGGCCATCAGCAGACACAGAACCACGAGCAGATCGGCTACTCGGCGCCGTCACGGCCGACCGCGGCACCGGGGCCGGTGCGTCGACCCGACACCCGGCCGTTCGATTTCCGCGGCCAGCGGGTGACCCCGCAGTTCAGCGCCGACCACCACGGGTGGGGCTTCTGGTTCTTCGGCTTCTGGGTGCCGCTGGCCCTGTAGGGCCACGCACCCTGCCTGCGCGGGGCCGGGTACCCACGGGTGCCCGGCCTCGTTGCGGTGCGGGTCGGGTCAGCGGCCGAGGAGTCCGCCGAGCGCCCCGCCCACACCGGACTGCTCGCCCGCGCCCGTGCCGCCGATAATGCCGCCCGGCGGGAGCTCCGACGGCTGCACGATGACGAAACCCTGACCGGAGAACGACAGCGTGAACCGCTCGCCGGTGCTGCGTCCGATGAGCGTTCCGAGGTTGAACGAGTCGTTCTGCTTCACCCCGGTGCGCAGGCTCGACGACCACGCCACGGCTGCCTGCGGGTCGGCGTAGGTGGGCTGGTCGACGTTGAGCACCACCGGCGTGCCGTCGGTGGTGATCGCGATACGGCCGCGCCCGGTGAACACGCAGTTGAACAGTCCGGCGTTGCTGGCCATGGCCGCGCCCTGCACCCGCGCGATGTTGTAGGTGAGCGTCGATTCGAACGCGAGCACGTTCGCGCCGTTGATGGTGAGGCCGTCGGTGCCGTCGAGATCGATGAGGTGGACATCGGTGGATGCGTTGGCGAGGAACAGATCTCCGCGCCCGACCACCTTCATCAGCGGCACCCCCTCTCCGGAGAGCCGCTGACGGATCATGTTGCCGATGCCGCCCGAACCCTGCGCCTCGAACTTGAGATCGCCCTGGTAGGCGACCATCGACCCGGTCCGCGCCATCACGTCGCCGTTGAGCGCGACCTTGCACATCTTGCTGCCCTGCTTCTGGATGCCCGGCGCGCCGGCCTCGGCGTACTGGGGGGCGAACAGTTCGCTCTGCATGGGAGGTCCTCCGGGGGTCGAGACCATGGATGGGGCGGGTGAATAGGTCGATTGCGGCGTGGGTGCGGTGGGCGGTGGCGTGGGGGCGACGGGCGTCGGCGGGGCCTGCGCGGGTGCGGGCGGTGCAGCGGCAGGAGGTGGCGCCGGTTCGTCGTCGATGTCGATGCCGAAGGCGGTCGCGATGCCGGCGAGACCGTCGTCGTAGCCCTGACCGACGGCCCGCACCTTCCAGGCATCGTTGCGGCGATAGATCTCGACGCACACGAGCGCAGCCTCGGTGGTCAGCCCCGACATCGCGAAGGTGAGCGGTTCTCCGCTCGAGTTCACCGTCGCGGTGATCTCGCCGGCGCCGGCGAAAGTGGCCGGTCCCGAACCGTCGAGGCTCGCCGTCACGACCACGGTGCTCACATCGGACGGCAGGGCGGCGGTGTCGACCGCGACGACGTCACCTGCGCCGCGACCGTGGCGGTATTCGACGCCCGGCCCGACGGGGTTGTTGAAGAACACGAGGTCGGCGTCGGAGCGGACTTTCCCGTCGTCGCCGAGCAGCAGGGCGGAGACGTCGACGGAGTTCGCCGACGTGACGGTCACGGCCACCGCCGATGCGGGCAGTGGACGGTTCTCACCGCGGGCGAGCGCGGTCACGATCGGTTCCCCATCACGGGCGCCAGTCTTCCAGAGTCGTGGCCCGGTCGGTCGGGTGAATCGGGGGCCGGTGTCGGGCTACTTCTTCTCGCAGGCGATGCCGTCGTTGTCGCGGTCGAGACGCTTGTTGAGCTGATACGTCGCGCGGTCGGTGGTGAAGTTCGTGACCGGGCGCTTGCTGCCGGAGACCTTGTCGCGCGCCCCGGGCAGTCCGACGCCGTGGGAGTAGCTCTGGTTCAGCTGTGCGCAGTTGCTGAATCTGGCGGCGGCCGATGCAGGTGCCGCGGTGACGACCGTGCCGATTCCCACCGCGAGCGCCATGCCCGAGACGAGGATCAGGTGGTGTGGTGCGGTCCGGTTCATCGGGGGTCTCGCTTTCGTCGTGGATGCGACCCGAAACGTAGCCTCTCCGCGCTCGTGTGCCGGCCGATCGATCGCGCTGTCGTGTGATCGGCTGATAGGTGCAGCGGGTCAGGCGCTGGTCGACACCGGGGCCGTCGCCGTGACCGCGGCGAGGATCTCCGGGCCGCGCTCGGCGACGAGGGTGACCGCGCGGCGATGCGCGAATGTCAGCAGCGGAATCGCGATGACCAACTCGACCACCACCGAGAGATAGGACAGTGGACTGTCGAGGAGCAGCCCGATCGCGATGCCGGGGGAGCACGTCAGGGCCATCGCGGGGATAGCTGCCAGCGACCATCGCACGCTGTTCCCCGACATCGATCCACGCGAGTTCATCGACGAGACGGACGACCCCGGAGGCACCCGATAGGGAGCGAGGGCGGGGAGCAGGGCGGCGACCGCCGCCGCGATCGCCGCGCCGCCGACGATGACCGACACCGCGACCGGCCATGTGGCCGGGTCGGTGTGTCGCACGGTGCGCGCGACCACGGTGCCGACGACGCCGACCGCCAGGGCCAGCGTCGCCGCCAGCGTCATGCGGGCGCGAATGACCAGCGCGGCCGCCGCCGGAGCCGTGATCAACACCGCGAACGCCCACCGGTCCAGACCGTAGGTGTTCGCCAGCATCGACCCGCACATGAACACCACGAGCGGTGCGCCGAACTGCATCCCGTAGATGTCGGAGCCCGAGAGCATCAACACGATCCCGATCACGATGAAGGCCAGCGGCAGGATGGCGAGTCCGAGCCGCTGCGGATCGGTGACGAGCATGCGGGCCTCGGTGCGCAGCACCAGCAGCGTCGGCGATGCGGTGACCCGCCGCGACCTCTCATCACGTCGCGAGGCCGAGGCCGCCGAGACCGCGTCGGAGTACATCGCCTGATCGATGCGTCGCGACCACGACGCGTAGAGGCCGGCGGCGGCGAGGACGAGGCCCACGATCACCAGCACCGCGAGCCACCACCGACCCGCGGCGATCGACTCGCCGGCCACGACCGGCCAGCCGGTCGGCACCACGCGTGCGGCCACCTGCAGTGGGTGGTTGCGCGGATCGATGATGCCCTGCGACAGCAGCAGGTACACCACATAGATCGCCGCCACCGCCAGCACGCTGGTCACCGTGGCGACGATGCGCCCGGTCTGCGAGCGCATGGCCTGCGCGAAGGCCAGCCCCACCACGCGTGAGCCGATCACCCCGAGCGCCGCGGTGGGCGGTATCGCGACCACGGCGACGACGATCGCGGCCACGTCGAGGTCGGGCTCGGTGGCGATCGCGAGCGGCACGAGCAGCAGCGCGACGATGGCGAACCACAGCCCGGGGCCGCGCACCATGGCGCGTCCCGACGCGGTGCGCAGCGCGGCCGCCGACACCGGTAGGTGCCGGACATCCTGCGGCGCGACCCCCGCGGGTCGGGTGGCGACGAGCGGAGCTATCGCGAGTGCCCCGATCACCACGAGCGAACACAGGGCCGCGGTCGTGCGTCGGGACGCCCCGACGTCGGTGGCCATCGTGAGGCCCACCATCGCGACCAGGAGGAGGAAGGCGAACGCGCCCACCAGTATCCGTAGGCCGTTGGGCGTCGGGGAGGACCGTCGGATGGCGCGGTCGAGATCGAGGAGCGCCGCGACGGTGTCGCGGGTCGGCGGAGACGAGGGTGCGGCGCTCATCGTCCGCCGGTCCCGCCGTCGAGCCAGTCGAGTCCGGGTGCGGCGGTGTCGGGGCCGCCCGTCGCGGATCTGCCCACCGTGTCGACGAGGATGGACTCGAGGCTGGTGCCCGCGCGCACGGCGGCGGTTTCGCCCGCGGTGACGAGCCGTCCTTTGTCGAGGATCGCGACGTGCGTGCAGATCTGCTCGATCAGTGACATCGAATGGCTCGAGAGCACCACCGTGCCGCCGGTCGCGGTGTACCGCTGCAGGATCTCGCGGATGGTGACCGCGGAGACCGGGTCGACCGCCTCGAGCGGCTCGTCGAGGACCAGGAGTCGGGGGGAGTGGATGAGCGCGGCGGCCAGGCCGATCTTCTTCTTCATGCCCGCCGAGTAGGAACTGACGGGTTTGTCGGCGCTGCCGTCGATGTCGAACACGGCCATCAGGTCGCGGGCGCGGGTGTCGGCGACGTCGGTCGCGAGTCCCTGCAGCACCCCGATGTGACGCAGGGCCACGTGGCCGGGAAGCGCCTCGGACATCGTGGGCCCGTCGGGGAGCAGTCCGACGCGTCCACGCGCGGCGACCGGATCGGCCCACACGTTGTGCCCGTCGAGGAACGCCGAACCGTGCGACGGCCGCAGCAACCCGGTCGCCATCGACAACCACGTCGTCTTGCCCGCACCGTTCGCGCCGACCAGCCCGTACAGCGAGCCGCGCGGGATGGCCAGACTCACCCCCGTGACCGCGGGGACTCCGTCGTAGATCGCCGTCTTCTCGCCGTAGACCTTCGTGAGGTCGCGGGTCTCCAGTGCTGGGGTCATGGTCCTTCCTCGGTAATGCGACGCGAACGTGTGTTTACTGTGCAAAAGTACTGGATGTCCATCGGGTGCGCTGATTTGATTCTGACCTGCGGTTTCGCCTACCCTTGACCGGTTGCCCGCGGCACAGTTGTGTCGCACACCCGAGCGCGAACCCTTCGCGGCCCTCATCGGCCGTGGTCAGGCGTGCGACGGCGGCAACGGACCGCGTGCGTCGGGTCGGAATCCGGCGTACACACCCACCAGGTCTGAGGAGATCAAACAGTGATCCAGCAGGAGTCACGCCTGCGGGTCGCCGACAACACCGGTGCCAAGGAAATCTTGTGCATCCGTGTGCTCGGAGGCTCGTCTCGCCGGTACGCCGGCATCGGCGACGTCATCGTCGCCACCGTCAAGGACGCGATCCCCGGCGGCAACGTCAAGCGCGGCGAGGTCGTCAAGGCCGTCATCGTGCGCACCACCAAGGAGCGCCGTCGCGCGGATGGTTCCTACATCCGCTTCGACGAGAACGCCGCCGTCATCTTGAAGAACGAGAGCGATCCGCGCGGAACCCGCATCTTCGGCCCCGTGGGCCGCGAGCTGCGCGACAAGCGCTTCATGAAGATTGTCTCGCTGGCCCCGGAGGTGCTCTGACATGAAGGTCCACAAGGGCGACACCGTGATCGTCATCTCGGGCAAGGACAAGGGCGCCAAGGGCAAGGTCATCGAGTCCTACCCCACGCGTAGCAAGGTCCTCGTCGAGGGCGTCAACCGCATCAAGAAGCACACCTCCGCAGCGCAGTCCGAGCGCGGCGCCTCCTCCGGCGGCATCGTCGTCACCGAGGCCCCGATCGACGTCTCGAACGTGATGGTCGTCGACTCCGACGGCAACCCGACCCGCATCGGTTACCGCACCGATGACGAGACCGGCAAGCGCGTGCGCATTTCCCGCAAGAACGGGAAGGACATCTGACATGACCACCACCGAGAACAAGGTGCAGCCCCGGCTCAAGGCGCGCTACCGCGCCGAGATCAAGGACGCGCTGAACGAAGAGTTCAAGTACGACAACGTCATGCAGATCCCCGGCGTGGTCAAGGTCGTCGTGAACATGGGTGTCGGTGACGCCGCCCGCGACGCCAAGCTGATCAACGGTGCGGTCAAGGATCTCGAGCTGATCACCGGCCAGAAGCCGGAGATCCGCAAGGCCCGCAAGTCGATCGCACAGTTCAAGCTGCGCGAGGGCATGCCGATCGGCGCGCGCGTCACCCTCCGTGGCGACCGCATGTGGGAGTTCCTCGACCGGCTCGTGTCGATCGCGCTTCCCCGTATCCGCGACTTCCGCGGCCTGAGCGACCGTCAGTTCGACGGCAACGGCAACTACACGTTCGGTCTCAACGAGCAGTCGATGTTCCACGAGATCAACATCGACAACATCGACCGGCCCCGCGGTATGGACATCACGGTGGTCACCACGGCAACCCTCGACGACGAAGGCCGCGCGCTGCTCCGTCATCTCGGGTTCCCGTTCAAAGACAACAGCGTGAAGGACAACTGACATGGCAAAGAAGGCTCTGGTCAACAAGGCCAACGCGAAGCCGAAGTTCAAGGTCCGCGGTTACACCCGTTGCAACCGCTGCGGTCGCCCGCACTCGGTGTACCGCAAGTTCGGCCTGTGCCGCATCTGCCTGCGCGAGATGGCGCACGCCGGCGAGCTGCCCGGTGTGCAGAAGTCGAGCTGGTGACACCGCAGTACTGACCCAGAGAGGCCCGAGTCCACACGGACTCGGGCCTTTCTGCTGTGATCGTCCGTCTGGCGGCCCACCGCGGTCATGGTGACCACGGTGGGTCCGTGGGCGGACGATCTCGGTGGATCCGATCGGCGCCTCGTGACGTCCAACCCCCTATGGACCACGGGGTGTTCTCGACCGCACAGCTGAAGCAGCGGGGCGCGACTGATTCGCAGATACGCCGGGCGGTGGCCGCAGGTGACCTGGTCCGACTGCGACCGGGTTGGTACGCGCGGCGCACCGCTGATCCGACAGTGGCCGCGGCGGTCCGCTCCGGCGGGGTACTCGGTTGTGTCACGGCCCTGCAGCACCACGGCGTGTGGATTGCGCCCGGTCACGACCAGATCCATGTTCGCCGCAGCAAAGGTCTCCGTGCCGCGACCACCACGGGCTGTCGCGGCATCGGAGCGCCGCCGCCTACCGCCACGGCGCTGGACCCGCCGGCGTATGCACTGGGTTGTGCGGTGCGCTGCATGTCGGCGGAGAACTGGATCGCAGCGTGCGATTCCGTGCTCCAACTCGGGATCGCCGGCCGCGCCGACATCGTGGCCGTACTGGGACCGGGCGGTCGTCACCTGGAGTCCAGATCTGACGGACGATCGCAGTCGGGCACGGAGACCCTGGTCCGACTTCGCCTCCGCGCTCTGGGCTTCGAGGTCGTCGTGCAGCCCGAGATAGACGGGGTCGGAAGGGTGGATCTCAGGGTGGGCAAGCTGCTCATCGAATGCGACAGCAAGGCGCACCACACCAGCCTGGAGAACTACCGCAACGACCGTCGTCGAGACAGGGCGGCGTTGATACGTGGGTGGCTGAAGATGCGTTTCACCTACGACGATGTCGTCTACGGCTGGGACGATACTCTCGACTCCATCCGAGCGATCACGCGCCCGCGCCGGCACCGGATGCGCGACTGACATCGTCCGTCTGGATGTCCACCGTGGTCGTGTTGCCCACAACGGCCCGCAGATCGGACGATCTCCGTAGGTTCGGACGATGACCAAGCTGATCTACGCGGTGTGGGGCCGCGACCTCGCGATGTCGGACACGGTGGCCGATCTCCGTGCCGCGGGGGCGTCGCAGGTGCAGATCAATCTCGGCGGGACACCGGAACTCGAGGGTGCGATGACACTGTCGACGTTCACGCCGCCGATCGACGTCGTGGTGAGTGTGTGGACCGACGGCGACCCGGCTGCGGTGACGGCCGTCCTCGCCGACCGGACCGGACGCGTCGTCGGGTGGGAGGTCACCGAGCGCCGACCGATCGACCCGCCACCGACACCCGACGGTGAGGCGGCCGAGGCGATGGCCAACGTCGCCTTCCTGCGCCGACCGGCGTCGATCGACCGCGACGAGTGGCTCCGGCGCTGGCTCGACGACCACACGCCCGTCGCGATCGCGACCCAGGCCACCTCCGGCTACATCCAGAACATCGTGGAGCGACCGGTAACGGAGACCTCGGAGCACGTCGATGCGATCGTCGAGGAGTTGTTCCCGCCCGCGGCGGCGCACGATCCGCACGCCTTCTACGGGAGCGGGGGAGACGACGCGGAGCTCACCCGTCGCATGACGGCCATGCTCGACAGCGTCGTCCGCATCGGCGCCCACGAGAACATCGACGTCGTGCCGACCCGGCGGACCGTGTTCGGCTCCTGACGTGCGATTTGGCGTGGTCGCCGCTCTTCCCTACACTTGAACGGTTGCCCGGGCTCGGGTGCGCTCTCGCGCGCCCGTCATCATCCGAGGTGACCACACAATTTTCGAACTCTGTCAGCTCGAAATTGCCGGTGGTGCTCACGCACCACCGGAGCACCACCCCTCACCGGCGATCGTCGGTGAGGACATGCACAACACGCTTCGTAGCAGGCCCACGACGTGACGTGAGAGGCCGCCGGACGCCCACAGGGTCGACGACGGAACCGACACGCGCGTGCTGCATGGGAACCGCCACGAGAAAGGTTGACGGTCACTCATGACCATGACTGATCCGATCGCAGACTTCTTGACGCGTCTGCGTAACGCCAACTCGGCGTTCCATGACGAGGTGACCCTGCCGTCGTCGAAGATCAAGGTGAACATCGCCGAGATCCTCAAGCGCGAGGGCTACATCACCGAGTTCCGTACCGAGGACGCGGCGGTGGGCAAGAGCCTCGTCGTCACCCTCAAGTACGGCCCCAGCCGTGAGCGGAGCATCGCCGGCCTGCGCCGCGTCTCCAAGCCCGGTCTGCGGGTCTACGCAAAGTCCACCAACATGCCGAAGGTGCTCGGCGGCCTCGGCGTGGCCATCATCTCCACGTCCTCGGGCCTGCTGACCGATCGCCAGGCAGCCAACCAGGGCGTCGGCGGCGAAGTCCTCGCCTACGTCTGGTAAGGGGCCAACACAATGTCGCGTATTGGAAAGAACCCGGTCGCCATCCCGGCCGGAGTCGACGTGAAGATCGACGGGCAGGCCGTCTCGGTCAAGGGCCCCAAGGGTGAGCTCTCGCTGACCGTGGCCGAGCCCATCTCGATCGCCAACGAGGACGGCACCATCGTGGTGACCCGCCCCAACGACGAGCGCCGCAACCGCTCGCTGCACGGCCTGAGCCGCACCCTGGTGGCCAACCTGGTCACCGGTGTGACCCAGGGGTACACCACGAAGATGGAGATCTTCGGCGTCGGTTACCGCGTGCAGCTCAAGGGCAAGGACCTCGAGTTCGCCCTCGGTTACAGCCATCCGGTGCCGATCGAGGCCCCCGAGGGCATCACCTTCGCGGTGGAGTCCCCGACCAAGTTCTCGGTCTCGGGCATCGACAAGCAGCAGGTCGGGCAGATCTCGGCCAACATTCGCCGCCTGCGGCGTCCGGACCCCTACAAGGGCAAGGGCATCCGCTACGAGGGTGAGCAGATCCGCCGCAAGGTCGGAAAGACGGGTAAGTGACATGACTGAAACCACTGTGAAGACAGCATCGGGCACCAAGCGCGTGCCGGTCGGCAAGGACGTGTCGACCCGTCGTCGTCGTTCCACCGGCCGTCGCCACTTCCGGCTCCGCAAGAAGATCAGCGGCACCCCGCAGCGACCGCGTCTCGTGGTCAAGCGGTCGTCGCGGCACATCCACGTCCAGCTGATCGACGACCTGGCCGGCAACACCCTTGCCGCCGCGTCGACGATCGAGGCCGACGTGCGCAGTGCCGGCGGCGACAAGTCGGCGCAGAGCCGCAAGGTCGGCGAGCTGATCGCCGCCCGCGCCAAGGCCGCCGGTGTCGACACGGTCGTCTTCGACCGTGGCGGGCACGACTACCACGGACGGATCGCGGCACTCGCCGACGCCGCCCGCGAGGGAGGCCTGCAGTTCTGATGACCACCACATACACCAGCACTCTCAGTGCACACGGAAGGACCATCTGATGCCGGGACGTCAACGGCGTGACGGCGGAACCGGACCCGCCACCAGCACCGACCCCAACGCACCCGCGACCGCGGGCGCAGCCGACAACCGCGGCGGTGGCGACCGTCGCGGAGGCGGCGGCGACCGTCGTGGCGGTGGCCGCGACGGCCAGCGCGGCGGGCGCGAGCAGGACAAGAACCGGCTCGAGCGCGTCGTCGCCATCAACCGCGTGTCCAAGGTGGTCAAGGGTGGACGTCGGTTCTCCTTCACCGCCCTCGTGGTCGTCGGTGACGGCCAGGGCATGGTCGGTGTCGGCTACGGCAAGGCCAAAGAGGTCCCCGCCGCCATCCAGAAGGGCGTCGAAGAGGCTCAGAAGAACTTCTTCCGCGTCCCGCTGATCGGCTCCACCGTCACCCACCCCGTCCAGGGTGAGGCGGCGGCCGGTGTCGTCATGCTGCGTCCGGCCTCGCCCGGTACCGGTGTGATCGCCGGCGGCGCGGTGCGTGCCGTGCTCGAGTGCGCGGGCGTCCACGACGTCCTCGCCAAGAGCCTCGGCAGTGACAACGCCATCAACGTCGTCCACGCCACCGTGGCCGCACTGAAGATGCTGCAGCGTCCCGAAGAGGTCGCGGCCCGCCGCGGCCTGCCCATCGAAGACGTCGCACCCGCGGGCATGCTGCGGGCGCGCGCCGGACAGGGAGTGTGACCGACATGGCAGAGCTGAAGATCACCCAGATCAAGGGCACGGTCGGAACCAAGAGCAACCAGCGTGACAGCCTGCGGACCCTCGGACTGAGGAAGATCCGTCAGACCGTCACCCGCGAGGACACCCCGGCCAACCGCGGCCTCATCAACGTGGTGCGCCACCTCGTGACAGTCGAAGAGGTTTAAGTCATGACCATCAAGCTCCACCACCTCCGCCCCGCACCGGGTGCGAAGACCGAGAAGACACGCGTCGGTCGCGGTGAGGGATCCAAGGGTAAGACCGCCGGTCGCGGCACCAAGGGCACCAAAGCGCGCAAGAACGTCCCGGCCGCCTTCGAGGGCGGGCAGATGCCGATCCACATGCGGCTGCCCAAGCTCAAGGGCTTCACCAACCGCAACCGCGTCGAGTACCAGGTCGTGAACCTCGGCGACATCGCGCGGCTGTTCCCCGAGGGGGGCACCATCGGCGTCGACGATCTCGTCGCCAAGGGTGCGGTCCGCAAGAACGAGTTGGTCAAGGTCCTCGGCGACGGCGACCTGTCGGTGGCCGTGCAGGTCACCGCCAACAAGTTCTCGTCCTCGGCAACCGAGAAGATCAGTGCAGCAGGAGGCAGCACCACGGTGCTGTGACACCTCCGGTCTCCCGCGGTGCCCGATGTTCGGCCGGGCACCGCGGGGACCACTGTTAGAGTTCAAGAGTTGTCCGGTCGCCGTCCGACACCCGAGTCGATCGGGTCCGGAACGGAGACCACCGTGATCACCGCCGATCCTCCTCGCGCCCCGCGCAGGGAGTTCGGCCGACCATAACGACTGATCACCCCTGTGCGACAGCGTCGACCACGTTCCACCCGGTCCGACGTGATGCCGCAGGCAGGCGCGTGCTCGTTCGGCAGGAGGAATTAGTGCGTTCCGCCTTTGTCTCGGCCATCCGGACACAGGACCTGAGACGGAAGATCCTCTTCGTCATCGGGATCATCATCCTGTACCGCCTGGGCGCGACCATCCCCTCACCCGGCGTCGACTACCGCCAGGTGCGTTCCTGCCTCGACGAGGTCTCGCGCGGCGATTCGGCCGGCATCTACTCGCTGATCAACATGTTCTCCGGCGGCGCGCTCCTGCAGCTGTCGGTGTTCGCGATCGGCATCATGCCGTACATCACCGCGAGCATCATCGTGCAGCTCCTCACCGTGGTGATCCCCCGGTTCGAGCAGCTGCGCAAGGAAGGCCAGTCCGGCCAGGCCAAGATGACGCAGTACACCCGCTACCTCACGGTGGCGCTGGCCCTGCTGCAGTCGACCGGCATCGTGGCCCTGGCCGATCGCGGCGATCTGCTCCGTGACTGCTCCACCGGCAGCGAGATCCTCCGCGACAAGTCGATCTTCGGTCTCATCATCATCGTGCTCGTCATGACCGCTGGCGCCTGTGTCGTCATGTGGTTCGGCGAGCTCATCACCGAGCGCGGAATCGGCAACGGCATGTCGCTGATGATCTTCGCCGGTATCGCCGCCCGTATCCCCGCCGAGGGCAAGCAGATCCTCGACACCCGCGGTGGCCTCGTGTTCGCCCTGGTGCTCGTCGCCGCGCTGTTGATCATCGCCGGCGTGGTCTTCATCGAACAGGGTCAGCGCCGAATACCCGTGCAGTACGCCAAACGCATGGTCGGCCGGAAGATGTACGGCGGGTCCTCGACCTACCTGCCGTTGAAGGTGAACCAGGCCGGCGTCATCCCCGTCATCTTCGCGTCGTCGCTGCTGTACCTGCCCAACCTCGTCGTGCAGCTCACGCAGAGCAGCACCGGTGAGCAGCCCACCTGGCAGCGCCTCATCCAGACGTACCTGGTGAACCCCAGCAACGGCGTCTACATCGCCGTGTACTTCTTGATGATCATCTTCTTCACGTACTTCTACGTGGCGGTGACGTTCAATCCGCAGGAACGAGCCGACGAGATGAAGAAGTACGGCGGCTTCATCCCGGGTATCCGTCCGGGTCAGCCCACGGCCGACTACCTCGGTTACGTGCTCAGCCGCATCACGCTGCCCGGCTCCATCTACCTCGGCGTGATCGCGGTCCTGCCCAACCTGTTCCTCGAGATCGGCAACAGCGGCGGTGTGCAGAACCTCCCGTTCGGTGGCACCGCGGTGTTGATCATGGTCGGTGTCGGACTCGACACCGTGAAGCAGATCAACAGTCAGCTGATGCAGCGCAAGTACGAAGGGTTCCTCAAGTGAGACTCGTGATCCTGGGCCCGCCCGGGGCCGGCAAGGGGACGCAGGCCGAGATGCTCTCGGAGAGCCTCGGAATCCCGCACATCTCCACCGGTGATCTGTTCCGCGCGAACATCACCGAGGGCACACCGGTCGGCATCGAGGCCAAGAAGTACCTCGACGCCGGCAACCTCGTGCCGTCGGAGATCACCATCGACATGGTGCGCGCCAGGGTCGCCGAGCCAGACGCCACAGGCGGATTCATCCTCGACGGGTTCCCCCGCTCCACCGAGCAGGCCGACGCCCTCGGGCAGATCCTGTCCGACGCCGACACGAAGCTCGACGCCGTGCTGTCGTTCGAGGTCGACGAGGACGTCGTGGTCGACCGCATGCTCGCGCGTGGTCGCGCCGACGACACCGAGGACGTCATCCGCAACCGCATGCAGGTCTACCTCAAGGAGACCTCCCCGCTGCTCGACTACTACGGCGAGCAGGTCACCGTCATCGACGCGATCGGTGACGTGGGCGAGGTCCACCAGCGCGTGCTGCGCGCACTCAACCCCTGAGTCACGGCTGTCATGGGTCTGCGCAAACAGAAGGTCGTGCCGTTCAAGTCCGCCGGTGAGCTCGACGCCATGGAGGCGGCGGGCCGCATCGTCGGGCAGGCGCTCGTCGCGGTCCGCGAGGCAGCCAAGGTGGGGGTCAGCACCCTCGAGCTCGACGAGATCGCGGAGACCGTGATCCGTGAGGCGAACGCCGTCCCGTCGTTCAAGGGCTACCACGGGTTCCCGGGCTCGATCTGCAGCTCGGTGAACGACGTCGTCGTGCACGGCATCCCGTCGAAGGACGTCGTGCTGGCCGAGGGTGACCTCGTGTCGATCGACTGCGGCGCCATCCTCGACGGCTGGCACGGCGACTCGGCGTGGACCTTCGGGGTCGGCGACCTGACCGAGGCCGACGAGGCGCTCAGCGAGGCGACGCGCACGTCCATGCTCGCCGGAGTCGCCGCGATGATCGCGGGCAACAAGCTCACCGACGTCTCCCACGCGATCGAGGTCGCCACCCGCGAGGCCGAGAAGACCCACGGCCGTCCGTTCGGCATCGTGGCCGGCTATGGCGGTCACGGCATCGGCACGCAGATGCACATGGAGCCGTTCCTCGCCAACGAGGGCAAGCCCAACCGCGGACCGGGACTGGTCGTCGGCAGCACGCTGGCCATCGAGCCGATGCTGACCCTCGGCACCGTGGAGACCTCGGTGCTCGACGACGACTGGACCATCGTCACCGACGACGGCTCACGCGCCGCGCACTGGGAGCACACCGTCGCGGTGACCGAGGACGGTCCGCGCATCCTCACCCCGCGGCCCGACACCGCCTCGTAGTCCGGCTGGGCGCTTCACGCCCGCAGCCACCGCGCCCCGACGAAGTCGCGGTTGCGACCCGTGCCCGCGAGCGTCCACTCCGAGCGGGTCGGCAACACCGGGCGTCCGGAGCCCAACGTGCACGGCGCGAAGTGCACCCACATCTCGTCGATGAGACCCGCTGCGACGTACTGCGCGGCGAGGTCTCCTCCGCCGACCACCCACACGTCTCGTGGACCGGCGGCGTCGCGCAGTCGGTGGTGGAGATCGGTGACATCGCCGGAGAACGTCTGCACACCATCGTGATCGGGGCGGATGATCTCGGGTCGGTGCGTCACGACCCATGTGGGCATCTCGTACGGCCAGACGCCGTTCTCGTGCTCGACGACCCATTCGTAGGTCGTCGCACCCATCACGATCGCCCCGACGCCTGCGATGAAAGGTGTGTAGCCGCCGAACCCGTCGGTGTCGATGTCACGGGACGTCAGCCACCCCAGGCTGCCGGCGTCGTCGACGATGAAGCCGTCGAGGCTCGATGCGGTGTAGTAGATCGTCGACACGGCGGGGTCCTCACATCTCGATCAGGATGGTCACCGGTCCGTCGTTGACGCTGTGGACACGCATGTGGGCGCCGAACCGGCCGGTCGCCACCGTAGCGCCGAGATCGGACAAAGCGGCCGCGAAACGGTCGACGAGCGGCTCGGCGACCGCGCCCGGGGCGGCGGCGTTCCACGACGGCCGGCGTCCCTTCGTCACGTTCGCGTACAGCGTGAACTGACTGATCACGAGTATCGGGGCGTCGAGGTCGGCCGCGGAGCGTTCGCCGTCGAGGATCCTCAGCCGCCAGACCTTGTCGGCCAGCGCGCTCGCGGTGTCGTCGGTGTCGTCGTGGGTCACGCCCGCGAGCACGACGAGTCCCTGCGTACCGCCGTCGAGATCGAGCCGACCGACCGTCTCGCCGTCGACCTCGACGTGTGCCTCGGTCACCCGTGTCACCACTGCGCGCATGGGAACCGACGCTAGCGCGCCGAGCATCTTCGGCACGCTCGACGTGCGTTTTCGGCACGGTCGGCGGATGGTTTCGGCACGGTCGGAGTGAGGTTTTGGCACGCTCGGCGGGGGAGACCCCCGCCCCCGCCGACTGTGCCGTGATCACCGCCGAGTGTGCCCACAAGTGTCGTCGACCGTGCCGACATCACCGATGGCGTCAAGATCGGGTGTCCGGGCGTCGAGATCGCGTTCAGATCCTCGTGACCACCGCAGGCGCGGACGATCGTGGACCGGTGACCACCGCGCACCGCATCCGTCCGACCTGTACCTCCGACATCGCGTTGTCGGCGCGCGGGGTGGTGGTGGTCCCCGTCGACGACGTCGCGGCACCCTGCCACGAGGCCATCGTGCGGGCGCGGTGCTTCGGTCGGATGGTGCGTGCGGTGCACGTGTGTCCCTCGGGAGCCGATCACCACGAGCTACGACGGTGCTGGCAGACCGAACACCCGCTGGTCGACCTCGTGATCATCGACGCCGGCCCCCTCGAACGGGCGGCGACCCTCATCGCCGACTGGGTGCACGTGATGAGTTCGGTCGACGACCTGCTGGTGGTGCTCGCCGACGGTACCGAGGCCGGCGACGCCCGAGCGCTGTCGACCGAACTCGCCGACGCGCTCGACGCGGCGCTGGTCACGTCCCCGAAGGTGCTCGTCGCGCATCTGCACGCAGGCTGATGAGGTGGTCGCCGGAAGCAATCGACCCGCGGCGGGGTTGACTGGTGGCATGAGCACCGCGACCGGCAAGCACGCGTTCGGCACACACGGCATCTGGGCCCCCTTCTCCGGCGTGACCGGTGAGCAGGCCGGCCGGATCGAGCAGCTCGGCTACGGCACCATCTGGCTGGGTGGTTCGCCGACATCGCTGACGCCCGCCCGCCGACTGTTGGAGGCGACGTCGCAGATCCGACTCGCGACGGGCATCACCAACATCTGGAACACCGACGCAGCGACGATCGCCGGCGAGTTCGCCGACCTGGAGAGGGACTTCCCGGGACGTTTCCTCCTCGGGGTGGGGGTCGGTCATCGCGAGGCGACCCAGGAGTACGCCTCGCCGTATCAGTCGATGGTCGACTACCTCGACGCGCTCGACGCGAACGGTCTGCCCGCCGAGCGTCGGGTGCTGGCGGCGCTGGGGCCGAAGATGCTGCGCCTCGCCGCCGACCGGTCGCTCGGAGCCCACCCGTACCTGACCACCCCGGAGCACACGCGGTACGCCCGCGAGCAGATGGGCGACGCCGCGTTCCTCGCACCGGAACAGAAGATCGTGCTCGAGACCGACGCGGTCACCGCCCGCGAGATAGGACGGCCGCCGGTGGAGAACCCCTACCTGCACCTGAGCAACTACGTGGCCAACCTCAAGCGACTGGGCTACACCGACGCCGACATCGCCGACGGCGGCAGTGACGCCCTGATCGACGATCTCGTCGCCCACGGCGACGCCGACACGGTGCGGGCGAAGGTCGACGCGCACCTGGCGGCGGGCGCCGACCATGTGGCGATCCAGGTGCTCGGGGCGAGCGACATCACCGACGTGCTGGAGATGCTGCCCGCAGGCTGACCTGCGATTTGGATGGGCACGCGCAGGAAGCGTAAAGTGGACCGCTGGTGCGCTTCGCGCCGGTACTGCCGTGTCCACAGGTTGTCGTACGTGGCCTCGGTTCCGGCGAATCGGCCCGGTGATCAGCAGTCTTGCCGACATCACCGGCCGACGTGCGTACCGACACGGTAAACGAGATGTCGTCGCCTCGTGCGATGACGAAGATTGTGGAGGACATGGCCAAGAAAGACGGCGCCATCGAGGTCGAAGGCCGCGTGGTCGAGCCCCTGCCCAATGCGATGTTCCGCATCGAGCTGGAGAACGGTCACAAGGTGCTCGCGCACATCAGTGGCAAGATGCGGCAGCACTACATCCGCATCCTGCCCGAGGACCGCGTGGTCGTGGAGCTCTCGCCCTACGATCTCGCCCGCGGTCGGATCGTTTACCGCTACAAGTAGCGACTTCCCGGGTATCCACCCGGGTGGCACCACCCTCCGACGGCGCGCTTGCCGCGTGCCCGAGGAACCCCACCACCGAGAGGCACACCGACGTGAAGGTCAACCCGAGCGTCAAGCCGATCTGTGAGAAGTGCAAGGTGATCCGCCGCAACGGCCGGGTCATGGTGATCTGCGACAACCTGCGCCACAAGCAGCGTCAGGGCTGATCTGCACTCGATACGACCACCGCGTCGCATCACAGATCGCTTGAGTACGAACAACTGAACATCGAGCACCACCATGAAACTCTCAGCACCAGCGGCGACACACGCGTCACCGCCCACCTCCGGAACGAAGGCCGGAGCCCCGAATCGAGATCGGCGGGGACGGACTGGGAGCAGACCTTCGAAACGAAAAGGAATGCCAGATGGCACGTGTTTCTGGTGTCGATCTCCCGCGCGAGAAGCGCTTGGAGATCGCACTGACCTACATCTACGGGGTGGGTCGTACCACCTCCAAGGAGATCTTGGCCGGCACCGGGCTCAGCCCCGACCTGCGCGCCAAGGACCTGACCGACGCCGATGTCGCGAAGCTTCGTGAGTACATCGAAGCCTCGGTGAAGGTCGAGGGTGACCTGCGTCGCGAGGTGCAGGGCGATATCCGTCGCAAGATCGAGATCGGCTGCTACCAGGGGATCCGGCATCGCCGCGGTCTGCCCGTCCGTGGACAGCGCACCAAGACCAACGCCCGCACCCGTAAGGGACCCAAGAAGACCATCGCCGGGAAGAAGAAGTAATGCCCCCCAAGTCACGTAGCGCCGGCCCCAAGAAGGGCACGTCGCGTCGCCGCGAGAAGAAGAACGTCCCGCTCGGCCAGGCGCACATCAAGTCCACGTTCAACAACACGATCGTGTCGATCACCGACCCGGCCGGAAACGTCATCTCATGGGCGTCCTCGGGTCACGTCGGCTTCAAGGGTTCGCGCAAGAGCACCCCGTTCGCCGCGCAGCTCGCTGCCGAGAACGCTGCCCGCAAGGCCCAGGAGAACGGCGTCAAGAAGGTCGACGTGTTCGTGAAGGGCCCGGGCTCGGGCCGAGAGACCGCGATCCGTTCGCTTCAGGCCGCCGGCCTCGAGGTGGGCACGATCTCCGACGTCACCCCCGCACCGCACAACGGCTGCCGCCCGCCCAAGCGGCGCCGGGTCTAGCGGGAAAGGTAAGGAAAAACCATGGCTCGCTATACCGGACCCGCAACCAAGAAGTCGCGCCGCTTGCGCGTCGACCTCATCGGCGGAGACCAGGCATTCGAACGTCGCCCCTACCCGCCGGGCCAGCACGGCCGCGCGCGCATCAAGGAGAGCGAATACCTGATGCAGCTGCAGGAGAAGCAGAAGGCCCGCTTCACCTACGGCGTGATGGAGAAGCAGTTCCGTCGCTACTACGAAGAGGCCAACCGTCGCAACGGCAAGACCGGTGACGAGTTGCTCGCCATCCTCGAGACCCGTCTCGACAACGTCGTGTATCGCGCGGGCCTCGCGCGGACCCGTCGTCAGGCGCGGCAGATGGTCACCCACGGCCACCTCACCGTCAACGGTGTGAAGGTCGACGTGCCCAGCTACCGCGTGTCGCAGTACGACATCATCGACGTCCGCCCGAAGTCGCTGCAGACGGTGCCGTTCCAGATCGCCCGCGAGATCCAGGGTGATCGGGTGGTGCCGGGCTGGCTGCAGGTGGTCCCGTCGACACTGCGCATCCTGGTGCACTCGGTTCCGTCGCGTGCGCAGATCGACGTGCCGCTCACCGAGCAGCTCATCGTCGAGTACTACTCGAAGTGATCGGTCGATCCGCGTCGGGCAGCAGCCCGGCGCGGATCGTCCACAACCCCGGCGGCGCAAGCCGTTCGGTCTGTCCGCGGCGACGTCGCGGATGTTTGTCGAGGACGTCATATAGCGGTCGTCCACACAGGAGGAACACCTTTACATGCTCATCTCACAGCGACCCACACTCTCCGAGGAGATCGTCGCCGAGGATCGCTCGAAGTTCGTCATCGAGCCCCTCGAGCCCGGTTTCGGTTACACCCTCGGCAACTCGCTGCGGCGCACGCTGCTGTCGTCGATCCCCGGCGCAGCGGTCACCAGCATCCGCATCGACGGTGTGCTCCACGAGTTCACCACCGTCCCCGGGGTCAAGGAGGATGTCACCGACATCATCCTGAACCTCAAGGGCCTCGTGGTGAGCTCCGAGGAGGACGAGCCGGTCACCATGTACGTGCGCAAGCAGGGACCGGGTGCTGTCACCGGTGCCGACATCGTGCCCCCGGCCGGTGTCACCGTGCACAACCCCGATCTGCACATCGCGACCCTGAACGACAAGGGCAAGCTCGAGGTCGAGCTCGTCGTCGAGCGTGGTCGTGGATACGTCCCCGCCGTGCAGAACAAGGCGTCCGGCGCCGAGATCGGCCGCATCCCGGTCGACTCGATCTACTCGCCGGTCCTCAAGGTGACCTACAAGGTCGAGGCCACCCGCGTCGAGCAGCGCACCGACTTCGACCGTCTGGTGCTCGACGTGGAGACCAAGAACTCCATCACCGCACGGGATGCGCTGGCCTCGGCCGGCAAGACCCTGGTGGAGCTGTTCGGTCTGGCCCGTGAGCTCAACGTCGAGGCCGAGGGCATCGAGATCGGCCCGTCGCCGGCCGAGGCCGACCACATCGCGTCGTTCAGCCTCCCGATCGAGGATCTGGAGCTGACCGTCCGGTCGTACAACTGCCTCAAGCGCGAGGGTGTGCACACCGTGGGCGAGCTGGTCGCCCGCACCGAGTCCGACCTCCTGGACATCCGCAACTTCGGTCAGAAGTCGATCGACGAGGTGAAGGTCAAGCTGCACGCGCTCGGCCTCGCACTCAAGGACAGCCCGGCCAGCTTCGATCCGTCGCAGGTCGCCGGATACGACGCCGCCACCGGCACCTGGTCGGATCCCGCCGCCTTCGGCGACGCGGACTCCGGCGAAGACTACGCAGAGACCGAGCAGCTCTAACCCACTTTTCTCGGTCGCGGCGTGACGCGCGGTGACCGGACCAACAGGAGATATCAATGCCCAAGCCCACGAAGGGGCGCCGCCTCGGCGGTTCGGCCTCGCACCAGAAGGCGATGCTGGCCAACCTGGCCACGTCGCTCTTCGAGCACGAGCGGATCACCACGACGGAGTCGAAGGCCAAGCGTCTGCGCCCGTACGCGGAGAAGCTGATCACCCATGCGAAGGCGGGCAACCTCGCCCACCGTCGCGAGGTGCTCAAGGACATCCGCGACAAGGACGTCGTCCACAAGCTGTTCGCCGAGATCGGTCCGTCGTTCGCCGAGCGTGAGGGTGGCTACACCCGCATCATCAAGACGCTGCCGCGCAAGGGCGACAACGCCCCCATGGCCGTGATCGAGCTCGTCACCGGCGCCACCGCGTCGAGTGAGGCCAGCCGCGCGACCCGTGTGGCCGCGTCGCAGAAGGCCGCCACCCCGGCCGCCGAGGCTGCCGAGGCCGCGCAGGACGAGAACAACGTCGTCGCGCAGGTCGAGGCCGACGCCGACGACGCGGCGGTCGAGAACGCCGACGCCGTCGCCGAGGGCACCACCGAGGAGTCGTGGGCCGAGAGCGCCGCGGAGATCCAAGATGAGAAGGCTGCTGACGACAAGGCCGCTGACGAGAAGTCCGCCGGCGAGCCGGATAAGTCTGTGACCGACGACAAGTGAGCTGACCGCTCGCAGATGATGTATCCCGACGAACCCGCCGTTGACACCGTCAGCGGCGGGTTCGTCGTCTCCGCCGACCGCATCCGGCTGCGACTCGACATCGGCTACGACGGCACCGATTTCGCGGGGTGGGCGCGCCAGCCGGGTCAGCGCACGGTGTGTGGCGAGATCGAGGCGGTGCTGACCACGATCCTGCGCGAACCCGTCGTGCTGACCGTCGCCGGTCGCACCGACGCCGGCGTCCACGCCACAGGGCAGGTCGCGCACTGTGATGTCGCGGCGTCCGCGCTCGGCACCCGCTCGCTGCACAACGACCCGTCGCAGCTCATCCGGCGCACGGCCCGCATGCTGCCCGCCGATGTCCGCATCAAGGGCGCGGCGGTGGTGTCGACCGACTTCGACGCCCGCTTCGCCGCGCTGCGCCGTCACTACCGGTACCGACTCACCGACGCCGCGTGGGGTGCCGAGCCGGTGGCCGCACGGGACACCGCGACGTGGTCACGTCGTCTGGACGTGTCGGCGATGAACGCCGCGAGTGCGACACTGATCGGCCTCCACGATTTCGCGGCGTTCTGCAAACGCCGCGAAGGCGCCACCACCGTTCGTGACCTGCAACGGTTCTCGTGGACCCGCGACGACGCGGGGATCGCCGTGGCCGAGGTCAGCGCCGATGCGTTCTGCTGGTCGATGGTGCGTTCGCTGGTGGGTGCGGTCGCCACCGTCGGGGAGGGCAGGCGTTCGGCGTCGTGGTGCGCGGGTCTACTCGCCGAGACCTCGCGCGCGAGCGCGGTACCGGTGGCCCCGGCGTGCGGTCTGACGCTCGTCGGTGTCGACTATCCGCCGCCGGAGCAGTGGGCGGCGCGCGGCGCGGTCACCCGCGATGTCCGCGGTTCCGTCGGCTGCTGCGGTGGCGCGCCCGCATCAGGGACGTAGCACCAGTCCGCTTCCGTCGCGGGTGCCGCCGGAGAGCATCGTGATGGAGTCGACCAGAGTCCAGGTGGCGAGACCCAGCAGGGCGTAGACGCCCAGCGGATGGGTCAGCGCGAGGTACCAGGCCAGGATGAGGGTGAGCAGCTGTGCGAGCCCGATCACCATGTGCCCCAGGTAGAACCGGCCCGCCCCGAAGCCGCCGAGGGTGAGCTGCAGGAGTCCCGCGGTGCGCTTCGACCGCGACGACAGCGGGGTGCCGGTCGCCGGGTCGCGCCCCCACGGGGCCCACGGGTCGTCGACGCCGGCGAGACCGGGCAGCGAGTAACCACTCGAACCGCGGGAGCCGCGTGGGGTGAACTCAGGGCTGTCCCACCACGGATCCCAGTCGATCTCGTCCCTGTCGGCGTCCCTGTCGCTCATGTGGCGCTCCGCTCGTCGGCCATCGCGTCGAGCACCGCCATCGCGACCGCGGCACCGCCGGTGAGGTCGTCGTCGACCGGGCCCTGCGCCAGCAGTCGGCTCCACTCGTTGGAGTCGTGCACCATCGGCGTCGTGCCTGCGATGAACGACTCCACCGCGGAGACGAACCGACCGGGGTCGTCGTGGTACGGGAAATGGCCTGCGCCGGTGAAGGTCTCGAGCATCGAGTGCGGCATCGCCGAGTGGGCGAGGATTGCGTGCTCGTACGGGATCACGGTGTCGGCGGTTCCCCACACCAGCAGGACCGGCAACCGCTCGGTGAGGTAGCACCGATCGAGCATGGTGACGACCTGGCCGCGCCAGTCGACCACCGCGCGCAGCGTCCGCATGAACGCGGCATGCGCGGTCGGGTCGATCAGACCGTTGACGATCCGCATCACCTCGGTCGCGTCGTGCAGTTGTGACCGCAGTGCGGTGGGCGCGGGAAGCGACTGCATGCGGGCGACGACGGTTCCGAGCACCGCAAGGCGTCCGACCGCGTGGGCGGCCGGTAGCAGTCCGGGCAGCCGCAGCCCGGCGATCACCTGGTGCACGCCGGGCAGGGCCAGCACCCGGAGCAGCGGACTCACGTCGCGGGTGACACCGCCCGCGGCCACGAGGACGAGTCGTTCCACGAGTTCCGGGAACTGGTAGCAGAACTGCATCGCGACACCGCCGCCGAGCGAGTGCCCGATCACCGTCACCCGACGCACCCCGAGCACCGACATCAGGTCGCGCATGCCGTTGGCGTAGGCGGCGACGGAGTAGTCGGCACGCGGCTTGTCCGACAGGCCGTGCCCGAGCAGGTCGGGGGCGATGACGGTGAAGTGCGGCGCGAGCAGGTCGATCACCTCGGTCCAGGCCGAGGAGTTGTCGCCGATGCCGTGGATGAGCAGCAACGCCGGTCCGCTGCCCGCGGTGCGGTAGGCGCGGCGGTAGCCATGGATGGTGCGGTATTCGACCCGCTGTGTCTGCGCCCGCGTCGGGACCGGACGCAGCGGCGACCGCCGTTTACGCGTCACGATTCGGTTCCTGGGCTGCATCGACGACCTCTTCTGTGCGGAGCACACTGTGTGTCCTGCTGTTTCGAGTAAACCGCAGGTTGGGTCACTTCGCCGACCCATGGGGCGTTTCGGCGTCGATGACCACCCGGTGAACACCCGATGGTCGGGTGGTTAAACCGCTCTCGCGGCCCGGGGTGGGGGCATGTGCGTGCGTATCGTCGGTGGGCGTGAACCCGTTCGACGTGGACTCTTTCCTGGCGACGGGCGGCCTCATCGGGCTCTGCGTCCTCGTGTTCTTCGAGACCGGGTTGCTCATCGGATTCGTTTTCCCCGGCGATTCCCTGCTGTTCACCGCGGGCATCCTCGCCGCCGCCCCCGATCCCTACGCCCCGCTGTGGCTGCCGTGCGTGGTGGTGCCGATCTCGGCGGCGCTGGGCGATCAGTGCGGCTTCTTCATCGGCCGCCGCCTCGGCGAAGGCGTGATGCAGGGTCGGGTGATGCGGTTCATCGGGCCCGAACCCGTCGACCGCACGCGCCGCTTCTTCGATCGGTACGGCGCGCTGACGGTGTTCTTCGGTCGCTTCATCGGCATCGTGCGGACCCTCGTCCCCGTCCTGGCCGGGTTCACCGGCATGCGCTGGGCGGCGTTCACCGTCTTCAGCGTGCTCGGCAGCGCGTTCTGGGGTGCGGGCATCATCGTGCTCGGCTATCTGCTCGGCAACGTGTCGTTCATCGCCGACAACATCGACTGGATGATCCTGGCGTCGGCCTGCACGGTGGTCATCCCGCTGTCGGTCCATCTCGTGCGCCGCGGCATCGTGCGCCGCCGCGAACGCCACGCCGACGCGCCCACGATGCAGGAGTCGCCCGGGGAAGCGGCCGACGCCTCCGTCGACGCCGGCCGCTGACCTCCCGGTCGAGGCGCTACTGCAGATACGGCTCCGCGCGGCGGAGATTGGTCGCCGAGAAGTCGTCGGCGACGGTGGCCGCCAACTCGACGAACGCCCGGTGCGCGCCCTTGCCCAGCAGGTCCAGATCGACCTCGGCACCCTCGGCCAGATGGTCGTCGAACGGGATCGACTGCACCGCCCGGCAACGCGTGAGGAAGTGCTGGCTCAGCTGGTTGGTGTCGATCGTCGACGCACCCGAACGCGACGAGCTGAGCACCACGACCGCGCGGCTCACGAGATGGCCGTAGCCGTGGGCCTGCAACCAGTCGAGGGTCGCCCCGGCGCTGCGGGCACCGTCGATGGCCGGCGAACTCACCAGGATCAGTGCGTTGGCGAGGTCGAGGACGCCGTTCATCGCCGAATGGCTCAGTCCCGTACCGCAATCGGTGATGATGATGTTGTAGAAGCGCTGCAACACCTTCATGACGCCGCGGTAGTCGTCCTCGCTGAACGCCTCGGCGACCGCGGGGTCGCGCTCGGAGGCGAGAACCTCAAGACGGCTCGGCGCCTGCGAGGTGTGTGCACGCACATCGCTGTAGCGGTAGATCGAGTTGTCTGCGAGCAGATCGCGCACCGTCGACCGGGTCTGCTGCGGGATGCGCTGCGCGAGCGTCCCCAGATCGGGGTTGGCATCGACGGCGATCACGCGATCGCCGCGCAGCGACGCGAACACCGAGCCGAGACCCACGGTGGTCGTCGTCTTGCCGACACCGCCCTTGAGAGAGAGCACCGCGATCCGGTAGTCGCCACGCACCGGACGGTTGACCCGCTCGATGAGCTGGTTGTGGATGAGATCGTCGGGGGAGTCGCCCGGGTTGATCGCACCCGCCGACATCCTGTGCACCGCCCGACGCCACCCGCTGTTCGGGGCCCGTCGTGCCTTGCGGAGCAGCGCGACCTGATCGAGTGACGCGGTCCCGTTCGTGGGCGGGTACGGGCCGTCGCCACCGCCCGGGGTGGTGTGTGTGAAGCCGGGCTGGGGATGTCCGGACGGGGCGGGCGCCCCGTATCCGTTGGGTGCGTAGCCCGCGGGGGCGTACCCCGGCGGTGGTCCGGCGGGTGCGAATCCCCCCTGTGCGACAAAGGGATCCGACGCCGGACTGATCGGCGGCGGCCCGGCCGGGGTGACCGGCGGAGCGGGCCACGAGTTCGCGGGCTGCTCGGGCGCGGGGCGCTGCTCGTAGCCGGTGGGCGGCCCGGCCTGCCCCTGCCGAGGGTTCTCGAACTGCCGGGGCGCGGCAAAGCCCTGGGGCTGCCCGAACTGCTGTGGCGCTTCGAACTGCTGGGGCGGCTCGAACTGCTGTGGCGCTTCGTACTGCTGTGGCGCGTCGTACTGCCGGGGCGGCTCGAACTGCTGTGGCGGCTCGTGCTGATGGGGCGCGGCCGGGAACTGCGGGGGCGCATCGAACCGCGGCGCGCCGTTGAACGGCTGGCCACCGTTGCCGGGCTGCGCGCCGTTGGCGGTCTGGGAGTTGTCGGACGCGGCCGGGTCGAACTGGGGCGGCCCGCCGAACTGCGGGGGAGCGCCCTGGAACTGCGGGGGCCCGTCGAACTGCTGGGGCCTATCGAACTGCGGGGGCTCGTCGAACTGCTGCGGTGGCCCCTGGAACTGCGGTGCGCCCTGGAACTGCGGGGGCGGGCCCCCGAACTGCTGGGGCGCCGGGGGCTGTCCCCACGGAGCCGCGGGCGCCTGCGCAGGCCCGCGGTCGGCGTCGGGTGCAGCCCACGGCGGTGGGGTCGACGGCGGTGTTGGGTTCGGGGCGCCCGCGGGCGGACCGAATCCCTGCCCCGGCGCGACACCCGGTTCTTGCTGCGGGGGAGCAGAGGTCTCGGTGGGACCCCGATCCTGGGCGGCGGGGCGAGACGGCTCGGACGCAGCGTTCTCAGGCACGGACCGCTCGGGCACAGACGGCTCGGTCACGCGGGGCTCGGGAGTCGGCGCGGTCACCCACCGGGTCGCGTCGGCGACGTCGCCGTCGGGGCGCGCATCCGCGGTGGACTCGCGTTCGGGCGACGCGGCCAGCCACGAGGGCGGCGGGGGCCGGTGACCGGAGCCACGCCCCACCGCGCCCGCCGCGTCGGCGTCGTCGTTCGGTTCGTTCTCGGTATGACGTCCTGCGGCGCGGTCGGCCGAGTCGTCGTTTCCGGTGTCGTCCCGCGCCGGCTGCTGCAGCCACGGCGGGGTCGACGAGATAGCGCTCTTGTCGTAGCTCAACGGACATCCCCTAAACTCGTACGGTCATCGGCGACGCCGCCGTCGGCTTCGACGACCGCGTCGCTCGGTCCTCCCCTGCCCGATGCGCGAAGCGTGCTTCACGCACAGGCGCTCGATAGTTTACTACCGCACACCGTCGGTGCAGGAACTGGACTCGTCGGGCGGCAGTAGGGTCACCTGATGTCGCGGCGGCCACGACGGTCGACCGCGCCGGGTGCGAGCAGGAGGGACGCCGATGTCGGCAGAGGGTTCGAAGAAGGCGATCGTCGCGGCGCTGGCCGCCAACGCGGGGATCGCGGTCGCGAAGTTCGTGGGGTTCGCGGTCACGGGGTCGTCGTCGATGCTCGCCGAGGCGGTGCACTCGGTGGCCGACACGTCCAACCAGGGTCTGCTCCTGCTCGGTCAGCGCGAGGCCGCCAAGTCCGCCGATCGGCTGCATCCGTTCGGCTACGGGCGGAGCCGCTACTTCTACTCGTTCGTCGTGGCGATGGTGCTGTTCACCCTCGGTTCGCTGTTCGCGATCTACGAGGGCTACGAGAAGATCGTGCACCCGCACGAACTCGAGTCGCCGATCGTGGCCGTGATCATCCTGGGGGTCGCGATCTGCCTGGAGGGCTACAGCTTTCGTACCGCGTTCGGCGAGTCGAAGCCCCTGAAGGGTTCGGCGTCGTGGTGGCGGTTCATCCGCAACTCCCGCAACCCCGAGCTGCCGGTGGTGTTGCTCGAGGACACCGGCGCGCTCATCGGCCTCGCGTTCGCCCTCGGCGGTGTCGGACTTGCGACGCTGACCGGCGACCCGATCTGGGACGGCATCGGAACCCTCGCCATCGGGATCCTGCTCGGCGTCATCGCGGTCGTCCTCATCATCGAGATGCACAGCCTGCTCATCGGGGAGGGCGCCACCGCCGCCGACGAACGCGCGCTGTTCGCAGCGTTGGAGGCCGAACCAGGCATCGATCGCGTGATCCACATGAAGACCCAGTACCTCGGCCCCGACGAGTTGCTGGTGGCGGCCAAGCTGGGCATCCCCGCCGGGGCGACCGCGGTGACCATCGCCGACACCATCAACTCCGCGGAGGCGCGCATCCGCTCGTCGCTGCCGATCGCGCGCGTTATCTATCTGGAACCAGATATCGACCGCGGAAACTGACACCGCGAGTGTCGGGCGTGGCAAGGTCATCGACAACCACGAATCCGACATTTGCCCCGGCCGAGAACCCGACCGGTGCGCGCTGTCCGCCGACCAGCAGGAGTACGCCCATGACGCGTTCCGACCCCACTTCGCAGTCGCGCTCGCTGCGGCATTCGCTGACCCGCACCAAGTCGGTCGAGCAGTCGATGGCCGACACCGATGAGCCCGGATCGCAGCTGAAGAAGAGCCTCTCGTGGTGGGACCTCACCGTGTTCGGGGTCTCCGTCGTCATCGGCGCGGGCATCTTCACCATCACCGCCTCGACCGCCGGCGACAAGGCCGGACCGGCCATCTCCATCTCGTTCGTGATGGCCGCCATCGCGTGCGGCCTCGCCGCGCTCTGCTATGCCGAGTTCGCCTCGACCGTTCCCGTCGCCGGGTCGGCCTACACCTTCGGCTACGCGACCTTCGGCGAGTTCCTCGCGTGGATCCTCGGATGGGACCTCATCCTCGAGTTCGCGGTCGGCGCCGCGGTGGTCTCGAAGGGGTGGTCGAGCTACCTCGGCACGGTCTTCGGTTTCTCCGGGGGCACCGCGGAGATCGGGGGACTCGACGTCGACTGGGGTGCGCTCGTCATCGTCGTCGCGATCACGGCGTTGCTGGTGCTGGGCACGAAGCTGTCGTCGGGGGTCAGCGCCGTCATCACCGCCATCAAGGTCACCGTGGTGCTGCTGGTCATCGTGGTCGGGTTCTTCTACATCAAGACCTCGAACTACGGCCCCTTCATCCCGAAGTCCGAGCCGACCGAGAGCGGGGGGAGCTCGGTGGAGTCGACCCTGTTCTCGCTCATGACCGGCGGCGGCGACTCCAACTACGGCTGGTACGGCCTGCTGGCCGCGGCGTCGATCGTGTTCTTCGCGTTCATCGGCTTCGACGTGGTCGCGACGACGGCCGAGGAGACCAAGAACCCCAAGCGCGACGTACCGCGCGGCATCCTGTTCTCGCTGGGCATCGTGACCGTGCTCTACGTGCTGGTCACGATCGTGGTGACCGGGATGGTGAACTACAAGGAGTTGGCGACCTCGGCGGGCGACGGCGAGGCCAAGAACCTGGCGTATGCGTTCGGGCTCAACGGCATCACCTGGGCCGAGAAGGCGATCTCGATCGGCGCGCTGGCCGGTCTGACGACCGTGGTCATGGTTCTCATGCTCGGTCAGTCGCGGGTCCTGTTCGCGATGGCGCGCGACGGCCTGCTGCCCCGCGGGCTGTCGAAGACGAGCAAGTTCGGCACCCCGGCGAGGATCCAGATCATCGTCGGCGCGGTGGTCGCGGTGGTCGCCGCGTTCTTCCCGATCAACAAGCTCGAGGAGATGGTCAACGTCGGCACGCTGTTCGCGTTCGTCGTCGTGGCGGCGGGCGTGCTCGTCCTGCGTCGCAAGCGGCCCGATCTCGAGCGCGGCTTCACCGTGCCGTGGATGCCGGTCATCCCGATCCTGGCGATCGCGTCGTGTGTGTGGCTGATGCTGAACCTGTCGGCGCTCACCTGGATCCGCTTCGTCATCTGGATGGCGATCGGCGTCGCCTTCTACTTCCTCTACAGCCGACGACACTCGATGGTCGGTCGGCGTGAGCGGGGAGAGGTGGCGTCGGTCGACTCGCCGACGCTCGCGAAGTCGCCTCCGAGCTGACCCGCGGCGAGCTTGTGGGGCCTCACAGGCCCGTCGCCGGTCCGTGGTCACCATCACCGGCGAAACCGGGCGTTCATCGGGCGTTTTTCGCGCTTGAGCGGCGAGTTCGTTAGCCTGATACGCGACACTCGGACTCAACTGGTCCGATCGCCAACCAGGAGTAGTAGATGACATCGGTGCAGACAAGCCTCAGTGCGGACAATCTCGGCGGGATCGACTTCAAGGTCGCGGACCTGTCCCTCGCCGCCTACGGCCGGTTGGAGATCGACCTGGCCGAGGCCGAGATGCCGGGCTTGATGGAGCTCCGCCGTGAGTACGCCGACGTGCAGCCGCTCAAGGGCGCCCGCATCTCCGGCTCGCTGCACATGACGACCCAGACCGCTGTGCTCATCGAGACGCTGACCTCGCTCGGCGCCGAGGTGCGTTGGGCGTCGTGCAACATCTTCTCCACCCAGGACCACGCCGCCGCCGCTATCGTCGTCGGCCCGCACGGCACCCCGGAGGAGCCCAAGGGCATCCCGGTGTTCGCGTGGAAGGGCGAGAGCCTCGAGGAGTACTGGTGGTGCGCCGAGCAGATGCTCACCTGGCCCGGCGAGCCCTGCAACATGATCCTCGACGACGGCGGCGACGCCACCATGATGGTGCTGCGCGGCGCGCAGTTCGAGAAGGCGGGCGTCGTCCCGCCGGTCGAGGACAACGACTCGGCCGAGTACACGATCTTCCTCAACCAGCTGCGTGAGCGCTTCGAGACCGACAAGAACAAGTGGTCGACCATCGCCGAGTCGGTCAAGGGTGTCACCGAGGAGACCACCACCGGTGTCCTGCGCCTGTACCAGTTCGCCGCCGCCGGTGAGCTCGCGTTCCCGGCCATCAACGTCAACGACTCGGTCACCAAGAGCAAGTTCGACAACAAGTACGGCACCCGCCACTCGCTGATCGACGGCATCAACCGCGCCACCGACGTCCTCATCGGCGGCAAGAAGGTCCTCATCGCCGGCTACGGCGACGTGGGCAAGGGCTGCGCCGAGTCGCTCGCCGGCCAGGGCGCCCGCGTCCAGGTCACCGAGATCGACCCGATCAACGCGCTGCAGGCGCTCATGGACGGCTACGACGTCGTCACCGTCGAGGACGCGATCGGCAAGGCCGACATCGTGATCACCTCGACCGGCAACCTCGGCATCATCACCCTCGATCACATGCGCCAGATGAAGGACAAGGCGATCCTGGGCAACATCGGCCACTTCGACAACGAGATCGACATGGCCGGCCTCGAGAACTCGGGTGCCAAGCGCGTCGTCGTCAAGCCGCAGGTCGACCAGTGGATCTTCGACAACGGCAAGTCGATCATCGTGCTCTCCGAGGGCCGTCTGCTCAACCTCGGCAACGCCACCGGTCACCCGTCGTTCGTGATGAGCAACAGCTTCTCGAACCAGGTCATCGCGCAGATCGAGGTCTGGACCAAGAACGACGAGTACGACAACGAGGTCTACCGCCTCCCCAAGCACCTCGACGAGAAGGTCGCCAAGATCCACGTCGAGGCGCTCGGTGGCACGCTCACCAAGCTCACCAAGGAGCAGGCCGAGTACATCAACGTCGACGTCGAGGGCCCCTACAAGCCCGATCACTACCGCTACTGATCGCACGGTTCGCGGTCTGATCCGACCGCTCCCGCGACACGACAACGCTCCCGCGACTGTGCTCACAGTCGCGGGAGCGTTTCGTCGTCGTGGGTCAGGCGGGCGCGGGCCCGGAGATGTGGGTGGCCTCGCCGACGGCGGCGATGAGGGCCTCGAGATGTGTGCGGGTCGCGACGAGATCGTCGATCTGGCGGTTCAGCCGCTCGTGGGCGTCACCGAGTCGGACGAACGTGCCCTGCGTGACGGTGCCGGCGTGGACGCACGGCAGCATCTCGCCCATGTCCCGGGTGGGCACGCCTGCGTCGAGCAGACACCGGATCATCGCCACGCGCCCCGCCGTGTCCTCGTCGAACACCCGATGTCCACCGGTGGTCCGGTGCGACGTGATCAGGCCGCGCGACTCGTAATGGCGCAGCGATCGGACCGACGCGCCGGTCCGATCCGACAGTTCCCCGATACGCACGACCGCCTCCTGTGACACACGTCTCCTCGTGAGGCCTTGAACCTCACACCGGTGTCAGATCCTACGGTCGAGGAATGGAACTCACCAACGCCACCGTCCTCGTCACCGGCTCCAACCGCGGCATCGGACTGTCCCTCGTCCGCGCATTCCTCGACGCGGGGGCATCCCGCGTCTACGCATCCTCGCGATCGGGCGCGGTGCCCGTCGACGACGATCGGGTCGTCCCACTGGCCCTCGACGTCACCGATCCGGCCTCGATCGCCGCCGCCGCACGCCGTGCCGACGACGTCGACATCGTCGTCAACAACGCAGGCGTGACGGCGATGCAGTCGCTGCTGACCGGCGACATCGACGCGATGCAGCGGGAGATGGACACCAACTTCTGGGGCCCGCTGCGGGTGACACGGGCGCTCGCCCCGACGCTGGCCCGGCGCGGCGGTGGTGTCGTCGTGAACGTCGCGTCGGCGCTGTCGCTCATCACCGTGGCGCAGGCCGGCTCGTACTCGGCGTCGAAGGCGGCGGTGTGGTCGGCCTCGGACGGGTTGCGTCTCGAACTCGCCGATCAGGGGACGCGGGTGATCACGGCGTTCCTCGCCGCGACCGACACCGACATGATGGCCGGCGCGGACATGCCGAAGAACGATCCGGCGGATGTGGCCGCGGCGATCCTCGCCGGCATCCGCGACGGGTCCGACGAGGTCTTCGTGGACGACGACAGTCGGGCGGCGAAGGCGGGCCTGTCGGCGCCGATCGACGTGCGCTACCCGGGGCTGGCGGAGGCGCGACGCCCGCGTCGGTCAGACCAGGGTGTCGAGAGCGGGGTCGTCTGAGCCGCTGATCGCCGTCCACGGCGAGCGCCACGAGCGCGCCACCAGATCCCGGTAGACCGCAAACGTCGCGTGCTGCAGAGCGGTGTCGCGCTCGTAGGCGTCCATCGCGCGGGTCGCGTCGTCGGCCGCACGCGATGTCGCCCGCGCACGGGCGAGCTCGGGATCGGTGCCGAGGAGGATCTGTCGGTCCGGCACGGGCAGTGCGAACCGATCGAACTCGAGTCCGGCGACCCACTCCACCGCGTCTCCATCGACGGACTCGCCGAGCCGGGCGGCGGTGTACGCGGCGTTCGACGCGACGTAGCGGTCGAGCAGCACCACGTCGTGCGACGCCAGGAGATCCCGGATCGCCTCGGCGGCGTCGCGACGGTCGAGGGCGAACAGCATCGCCATGGCGTACGCGCTCGACCGCAGGTCGCCGTGCTCGCCGTGCAGCGCCTCGGAGGCGACGTCGGCGTGGACCGACTCTCCGTAGCGGGGGAAGGCCATCGCCGCGACACGGCGACCCGTCGCGGTCCACTTCCGGGTCAACCCATCGAGCAGGGTCCGTTTCCCGGCGCCGTCGAGACCTTCCACCGCGATCAGTACTGCCACACGGCGATGCTAGCCAGCCGCGCACGGCGATTGCGCCCACCTGCACACGGACGCGCCGTCCGATGTGGACGAGATGGGGGGCGACGAGCCGGTCGGAGGACCCCGCGGGCGTCGGCGCGCCACCCGCCCGTTCACCGGTCGCAATGTCACCATGGGTGACATGAAGCCCAGGATTCTTGTCGTCGACGACGACGCGGCGCTTGCCGAGATGCTCACGATCGTGCTGCGTGGTGAGGGCTTCGAACCGTTCGTCGTCGGCGACGGCACCCAGGCGTTGGCCGCGGTCCGCGAGATCCGACCCGATCTGGTGCTGCTCGACCTGATGCTGCCGGGCATGAACGGCATCGACGTGTGTCGCGTCCTGCGCGCCGATTCCGGTGTCCCCATCGTGATGCTGACCGCGAAGAGCGACACCGTCGACGTCGTGCTCGGACTCGAGTCGGGCGCCGACGACTACATGGTGAAGCCGTTCAAGCCGAAGGAACTCGTCGCGCGCGTACGCGCCCGGTTGCGCCGCACCGACGACGAGCCCGCCGAGCTGCTGTCCATCGGCCCGATCGAGATCGACGTCCCCGCCCACAAGGTGACCCGCGACGGCAACCCGATCTCGCTCACGCCGCTGGAGTTCGATCTGTTGGTCGCCCTCGCCCGCAAGCCCCGCCAGGTGTTCACCCGCGACGTGCTCCTCGAGCAGGTCTGGGGCTACCGGCATCCGGCCGACACCCGCCTGGTGAACGTCCACGTCCAGCGTCTACGCGCCAAGGTCGAGCTCGACCCGGAGAACCCCGAGGTCGTGCTCACGGTGAGGGGGGTCGGCTACAAGGCCGGCCCGCCGTGATCCGCGCGCTCCCGTCTCGCTCACACGCGTCGCGTCCGTCGCGCATCGGGCGCGGTCGTCGTCGCATCAACCCGACCTTCCCGCGATTCCTACGCCGGTGGTCGGCGACGGGCAGGGTCACCGGTCGCCTCTGGCGTCGATCGCTGCAGCTCCGCGTGGTCGTGTCGACCATGGTGCTGTCGTTGGTGGTGCTGCTGATCCTGGGTTTCGTCCTCACCAGCCAGATCACCGACCGGCTGCTCGACCAGAAGCTGCGCGCGGCGACCGAGGAGATCGACCGGGCCCGCACCTCCGTCGAGCGTGACCTCGCCGGTGGCGACACCAACGCCTCGATCACCAACCGGCTGCAGCAGACACGTTCGATCCTCACCGACCGCGACGTCGGCACCACTCCCGCGTCCGGCGTGGTCGGCACCTTCGACACCGTCCTGCTGGTACCCACCGGGCCCGCCGACTCGGCGTCGGTCGGGCCGGCCGACGAGATCCCCGACAACCTGCGCGCCATGGTGCGCGGAGGTCGCATCGCCTATCGGTACTCCTCGGTCGCCGAGAACGGCGGCAAACGGTCACCGGCGCTCATCATCGGTACCCCGACCACGACCGGTGTCGCCGGGCTGGAGCTGTATCTGGTGTTCCCGCTGACCAACGAGGAGAGCACCGTCTCGCTGGTGCGCGGCACACTGTTCACCGGTGGTCTGGTGCTGATCGTCTTGCTCGCGGCCATCGCGATGCTGGTGTCGCGGCAGGTGGTGATCCCGGTCCGCTCGGCGTCGCGGATCGCGGTGCGGTTCGCCGACGGTCGACTCAAGGAACGCATGCCGGTCCGCGGCGAGGACGACATGGCACGGTTGGCGATGTCGTTCAACGACATGGCCGAGAGCCTGTCGAAGCAGATCAGCAGTCTCGAGGAGTTCGGCGGACTGCAACGGCAGTTCACCTCCGACGTCAGCCACGAACTGCGCACCCCGCTCACCACCGTGCGGATGGCCGCCGACGTCCTCTACGAATCGCGCGACGACTTCGACCCGGTCAACAAGCGGTCGGTGGAGCTGATGAACAGCGAGCTCGACCGTTTCGAGACGCTGCTCGGAGAGCTCCTCGAGATCTCCCGCCACGATGCCGGTGTCGCCGAACTCGCCGCGGAGAAGATCTCGATGAGCATCCCCATCGACGGCGCGCTGGCCACCGTGCGACACCTCGCCGCCGACACCGACACCCAGTTGGTGCTCGACCTCCCGGCCGAGCCGGTGATCGCCGAGATCGACCCGCGGCGCGTGGAACGCATCCTGCGCAACCTGCTGGCCAACGCCATCGACCACGGCGAGCAGAAGCCCGTGACGCTCACGATGCGCAGCGACGGCGACGCGGTGGCGATCACCGTCCGCGATCGCGGCATCGGTCTGCGACCGGGGGAGGAGAAGCTCGTCTTCAACCGCTTCTGGCGGTCGGACCCGTCGCGCTTCCGGCGTTCGGGGGGCACCGGGCTCGGGCTGGCCATCAGCATCGAGGACGCGCGCCTGCACAGCGGTCGACTCGAGGCATGGGGTGAACCCGGTGCCGGTGCGAGTTTCCGACTGACGCTGCCGCTGGTGCGTGGGCACAAGGTGCTGGGAAGTCCGTTGCCGCTCAAGCCGATCGGGGCACGTAAGGTCACCGGACGTGAGTGACGCCCCGCGCCGTCGTCGCACGCCGATCGCCTGGCTGGTCGCGATCTGCGTCGCGGTGACCGTGAGCGCCGGCTGCGTGTCGATCCCGACGACGTCGAGCCCGCAACCGATCGGCACCCTCCCCAGCCGCGCACCGGCGGTATCGGTGCCCACGCCGCTCCCCGGGATGAGCCCCGAGGCGCTGGTCCGCGACTTCCTCAAGGCGTCGGCCAATCCCGGTTCGGGTCACCTCGCCGCGCGCCAGTACCTGACGTCGTCGGCGTCGGACGGATGGGACGACCGTGGCGGCTCACTGATCCTCGACTCGATCAGCGTGCTCACCGACGGTCGCACCGACGACACCTTCACCGCCCGCCTGATCGCCGACAACACCGGTGTCCTGCAACCCAACGGCCACCTCATACCCGCCACCGGAAAGGTGGAGTCGCGGCTGACGATGCGACTGGTGAACGGGCAGTGGCGGATCGACGGCGCGCTGCCCGCCGGTGCGATGGTCGACCGTACCCAGTTCGTGTCGAGCTATCGCGCGCGCAACGTCTACTTCCCGTCGGTGTCGGGGGACCGCCTCGTCGCCGACCCCCGGTGGTTGTACTCCACCGGCAACGACGTCAGCGACCAGCTGGTCGACATGCTGATCTCCGGTCCCTCCGAGGAACTGTCCCGCGCGGTGACCAACGCGTTCGGATCGTCGGCGGCGCTGCGCGGGGCGATCGAGACCCTCGGATCAGGCGGCGTGCGGCTGCAGTTGACCGGGGTCAGCTCCCTGTCCGAACGCGACCGCACGCTGCTCGCCGCGCAGGTTGTCTGGTCCCTCGACCGTGCCGACGTCCCCGGTCCGTACGTCATCGACGCCGACGGCGCGCCCCTCAACGAGCGGTACTCGTCGGGATGGACCACCGGCGACGTCGCGTCGCTGGATCCGTCGGGCCCCGCGCAGTCGTCGCCTGCGCTGATGGTCATCCGATCGGGGTCGCTGGACCGGGTGACGGGCACCGGGCTCACACCGGTCGAAGGCCCGCTCGGCACCTCCGGTGCGCTGCTGTCGGCGTCGGTGTCGTCGGATGGCAGGCGTGTCGCCGCGGTCGCCCGCGGCCCCGCGGGCGGACCGGCGATGCAACTGCAACTCGGTGATCTCGGCGCGAAACCGGTGACGGTGGCGTCGGGACGCACGATCTCGCGGCCGTCGTTCGGTCCCGACGACGACACGGTGTGGGCCGTCGTCGACGGCCGCCTGCAGCGCTTCTCGCGTGACGCCACCGGGGCGCTGCAGGCCCCGCGGGTGATCGACACCGGCGCGCTGACGCTCGTGGCGCGCGGCGACATCACCGAGGTCCAGGTGTCGCGCGACGGTGCCCGCGCCGCCGTGATCGTCGGCGGCACACCGATTCTCGCGGTCATCTCCACCACCGGCGCCGATGCGCAGGCGCTGACCGGTGCACGCGACGCCGCGTTCAACATCGGCGGCGAGGCCGTCTCGCTCGACTGGGTGTCCGGCGACACCGTCGTCGTGGCACGCAGCACCACCGACTCGCCGATCGTGCAGGTGAGTGTCGACGGGACACCCGCGGTCGGTCTGCTCAGCGGCAACCTCACCCCGCCGGTCACCGCGGTGGTGGGGGACCGCACGACGCTCTACGCCGCCGACAGCCGCGGCATCCTCCGGCTCGGCAGCACCGACGGCCAACCCGATCAGTACTGGAACGAGGTCGCCCCGACCATGGGGTCGCAGGCCATCCCGGTCCTGCCGCAGTGATCACGTCGCACTGACGCCCTGTCGGGTTCGGCGTACCTGTGGACAACCCCCGCCCGCAGTGCGCGCCCGATCGTCGGCCGCCGGTCGCGGCGACGAGGATCGCGACATGTCGCGATGGCCCGCCTGGCTCCACGGTGTCCGGGAGGTCGCCCGAGCCGCCGCCGATCTCGCGGTGCCGTCGCACTGCGGCGGATGCGCGCGCCCGGGGACACGGTGGTGCGCGCGATGCGATGCGACCCTGCGCGACGACCCCGTCGAGCTCACCCCGCGCGTGCCGCCACCGGTGAGCACCTGGGCCGTCGGACGCTACGTCGGACCGTGTCGGGGTGCGGTGCTGGCGATCAAGGAACACGGCCGCGGTGATCTCGTACCGATCCTCGGTGCGGCCGTGGCGCGCGACCTCGTCCGGCTGGCGGCGTGGTCGGAACTGCCGCAGACCACCGGCCGGCTGATCCTGGTGCCGGCGCCGACGCGCTGGTGGGCGGCACGGCGCCGCGGCGGTGACCCGGTGACCGCCATCGCGCGGGCCGCCGCCGATTGTCTCGGCCCGCGGGTCGCCGTCGTCGGTGCGTTGCGCACGTCGGCCTGGGCACAGGACTCGGCCGGTCTGTCCGCGCGCGCCCGGGTCGACAACCTCGCCCACGCGATCTCGATGACCGCGCGGCCCGCGGCCCTCGCGCGACTGCGTGCCCCCGACACCGCCGTCGTCCTGCTCGACGACGTGCTCACCACCGGCGCCACCGCGACCGAGTCGCTGCGTGTGCTCGCCGCGGCCGGCGTCGGAGTCCACGCGGTGCTCGTGGTGGCCGGTGCCTGACCGCACCCGTGCGTGCCCGACGCGACACACCGCGCGACACGCGGCGAGGTCGTCGGATCGACATGAAAACTCGATGAAATGTTGACGCGCAAATGATGGCGATGCCATGGCCGGAGCGACTACCTTGAGGAATCACACTCGTCGACATCGCGTCACGCCGAGGAGGTGATGACGACCAGCCCGCGCGCAGCGCGGTGCACGTCGGCGGTGACCGCAACACCATCGCCCGACCTGTGGAGGTGAGGCCGCTCCCCCCAGAAGTGTCGTTGCGATGCAATCGATCTCACGCCATGGCGGCCTGAGCGGATGCGCGAGGAACGAGGGTTGGACACCGGCCCCCGCCCGAGCAGCGGCACCGCCCCCGACCGTGGTCGGCCGCGATCCCTTTCACGCGACAACTCGTTCGCGCGAGTCGCGACGTCCGCGGAACACCCCAGACCAGGAGGTAACGCCAGTGTCGACAGTGCTCAACACGACCCCCCGCGCAGGAACCGATGCCGCGCCCCGGGCAGCCAACCCCGCCCAACGTCCCGTACCGACGCCCCGCGAGCCGTCCACCCCGCACACACCACCCCGAGCCGATCAGGCGCCGTCGGGCCCCGATCCCTTCGATCGCGGCTCGGCCTACGTCTCCGCCGACCCTGACCACATCCCCGGTCAGCCGGTCGCGACCGTCACCGTCACCGGCCGCAACGTCGAGGTGCCCGACCACTTCCGTGTGCACGTCGGCGACAAACTCTCCCGCGTCGAGCGTTTCGATCCCACGATCTACGCCTTCGACGTCGAACTGCACCACGAGCGCAACCGTCGCCAGGCGAAGGTCTGCCAGCGGGTGGAGATCACCGTGCGCGGCAAGGGCCCCGTGGTGCGGGCCGAGGCGTGCGCGGAGAACTTCTACGCCGCACTGGAATCCGCGGTCGACCGGCTGCAGTCGCGCCTACGACGCACCAAGGACCGACGTCGCGTGCACCACGGCCTGCGCACCCCGGTCTCGGTGGCCGAGGCGACCGCGGACATCGAGACCCTCGACCTCGCCGACACCGCGACGGAGACCTCCGCCGACCCCGCCGAGTACGCGCCCGACGACCACGGGCCCGGTCAGGTGGTGCGCGTCAAGGACCACGAGGCCGTCCCGATGACCGTCGACGACGCGCTCTACGAGATGGAGCTCGTCGGCCACGATTTCTTCCTGTTCCACGACAAGGAGACCGATCGGCCGTCGGTGGTCTACCGTCGGCACGCCTTCGACTACGGGTTGATCCGTCTCGCCTGAACATCCCTGATGACGAGGCCGCGGCGGTGACAACCGTCGCGGCTTCGTCGCGTCGGGACCCCGTCAGTACCATGGTGGGGATCTGCGGCCGCACCCGTCGGCGTGCGCGCGCAACCCACACACCCATACAGCCACGACATTCGGACAGAGGGATCAACAAGTGCTCAACAGGATGCTGCGAGTCGGCGAGGGCCGGATGGTCAAACGTCTGGACGCGATCGCGACACACGTCGAGTCGCTGTCCGACGAGATCGAGGCGCTCACCGACGCCGAACTCCGCGCCAAGACCGCCGAGTTCACCGAGCGGTACACCGACGGCGAATCACTCGACGACATGCTGTCCGAGGCGTTCGCGGTGGCCCGTGAGGCCGCGTGGCGCGTCCTCGGCCAGAAGCCGTTCCACGTGCAGATCATGGGCGGCGCGGCACTGCACTTCGGCAACATCGCCGAGATGAAGACCGGTGAGGGCAAGACCCTGACCTGTGTCCTCCCGGCCTATCTCAACGCCCTGACCGGTGCGGGCGTGCACGTCGTCACCACCAACGACTACCTCGCGAAGTTCCACGCCGAGTGGATGGGTCGCGTGCACCGCTTCCTCGGGCTGCAGACCGAGGTCATCCTCACCGGCATGACGCCCGACCAGCGTCGCGAGGCCTACGCCGCCGACATCACCTACGGCACCAACAACGAGTTCGGGTTCGACTACCTGCGCGACAACATGGCGCACTCGCTGGCCGACCTGGTGCAGCGCGGCCACGCCTACGCCATCGTCGACGAGGTCGACTCGATCCTCATCGACGAGGCCCGCACCCCGCTCATCATCTCGGGCCCGGCCGACGGGTCGAGCAAGTGGTACACCGAGTTCGCCCGGATCGCGCCGCACCTCAAGAAGGACGTCCACTACGAGGTCGACATCCGCAAGAAGACCATCGGTGTGCACGAGGCCGGCGTGGAGTTCGTCGAGGATCAGCTCGGCATCGAGAACCTCTACGACGCGTCGAACTCGCTGCTGGTCAGCTACCTGAACAACGCGATCAAGGTCCAGGAACTGTTCGAGCGCGACAAGGACTACATCGTCCGCAACGGCGAGGTCCTCATCGTCGACGAGTTCACCGGCCGCGTCCTCGACGGACGCCGCTTCAACGAGGGTCTGCACCAGGCCATCGAGGCCAAAGAGGGCGTCGAGATCAAGGCCGAGAACCAGACCCTCGCCACCATCACGCTGCAGAACTACTTCCGCATGTACGAGAAGTTGGCCGGCATGACCGGTACCGCGCAGACCGAGGCCGCCGAGCTCGACCAGATCTACAAGTTGGGCGTGCTGCCGATCCCGACCAACAAGCCGATGATCCGCGCCGACCAGACCGACCTCATCTACAAGACCGAGGAGGCGAAGTTCGCCGCGGTCGTCGACGACATCACCGAGCGGCACGAGAAGGGGCAGCCGGTCCTGATCGGCACCACCAGTGTCGAGCGGTCGGAGTACCTCGCGCGCCAGCTCACCAAGCGCGGCATCCCGCACACGGTCCTCAACGCGAAGTTCCACGAGCAGGAGGCGCAGATCATCGCCGAGGCCGGTCGGTCCGGCGCGGTCACCGTCGCCACCAACATGGCCGGTCGTGGCACCGACGTCGTGCTCGGCGGCAACCCCGACGTCATCGCCGATGTGCGTCTGCGCAAGCAGCGCCTCGATCCGGTGGAGACACCCGAGGAGTACGAGGCGGCGTGGGACGAGGTCATCGAATCGGTGAAGGCCGAGGTCGCCGCCGACGCCGAGAAGGTCCGCGAGGCCGGCGGTCTCTACGTGCTGGGCACCGAGCGTCACGAGTCGCGACGTATCGACAACCAGCTGCGCGGTCGTTCGGGTCGTCAGGGCGATCCGGGTGAGTCGCGGTTCTACCTGTCGCTGGGCGATGAGCTGATGCGGCGGTTCAACGGCGCGGCGCTCGAGTCGATCATGAACCGCGTCAACCTGCCCGACGACGTCCCGATCGAGGCGAAGATGGTCAGCAAGGCCATCCGCAGCGCGCAGACCCAGGTCGAGCAGCAGAACTTCGAGGTCCGCAAGAACGTCCTCAAGTACGACGAGGTGATGAACGAGCAGCGCAAGGTCATCTACGGCGAGCGCCGCACGATCCTCGAGGGGGAGGATCACCGCGAGCAGGTGCTGCGGATGATCGACGACGTGGTCACCGCCTACGTCGCCGGCGCCACCGCTGTCGGGTACGTGGAGGACTGGGATCTCGAGCAGCTGTGGACCGCGATGCGCACGCTGTACCCGATCGAACTCGACTACAAGGAGATCGTCGGCGAGAACGAGTTCGGTGAGCGCGAGGACATCTCGGCCGAGGAGCTGACGGCGACGTTGGTCGCCGACGCGCGTGAGGCCTACGCCAAGCGCGAGGCGGAGATCGACGCGATGGCCGGCGAGGGCGCGATGCGTCAGCTCGAACGGACCATCCTGCTCAGCGTGCTCGACCGCAAGTGGCGCGACCACCTCTACGAGATGGACTACCTGCGCGAGGGCATCCACCTGCGGTCGATGGCCCAGCGCGACCCGGTCGTGGAGTACCAGCGCGAGGGCTTCGACATGTTCCAGGGCATGCTCGAGGGCCTCAAGGAGGAGTCGGTCGGCTTCCTGTTCAACGTCGCGGTCGAGGCCGCCCCGTCCGAGCAGGCCCCGGCCCCGGTGGCCGCGCCCGTGGCCCCGCCGGTCGCCCCGCGTCCCCTGCCCACCGAGGAGGCGCAGAGTGCGGTCGCGATGACCAAGTCCGCGGCGCCGACGGCTCTGCGGGCGCGAGGGTTCGACGACGAGCAGCAGGACCTGGTCTACACCGGGCCCGCCGAGGACGGCAGCACCCGGCAGATCGCCGACGGGGCCGACACCGCGGGTGTCTCCGCGAGTCGACGCGAGCGTCGTGCCGCGGCGCGGTCGGGTACCCGGACGGCCGGGACCAAGCCGCCGAAGGCCCGCAAGAAGCGCTGACCGGACACCTCCCGCTCCTCGATCCGCTCCCGCGACAGCCACCGTCGCGGGAGCGGAGTCGTCTCGCGGGAACCGGCACGGGCGGCGACCGAGACGAGAAAACTCCGGTCGTGCCGGAACCGTGACCACGTTCGCCGCGTCGTAAGTGGTGCGCGAACCCGATTCGTCGGCGGGAACACCCCGCCGGTCGGCGCGCCACGGACGATGGGTGGGGCTCATGACGGACACAGGCACGGCAGCGGTGCGCGATCGGGGGGTCGGTACCGACGTCGGATGGCTGATCGGCCCCATCCCGGACTGCGAACCGGAGCCGCTGTCGACGACACCGGTGACGGTGCGGTCGGGCGTCTCACGCGCCGGCGGTCCGGCGGCACCGCGGCGTCGTCCACCGGCGCCCGCGGTGGGCGCCCCCGTCGCCGATCGGGTCGACCCGTCGGCGCGCGCGTTCGCCGTCACCGCGCTCACCCGCGTGCTCGAGGTCATCGACCGGCGTCGCCCCGTCGCCCACCTCAGCGCGGTGGCCGCACCCCACATCGTCGATCAGGTGACGACGCTCATGCACCGCCCGGCCTCGTCCTCGGTGCCCGGTCGCCGTCCGCCGACGGCCTCGCTGCTGCGTGTCCACCTGCAGTGGTCGGGTCCCGATGCGGCCGAGGTGACCGCGAGCTTCGCGCGCGGGAGCCGGGTGCACGCCGTCGCCGCGCGTGTGCAGCGGGTGCCGATGCGGATCCGTCCCGCGGTACCCGGCGGTCCGCGCACCACCGAGCTGCGGTGGACGTTGGTCAACATCACCACCGTCTGAGTCGGGTGGTCGATCTGGGATGATGGGTGCGCACGCGGACCAGGAAGGCGGTGTGGACCCAGGTGAACCGACTCTCTCCCCAGGACGCCACCTTCTACTACCGCGACGAAGCGGGCTCGACGACGCATCTCGGATCACTGCTCGTCCTCGAACGCAGCGCGACCCGCCTCGAGTACCACCGGTTGCTGGCCACCGTCGAGAGTCGGCTGGGCTCGGTGCCGCGGTACCGGCAACGCGTCCGCGAGGTGACGTTGGGTCTCGCCCGCCCGGTGTGGGTGGACGACAACGACTTCGACATCACCTACCACGTACGGCGCTCGGCGCTGCCGAGTCCGGGGACCGACGATCAGCTCCACGACCTCGTCGCGCGACTCATGTCGCGGCCGCTCGACCGGCACCGGCCGCTGTGGGAGATGTACCTCGTCGAGGGCCTGGCCGACAACCGCATGGCCGTGCTCACCAAGACCCACCGCGCACTCGTCGACGGCCGCGACGCCCTCGAGATCAACCAGGTCATCGTCGACGACGAACCCGTGCACCCCGAGACCCCGCAGGATCTGTGGCTACCCGATGCCGAACCGAGCAGCGGCGCACTGGTCGTCGGCGCACTGGCCGACGTGGTCACGCGGCCGTGGGAACTGGTCGAGACCGTCCGATCGGCACCGGTCGCCCGGGTCGCGTCGGCCCCGGTGGCGACCGTGACCTCGGTGGTGGCCGGTTCGCTGCGCCGCATCGGCTCGGTGATGCAACTGGCCACCGACTCCGCGCCGGACAGTCCGCTCAACGGCGCGACCACCGGCACCCGACGGTTCACCGTCGCCTCGATACCGGCCGTGCGATGTCTGCAGATCGCCCGCGCTCACGACTGCGCGGTGAACGACGTGGTGCTCGCGGCCATCGCGGGCGCCCTGCGCCGCTGGCTCCTCTCGCGTGATCTCGCCGTCGACGCCCACGCCACGGTCCGCGTGATGGTGCCGCTGAGCGCGTACACCGCGGGCGTCGAGGCCGGGTCGAAGCGCTCGGAGCAACTGAGCAGCGACGCCGAGTGGATGGCCGAGGGGCTGCGCGGATTCGTCACCGATCTGCCTGTCGGCGAGCCCAACCCGACCGTGCGCCTGTCGCAGATCGCCCACCTCACCGAACGGCACTCGCACTCGAATCGCCGGGTGTCGATGGGGACGCGCGCCTGGCTGCCCGAACTGACCGTCGCCGCGACCCAACGCGTGGGACCGGCGACCTTCCACGCGATGAGTTCACGAGCCGCGGCATCGATGTCGGGACGCTCGTTCAACGTCCCCATCAGCATCGCGCGCGGTCCCGGCGCGCCGCAGTACCTCGCGGGCAACCGCATCACCGAGATCTACCCGGTGCCCGCGCTGGTGCCACAGCGGGCGCTGGCCATCGGGTTGAACTCCTACAACGGTGAGGTGTTCTTCGCCTTCAATGCCGACCGCGACATCATGTGGGATCTCGGTGCGATGACCGAGTTCCTCGCCGAGTCGTTCGACGAGCTGCCGGTGACGACCCGGTGACCTTTCCATCAGACCCGAGGAGAACAACCGAGTGAGGGTGTACCTGCCGGCCACGCTGGCGATGCTGGCCACGATCGAGTCCTCGGGGCGGTTCGACTCCGTCGGCGGCACCGCCTTCGCCCTCACCCCGGCCCTGAGGGAGTCCTACACCTCCGGCGACGACGAGGAGCTCTCCGAAGCGGCCATGCGCGAGGCCGCACGGGCGTCGCTGCGGCTGATGGCCGCCGAGGCGGACACGCGCGATCCCGATGCACCGGTCCTGCCGCTGCGGCGGGTGGTGGTCGCCGCCGACATCGAACCGGTCACCCTCCGACCCGACCTCGACGTCGCCGTCGTCAGGATCGACCCCGCGGTGCCGCGCTCGGCGATCGCATCGGTGCACGTCGACGTCGCCGAGGCGCAGACCGCGGTCGCCGCGGCTGTCGAGGTGATCGACGACGCCGACCTGGGCGACGAGGACGCCGAACTCGCGATCGGCGACGTCGACGACTTCGACCTCGCCTGGTACGCCACGCAGGAGCTGCCGTTCCTGCTCGAACTCCTCTGAGTCGGCCGCGCGCCGCTGTGGTCTGGTGCACATCCGCCACGACCCCTGGACGCCTACGGTTGCGTAACCTACGCTTGCGTAGGTCAGCACTTCCGGCGGCGAGAGGGTCATCGTGGCAGTCAAGAACGTCCCCGAGTACGCGCATCTGAGCGAGTCCGACGTCGCCGAGCTCGGCCGTCGACTCGACGCCATCCGCGCACGGGTCGAGGAATCCCGCGGAGAGCGCGACGCGAACTACATCCGCAACACCATCCGCTTCCAGCGTGCCCTCGAGGTGACCGGCCGAGTCCTCACCGTGGGCGCGCGCCGACGCTCGCTGTGGTGGCTGGGTGCCTCGGCGCTCGGTGTCGCCAAGATCGTCGAGAACATGGAGATCGGCCACAACGTGATGCACGGCCAGTGGGACTGGATGAACGATCCGGAGATCCACTCGACCGGCTGGGAGTGGGACAACGCCGGCCCGTCCGAGCACTGGAAGCAGACCCACAACTACATCCATCACAAGTACACCAACGTGCTCGGCATGGACGACGACGTGGGCTACGGCCTGCTGCGCGTCACCCGGGACCAGAAGTGGGCGCCGTTCTATCTCGGGAACCTCGTCTACAACACCCTGCTGGCGGTGGGGTTCGAGTACGGCGTCGCCGCGCAGTACCTCGAGATCGGCAAGATCGGCCGCAAGGACTTCGACCGCGCCGAGTTCGATCGCAAGTTGGGTGAGGTCGGGGAGAAGGTCGGCCGTCAGATCCTCAAGGACTACGTGGTCCATCCTGCGCTCGCCGGCGCGGTCACCCGGTCGCGATCGGGGTGGCGCGCCGCACTGACCTCGAACCTGATGGCCAACGCGATCCGCAACGTGTGGTCCAACGCGATCATCTTCTGCGGACACTTCCCCGACGGCGCCGAGAAGTTCGTCAAGCAGGATGTCGACTCCGAGACCCAAGGCGAGTGGTACCTGCGGCAGATGCTCGGCAGCGCCAACTTCCACTGTGGCCCCGTACTGGCGTTCATGAGCGGCAACCTGTCGTTCCAGATCGAGCACCACCTCTTCCCCGACCTGCCGAGCAACCGCCTGCGCGAGATCTCCCTCGAGGTCAAGGCGCTGTGCGACGAGTACGACCTGCCGTACACGATCGGCCCGTTCCCGGTGCAGTACGCCAAGTCGTGGCGCACCATCGCGAAGCTGTCGCTGCCGAACAAGTATCTGCGCGACACCCGCGACGACGCACCCGAGACCGCCTCGGAGGAACGCTTCCGCGACGACTCCGCCGTACGCCTCGTCGCCACCATCGACCCGGTCACCGGCAAGCGACGCGGACTGCGCAGCGCCATCGCCACCGCCCGCGCACGTCGTCGGGACAAGGCCCTGGCGACGGTGTCGCGGATGGTGCCGGTACCCCGAGGTGCGGGCCGCGCGGCCTGACCACGGCCACACGCACGATCACACCGGGTCTGACACGCCCGTGCCGAGGTCACGGTGGCGTCACGGCGGCGCGGTGTGGACAATGAAACGAGCACCCGACCGCGCGTGCACTGCCACGCACAAGGAGCAGCCAGGCCCATGGCCATCACCGACATCAACACCTACGCCCACCTCAGCGAGGCCGACGTCGCCGAACTCGGTCGCGAGCTCGACGCGATGCGTCGGCGGATCGAGACCGACCGCGGCGAGCGCGACGCGCGCTACCTCCGGCGGACCATCACCGCGCAACGGATCATCGAGGCTGCGGGTCGACTCGTGCTGTGGAACAACAAGACCCGCTCGGAGTGGGTGGTCGGCACCGCCCTGCTCGCCGCGGCGAAGATCATCGAGAACATGGAGCTCGGGCACAACGTGATGCACGGGCAGTGGGACTGGATGAACGATCCCGAGGTCCACTCGTCGTCCTGGGAGTGGGACATGGTGTGTGCGTCACCGGACTGGAAACACTCGCACAACGTGGTCCATCACAAGTACACCAACGTGTACGGCATGGACGAGGATCTCGGCTACGAGGTCATGCGGGTCACCCGCGACGAGCCATGGCAGCCGAAGCACCTCGGCGGCCCGTTCATCAACATCTTCCTCGCGGCGACCTTCGAGTGGGGGATCGCGCTGCACGACCTCCATCTGGCCGACCTGGCGTCGGGCGAACGGAAGTGGTCGGAGGTCAAGCCGGAGGTGACACCGTTCCTGCGCAAGGTGCGTCGTCAGCTCGGCAAGGACTACGTGTTGTTCCCGGCGCTGTCGGGTCGACGCGCGGGCCGGACCGCGTCGGCGAACCTCACCGCCAACCTCGTCCGCAACCTGTGGGCCTACGTCGTCATCTTCTGCGGCCACTTCCCCGACGGCGCCGAGAAGTTCACCGTGGAGTCCCTCGAGAACGAGACCCCGGGTCAGTGGTATCTGCGGCAGATGTTGGGAACGGCCAACTTCCGGGCCGGTAAGACCATGGCCTTCCTGAGCGGCAACCTCTGCTATCAGATCGAGCACCACCTCTTCCCCGACCTGCCGAGCAACCGGTACGCGGAGATGAGCCGCGAGATCCAGGACATCTGCGCGCGCTACGACCTGCCGTACACCACCGGTTCGCTTCCGCGGCAGTACTGGCAGTCGCTGCGCACCATCTGGAAGCTCGCACTGCCCGATCGTTTCCTCACCGCCACCGCCGACGATGCGCCGGAGACCGCGTCCGAACGTCGGTTCGCGTCCGCGCAGACCGCGGTCGCCGACCGTGGTGACAAGGTGCGTCGGGGCCTCAAGACGGCGATCGCCGACGTTCGGCGGAGTCGCCGGTCGGTCTCGGCCTCGGTGCGCTAGTCCGCGTCGTACCGCAAGAGGCCTAGCTGCGCGGGGCGTCGTGGCCGTCGGTGTGCACCACCGCTGCCAGCAGGGCGCGCACCGCGACGACCCGACGGGCCGCCTCACCGGTCAACGCATCGAGAGCGCACTCGGGGTCGGTGGGTGGACCGAGATGCGTACAGCCACGCGGACATTCGTCGATGGCCTCGCGGAGATCGCCGAAGGCGTCGACGAGGTCGTCGGGCGCGACATTGGCCAGTCCGAACGATCGGATACCGGGGGTGTCGATCACCCACCCCTGCCGCCCGGGCAGTTCCAGCGCGACCGACTGCGTGGAGGTGTGCCGGCCCTTGCCGACCCCCGACACCACCCCCGTCGCGCGGTAGGCACCGGGCACCACGCGGTTGACCAGTGTCGACTTGCCCACTCCCGAGTGACCGATGAGCGCACTGACGTGACCGCGCAGCGTGTCGAGGACCGGCTCGAGGGGATCGTCGCGTCCGGCGATGAGGACGGGCAGGTCGAGGTCGGCGAACGCCGCCCGGAACTCGTCGGCGTCGGCGAGATCGGACTTGGTGAGACACAGGATGGGGGACAGGCCGCCGACGTAGGCCGCGACCAGGGCGCGCTCGACGAAGCCGGTGCGTGGCGGCGGGTCGGCGAGTGCGGTGACGATCAGCAACTGCGAGGCGTTGGCGACCACGACCCGTTCGTAGGGGTCGGTGTCGTCGGCGGTGCGGCGAAGCACCGACGACCGTTCGTCGACGCGCACGATGCGCGCGAGGGTGTCGACGGTTCCGCTGAGGTCGCCGACCACCCCGACCCGGTCGCCGACGACGATCGGGGTGCGGCCCAGTTCGCGGGCCCGCATGCACACGACGCGCGTCGCGTCTGGCCCGTCGAGGACGCACCCCCACCGGCCGCGGTCGACGGAGATGACCATGCCCTCGAGGGCGTCGTCATGTGCCGGCCGCGTCTTGGTGCGCGGACGACTGCCCTTGCCCGGACGTATCCGGACATCGGTCTCGTCGAGTTGGCGGCCGCTCAGGACTGATCCGTCCCGACGGCGGTGTCGATTCCCGGGGCGACGCCCGAGGCCCCGTCGAGCATCCGCTGCCACATCGCGGGGAAGTCCGGCATGGTCTTGGCCGTGCAGGCGATGTCGTCGACGGACACGCCGTCGACGACGAGGCCGAGCAGGGCGCCCGCCGTCGCCATCCGGTGATCGGCGTAGGCGTGCCACAGCCCGCCGTGCAGGGGTGCGGGTTCGATGTGCAGACCGTCCGCGGTCTCGGTGCACCGTCCGCCGAGGCGGTTGATCTCGGTGCTCAGTGCGGTCAGCCGATCGGTTTCGTGACCGCGCAGATGCGCGATCCCCGACAGGACCGACGGCGAATCGGCGAGGGCGCACAGGGCCGCGATCGTCGGGGTCAGCTCGCCGATGTCGTGCAGGTCGGCGGTGAGACCCGAGAGGCGCCCCGGGCTCCGGACGGTGAGGAGTCCGTCGTCGTTCACGGCCTCGGCGCCCATCTCGACGAGGACGTCGACCATCTGCGCACCCGGTTGGGTCGTGCGCTCGGGCCACAGGGGGATCGAGATCTCGCCACCGGTGGCCGCCGCCGCGGCGAGGAACACCGCCGCGTTGGAGAGGTCGGGTTCGATACGTCGGTCGACCGCCGCGACGGGTCCGGGGGCGACGCGCCACGTGTTCGGCGCACCGTCGTCGACGCTGACCCCGGCCTCCCGCAACATCTCGATCGTCATGTCGATGTGTGGTTGCGACGGAACGGGTTTCCCCACGTGGTGGATGGTGACACCCGCGTCGAACCGGGCTGCGGAGATGAGCAGGCCGGAGACGAACTGCGACGACGACGACGCGTCGATGGTCACCTCGCCGCCGCGCACGGAGCCGGTTCCGGCGATGCCGAACGGCAGCGCCTGCCCGTCCACCGCGACACCGAGGTCGCGTAGCGCCGAGAGGATGATGTCGACGGGCCGGGCGCGCATCTGCTCGTCGCCGTCGACGGTCACCGTTCCGTCGGCGAGCGCGGCCATCGGCGGCACGAACCGCATGACGGTCCCGGCCAGACCGCAGTCGACGTGGCCGCCGGTGAACGGGCCGGGTGTGATCGTGACGGTGGTCGGGTCGGCGGGGTCGGGGGACACCATGACGCCCAGGGTGGCGACCGCGTCGAGCATGAGGTCGGTGTCGCGGCTGCGCAGCACACCGGTCAGGGTGCTCGGGGCGTCAGCGAGTGCCGCGATGACGATCGCGCGGTTGGTGATCGATTTCGAACCGGGTACGCCCACCGTGGCGGCGACGGGGCGAGCGGCCATCGGTGCGGCGTAGGGCGCGCGCGGGTTCGGGGAGCTCACGATCCGATTGTCCCACGCGGGAGCGTGGGCGAGGTCGTAGCATCGTCGCCGATGAGCACACCCGCGCAGAGCAAGGAATTCACGGTCGGTCAACTCGCCGCCCGCAGCGGTGTCGCGGTGTCGGCCCTGCACTTCTACGAGCGCGAAGGCCTCATCTCGAGTCGGCGCACCTCGGGTAACCAGCGTCGCTACAGCCGCGACACGCTGCGCCGGATCGCGTTCATCCGCATCTCGGCGCGCGTGGGCATCCCGTTGGCGATGATCCGGTCCGCGCTCGACGAGCTGCCGTCGGGTCGGTCGCCGACGAAGCGGGACTGGGCCCGCCTGTCGCGGTCGTGGGAGTCGGATCTGACGGCGCGGATCGACGAGATGACCCGCCTGCGCGACAACCTCACCGACTGCATCGGTTGCGGGTGTCTGTCGTTGAGCACGTGCGCGCTCGCCAACCCGGGGGATCGTCTGGGACAGAACGCGATCGGGCCCCAGCGGGTCTTCGACCCACTGGAGCCCGATCGTCGCGGTCCCTGATCGGTGACGGGGTCTAGAACGCCGGCTTGATCGATCCCAGCACGCTGACGGTCCAGACCGCGGAGTTCACCGAACCGGCCGGATCGTTCGGCGGCACCACACCGTTGAGGGTCACCAGGCCGCCGGTGAGTCCGCGGCCGAGGTTCGCCGGCAGGGCGAAGCCGCAGGTCTGCTGCCGGGACGCGGTGCCGGGCAACGCACTCTGGCGGCAGTGGCCACCGTTGGTGGTCGTCAGGTCGACCCCCCGGATGGAGATGGTCAGCGTCGCCCCGAAGTCGGGTGAGCCGACCTTCTGGTAACAGATCGAGGCGTCGGCCGCGGTCGTCGCCGAGGGCTCGCCGGCGATCGCGCCGGTGGTCGGATCGACCGAGATCGCGTGGATCTTCGTGGTGCGCACGCCGCCGGGGCAGCCGGCCTTCGAACCCGCCGAGATCGAGTTCACCTCGCGGCCGACGGAATACTTCACCGACCCGGTGTCGGGGGCCTGCGGTGCGACGGGCGCGTTCACCGGCGCCTTGGGCGTGCCGGTGGTGTAGAAGGTCCACAGCGATCCGGTGGTGCCGCCCGGCAGCCTGATCGGGTTGGTGACCGAGTTGCTGCTCGCGACACCGCCGGTCACCCCGGTCGCGTTCGGGTTGATCCGCTGGACGCAGTCGGCGCCGCCGCGGCCCTCGGCGATGTAGGGCGTCAGGCCACAGGGACCGCTCATCGTCAGGGGTCCGATGCCCGGCGCGGTGGCGCGCGAGTACTGCTCGTAGATCGACTGTCCGTCGAGACCCAGTGTGCCGCAGACGTAGATCGGTCCCACGTCGGACTTGGTCGGTTGGTTCAGGAAGCCGGTGGTGGGGCTGTTGGCGAAGGTGTAGAGCCGAGCGTCGAGACGCTGGATGACGGTGAACCGACGGGGGGTGCCGAAGTAGGCGTTGCATGCCTCGTCGTCGACCGCGGAGGCCTTCTTGCCCGTGTCGACGGTGCGGTACACGTTGAAGCTGCCCGGTCCGTCGGAGATCGATCCCAGGACGGTGGCCGGGGCGACCGTGGGCGCGGCGGAGGCGGTTCCCGCCACCGATCCGGCGATGGTGACGACGGACAACGCCACGACGACGGCGCGCGACAGCGATCTCATTCTCTTCTCCCGATGGTCGGATCCGACACTGGACGGCCTCACCCTGCCAGACCCGTGACAGATGTTGAGAAAAGCTGTCAAACACCACAACTCGGATCCGCGAACTCTGGGTGTCGGCGCAGAGACCATGGGGGTCCCCCGGGGGTACCGTCAGCCCTCATGACTCCCCGGGGTACCCAGCGATCCGTCGGTTCGATCACCACTTGCCTTGTCGCGACGGCGATCTCCGTCATCGCCGGTCTCGGCGTCGGCGCGGCCCCCGCCGGTGCGGCCCCCGAACCCGGGCCGGCCCTGGGCTACGGACAGGCCCGCGATCTCGCGCGGGTGCCCGCCCCGGGCCAACCCGAGGGCATCGCCGTAGACCCCACCGACGGCAGCGTGTGGTCGGGCTCCAACCGGCCCGACTCGGCGGCCGACGTCTGGCACTTCGACGCCGCGGGGAAGCTCATCAAGACCTACACCCTCATCGGTCACCGACCGTCCGAGCACGGCGTCAACGGCATCGCCCTCGACGGCGACGGACGGGTCTACGCCCTCGACTACAGCGGCGCCCGTGCGGTGCGGATCGATCCCGCCACCGGCGCGCAGAAGGTGTACGCGACCTTCGCCGATCTCCCGCTGTGCTCGGCGGCGCGCGGCCGGCCATGCGAGCCCGGCGCGCTCGACCGTCAGGCGTGGCCCAACTGGGCGACCTTCGCCGCCGACGGCACCATGTACGTCTCCGACCTGAACCAGGCGACGATCTGGAAGGTCCCGCCCGGTGGCGGTGCTGCCCAGATCTGGTACCAGAACCCCGCTTTCGCGTCGATCTACAGCCTCAACGGCATGCAGTTCGACGCCGCGGGTCGGCTGGTGTTCGTCAACACGCTGTCGGTGTCGGGTCTGCAGACCGCCGGCCACGGCGTCGTCTACCGTCTGCCCGTCACCGCCTCCGGCGCCCCGGGGCGACTCGACCGCGTCGCGATCACCGGACTGGGGGACGGGCTGGCCATCGGACGCAGCGGCAGGATCTATCTGCCGATCTCCAACCCGGTGGACAACTCGGTACAGGTGATCGATCCCGACACCGGCGCCACCCTCGATGCGCTTCCCCGTCTGCCACAGCGCTACCTGCGTTCGACACCGTTCTCGACACCGGCGTCGGCGGCGTTCCGCGGGACGTCGTTGATCGTGACCAACCACGCGAACTTCCTCGGGGTGCAGAGCCTGTACGCGCTCATCGAGCTGGGTGTCGGCGAGACCGGGCTGCCGCTGCAGTTCCCGGTCGGCATCGCCTGACCGATCCCGCCCGCCGCGAGCACGGCGTCGCGTCGCCGATCAGTCGCCTCGGTCCTCGGTGGGTCCCGGGTCCTCAGTGGGTGAGGATCACCTTCGCCGCGACGATCGCCGTGGCCACCACTGCGGTCGCGATGCCGCCGAAGAGTATGCGCAGGGTCGGTCGTTGCCCGCGGATCCGGCCGATCATGATCTGCAACAGCGCCATGCGCAGGATCGGGCCGGCCCCGGCCAGCACGAACGCCCAGGTGGGATCGAGCACGTCGAGCCACCCCAGCGCCAGGAAGAACGCCGGGAACGCCCCCGCCGAGGCGATCGGCACCGCATCGCGCAGCTCCTCGCCCGCAACGCGTCGGCGTACCGGCTCGTCGAGGTGGGCCGTCGCCTCCGGGATGCTGTGGCCCGCGACGATCTCGGCGAACACGTGGGCGAGGAAGGTCGTCGCGGTGGTGCCCAGCACGATGACGACCGCCGAGCCGTTCTCGATGGCCGCGGGATCGACGACCACGACCGCGGCCATCGCCAGCAGCGTCCCGTAGATGTAGGCCGACAACCGCGCCGACGCCCGCTTCGGGGACAGTGGTCCCTTCGCGCGGGCGAGGAATCGGTGGACATCTCCGGCTCGACGCTGATGTCGGTCCGGTCGCGGTGACACCATGGAGGCCATGTGTGGACGTTATGCGGTGACCACCGATCCCGCGTTGCTCGCGGCCGAACTCGATGCCATCGACGAGGTCACCCCCGACCGGCCCGACCCCGACCCCACCGCGCGACCTGCGTCGGTACCCGGGGTGAACTACAACGTCGCGCCCACCACCACGGTGATGACCGTGGTGCGTCGACACGACCACCACGAACCCGCCGGTCGCGATTCTGCTGGGGACGATTCTGCTGGGGACCCGGCGCTGCGTGTGCGCGCGATGCGGTGGGGGCTGGTCCCGGCCTGGACGAAAGACCTCGCCAAGGCCCCGCTGCTGTTCAATGCCCGCGCGGAGAGCGTCGCCGAGAAGGCGTCGTTCAAGACGAGCCTCAAGGGCCGGCGATGCCTGGTTCCGATGGACGGCTGGTACGAGTGGCGCAAGGGGACCGGGCCCGACGGCAAGCCGTCGAAGACGCCCTACTTCATGTCGCCGGCCGACGGCACGCGCCTGTTCATGGCCGGGCTGTGGACCACCTGGCGACCGAAGGACGCCGACCGCGAGACGCCACCGCTGATGAGCTGCACCATCATCACCACCGATGCCGTCGGCCCCCTGCGCGACATCCACGACCGCATGCCGCTGGTGATGCCCAGCGACCACTGGGACGCGTGGCTCGACCCCGACAACCCGCCCCCGGCCGCGCTGCTGGCGCCGCCGTCGGCGCAGCTGGTGGACGCGATCGACCGCCGCGAGGTGGCGCCGCTGGTCAACCGGGTGGCCAACAACGGGCCCGAACTCCTCGACCCGGTCGACGCCGCGGGCTCACAGCCGCCCGAACAGGGAACCCTGCTCTAGCGGGTCTCAGGTGCAGATGTCACCGACCACCGCTCCGGTGAGTCGTCGCAGCTCGTCGGGGGCGAGTTCGATCTCGAGGCCCCGGCGTCCCGCGCTGCACAGCACGGTCGACCACGCGAGCGCCGAGGTGTCGATCACGGTCGGCAACGGCGTCCGCTGACCCAACGGCGACACCCCACCCAGCACGTACCCGGTCACCCGTTGCGCCGCGGCGGGATCGGCCAGTTCCGCCCGGGCGGCCGACGGATCCGACAGCGCGGCGACCACGGCTCGCGTCGACAGACGTCGGGGGACAGGCAGCACCGCGACGGCGAATCGCGGGCGGGAAACCGCCGAGCGCCCGCCTCCCGTGAGCGACAACACGAGCGTCTTGAGGATCTGCCCGGCGTCGACCCCGAGCGTCTCGGCCAGGTGCGCGACGGCCTCGTCGCCGTAGGACGCCGCCCGAGGATCGGCGCGGTAGCGGTGGAGACGGTGATCGACCCCGGCGCGCTGCACCGTGGCGACCGCCGGGGTCATCGCACTCATGGATCGCACGGTAGCGCCGCGTTCAGGCCCAGCGTGAACCGAAACGGAACAATCGCGCACGGAGGTGGGTTGTAGCCATCGACATCGTTTCGAGGCGTGCGCGGATGATCTGTTCACCGAGCCGTTATCGGATCGAGATGTGTGATCGTGTCGCCGACGAGAGGGAGCAGATGACCCTGCAGGTGTTGGACCGCCCGGTGGGCAGAGCTGCACCGGTACTGATGTTCGTCGAGACGAGTCCATCGGTAGGGTCGGACGACGGGCGCGCGCACATCGTGGCGCCTCGGACGTCCCGGAACGGGGCAGAGCGCGGAGGGACCCTCGTGACCGAATCCGATCCATCGGTGGTGGCAGACGGCGCGTCGACCGCGACCGAACCCGAGCGTGCGGAGACTGCCGAGGAGCGCGGCGCGCGCTTCGAGCGTGACGCGTTGCCGCTGCTGGATCAGATGTACGGCGCGGCCCTGCGGATGACACGCAACCCGGCCGACGCCGAGGACCTCGTCCAGGAGACGTACGTGAAGGCGTTCTCGGCCTTCCACTCGTTCAAGGCGGGCACCAACCTCAAGGCGTGGCTGTACCGGATCCTGACGAACACCTACATCAACGGCTACCGCAAACGACAGCGCCAGCCCGCCCAGTATCCGACCGACGAGATCACCGACTGGCAGCTCGCGGCCACCGCCGAGCACACGTCGACCGGCCTGCGATCAGCGGAGATCGAGGCGCTCGACGCGTTGCCCGACGACGACATCAAATCGGCGTTGCAGGCGCTGCCCGAGGACTTCCGGATGGCGGTCTACTACGCCGACGTGGAAGGCCTGCCCTACAAGGAGATCGCGCAGATCATGGACACCCCGATCGGCACGGTCATGTCGCGCCTGCACCGCGGCCGCAAGCAGCTGCGTGAACTGCTGGCCGATGTGGCCCTGGAGCGGGGTTTCCGCCGTGCGGAACCCGTGTCCACCGACGGGACGGAGGTGACCCGATGAGTGACACCGGACGGGCCCGCGGAGACGGGCGGATCTCGGACGAACAGACACCCGACGAGGCGGCCGAATTCGAGCAGCTCGACTGCTCCGCGGTCATCGCCGACGTGTGGCTGCTGCTGGACAACGAGTGCGACCCGCGTGCCCGCGACCGCCTGCAGTCGCACCTCGACGGATGCTCGAGCTGCCTCGAGCACTACGGCATCGAGTCGCAGCTCAAGAGCTTGATCAACCGCAAATGTGGTGGCGATCAGGCGCCGAGCGGGTTGCGCGACCGACTCACCCTCGAGATCCGTAAGACGGTCATCGAGCACGCTGTCGAGGGCTGATCCGAGCGCACGCATCCCCACCTGAAGCACGAACAGGGCCGGAGGCCACCGCGAGGTGGTCGTCCGGCCCTGTTCGTGTTCGAGCGTCTCAGGCGTTGGGGCGCTTGCCGTGGTTGGCGGCATTCTTCTTGCGCGCGCGCTTCTTGCGTCCACGTTTTCCCATGGTGTTCTCCTTCCCGTGCACTGCGATGGTGTGGCATCCGAGCGGCGCGACCCGCGTCGGTGGTACAGGGGATCGATTCTCCCACGACCACCACGTGAGACCCCAATCGCGCGGGCGACCCACGCCGACCGCCCGGCGCCGATCGTGTCGTCGGGGTCTGCGATAGGTTGTCCACGGCAGCGAGCGGTACCCCGGTCGTCGCCACCGCCGAAGCCGAGAGCACTGGAGGTCGTCATGGCAGAAGAGGTCGTGGCCGAGATCGTCGCGAGCGTGCTCGAGGTGGTCGTCTCACCGGGGCAGAAGATCGAGGTCGGCGACACCATCGTGCTCCTCGAGTCGATGAAGATGGAGATCCCGGTTCTCGCCGAGGAGGCGGGCACCGTCACCGACGTCAAGGTCGCCGTCGGCGATGTGATCCAGGCCGGCCACCTCATCGCCACCATCGACTGAGTCCACACCTCACGTGTCGGTGATGTGGTCGGTGAGTGGGCCCCTCCGCGGTTCGGGTCCCCGGTAGATGTCCACCCTCACCGATCTCCTCGCCGAACACACGTCGCTGTCGGGTGCCGACGCCGGTCATCTGCAGCGGGTGGTCGCCGAATGGCAGCTGATGGCCGATCTGTCGTTCGCCGACCTGCTGATGTACGTCCCCACGGAGTCCGGTGACCTGATCTGTGTCGCCCAGTGCCGGCCGAACACCGCTCCCACGGTGTTCCCCTTCGATCAGGTCGGTCGCGTCGTCATCGAGGACGACGACTCCTCGCCCGACGCCAACCCGCAGGTCCGTCGGGCGTTCACGAGCGGTCGCATCTTGCGGGAGGAAGACCCGACGTGGTTGGGGCACACCGCGATCCGTCGTGAAGCGGTACCCGTCCGGTTCTCCGGAGAGGTGGTGGCCGCGATCAGTCGCACGGCGAACCTGGCGCAGCTGCGGATGCCCTCACACCTCGAGCTCGCCTATCAGGACTGCGCGAACGACCTGTGTCAGATGATGTCCGACGGCGCCTACCCGCAGAACGAGGCCAACTCCCGCGGGCTGTCGACGCCGCGCGCCGGCGACGGCTTCATCCGTGTCGACGACACCGGCGTCGTGGTGTTCGCGAGCCCGAACGCACTGTCGGCCGTGCACCGCATGGGGTGGACGACGGACCTGACCGGCAACCAGCTGACCGACGTCCTCGGCGAGTTGCTCACCGATCGGTTCGAGGCCGATGACACGGTCGCGATGATCCGCGAGGCCGTCGCCGGCGGCTCGGGCCGTCGGATCGAGGCCGATGCGCGCCGGGCCAGTGTGCTGATCCGCACCGTCCCGCTGCGTCCGCGGGGACAACCGTCGGGGGCCGCGGTCCTGGTGCGCGACGTCACCGAGGTCAAACGCCGGGATCGCGCGCTGATCAGCAAGGACGCCACGATCCGCGAGATCCATCACCGGGTCAAGAACAACCTGCAGAGCGTCTCGGCGCTGCTGCGGCTGCAGGCCCGCCGCACCGAGAACCCAGAGGCGCGCGGAGCGCTCACCGAGGCGGTGCGCCGGGTGGCGGCGATCGCCCTAGTGCACGAACTGTTGTCGGGGAGTGTCGACGAGGAGGTCGATCTCGACGTCGTCGTCGATCAGCTGGTGCCGGTGATGGCCGACGTCGCCTCCGGCGACAGCAACGCCGTGGTCCGGCGCGGCGGCACCCTCGGGGTGTTGCCGTCGGATCTGGCGATGCCGATGGTGATGGTGCTGACCGAGCTGATCCAGAACGCTGTCGAACACGGCTTCGGGACCGATGAGCAGCGGGAGGGTGAGGTGGTGATCGAGGCCGACCGCAACACCCGACGACTCGTGGTCACCGTGCGCGACAACGGGGTCGGGTTACCGCCCGGCTTCGACATCCGCGCCTCCGAGCGTCTCGGACTGCAGATCGTGCACACGCTCGTCCGCATCGAACTGGGCGGCACCCTCGATCTCGCGCCCGCCGACGGCGGCGGTACGGCCGCGGTCCTCACGGTGCCTCTGCGCTGAGCCCCCGCAAACGCCGTGGTCGTCTCCACACAGCACAGGGCCCGGCGGTTTCCCGCCGGGCCCTGGTGCGTGGTGGAACGCGTCAGACCGTGGTGCTGCGCGTCCGGTTGCGTGCGTTGCGACGCTTCAGCGCGCGACGCTCGTCTTCGCTCATACCGCCCCAGACCCCTGCGTCCTGGCCCGACTCGAGTGCCCACGAGAGGCAGTCGGCGGTCACCGGGCAGCGGTTGCAGACGAGCTTCGCGTCGGCGATCTGGGCGATGGCCGGGCCGCTGGTCCCCACGGGGAAGAACAGCTCCGGGTCCTCATCGCGACAGATTGCATTGTGACGCCAGTCCATGTGCGTGCTCCTTCGATTTCGCGCGTGTGTGATCGCGCCGGTTGTCACTTGTCGTTCATCTGTGCGTACTCAATGTTTCCGCACTGTTGCTTGTGAATGCTTTCACGAATAACGATGAAGTCAATGGTGTCGCGTTAACACGTGGGCAATGTCACTGCGACAACGGGGGTCCGTGGCGAACTCCCTGCACCGTTGTACTACTGTCCCGATCATCCTGCGCTGTCTTCACGACATTCATGCAGAAACTCACACCCTGCAGCCGCCGTGATCGGTGCTCGTCGCGACCTAGGCCTGCAGCGGTGGGGCGACGACCTCGAGTCGGTCGCGGACGCATCCGAACGTCGCCGCAGTCCTCGTGCCCACATGGTCGCCGTCCATCTGGACATCCACCGCGGTGCGGGCGGTCAGACGTACCGACGCGACGTCGTCGTCGGTCAGCACGTGCCGCGCGTGGGGTCTGCGACCGGTCAACAGCTGCGTGAAGATGCCGAGGTTGCGGGTGATGCTCATCGACGTCGACGCGAAGACGCCGAGTCCGCACTCGTAGGTGGTGTCGGGATTGGTCCACACCGGCCGGGGGCCGATGAAGGTCCACGGGTTGGCGTTGCAGACGAACACGAAGTGCACGTCGTCGATGGCGTCACGCCCGGGCAGCGACACCGACAGCTGCGGTGGGCGACGCGACGCACTGATGAAGCGGCGCACCGTGGTCGCGATGTAGCGGGCGTCGCTGGCCGGTTTGCCCGCGTTGCGCTGTTCCTCGATCGAGGCCACGACCTCCGCGTCGAGGCCCATGCCCGCGTTGAACAGGAACCATCGTCCCGGCCCGACGGCGCGCGGTTGCGAGGTCCCCGGGCGGGCCGCGGACTCGGCCGAGAGGTGACCGAGACTGATGCGACGTCGCGACCGTTCGGCGAGCAACGTCAGCAGCTGCGCGGTGGCCGTCACCGGGTCGGGCTCGATCCCCAGTGACCGCGCGAACACGTTGGCGCTGCCGCCGGGGATGACGGCCAGCGCCGGGACCGGGTCGGGACCGATCGGGTCCCCGGGGGCGTCGAGGAGACCGTTGACGACCTCGTTCACCGTGCCGTCGCCGCCGTGGACGATCACGATCGGGCAGCCCTGCGCGCGGGCGCGGGCCGCGATCTCACCGGCGTGACCGCGATGGGTGGTGAGCTCGACCGTGAGATCGATCTTGGCCGAGAGGGTGTCGGCCAGCGCGTCGCGCCCCGCGTCGGTGGTCGACGTCGCGAACGGGTTGACGATCAGCAGGGCACGCACGATCTGCAGAGCCTAGAGGGTGCCGCGAAGGGGCACACAATCGTCACCGCGGTCCACGACACCGCCGGCGACCGGCGTCGGCGACGACGGGGATGCTCGACGAACTACGCTGGAACGGTGAGTCGTACACCTGCCGAGCGTCGTCCGGACACCGGTCCTCCCACCGCGGTCCGCCGGGCCGGCGTCGTGGTGGCACTCGAGGGCATCGTGGCCGTGGTCATCGCGGTGGTGCTCGCGGTGCACGGCGCGACCGGCGCCGACGAGAGCTTCATCAGCAGCTACGGCACCGCCGGATGGTTCGCGATCCTGGGTTCGGGCGTGGTGGCAGGCGGCGTCGCGCTGGTCACCGGGCGACGCTGGGGCCGGGCCATCGCGGTGGTCGCGCAGATCCTGCTGATCCCCGTCGCTTTCGCACTGCTCACCGACAGCGGTCAGCCCTGGTTGGGTGCGCCGCTGCTCGTGGTGGTGGTCATCGTCCTGGGGCTGCTGTTCTCCCCGAAGTCGGTGCGCTGGCTCGCCGCCGACTACGCGCCGGACGCACCGGAGATGACCGACACCCCCGATCCCGACGAGGCCGACCGCCGCTGAGCCCACACACCGATGGGATCTGCGATCGTGACTCAGCCCAGGGGACGTGTGGGCCGACCCGCGTCGACGTAGTCGGCGCTGCGATACCCGGTGATGCCCAACGCGGTCAGCTGACGGGACTCGCCGTCGAACCCGAGGACGGCGATCGAGGCGGGCAGCATCGTGAAGTGGCGTCCCCGCGCGATCGGCGACCCGATCCACCGCGCCAACAACGATCGCGAGAAGTGCCCGTGCGTCACCACCACCACGTCGCCGCGGTCGAGCAACGGGGTCAACTTCTCGATGACGGTGTCGACGCGGTCGCTCATCTCGTCGGGCGACTCGCCGTCGGGGCCGCCGTCGGCGAACACCGTCCAGTCGGGATCGGTCTCGTGGATCTGGGGACTGGTGAGTCCCTCGTAGTCGCCGTAGTCCCACTCGGTGAGCAGCGGCTCGACCGCGTCGACCTGCAGTCCGGCGAGCTCGGCGGTGCGGCGGGCACGCAGCCGTGGGGAGCTCAGCACCGTCGGGTCGGTCAGGGACAACTCCTCGATCCGACCGGTCAGACTGCGGGCCTGCTCGACGCCGGTGTCGGTGAGGTCGATGTCGCTGGAACCGGTGTGCTTACCGCTCTTGGACCACTCGGTCTCGCCGTGCCGGATGACGATGAGTCGATGCGTCGCTGTGGCCACGCCGCCATCCTCCCACCGCCGTCGCGTCGCGACCTCGGGGGCATATCCTCATCTCACGAGCCGCCGCCGAGAACGTTCGCGGTGTGCGCACACACGGCCACTGCCACGCGGCCACCGAGGGGAATGGACAGTCATGATCATCCTGCACACCGATCGGGCCCTCCGATGAGCAAGATCCTCGCGGTCGCCAACCAGAAGGGGGGCGTCGCCAAGACCACGACGGTCGCCTCCATCGGGGCCGCGCTGGCCGCGATGGACCTGTCGGTGTTGGTGGTCGACCTCGATCCCCAGGGCTGTCTCACCTTCTCCCTCGGCCACGACCCCGACCACCTCGAGGTGTCGGTGCACGAGGTGTTGCTCGGTGAGAGCGACATCGTCGACGCGCTGGTGTCCACCGACGACGGCATGACCCTGTTGCCCGCGACGATCGATCTCGCCGGCGCCGAGGCGTTGCTGCTGATGCGGCCGGGTCGCGAGTACGCGCTCAAGCGCGCGTTGGCCCAGGTCACCCAGGACTACGACGTCATCCTGCTCGACTGCCCGCCGTCGCTGGGGGTGCTCACCCTCAACGGGTTGACCGCCGCCGACGAGGTCGCCGTGCCGCTGCAGTGCGAGACGCTCGCCCACCGCGGGGTGGGTCAGCTGCTGCGCACGGTCACCGAGGTCCAGCAGATCACCAACCCGGCTCTCACGCTGCTCGGTGTGATCCCCACGTTGTACGACTCGCGCACCACGCACAGTCGCGACGTGCTCGCCGATGTCTCCGATCGCTACGAGATGCCGGTGCTGAGTCCGCCGATCCCGCGCACCGTCCGGTTCGCCGAGGCGTCGGCGTCGGGTGCGACGGTGATGACCGGTCGCAAGAACAAGGGGTCGCAGGCCTACCGCGAACTCGCCGACAACCTGTGGCAACACTGGGACGGCGGCAAGGCACTCACCACCCTCGAGACCGCGGTGTAGCGCTCAGCTCCCGATCAGCATGTGCACGGTGCCGCCGTAGAACATCGCGATGTCGTCGCCGATGGGCGAGAGCGTCACCGTGCCGCCGACATAACCTGGGCGTGCCAGCGCGATCGTGCGCGACTGTCGTCCGGTGGCCGCCTCGAGCACGGTGATCCCCGACGGCCCGGGCACGATGAGGTCGCTTCCCATCGCCGCGGCCGGGCCCAGGGTTCCCGGCACCTGATAGCGCGGGGTCAGTGCCGAGGCGTCGAGGACGACGGTGCCCTTGCCGGTGAAGAACGACAGCAGACCGTCGCTGCGGACCGCGACCGAGTCGGCGGGTGCCTGCGCGTCACCGAGCACCTCGTGGGAACTGCTGAGCACCGCGCCGGTGGTGAACACCTGGATCTGCGGGCCACCGGTGCCCCCGGTGATGGCGCCGCCCGAGCCGAGATACACCGCGACCGACGACGAGGACACCGCGACCACGCGCGGCGGCGGTGACGCGGTGCCGCTGGTGATGATCCGCGACCCGAGCTGCTTGACCTTCTCGTCCTTGTCCTGCGCGGCGGAGAAGATCGACAACCGGTAGCCCGGTTCGTCGCCGCACCGTTCGATGACCGCGATCTGGTCGGCGCCGGTGGCACTCGAGGACATGCGGCAGCCCGCCCGGGGCTGGGTGCCGGGTTTCACCGGCGCCGAGACCCGGCCGTACTCGACGCCCCGCACCAGGGTCGAACCCCACGACTCGAGACGCGTGGGTCCCTGCGAGACGACGTAATCGGCGTTCGCCGACAGTCGGACCTCGTCGTCGGCGTCGCTGCTACGGGTGTCGGCGCGATGACCGTCGTCGGCGTCGAGTGAGGTGACCTCTCCGCACCCGCGGCTGTTGCGGTACACCGCGACGACACCGGGGGAGGCCTCCCACCCGGCGATCGCGCCGCACAGGTCGAGGTTGCGGCGGTAGCTCCACCGCACCGCGCCGCTGGCCGGGTCGTGGGCCTCGACGGTGCCGCGGTCGGCGGTGACGACCGCACTGTCGGTCACGATCGCGGTGGTGCTCGCGCCCGAGGGCGCCGACCATCCCTGGGTGAACCCGGCGGGCACGGCGGCGGCCGGGGTGACCGCGGTCAGTGGGACCCCCGACGGGTCGGAGGTGGTGTGCCGGGACGGACTGACGTACCAGACGACCGCGGCGACGGCGATCACGACGACCACGATCAGCGCGCTGATCACGAGGTCGAGACGTGTGCGCCGTTCGGGCCGGATCGGGGCCCGCGGGGGGCCGCCCCGCGGTGTCGTGGTGTCGGTCCCGGCGTCGCTCACTGGTCGGTGGAACCCGCAGACGTCGATTCGCCGGCGGCGGCGTTCGACGAACCCGAGCCACCGCGACCACGACGACGCCGACGGCGGGGCTTGGAGCCCGCGGTGTCGCCGTCACCGGATGTGCTCGCCTCCGCCGAGGCGGTCGAGGACGAGGACGCTGCCGCCTCGGCCGAGTCGGTCTCGGCCTGCGCGGTGGCCGAGGCCATCGCGGCTCCGCCCGAACGGGTCCGGCGCCGCTGACGGTCGGCCCGCGGCTCACGCTTCTCCCGCGGCTCGCGCTTCTCGCCGCGTGCGGCGCGCTCGTCGTCCGACGGCTTGGCGCCGGGGACGCGGCCGGTGGCGTCGGCGGGGATGTTCAGATCGGTTCGCAGGTGCTCGGAGCTCGAGTAGGTCTCGACCGGCTCGGGCATGCCGAGTCCGAGCGCCTTGTCGATGGCCGCCCACTTGTGCAGCTCGTCCCAGTCGACGAGCGTGACCGCGATGCCGGTGCGTCCGGCGCGGCCGGTGCGACCGATGCGGTGCACGTAGGCCTTCTCGTCCTCGGGGCACTGGTAGTTGATGACGTGGGTGACGTCGTCGATGTCGATGCCGCGGGCGGCGACGTCGGTCGCGACGATGACGTCGATGCTGCCGTCCCGGAACCGTCCGAGCGCCTTCTCGCGGGCGACCTGGCCGAGGTCACCGTGCACGGCACCGACCTTGAACCCGCGCTCGGCGAGATCGTCGGCCACCTTCTGTGCGGTGCGCTTGGTGCGGGTGAAGATCATCGTCGCGCCACGACCGTCGGCCTGCAGGATGCGTGCCACCACCTCGGCCTTGTCGAGGGCGTGGGCGCGGTAGGCGTGCTGGGTGGTGCGCTCGTGCACCGCCGAATCGCCGGCGTGCTCGGCGCGGATGTGTGTCGGCCGGTTGAGGAAGGTGCGGGCCAGGGTGACGATCGGGCCCGGCATGGTCGCCGAGAACAGCATCGTCTGGCGGGCGTCGGGCAGGGCCCGCATGATCCGCTCGATGTCGGGCAGGAAGCCCAGGTCGAGCATCTCGTCGGCCTCGTCGAGGACGAGGATCTGCACCTTGCCGAGGATGAGGTGGCCCTGCTGGGCCAGGTCGAGCAGGCGGCCGGGGGTGCCGACGACGACGTCGACGCCGGACTGCAGCTCGGCGATCTGCGACTCGTAGGGGCGACCGCCGTAGATCGAGGCGATCGACAGCTTGCGCTTGGGGTTGGGCTGGGGATCGACGTCGATGTTCTTGCCTGCGACCTGCAGGTCACCGGTCACCTGGATGCAGAGCTCGCGGGTGGGGACGATGATGAGCGCGCGCGGCGTGCCGTCGAGGGGGCGCAGCGGCCCGGTGGATCCGGGGGCGACCTGGGTGATGCGGTGGATCAGCGGGACGCCGAAACCGAACGTCTTGCCCATGCCCGTGCGGGCCTGGCCGATGAGGTCGTCGCCGGCGAGGGCCAACGGCAGCGTGAGCTCCTGGATGGCGAAGGTGTGGGTCTTGCCGTCGGCCTCGAGCGCGGCGACGATCTCGGCGCTGACGCCGAGCTCGGCGAAAGTGGGGGCCACATGGGTCTCGGTGTCGACGACGGTGGTCTGCGGCTCGTCGGAATCGAGGGCCTGGGCCACGACGACCACGGGGTCCTCGGTGGAGTCGACGGTCTCGTTGGTGTCTGTCTGGCTGTCGGTACTGATGATGGGTGCCTTCCGATGTCACGGAGCACGCACGAAAAGGCTTCACACCGCCACACGGACGCGAGGTGGGCGGGAGCCGAAAAATGTTTTGCGGCTCGAGATCGGGCAAGAAGTGCGCGCACATTACTGGGGACGCGCGGGCGGGGCGGCGCCGAGAGGCAGCGCCTGCACTGCACGTCGCCACCGATGGTACGTGGTGAGGGGTGTCGACCACGCATCGGTGCCGGTCACCGGCGGCCGCCATGGGGTCGATCCCGTCGCCTACCATCGGCCCCATGGCCGACCACCCCGTGACCCAGACCACTGCTGCGCCCGGTTCCACCGCGCCCGCATCGGGCGGCCTGCCCCCGTCCACCGCCGACCTCGCGCCGACCCACATCGCCGACGATGCGGACCTGCCACCGCTTCCCGAGGACCATCCCGGGATCACGTCACTGTTCGGCGTGTTGCTCGCGGGCGAGATCGCGGCGTTCTACCGCCTGACCGCCGAGTCGCAGATGGCCCCCGACATCCGCGGGCGGGTGGCGATGGCGCAGATGGCCGGGGCCGAGATGGCCCACTTCGAGGTGCTGGCGGCCGAACTCGAACGGCGTGGTCGCGACGTGGTCGAGACCGTGGCGCACTACGCGCCGATCCTCGACCGCTACCACGGGTCGACGACCCCCAATTCCTGGTTGGAGTCGATGGTCAAGGCCTTCATCGGTGACGGCCTCGCCGCGGACTTCTACCTCGAGGTCGCCCACACGCTGCCCGGCGACGCCGAGGCCATCGTGCAGGACGTGATGGCCGAGACCGGTCATTCCGATTTCGCGTGTGCGGAGGTGCGTGCCGCGGTCGCCACGGACCCGTCGCTCACCTCACCGCTGCGTCTGTGGGGTCGGCGCCTGCTGGGCGAGGCGATCACGCAGGCCCAACACGTGTTGGCCTCGGAGGAGGAACTGACCGGCCTGCTGTTCAGCGAGGCCTCGGACTTCACACGGATCTCCACGTTCTTCGAGTCGATCCAGGACCGGCACGCCGCGCGTATGCAGGAACTCGGACTGGGCTGAGTCCCGGTCGGGTCCTGCCGCCAGGCGTTTCCGCCCACAGCGGAGCGCGTGCGGCGCGGCCTCGGCGCTCCACTAACCTGGCAACGAAGGCGCCAGACATCCACAGCAGCAGGAGGACGACCGTGACGGTTGACGTGAAGATCGGCATCACCGAGAGCGCGCGCGAGCTGGTGGTGCAGACCGAGCAGACCAGCGACGAGGTCCACGCCGCCGTCGAGTCGGCACTGTCGGGCAAGGAGGCGCTGTTGCGACTCACCGACGACAAGGGCGCCCGTTTCCTGGTGCCGGTCACCAAGATCGCCTACGTCGAGGTCGGCACCTCCGAGCGTCCACGCGTGGGATTCGGCGCCAAGAGCAGCTGACGGCACCGTGATCGGCGCTGCGCCGGATCCCGACGCCATCGATGTCACAGTCGGTTTCGGCGCCAAGAGCAGCTGACGTCAGGACTCGGTGACGCCGCCTTCGAGCAGCGGCACGTGTGACAGCCCGCCCCACAGCAATTCGACCGTCGTCTCCACGGCGTCGCGTTTGCTGATGGGGCGTTTGGCGTCGAGCCAGTAGCGCGCGTTGACCTGGCTGGCACCGACGAGGCCGGCGGCGAGCATCCGCGACCGGTAGGGGTCGAGGCCGGAGTCGTGCATGACGAGGCCGTAGACGGCGTCGGCGCAGGCCTCGGTGGCGCTCTCGACACGACGGATCGCGGCGGGATCGAGGGCGTCGGATTCGAAGATCAGCCGGTAGCCCTGATGGTCCTGGTCGATGAAGTCGAAGAACGCGCCGACCGCCGAGCGCACGCGCTGCTTGTTGTCGGTCGTGGTCTCGAGCGCCTTACGCACCTCGGAGACCAATGATTCCGCGTGCTCGTCGAGCACGGCGAGGTACAGGTCGAGTTTTCCCGGGAAGTGCTGGTACAGAACGGGTTTGCTGACGCCGGCGTGGACGGCGATCTCGTCCATGCCCGCCGAGTGGTAGCCGCGTTCGACGAAGATCTCGCTGGCGGCGTCGAGGAGTTGGAGGCGCCGGGCGCTGCGTGGCATCCGGGTGTTGCGTCGCCCGGCGTCGCCGCGGGCGCGGCCGGGGACGGCGTGCACCGACGAGTCGACGGGTACACGATCAGCGGCGCCTGGCATGGGTAGACCCTACGCGTCACCCCGTCGAGGTGAGGCATGCTGTAGCGGTGTCGACCACCGATCGGACACCGTCCGTACCGCGCTCGCTGCGCGACCTGCTCGCACCCCTCGATCGCACGACACCGCTGTGGCCGGGGGAGCAGGTGACGGTGTCGGGATGGCGGATCCACCTGCGACGCGTGCGGAGTCCGAACCCGGTGGGTACCGACGTCGACGACGCGGGCGTCGACGCCCCGGTCGGCAGGGCGCTCTATGTCCACGGACTCGGCGGGTCGTCGCTGAACTGGACCGACCTGGGTGAGGTGCTCGCCCCGGTGCTCGACGGGTACGCGATGGACCTGCCCGGGTTCGGGTTCTCCGATCCGCCGCCGGGCGGTGACTACTCGCTGACGATGATGACCGATGCGGTGATCGCGGTGCTCGAGCACCTCGGCGGCGCCCATCTGGTCGGCAACTCCCTCGGCGGGGCGATCGCCGCCCGCGTCGCTGCTGCACGGCCCGACCTCGTCACCACCCTCACCCTCATCTCGCCCGCGTTCCCGGACCTGCGTCCGCGGATCAAACGGCTGTCGTTCGTGCCGCTGACCCTGGCGACGGTCCCGAGGGTCGGGCCCGCGGTGTTCGGCTATCTCGGTCGGGTCCACGCGCAGCGACAGGTGGCGCAGACGTTGCGCGAGATCATGGTGCGCCCGCAGGTCCTCGGGCCCACCCGGATGGCGCAGGCCGTGGAACACGCGGTCGATCGTGCCGAGCTCCCGTGGGCGCCGGCCGCGTTGTCGGGGAGTCTCAATGCGCTGGTCGCGAGTTGGCTGTGGATGTCGGGACGCGATCACTGGCGTCGTGCCCGCACGATCACCGCGCCGACCCTGGTGATGTGGGGCGGCCGCGACAAGCTCGTGAGCGCGGCAATCGCGCCGCGGGTCATCCGCACCATCGAGGGGTCGAGGTTGGTGATGTTCGGCGCCGTCGGGCACGTGTGCCAGATGGAGATACCGCTGGAGACCGCGCGGGAGATCGCCCGCCATGTCGAGATCGCCGATCCGGCCTCGCTGGTGGCCTTCTGAGCGTCTCCACGCCCGGCGAGGACATCGACCTGTGCACGTGGCCGCGCGTCCCGGGAACGCGTGCCGCGCTGTGAGATGGTGGAAGACGTGAGTGCGCCAGGCGGGGGAGGACCGCCCAGATCCGGTGCGGGATTCGGTGGACCCGACCCGCGCGATACGCCGCCGACCGGCGCTCCGGGTCCCGGGTATCACCCGTATCCCCCCGATGCAGGCTCCTTTGCGCCGCATCCGTCCGGACCTCTGCCGTCGGGTCGGATGCCACCCCGGTACGGGCCACCCGGGAACCCGGCTCCACCGATCCGGCCGTCGTCGCGGGACCGCACCTCACGCGGATCGAACGGACACCGACGACCGCAACGCGACGTGCGCCACGACCTGCTGGCCGATGTCCCGTACGACCGTCCCACCGCACCTCGACCCGACCGGCGACCCATCGAGCAGCAGGTCTCCGAACGTGGCCGCCCCGGTGACGACCAACCCCTGCGCGCGCACTGGGACCCGACGGCCGAGGACCCCCGCGGCCGGCGGGGACCGCGTCCGGAGCGCCGCCGACGCACCCGGATCGGTACCTTCGTCGCGACCTACGGGTGGCGGGCGTACGCCCTGCCGGTGCTCGCGGTGCTCACCGTGGTGCTCGTGGCGGTGACCCTCTCCGGCAACGCCTCGTCACCGACCCCGGCCGCACCGGCTCCCGACGCCGCATCCCGCAACACAGACGTCAACTCCGAGACCTCGCCGATCGGTGCGCCCACCGGGGCTGCCACCGCGGTGACACTGCCCGCCGGTCAGCTGCCAGACGGCGGATCGTTCACCACGAACGGCGCGAAGTCGTGGCGCGTGGTCCCCGGCACCACCGGAGTCGTGGGCACCGCACCTCGGGTGTACACCTACACCGTCGAGGTCGAGAACGGCCTCGCCCCCGCCGATTACGGCAGCGACTCGATCTTCGCCAAACTCGTCGACACCACCCTGGCCAACCCGAAGAGCTGGATCGGTGGCGGCAAGGTGTCGTTCCGGCGGATCGACTCCGGCACACCCGACTTCCGGGTGTCGCTGACCTCGACCGGCACCACCCGCGAGCTGTGCGGGTACCAGATCAAGCTCGAATCCTCCTGCTACTACCCGCCCGAGGCCCGCGTCACCCTCAACGAGGCGCGGTGGGTGCGCGGCGCCGTGTCGTATCAGGGCGACGACCTGCTCTACCGGCAGTACGCGATCAACCACGAGATCGGCCACGCGATCGGCTTCGAGAAGCACCAACCGTGTGGCCAGGAGGGCGCGTTGGCCCCGGTGATGATGCAGCAGAGCTTCGGTGTCGCCAACAGCGACATCATGGCGATCGATCCGGACATGCAGGCCGACCGTGATCTGGTGTGCCGGGCCAATCCCTGGCCGTTTCCCGGCAGCTGACCGGCGTAGCGTCGTCGGTGATCATGGCGCCCACCGAAATCCCCCAGATGTCGCGTTCCCGGACCACCCCTGTCTCACCGCTGCCCCCGCTCGTCGAACCGGCCGCGGAACTCACGCCCGCGGAGGTCGCGCGCTACAGCAGGCATCTGACCCTCCCGGACATCGGGATGATCGGGCAGCGACGGTTGAAGAACGCCCGGGTGTTGGTGATCGGGGCCGGCGGGCTGGGTTCCCCGGCGCTGCTGTATCTCGCCGCCGCGGGCGTCGGCACGATCGGGATCGTCGAGTTCGACCACGTCGAGGAATCCAACCTGCAGCGGCAGGTCATCCACGGGCAGTCCGACATCGGGCGGTCGAAGGCGGCGAGCGCCCGTGACGCCATCGTCGAGATCAACCCGCACGTCGCGGTCGAACTCCACCAGCACCGGCTCGAGGCCGACCACGCGGTGGCCCTGTTCGCCCGCTACGACCTCATCGTCGACGGCACCGACAACTTCGCCACCCGCTACCTCGTGAACGACGCCGCGGTGCTCGCGCGCAAACCGTACGTGTGGGGGTCGATCTACCGCTTCGAGGGACAGGCCTCGGTGTTCTGGGAGGACGCCCCCGACGGTCGTGGGCTGAACTACCGCGACCTGTATCCGCAGGCGCCGCCGCCGGGGACGGTGCCATCGTGTGCCGAGGGCGGCGTCCTCGGGATCCTCTGTGCCTCCGTCGGTTCCATCATGGGGACCGAGGCCGTCAAGCTCATCACCGGCGTCGGACAGACGCTGCTGGGTCGACTGATGATGTACGACGCACTCGCCATGGAGTACCGGACCATCCACATCCGCAAGGATCCCGAGGCCGAGCCGATCACCGACCTCGTCGACTACGACGCGTTCTGCGGCGTCGTCGGCGACGAGGGTGCGACCTCCACCGGTTCGGATCCCGCGGCGTCGGACATCGACGCCGTGGAACTGCGACGACTCCTCGACGCCGGCGAGCCGATCGCCCTGATCGACGTCCGTGAACCGGTCGAATGGGACATCGTCCGCATCGACGGCGCCACGCTGATCCCGTTGGGGGAGTTGATCTCCGGCGAGGCGCTGGCCGCACTGCCCCGGGACCGGCCGACCGTCCTGTACTGCAAGACCGGCATCCGATCGGCGCAGGCGTTGGATGTCGTGCGCGGTGCCGGGTTCGCCGACGCGCGTCATCTGCGCGGCGGGATCGTGGAGTGGGCGCGGCAGACCGACCCGTCGCTGCCGGTCTACTGATCGTGGCCACCCCTGCCCCCGGTGCCTCGGTGGCGTTGTCGTCCACGCGGGGGCGCTGGGTGGTGGCGAGCGCCGTCCTGGGATCGTCGATGGTGCTGCTCGACTCCACGGTGGTCAACGTCGCGCTGCCGCGTATCGCCGACGATTTCGATGTGGGGCTCGCGCCGCTGCAGTGGACGGTCACCGCGTACATGCTGACGTTGTCGGCGCTCATCCTGCTCGGCGGATCGCTGGGCGACCGCCTCGGTCGTCGCAGGGTGTTCGTGGTCGGCGTGATCGGGTTCGCCGGTGCCTCCCTGATGTGCGGGTTGGCGCCGAATGTCGAGGTGCTGGTCGCCGCGCGCGGCCTGCAGGGTGTCGGCGGTGCACTGCTGACACCCGGGTCGTTGGCGATGATCCAGTCGTCGCTGCGCCCCGCCGACCGGGCCCGGGCGATCGGCACGTGGTCGGGACTCGGTGGTGTGGCCGCGGCGATCGGTCCGTTCCTCGGCGGATGGCTGGCCGACGGTCCCGGCTGGCGGTGGGCGTTCCTCCTCAACGTCCCGGTTGCCCTGGTGTGCGTCGCGGTGGCCGTGCGCCACGTCCCCGAGACGCGGGATCCTCACGCGTCGAAGCACTTCGACGTCGCCGGGGCGGTGCTCGGTGCGGTCACCCTGGCCGGCGCGACCTGGGCCCTGATCCGCGCCGCGGAAGGGGGCAGCGCCATCGAGGTCGCGGTGGTGGGAGTCGTCGCCGTCGCGGCCGGTGTCGCGTTCGTCGTGGTGGAACGTCGCCAACCCGAGCCGATGGTGCCGCCGGCCCTGTTCGCGTCCCGGCCGTTCACCGTCATCAACCTGATGACGTTCGCGGTGTACGCGGCGTTCGGTGGCTACTTCTTCATCGTCGCGCTGCAACTGCAGGTCGTGGGCGGCTACTCGGCGTTCTGGGCCGGTGCCGCACTCACCCCGGGGACCCTGCTGATGCTGTTGTTCTCCGCGAGGTCGAGCGCCTTCGCGGCACGGGTCGGTGCGCGGGGCCCGCTCACCGTCGGCGCCCTGCTGTGCGCGGCCGGACTCCTCGCGATGCTGCGGATCGGCCCGCACGCCTTCTATCCGACCGACGTCCTGCCCGGCGCCGCGATCCTCGGGGTCGGGATGGTGTTGCTGGTGGCACCGTTGACCTCGACGGTGTTGGCCGCGGTGGCCGACGACCATGCCGGCCTGGCGAGCGGGGTGAACAACGCCGTCGCCCGCGCCGCCGGTCTGCTGTCGGTGGCCGCGATCCCACTGATCACCGGTACCCGCGCCGACGCCGGGCTCGGACCGGGCTTCGACGACACCTTCGACCGCGCCGTGCCGGTGTTCGCCGGCGCCCTCGTGGTCGCTGCGCTGCTGGCGTTCGTCGGCCTGCGTCCGGCCGGCCGGTCTCCGCGTGCGGGCCGCGCGGGTGTTGCGACTCCGAACACGGCCGACCCGCACCTCCCCGGTTGGCAGGCGCGGGGTCGGTAATCTCAGCGGTGTGAATGCCCCCGATCCGCCCGAACACGTCATCGCGACGTTCGGTCTCGCCGGATCGACCCCCATCGCCCTCACCCGCGAGTGGGAGGGCGGCTGGCGCATCGGCGAGGTGGTGCTGTCGCTGGTGCCCGACCACGCACGCGCGGCGTGGTCGGCGAAGATCCGCGAAGACCTCTACGTCGACGGCGTGCGTGTCGCCCGTCCGCTACGCGGCACCGACGGCCGCTACGTGGTGTCGGGGTGGCGCGCCGACACCTACATCGCCGGGTCGCCCGAGCCCCGCCACGACGAGGTCGTGTCGTTGGCCAACCGCCTGCACCAGGTGACCGCCGATCTCGAGCGTCCACGTTTCCTGCTGCAGCCGCCGGCGCCGCCCTACACCGACGTCGACGTGTTCAACGCCGCCGACCGGGCGGCCTGGGAGGACACCCCGCTGCGCTCGGCCCGCGCGGCCGGCTTCGGTGAGCCGACGTCGCCGGACGGGGTGAAGAGCATCGAGATGCTCAAAACCCTTGCCACTCTCCGCACACCCATCGAGTCGCCGTCGCAGCTCGTGCACGGCGACCTCTTCGGCACCGTACTGTTCGCCGGTGCGGCAGCCCCCGGCATCACCGATCTGGTGCCGTATTGGCGGCCCGCTCCGTGGGCCGCGGCGGTCGTGGTCGTCGATGCCCTGGCCTGGGGCGGGGCCGACGAGGATCTCGTCTCCCGCTGGTCGGATCAGCCCGAGTGGCCTCAGATGATGTTGCGGGCGGTCATGTTCCGGCTCGCGGTACATGCCCTCCATCCGAGGTCGTCGTCGGGCGCACTCGCCGGACTCTCGCATGTCGTCGACGTGGTGCGGTTGCTCGTCTAGCTCTACGAGATCGGTCGGTCCATCGGAGGACATCGCTCGTTTGCCGTAACAACAATGTGGTACTTGTCGATACCGGTGAATGGAGCGACCGTCGCTCCGGTCACCGCCCGATGATCGCCACGTCTACGGAGGACGAACAGCCATGAACCCTTTCCGACGCATCGTCACCGCGAGCGCACTGTCGCTGACCGCATGTGCCGCACTCCTCATCACGCCCCTCGGTGCCGGCCAGGGTGCAGCGGCACCTGCGGTCTCGAGGTCGGTGTCGGTCGCCATCCCCTCGCAGTGGTTGTTCTTCGCCGACCCGTTCCCGTTCGGGGTGGAGAACATCGTCGTCACCCGCACCGCGCCCGGGACCCTGCGCTTCTCGCTGAGCGATCGGTGCATCACGTCCGCCGACATCGCCCGCCGCGCGCCGTATCCGACCTGCGCCGGAACGCTCGACGTCCCGGCGAACGTCGCCTGGGTCAACCTCTCCACGGGGGCGACGGGAACCCTGGCGGTGACGTCCGCGGTCGGCCCCGGTCCGGAGCCGGTCTACGTCGCCCGCACCGGCGAGGGACTCATCGCCATCGGTGGCGCGCTACAGACCTTCGGCACCCCGGGCGTGGCCACCATCCGCGCGTAGCGCGGCGGCCGAGTGGTCGTCAGAGGCCCGACGAGTTCGTAGGCCGCGGTCGATCTCGTCATCCCCGTCCTGCCCCCGATGGGAACGGGTGCAGGACGGGGTGGCGGGCGGTCAGCGCAGCGCGACCGTGACCCCGCCCGAGAACACCGAGTCGTGCAACTCGATCTCGGCCGGGTCGACGCCGTTCGGCAGGTCGTAGGCGATCGTGAGCTGCAGCGCGTTGCCCGGGTTGATCTGCTCGTAGAACACCGCGGCGTCGTCGACGGAGATCGTCGCCGTCGTGTTGGGGGAGAACTGTGTCCCCTGAGTCGACAGCACCTTCTGCGACGAGACGTCCAGGCTCTGCGCCCGGTCCCCGATGTTGCGGACGGTCAGGTCGACGAGCACGAAGCGACCCTGTGCGCGTTCGGCCATGAAGTCGGGGCCGATCGTCGTCCCGCCGTCACGGACTCCTCGCACGACGAACTCGAACTTGCCGTCGCGTGCGGGGGCGCCGATGCCCGGCCGGGGTGCGGCCGCGGACTCGCCGTCGGTGGTGGGTGCACCGGTGCCGGCGCCGGTCGAGGCGGCGGTGGTGCCGCCGGCGGGAGCGGCGTCGGAGGACTCGGTGGTACCGCCACCGTTCGTCGCGACCGAGATGACCGCGATCAGCAGGACCAGGGCGCCGAGAACGCTGAGCACCTTGTGCCGCGCAAACCAGTTCTTCTTCGGGGCCGGCGGCGGGTAGGGCGACCCGTAGGGCTGGGGCTGATCGGGCGGGTTCTTGCTCATGGCAGGACCTTTCGGTTGTCGGTGTCCCGACCACTTCAGCGTGTCCATCCGGCCGTGGGCATCCTCCGATCGGTCGGTCACCCTCCCCCGATCGGTCCGATGCGACCTCGAACGAGCGGCCCGATCGTCGGATGTGGCCTGTCGGTCACGCCCCGTACCGTCGCGGTCATGAACCCCGCCAGTCCGGTCACCCCACCGGACCTGCCGCCGTGGCTGCGCAAGGCACCGGACGCCACGGACGGTCACCTCCGCCGGCGGCTGACGACTGTCGCGGCGGTGACGGTCAGCCTGTTCATGACGATGATGACCATGGGGCTGGCGGCCACCGCGGGGACGCCGGGATGGAACGTGGCGCTCGGGTTCGGCCTCAACGTCGCCGCGGGGATCGCGCTGGTCCGGCGGCATCAGCACCCGTTACCGGTGCTCGCGGTCGCGGTGGCCGGGCCGTTGTTTTTCGCCACCGACGCGACCGCCGCGCTCATCGCGCTCTACGCGGTGGCGTCGTCGGTGCGCGATCGACGCCTCGTCGTCGCGACCGGCGCGGTGTGGGTCGCGTGCGTCGTCTCGCTGCTGTACGACTCATTTCGACGCCGCGATTACTCGGCGCTCACCATCGGCGTCCGGATCCCCGAGAACGGTCCGGTGCCCGAGTGGAACCTCCCCGTGTGGGTCGCCCCGGTCGTCGCGACGGTGCTCGTCGCGCTGGTGGTCGCGGTGGCCCTCCAACGACGGACCAGCAGTCAGTTGACGGTGGTGGCAACCGCTCTCGACGACCGCACGCGGGAATCGGAGGTGATGCGGGCGGAGATGGCGGTGGCCGCCGAACGCGCGCGGATCGCCCGCGACATGCACGACACGCTGGCGGCCACGCTAAGTCGGATCTCGTTGACCGCCGGTGGCCTGCAGGTCAACAGCACCGAAGGGCCCGAGCGGGTGGCGAACTCGGCGTCTCTGATCCAGAAGACGGCCCACGACGGTCTCGACGAACTCAAACGCATCATCGGCGTGCTCCGCGGCGGGTCCGACGTCGGGTCGGGGTCGGGGGCGCAGAACCTCGACGGCGTCACCGACCTCGTCGCGTCGGCACGGTCGGCCGGGGTCCACGTGACGATGCTCGTCGACGTGCCGCCGCAACCGGTCGGCCCGTTGTCGGGCCACGTGGCGTACCGCGTCGTGCGTGAGGCGCTCACGAACGCCTCACGACACGCGTTCGGGTCACCGGTGGGCCTGTCCGTCCACGGGTCGCCCGACCACGGACTGCGTGTCGAGATCCGCACCCGGATCGGCACGTTCGTTCCCTCGGGGGCCGGGACCGGGACCGGCCTGCAGGGGATCGCCGAGGCGGTGACCGGTGCCGGTGGGTCGTTCACCGCCGACCGGATCGCCGACGAGTTCGTCGTGAGCGCGTGGCTGCCCTGGTACTCCTGACGGGTGCGCCCGGTCACGGTGCTGTCGGTGGGGCTGCCTAGCATCTCTCACCACCATGACTTCACCCATCGAACTCCTCGTCGTCGACGACGACCCGTTCGTCCGTAGAGGACTCGCCGATATCTTCGCCGCCTCGGGCGACATCCGTGTCGTCGCCGAGGCCGACGACGGCGATCAGGTGCCGTCGGCGATCGCCCGACACCGCCCGCACGTCGTCCTCATGGACCTCAAGATGCGGCGCGTCGGCGGTGTCGACGCCATCACCGCGATGATGGCGCAGCCCGATCCGCCGCGGGTGGTGGCGATGACCGCGCTCGACGTCGATGATCTCGTCCTGGAGGCGATCCGGGCCGGCGCACACAGTTTTCTGCGCAAGGACGAGCCGCCGCACTCGTTCGGGATGGCCGTCCGTGCCGTCGCCGCGGGCACGACACTGTTCAGCGAGCAGTCGCTCCGGGAGATCGTGGCGGCCGCCGACGCGGGCACCGTCACCCGGCATCCGTCGGCTGCGGCGTCGGCCGCCGAGCGCGCGGTGACCGCCCTGTCGAACCGGGAGTCGGAGATCCTCCGGGCGATCGCCTCGGGGGCCACGAACGGTGCCATCGCCGATGATCTTTACCTCAGCGAGACCACGGTGAAAACCCATGTCTCGCACATCTACACGAAGCTGCGCGTCACCACGAGGGTCGAGGCGGCCATGATGGCGCTGCGCGGCGGGCTGGTCGTCTGACCGCGACGGCGCGCACGGACGCGACGATCAGCTGCCGAGGCAGAAGACGTTGCAGGGTCCGTTGTAGCGGATGGTGACCCGTGCGCCGCCCGGGGTGATCGTGGGCGGGACATCGCTCGGGAAGGCCGAGCCGCCACCGCCACCGCCCGCGCGGAAGCCGCCGGCGCCACCGAAGTAGCCGCCGCCTCCGCCGCCGCCGGAGGTCGACACCGAAGCACCGCCGCCGACACCGAGCCCACCGGGCGCGGCGTCGCCGCTGGGGGTGCCTCCGCGAGCGGAGCTACCCGCGCCGCCGCCCGCGATGAACCCGGTGCTCTCGCCCGGGCGACCGCCGTCGCCGCCGCGGGTCGCCGACGAACCGCCGGCGCCGGCCGCCACGACGAGTCGCGAATTCAACCCCGCCGGTGAGAGGGCGGGTCCACCGACCGTGCGGACGTCGCTCGCGCCGCCACCGCCGTTGGGGATTCCGCGGCCACCGCCGTTGTAGCCGCCGGCGCCGAAACGACTGCCGGGCGCGTTGTGCTGACCGTTGCCGCCGACATAGATGTAGAGGCGCTGACCGCCGACGACGGGCGCGTAGGCGCTGATCTGCAGCGCGCGGGTCTTGTAGTTGCCCGATGCCCGGGTGTCGGCGCCACCGGCACCGACCGCGGTCACCAGGACGGTGCGCAGGCCGCGCGGCACCACGAAGGTCTGCTGGGCGCCGGTGTAGCTCCAGGTGCACAGCACCGTCGACTGGAAGAGGGCCTGGGTGCAGTTGCGGGGCAGCGGTGCCGCCGACGCGCTGGGCGCGGTCACGATCGTGGCCGCCAGGGCAGCCATCCCGGCCGCGATCATCGACAACCGCCTACGACTGAACATCTACGTATTTCTCCCTCGCGTGCCGGCAAAGCCTCTCGCGGTGACTCTACGATGTCGCGGAAGCGCGCCCGGCATTTCCGCTCGTTTGCCCGCCGCGAACGATCCGCGACGCCTGGAGAGGTCACCGGCGATCGGTCTCACACGGTCCCGCGCGGCCACGTGAGCATACTGTGATCGCCGGGTCACGCGCTGACAAGTCCCCGCAACACCGGCTTCCTACTGTTCGATCCAATGTCGCCGACACCTCGTCGGAACGCCTAGGGAGGACAGCCGTCGTGACCGCACCGGCCCGCGTACGTTCGCATCACATCACCGATTGGGACCCCGAGGACCGGCAGGCCTGGGACAACGGGAACGCGAAGATCGCCAACCGCAACCTGCTCTGGTCGGTGATCTGTGAGCACGTCGGCTTCTCGGTGTGGTCGCTGTTCTCGGTCCTGGCCCTCTTCATGGGACCGGCCTACGGGATCTCCCTCGACCAGAAGTTCGTCATCGCCGCCACCGCCACGTTCTTCGGCGCGTGTCTGCGCATCCCCTACACCCAGGCCACGGCTCGCTTCGGTGGCCGCAACTGGGCCATCTTCAGTGCCATCGTGCTGCTGATCCCCACCGGGCTCACCATGATGTTGATGCTCAACCCGGGCGACTTCGGCTTCGGCTGGTTCCTCACGGTCGCGGCGCTCACCGGGCTCGGTGGCGGCAACTTCGCGTCGTCGATGACCAACATCAACGCCTTCTTCCCACAGCGGCTCAAGGGATGGGCCCTGGGACTCAACGCCGGCGGCGGCAACATCGGCGTGCCCGCCGTCCAGCTCGTGGGACTCGCGGTCATCTCCGTCGCCTCGGATCGCCCCGAGATCGTGTGTGCGATCTACCTGGTGTTGTTGGCCCTCGCCGGCGTCGGTGCAGCGATCTACATGGACAACCTGGATCATCAGACCTCCAGCGGCAAGGCGATGATCGACTGCCTGAAGTACCGCGACACCTGGCTGATCTCGCTGCTCTACATCGGCACCTTCGGCTCGTTCATCGGCTTCGGGTTCGCCTTCAGTCAGGTCCTCAACATCAGCTTCACCGCGTCCGGCGAGGCCAAGCCGGCTCTGGCGGCTGCGCAGATCGCCTGGCTGGGACCACTTCTCGGCTCCCTGGCCCGGCCGATCGGCGGCAAGCTCGCCGACCGGGTCGGTGGCGGTCGCGTCACGATGTACTGCTTCGCGGCCATGGTGGCGGCCTCGTCGATCCTCGTGGTCGCCGGGATGTCCGCCGACGCGAACAACCACCGGATCGGCGGCGCCCAGCTCACCGGGTTCATCGTCGGCTTCATCCTGCTGTTCCTGATCTCGGGTGTCGCCAACGGCTCGGTGTACAAGATCATCCCGGCCGTGTTCGAGGCGAAGGCCAAGGCCAACAAGGGACTCAACGCACTGGGCAAGATCAGCTGGTCGCGGTCGATGTCGGGTGCGCTGATCGGGATCGCCGGCGCGTTCGGCGGGCTCGGTGGTGTCGCCATCAACCTGGTGCTCCGCGAGAGCTACAAGCAGAACAAGTCCGCGACCACCGCGTTCTGGATCTTCCTCGCTTTCTACGTCGTGGCCGGTGTCGTCACGTGGTGGTTCTACGCCCGCAACGAGAAGGCGACCAACGCGCTCGCCGCGGAGAACGACTCGGCGGACACACAGGACGGTGCGACCACCTCGGGCTCGACGGTCGTCGCCTGACCCTCGGGCGTAGCCGCACCATCGCCGAACCGCAGTACACAGGGAGAACTCCACGATGAGCAGCAGAACCGTCGTCGTCATCGGACACGGCATGGTCGGGCACCGGTTCGTCCAGGGCCTCCGGGAGCGTGACGTCACCGACCAGTGGCACGTCGTCGTCCTCGGCGAGGAGCACGACGCCGCCTACGACCGGGTCGGGTTGTCGTCCTACGTCGGTGCGTGGGATCGCACGTCGATGGCGTTGGCGGGCAACGATTACGTGGGCGACGACCTCGTCGACCTGCGACTCGGCGTCGGCGCCGCGTCGATCGATCGTGAGCGTCACGTGGTGGTCACCACCGACGGCGCCTCGATCGCCTACGACGCGGTGGTGCTGGCCACCGGCTCGTATCCGTTCGTCCCGCCCGTCGACGGACACGACGGCGACCGATGCTTCGTCTACCGGACCCTCGCCGACCTCGACGCCATCCGGACCACCGCCGACCGCGCGGGGACCGGTGCCGTCGGTGTGGTCGTCGGCGGAGGGCTGCTGGGTCTCGAGGCCGCCAATGCGTTGAAGCTGATGGGGCTCACCCCCCATGTCGTCGAGTTCGCGCCACGACTGATGCCGCTGCAGGTCGACGACGGTGGTGGCGCCCTGCTCGCGAACCTCGTCACCGACCTCGGTCTCACCGTGCACACCGGTGTCGCGACCACCTCGATCGCCGAACGCGCCGACGCCCCCGACGCCGAGGCGCTGCGCGTGACCCTCAGCGACGACTCGCACATCGACGCCGCACTCGTGGTGTTCTCCGCCGGTGTGCGTCCCCGCGACGAGATCGCCCGCGAGATCGGACTTCCCGTCGCCGAACGCGGAGGCGTCCTGGTCGACAGCCGTTGTCGCACCGAGGATCCAAACATCTTCGCCATCGGTGAGGTCGCGGCGGTCGACGGCCGCTGCTACGGACTCGTGGCGCCGGGATACAGCACCGCCGAGGTCGTCGTCGATCAACTGCTCGGGGGATCGACGACCTTCGGCGGTGCGGACATGTCCACCAAGCTCAAGTTGCTCGGAGTCGACGTGGCCAGCTTCGGTGACGCGATGGCCACCACCGACGGTGCACTCGAGGTGGTCTTCAGCGATCCGGTCGCCGGCACCTACGCGAAGGTGGTGGTCTCCGACGACGCCCGCACCCTGCTCGGTGGCATCCTGGTCGGCGACGCCGACGCCTACGCGATGCTCAAACCGATGGTGGGGTCGACGATCCCGGGTGATCCGTCCGATCTCATCGCGCCGTCCGGCGGGCCTGCCCTCGGTCTCGGTGCCCTGCCCGACGCCGCGGAGATCTGCTCGTGCAACGCGGTGTCGAAGGGTGCGATCTGTTCGGCCATCGCCGACGGCGCGTGCGATGTGCCCGCGGTCAAGGCGCAGACCTGCGCGGGGACAACCTGCGGTGGTTGTCTGCCGAGTATCAAGAAGCTGCTCGCCGAATCCGGTGTGGTGCTGAGCAAGTCGCTGTGTGAGCATTTCGGCCAGTCGCGCGCGGAGCTGTTCGAGATCGTCTCCGCGACCGGCATCCGCACCTTCTCCGGTCTCATCGCGCAGTACGGGACCGGGACCGGTTGTGACATCTGCAAACCCACCGTGGCGTCGATCCTGGCGTCGACCTCCAGTGACCACATCCTCGACGGCGAGCAGGCCGCCCTGCAGGACACCAACGACCACTTCCTCGCCAACATGCAGCGCAACGGTTCGTACTCGGTGGTCCCGCGGATGCCCGGAGGCGAGGTGACCGCCGATCAACTGATCGTGATCGGCCAGGTGGCCAAGGACTTCGGGCTCTACACCAAGATCACCGGGGGGCAACGCATCGACATGTTCGGTGCGCGCGTGGAACAGCTGCCCGAGATCTGGCGTCGGCTCGTCGACGCCGGGATGGAGTCGGGCCAGGCCTACGGCAAGAGCCTGCGCACCGTGAAGAGCTGCGTCGGCAGCACGTGGTGTCGCTACGGGGTCCAGGACTCGGTGGGGATGGCCGTCGGTCTCGAGAAGCGGTATCGCGGGCTGCGGTCGCCGCACAAGATCAAGTTCGGGGTGTCGGGGTGCGCCCGCGAGTGCGCCGAGGCGCGCGGCAAGGACGTCGGGGTGATCGCCACCGAGTCGGGCTGGAACCTCTACGTCGCCGGCAACGGTGGTCAGAGCCCGGTGCACGCGCAACTGCTGGCGTCGGGACTCGACGACGCGACGTTGGTCGCCTACATCGACCGCTACCTGATGTTCTACATCCGGACCGCCGACCGGCTGCAGCGCACCGCGCCGTGGCTCGAATCGCTCGAGGGCGGACTCGACCACCTCCGCGAGGTGGTCGTCGACGACAGCCTCGGCATCTGCGACCAGCTCGAGGCCGCGATGGACGCGCATGTCAGCGGCTACCGCGATGAGTGGTCGGCGGTGCTCTCCGACTCCGAGAAACTCAAGCGGTTCGTGTCGTTCGTCAACGCGCCCGCCGAGGCCGATCCGACCATCGATTTCGACTCCTCGACCGGTCGCAAGGTGCCGGTGTTGCTCGGTTCACCGGCCATGCCCGTGCGGAGCTGAGTGGCGATCGGCTCCCCCGAACCACCGCGACCTGCGGGTTTACCGGTGGCCGACGCCGCCGAAACACGGCATTCACATGAGCTGACCACACTGGACAACGGCCATCCGACAGCCGAGTCAGGAGCGACCCCATGACCGTCATCGACCACCAGAGCGTGGATGTCGCCACCCACACCTGGACGCGCGCGTGCGCGCTGACCGACCTCGTCCCCGGACGAGGTGTGGCGGTGTTGCTGCCCGACGCGACCCAGGTGGCCCTGTTCCGCATGCATGACGACGAGTTGTACGCCGTGGGCAACATCGACCCGTTCGGACGCGCGGCGGTCATGAGCCGGGGCCTCGTCGGTGATCGTGGCGGCGAGCCCACCGTCGCCAGCCCGTTGCTCAAGCAGGTCTTCTCGCTGCGCACCGGCCGGTGCCTCGACGACGAGAGCGTGGGGCTGGGCACCCATGCGGTCCGCGTGGTCGACGGCATCGTCGACGTGTGTTCGTGTTGACCGCCGGCGACGTGACCCCTGAGCCCTCGTCTCCGGACTCCTTGACTTCGGACCCCTCGTCTCCTGTTCCCTCGCCACCTGCAGTGACCGAGCGCCCTCTGGCCGGGTTCACCATCGGGATCACCGCTGCGCGGCGTGCCGACGAGTTCGAGGCCCTGCTCGTGCGCCGGGGCGCCGAGGTGATGCACGCTCCGGCTATCCGCATCATCCCGCTCGCCGATGACGCCGAACTGCAGCGCGTCACCGCCGAGATCGTCGCCGATCCACCCGACGTCGTGATCGCCACCACCGGCATCGGGTTCCGCGGATGGATGGAGGCCGCCGACGGTTGGGGCATGGCCGAGGACCTCGTCGAGTCGCTGACGAGATCGACGGTGCTCGCGCGTGGGCCGAAGGCGAAGGGATCGATCCGCGCCGCCGGGTTGCGCGAGGAGTGGTCGCCGCCGAACGAGTCGTCGAGCGAGGTGCTCGACCACCTGCTCGCCGGCGACGTCGAGGGCAAGCGGATCGGCGTGCAGCTGCACGGCGCCACCACCGAGTGGGAGCCACTGCCCGACCTCTGCGAGGTGCTGCGCGAGGCCGGTGCCGTCGTGGTGCCGATCCCCGTCTACCGCTGGACCCCGCCCACCGACACCGGACCGATGGACCAGATGATCGCCGCGGCCATCGGCTGCGGCATCGACGCCATCACCTTCACCAGTGCCCCCGCGGTCGCGTCGATGCTCGGTCGCGCGCACGACACCGGGCTCCTCGAACCACTCCTACACGCGCTGCGCACCTCGGTGGTGCCCATGTGCGTGGGCTCGGTCACCGCCGGGCCGCTGCACGCCCTGCAGGTACCGACGGTGCAGCCCAACCGGTTCCGGCTCGGCGCCCTCGCGCGCCTGATCGCCGAGGAACTGCCGCGGCGCGCGACGGTGCTGCGGGTCGCGGGTCACGACGTCACCATCCTGAGCCGCAACGTCGTCGTCGACGGCGAGGTGCGCACCCTCACCGCCGCGGGACTCGCGCTGCTGAAAGGGCTGTCGCGCACACCCGGCCGGGTGGTGTCGCGCCAGGCGCTGCTGGCCGAGCTTCCCGGTGGCGGCGACGACACCCATGCCGTCGAGACCGCGATGGCCCGACTGCGCACCGCGCTGGGCGACTCGAAGATGGTGCAGACGGTGGTCAAGCGTGGGTACCGGTTGTCGGTCGATCTCGAGGACGATGACCCGCGGTGACCGAATCGGTTGTCGTGCAGCGGTTGCCGGAGGGGGTGACTCCTGTCCTCGTCGCCCACGGCACGCGGTCGTCGGTGGGTGTGGCCACCGTCGCGGGCATCGCCGAGCTGGTGGCGCAGCGGGTCGGTCCCACGCGCGTCGCGTTCGTCGACGTCCTCGGACCCAGTCCCACCGATGTCCTGCGTGATCTCGACGGACCCGCGGTCGTGGTCCCGGCGTTCCTTGCGTCGGGGTACCACGTCCGCGTCGATCTCCCCGAACACATCCGGGCGGTCGCGCGCGAGAACGTCGCCGTGGCACCGGCTCTGGGTCCCGACCCGGTGATCGCCGCCGTGCTGCTGGCGCGGTTGCGGGAGGCGGGGTGGCGACCCGGTGACGCGGTCGTGCTGGCGGCCGCGGGGTCGTCGGATCCCGACGCCTGCGGCGACGTGCGTCGCGCGACGGACATGCTCGCCGAGCTCACCGGGGACCGTGTCGACGTCGGATACGTCACCACCGCATCGCCCGCGGTGCCCGAGGCGGTCGTCGCCGCCCGCGCCCGCGGTGCGCGCCGTGTCGTCATCGCGTCGTATCTGTTGGCGCCCGGGCTGTTCCACACCCGGCTCGCCGGGTTCGGCGCCGACGCGGTGGCCCAACCCCTCGGTGCCGATCCCGCGATCGCCGACCTCGTCGCGTCGCGCCTCGTCGCCGCGGCCCACCTGGTGACCGCGCGCTAGACCCGCCGAGTGGGCAGGTAGCGGCGTCGATCGGGCAGGTAACCCCGCCGATCGGGCATTTAACGGCGTCGATCGGGCAGATAACCACATCGATCGTGCAACAGTTCACGTGAAGCGTCTGCGGTGCCGCGATGGTCACGGCCAACTGCCCGTTCGATCCGTGGAACTGCCCACTCGACGGCGTTTACTGCCCGGTCAACGCCGTCTACTGCCCGGTCGACGGGTGGGTCAGGTGGCGGTGCGGTCGACGATGTCGCGGACGAGTCGTGCGGTGAGTTCCGGACGCGACAGCGGGACCATGTGATCGCAGTCCTCGTGGGTCACGGTGAGCTGCTCACCCAGCGCGGCGTGCATCGCGTCGAGGAACTCGGGCCGCACGTAGGGCGGCTGCACGCGGTCGGCGATCACCAGATGCGTGGGCACGGCCACCGCGGGGACCACGAACGGCCGCGCCAGTTCACTCCAGGTCGCCGCGACCGCGCCGGGATGTACCCGCCACGTGAGGCGGCCCCTGGAGTCGGTGGTGAGGTGCTCGGCGATCTCGGCGGTCAACAGCTCGTCGGGTACCTCCCACCAGGCCTCGGCGCGTTTGCGGTCCCATGCGTCCTGCTCATCGGTGAGGTACCAGGTGTCGAGACTGGCCGCGGCGACCTCCGACATCTGCCCGCCGTCGAGGCCGATCGCGGGATCGAGGAGTACGAGACCCCGGATCCGTTCGGGCGCGGTGCGGGCCAGGTGGACGGCGAGCGCTCCACCGTAGGAGTGTCCGACGACGACGACCGGTCCGTCGGTGGCGTCGTCGAGCACTTCGATCAGTGCTCCCACCTGTCGTTCGATGGTCCACGGTGCCGCCCACGACGCATGCCCGTGCCCCAGCAGGTCGGGGGCCACGACGCGGAGCTCGGGGAGGTGGCCGGTCGCGAGGTCCCGCCATCGCCGACCGTGTCCGGTGATGCCGTGCACCGCCAGAACTGTCGTCCCGTCGTCCGGACCGTAGATCGTGACCGTCATGTCGCCCATGTCCGCGATCTTGCCCGACACCTCGCATCGGGTCGCGCCGGGCGGTGTCGGGGTCGGATGATCTGATCGACGCGACGCGACACACGCCGGACAGCGGGTGCGGAGTGCATGCAGGGGAGGGGGAGCGAGATGGCCGAGCAGACGACGCGCGCTCGAGCACGGACCGAAGTCCGTGCGTCGCTCATCGCCGCATCGCGCACGCCCACGGTCGTCCACGACTGGGAGCCCGCCGCGGCCGCACTGGTGGCCGCCCCCCATGGTCCGGCGTCCGACCACGTCGCGGCCGACCCCGATCGGAACGACGCCTGGCGGCCGGTGCGGATCACCGGTGGACCGGGTACTGGGAAGTCGTCGTTGCTGGTCGACATCGCCGTCGCCCGGCTCACCGACCCCACCGTGGATCCCGAGTCGGTTCACGTCATCGCGTCGGATCGTCGGGCCGCGGCACGTCTGCGCGAAGAGATCAGCGGACGTGTACTGCGCGCATCCGACACCGACACCGACAACCGGGGTCTGCGGCGTTCCACCCGGGAACCGTTGGTGCGCACCGTCCATTCGTATGCGTTCGCTGTCCTGCGGCTGCAGGCTTCGGCGCAGGGCAACCCGCCGCCGCGTCTCATCACCGGATCCGAACAGGACGCCGTGCTGCGCGAACTCCTGGCCGGTGACATCGCCGACGGTGCCCGCAACTGGCCCGCGCGACTGCGCCCGGCTCTGGGCACCGACGGTTTCGCGCAGGCGTTGCGTGACCTCATGATGCGGGCGGCCGAACGCGGTGTCGGCCCCGAGCAGCTCATCGCGCTGGGACGCGACCACGGTCGCGACGAATGGGTGGCGGCCGGGATCGCCTACCGGCAGTACGAGCAGACGACGCTGCTGCGCGGTGCGGTCGGCGTCGAGGCCCCCCAGGCGTCGGCGCCCGCGGTCGACGCCGCCGAACTCATCGGATCGGCCCTCACCGCGCTCTCGACCGACGACGTGCTGCTCGACCGCGAACGAGCGCGGATCCGACACCTGCTGGTCGACGACGCCCAGCACCTCGATCCGCACGCCGCGGCGTTGATCCGCCTCGTCGGCACCGGCACGGTGGAGGCCGTCATCGCCGGCGACGGCGACCAGTCCGTCTTCGGGTTCCGCGGCGCCAGTTCGCGATTCCTCGACGATCTGGTCCCCGCCGGCGACGTCCGCCGCGACATCGTGCTGCGGGTCAACCATCGCAGTGTCGACGAGATCGCGACCGCTGCCGCCGACATCGCCGCCCGCCTGCCGCGTACACGATCGCCGCGACCGACGGTGGGAGCCGGTGACGACGCCGGCGCGGTGAGTGTCACCGCATACTCGTCGGCGGCGAAGGAGGCGACCGCCATCGCCGACACCCTGCGACGGGCGCACCTGTTCGACGGTGTCGCGTGGTCGGACATGGCCGTCATCGTCCGATCGGTCCCGCGCGCGATCGCACCGCTGCGCCGCGCACTGCGGTCGGCGGGTGTGCCCGTCGCGACCCCCGCGAACGAGATCGCGCTGCACCGGCAGCGGGCGGTCGCGGCCCTGTTGACGGTGTTGCGCGGTGTCGACGACCTCCTCACCGCCGACGATGCGTTGATGCTGCTGTCGGGACCCATCGGTGGGGCCGACCCGACGGCGCTGCGTCGACTCCGTCGGGGGCTGCGTCGTGTGGACGGTGCGATCACCGACGCCACCGGCGACACCGAGGGTGCAGCGGAGGATCCTGCGGCCCAGCGTGACTCGCTCGACATCGTCGTCGACCTCCTGTCCCGCCCGCTGACGCAGACCACCGCGCACACCGACGCGTTGACCGCCACCGAACGCGCGCCGCTCACCCGGGTGCTCGAGGCGTTGTCGGCGGCGCGCACCGAACGCGCGCGCGGTGGAGGTGTCGAGGACGTGCTGTGGGCGGCGTGGCAGTCGACCGGCGCGGCCCGACGGTGGGCCGCGACCGCCCTGCGCGGTGGCCCGGCCGCCGATCAGGCCGACCGCGACCTCGACGCGGTCGTCGCCCTGTTCGACGTCGCGGCGAGCTTCACCGACAACCTGCCCGCCGCCACCGTCGGCGCCTTCGTCGACCACGTCTCGAAGCTGCAGATCCCCGGCGAGCAGTCGCGTCGAGCGGTCGTCCCCGAGGCGGTCACGATCGTCTCGGCACATGCCGCGGCCGGGCGGGAATGGGACGTCGTCGCCGTGGCCGGGGTCCTCGACGGGCTCTGGCCCAGCCTGCGCAGCCGCGGCAGCATCCTCGCCACCCCGCAGCTCGTCGACCTGCTCGACGGTGTCGCCACGGAGGCGCTCGACACGGTCTCCCGGACCGCGACCGCGCTGGCCGAGGAACGCCGCCTGTTCCTCGTGGCGTGCTCGCGGGCGCGTCGGCGCCTGATGGTGTCGGCGGTCGACGACGGCAGTGGCGACTCGGCCCCGTCGCGGTTCGTCATCGAGATGGCCGCGGGTGCAGAGGGTCTCGATCCCGAGGAGACCGCGGTGTCCGCCGACGGTCTGCTCGAGGTGGCGCCCGCGGTCCGGCGCGTGCTGTCGCTGCCGTCGCTGGTGGCGACCCTGCGCGCGCAGGTGTGCGCACCCGACACCGCCGACGCCCAGCAGCAGACCGCCGCCGATCTGCTCGCCCGCCTCGCCGACGCCGGTGTCCCCGGCGCGCATCCCAGCGAGTGGTTCGGGCTGCCCGAGGCCAGCAGCGACGTCGGGCTGTGGGATCCCGCGCGGGGGCCGGTGACCTTGTCGCCGTCGTCGATCGAGGCGCTGCAACGGTGTTCGCTGCGCTGGATGCTCGAACGCAACGGAGGACGTGACGGCGATTCGGCGCCCGCGGTGGCGGGGACGCTGGTGCACACCCTCGTGCAGGCGCTGGCCGGGCAGATCGATCCGACGCATGTCACCGAGGCCCTGCACCGCGTGTGGGATCAGGTCGACGTGGGCGCGCAATGGTTCTCGGCCCATGAGCTCGACCGTGTGGAGGGGATGCTGACGCACTTCGCCGACTGGCTCGTCCGCTCTCGCGACGAACTCGACGAGGTCGCGGTCGAGGTCGAGGTCGATGCGGTCATCCCTCCCGACTCCACCGACGACGCCACCGCCGACGAGCCCGCCGTGCGGCTCCGGGGTCGGATCGACCGGCTCGAACGCGACGCCCACGGGCGTCCGGTGGTGGTCGACGTGAAGACGGGCAAGACCATCGTCAGCCGCGACGACGCGCAGGTCCACCCCCAGCTCGCCGCGTACCAGCTCGCGCTGCACCTCGGCGGCGCCCCGGAGATCGGTCCGGCCGAGCCCGGGGGTGGGCGACTGGTCTACGTGAACAGTGCGTCGACGAAGACCGGTGCCACCGAACGTGTTCAACCGCCGTTGACCGGCGATCAGATCCAGGAATGGATCGGCCTCGTCCGTTCGGCCGCGCGGGCGAGCGTCGGGCCACGTTTCGTCGCGACCGTCAACGCAGGCTGTGTGCGGTGCCCGCTGACCGCGTCGTGCCCGGCGTCGATCGCGGGGAAGGCAGTGACCGATGACTGATGGGACCGTGTCACCGATCTCCACACGCATCTCGGCGCGGTCGTTATCGGCGGCGCTGGGATTGCCGCCGCCGACCGACGAGCAGGTCGCGGTCATCGAGGCGCCGATGGAACCGCTGCTGGTGGTGGCCGGCGCGGGCGCGGGCAAGACCGAGACCATGGCCGCGCGGGTGGTGTGGTTGGTGGCCAATCGGATGGTGAGCCCCGACGAGATCATCGGACTCACCTTCACGCGCAAGGCGGCAGCCGAACTCGCGGCGCGAATCCGTCGACGTCTCGCGATGCTCGCCGCGTCGTCGGCGATGATCGGCTGGGACCCCGACGGTTCCATGCGAACCCTCCTGCGCAGCGCCGATCCCGAGGTCAGCACCTACCATGCCTACGCCGGTCGACTCATCGGCGACTACGGACTCCTGCTGCCGGTGGAGCCGGCGGCGACGCTGCTCTCGGAGACCGAACTGTGGCAGCTGGCCTTCGGCGTGGTCACCGGCTGGTCGGACGAGCTCGAGACCCCCAAGACCCCGCTCGGGGTCACCGAGTCGGTGCTCAAGCTGTACTCCGACGCCGCCGAGCACCTGGTCGATCCGAACGACATCGACGGCTTCGGCATGGATCTCCACCGGCTCATCGACACCCTGCCGCCGGGTCCGCGGCAGCGCGCCGACCCGTCGAAGGAGCTGCGCGGCATCCAGGAGGTCATCACCGAACGCCACCGCTTCGTCCCGCTGGTGGAGCGGCTCGCGGCGACGATGCGCGAACAGAACGTGCTCGACTTCGGCAGCCAGATGTCGTTGGCCGCGCGGTTGGTTCGCGATCACCCCGAGGTTGCCCGCGCCGAGCGCCAGGCCGTGCGCGCGGTGCTCCTCGACGAGTACCAGGACACCGGGCACTCCCAGCGCGTGTTGCTGTCCACCCTGTTCGGGCAGCCGCCGCAGGCACCGAACGGCAGGGGTTCGACAGACCGGGGGCCGGCGTCGATCGCGGTCACCGCGGTCGGTGACCCCATCCAGTCCATCTACGGCTGGCGCGGTGCGTCGGCGGCCAATCTGCCGCGTTTCGCCACCGATTTCCCCGACTCGTCGGGTTCTCCGGCGCAGCAGATGGAGTTGCTCACGAGCTGGCGCAACCCGCGGACGGCGCTCGAGTTGGCCAACCGGATCTCCGAGGACCTGCGTGCGGTCGGCATCCCGGTGAGCGTTCTCCGGCCCCGCGACGACGCCCCCGACGGTGCGATCGACGTCGCGCTCCATCCGACCGTGGTCGACGAACGCACCTGGCTGGCCGAGGAGATCTCCGCCGAGTACGCCCGGGCCGAGGAGGCGGGTGAGGCCCCACCGACGACCGCGATCCTGGCGCGCCGCAACGAGGACTCGGCGCCGCTGGCCGCAGAACTGGAGAGCCGAGGCATCCCGGTGGAGGTCGTGGGGATCGGTGGGTTGCTGTTCGTCCCGGAGATCCAGGACGTCGTCGCGATGTTGCGGCTGATGGCCGACCCCATGGCGGGCACCGCGGCGATGCGACTGCTGACCGGGGCGCGGTGGCGACTCGGGGCTGCAGATCTTGCGGCGTTGTGGCGCCGCGCCCGACACCTCGCCGCCGTCGAGTTCGCCGCGGTGACCGGGGTGGTCGCCGATCTCGCCGCGCTCGACGACGCGCTGGACTCGGCCTTGCCGACCGACGCGGTCGATCAGGCCGGCCTGGGCGATGCGATCGCCGACCCCGGCGACAAGTCCCAGTACAGCGCGGAGGGGTATCGCAGGATCACCGAGTTCGCGGCCATGCTCGACGGGCTCCGGCGGCGTCTCGGACAGTCGCTGCCCGATGTGGTGGCCGACGTCGAGGCGACACTCGGCGTCGGGATCGAGACCCAGATCCGGGCACGCCGTATGCGCGGGACCATCACCGGGCGTGAGCATCTCGACGCCTTCGCCGAACACGTGTCGGCCTACGCCGAGCGGTCGGCGGCGACACTGCCCGGCCTGCTCGCGTTCCTCGAGTCCGCCGCGGCCATCGAGAAGGGACTCGAACCCGGCGCCGTCGAGATCGCGGAGGACCGGGTGCAGATCCTCACCGTGCACGCGGCAAAAGGCCTGGAGTGGGAGGTGATCGCGGTGCCGCACCTGTGCACCGACATCTTCCCGGGCGGCCGCTCCGACGGCACGTGGATCGGCAGCGCCCGCGAGTTGCCTGCCGCGCTACGAGGTGACCTCGCCGATGCCTCCGGGGTGGGGTTCCCCCGGTTCGACACCTCCGCGGTCACCGACCGCAAGGAACTCGAGACGGTCATCGCCGACCACAAGCAGGCCCTGCGTGACCGCAAACTCGAAGAGGACCGACGGTTGCTGTACGTGGCCTTGACCAGAACCCAGCGGCGGCTGCTCATCGCGGGTCACCACTGGACGGCCAGACACGACAAACCCAAGGGGCCCTCGGTGTTCCTCACCGAGATCGGCGACATCGTCACCGAACTGTCCGACGGCCCTGAACCGATGGCCGGTATGCATCTCGCCGAGTGGGCACCCGCTCCCGCCGACGGCGCGGACAACCCGCTGTCGGCGCACGCGGTGACCGCGTCGTGGCCGCAGGATCCGCTGGGCGACCGGCGTGCGCAGGTACGTGCGGGAGCCGACCTCGTGCTGGAGGCCCTGCGCACCCGCGGTCAGCCGACGCTGTTCGACGCCGCGCCCGACACCGTGGAATCCGGTTCTGTGGCACCCGATCCGGGTGCCGACGAGCACGACGGCGACGTGTTGCGTCGCGAGGTCGATGCGCTGCTGGCCGAGCGTGCGGCGGCGAACTCCATCGACCTCGAGGTGGTGCTCCCGCATCACCTCTCGGTGAGCGATCTCGTCGAACTCGACCGCGACGAGGCCGCGTTCGCCCGCAGGCTACGGCGACCGATGCCCTTCAAACCCAACCGCCTGGCCCGGCGCGGCACCGCGTTCCACGCGTGGGTGGAGCGTCGCTACGGCGCGACACGTCTGCTCGACATGGACGAGTTGCCCGGTGCCGCCGACGAGACCTCCGACACCGACGCCGACCTCGCGACGCTGCGCGACGCATTCCTGGCCTCGAGCTGGGCGGCGCGCAACCCCATCGAGGTCGAGGTGCCGTTCGAGACGGTCATCGGCGACACCGTGATCCGCGGACGGATCGACGCCGTGTTCGCCGAACCCGACGGGGGCGCTGTCGTCGTCGACTGGAAGACCGGTGCGCAACCTGATGCCGCACAAGCGAAGTCGGTCCAGATCCAGCTCGCCGCCTACCGCATCGCGTGGGCCGAACTGAGCGGCATCCCGATCGAGCGGGTGCGTGCGGCGTTCCACTACGTGCGTTCGGGGGTCACCGTCGAACCCGACGACCTCCCCGACCGCCGCCGGCTGGCGCAGATGGTGGCTCGCGAACAGGCTCAGGGAGTCGCGCGGTAGATCTTGAGCGCCCGGGTGATCATCGGCACCTGTAGCGGCAGGCGGGCGATCGCGCCGTAGCGGAGCAGAGGCTTCTTCCAGAGGATGCGGACCGAGTTGATGTTGGCGGGGAACACCGCGACGAACAGGGCGACCGCGGCCAAGGCGGCCGGCTTGCGGGTGCGGGGCACGAGGAGCCCGACCCCGATCGCGGCCTCGGCGACGCCCGAGGCGTAGGTCAGGGTGCGCGGGTTGCCGGGGATCTCCTGCGGGACGATCGAGTCGAAGGGGCCCGGGACCACGAAATGCAGGGTCCCCATGCCGATCAGCGCGCTGCCCATCACGGTGGCGTCGCGGCGTACGGCGTCGCGGCGGTGGGGGAGTCTGTCGAGGAGTGTGGCCATGCCGACCACTGTCGCACAGTGTGGCGATATAAGGTCGCCGGTGATGCCTGGCCCATTACGTCGCCGTCTGCGGTCCGACGACCTCACCGGTAAACCCGATCACGCTCTCGTCGGGGTGGTGCGCATCCCCGAGATGCAGCAGAGCCCGGTACGGGCGATCAGTCGGCGGGTCCTGTTCGCCCTCGGGGCTCTGTTCGCGGCGGTGTTCATCGTCTACCTCGACCGTGACGGTTATCGCGATGTGCAGGACAACGAGCTGTCGTTCCTCGACTGCCTCTACTACGCGACGGTGTCGCTGTCGACGACGGGCTACGGCGACATCACGCCGTTCGCCCCCGAGGCGCGACTGATCAACGTTCTCGTGATCACCCCTCTGCGGGTGATGTTCCTGATCGTCTTGGTCGGCACGACCCTCGAGGTGCTCACCGAACGTTCGCGGCAGGCCCTGAAGATCCAGCGTTGGAGGAGCAAGGTGCGTAACCACACCGTCGTCGTCGGCTACGGCACGAAGGGCAAGACCGCGGTGAACGCGATGATCGGTGACGGCACCAAGCCGTCGGAGATCGTCGTCGTCGACTCCAATCAGACCGTTCTCGACTCCGCGGCCGCGAACGGACTCGTCACGGTGCGCGGCGACGCGACCCGTTCGGATGTGTTGCGCCTCGCCGGGGCCCAGCACGCCTCGGCCATCGTCATCGCCACCAACCGCGACGACACCGCCGTCCTGGCCACCCTCACCGCCCGCGAGCTGGCACCGCGCGCGAAGATCGTCGCCTCGATCCGCGAGGCGGAGAACACCCATCTCATCCGCCAGTCCGGTGCGAACTCGGTCGTGGTGTCGTCGGAGACCGCCGGCCGGCTCCTCGGTCTGGCCACCTCGACCCCCGCGGTCGTCGAGGTCATCGAGGATCTGCTGACCCCCGACGCCGGCTACGCCATCGCCGAACGCGACGTCGAACGCGACGAACTCGGTGCCTCACCCCAACACCTCGTCGACATCGTCCTCGGTGTCGTGCGGTCTGGCCGGCTACATCGCGTCGACGACAGCGAGGTCGACGCCATCGAGTCCGGTGACCGCCTGCTCTACGTCCGTAAAGGGCCCGCCTGACACGCGGAGTCGATGACGTCGCGCACGACGAGTCGGTGGTCGACCCCCGGCGCGACAACGCCCATCGCTCCCGTCGAGTTCACCGTCGCGACCCCGTGCACGCCGCTCCACAGCGCGGCCGCGCGACGTTCGGTGCCGTCGAGTCCCATGCGATCGAGTTGCCGGCGTAGCCACGTGAACAGTGGTCGGGAGGTGGCACGGAGGTCTCCGCCGCCCCCGACGAGCAGGTCGTGTCGGAACATCAGCGCGAACATCGCGGGCCGACGGACGGCGAAGTCGACGTAGGCATGTGCCGCGGCATCGATCACTGCGCGACCCTCGAGATCTCGTGCGGCCGTCTCGATCGCCGACGCGAGATCGGCGAGACCTGCGGCCGCGATCGCCGACAGCAGCGCGCGATGGGTGGGGAACCACCGCCGCGGCGCGCCGTGCGAGACCCCGGCCCGTCGAGCGATCTCGCGGAGGCCGATGTCGACCGAGCCGCTGTCCTCCATCAGTTCCACGCCTACCCGCACCAGGCGGTCCCGTGTCGACTCCTGCACGTAGACAGTGTCCACCACGACTGGTAGACACTGTCTATGCATGCGGCTCAGTGGTGGTGTCGGCACGTCCTGGTCGGACCCGCGCTCCGGGTCTGGCACCGCCCGCGAGTGATCGGACGCGAACACCTGCCGCGCGCGGGACCGGCGATCCTCGCAGCCAACCACCTCGCCGTCTGCGACTCGTTCCACCTGGCCCTGGCCGCCCGACGACCGGTGTTCTTCCTCGCCAAGAGCGACTACTTCGACCAACCGGGCGTGGGCGGCGCGATCCGCCGTCGCTTCTTCGTGGCGGTCGGTCAGATCCGCGTCGATCGATCCGGAGGTCGCGGCTCGGCGGCCGCGCTCACCACCGCGGAGGAGGTGCTCGCGTCCGGCGGGGCCTGGGCGATACATCCCGAGGGCACACGGTCGCCCGACGGCAGGGTGCACCGCGGGCGTACCGGCGCCGCGCGTGTGGCGGCGCGGACCGGTGTGCCGATCGTCCCGGTGGCGATCACGGGAACCGTCGGCAGCACGTGGCGACGACGACGCGTGACGATCCGGGTGATGCCCGCGATCCGGGTGGCGCCGTCCGATGACGTGCGTGCCCGAACGGACGAGCTGATGCGGACCATCGCCACACACGCCGAGCTGGCCTACGTGGACCGGTACGCGCGCCCGCGCTCGGCCGCCGACGCCGTCGCGATCACCGATCACTAAGCTCTCGCCCGTGGCCACATTCGAGTTCGTCGAGTCCCCTCTGCTGTCCCGGTCGACGATCGACAGGGCCGACGAGATTCGGCACGACACCGCGTTGTTGGCCGGCGCATGGCCGACGGCGAAGGTTCTCGAGATCGACCCCGAGGGCCGCTACGGCGTGGGTGAGGACGGACTCCGGTGGCGACCGGCGCTCGATGTCGCCACCGAGATCCCTGCGGCGGCGGTGTTGTTGGGCATCGACGACGGCGTGTACCTGTGGGCGATCCGGGTCCCCTCGATCGAGGGGCGCACCGCCGACGCGCGGCGCAGCGCGGGACGCCTCAGCGGCGACGAGGCCGGTCTGGTCAGCACCGCGTTGGGGATGCTCAACTGGCATGACGCCGCGGCCTTCTCGCCGGTCGACGGCAACCCCACCGAACCGGCCAAGGCCGGTTGGACCCGACGCAACGTCGTCACCGGCCGCGAGGAGTTCCCCCGCACCGACGCCGCCATCATCACCGTCGTCCACGACGGCGCCGACCATGTGCTGCTGGGTCGGCAGGCGGGGTGGCCGGAGCGGTGGTTCTCCACCTTCGCGGGGTTCGTCGAACCGGGTGAATCACTCGAACAGTGCGTGGTCCGGGAGCTGCACGAGGAGACCGGCCTCGACGTGGTCGAGCCGCGCTACCTCGGCAGCCAGCCGTGGCCGTTCCCCCGGTCGCTCATGCTGGGGTTCGAGGCCCGCGCCGACCGCGATCAGCCACTGGACTTCCTCGACGGCGAGATCACCGAGGCCATCTGGTTCCCCCGCGACGAGGTGCTGGCCGCGTTGGCCAGCGGCGACGAATGGCTGCGCGGTGAGAACGCCTCCGACGACGACGGTCCACGCCTGCGCCTACCCGGATCGATCTCCATCGCCCGGCAGCTCGTCACCGCATGGGCACACGACAAGGGCTGACCCGGGGATGACGACCGACCGTGGTCGTCAGACGCTGAGCTTGGCCTTCACGTCGCGCACCGAGGGGTTGGTGGCGGTGGAACCGTCGGCGAACTTCACCGTCGGCACCACGTGATTGCCGTTGTTGACGCTGCCGACGAACTCGGCGGCCGAGGGATCGGCCTCGATGTCGATCTCGGTCCACTCGATGCCCTCGCTGCGCAGGCCGGTCTTCAGCCGGGCGCAGAAGCCGCACCACGAGGTCGTGTACATGGTCAGGGCGGAGTTCTCGCTGCTCATGGCCCGTCCAACGTCTCGGGGCGGTGTGGTTGTTCCCGGGTGGGTGGTCAACGGTTGTCGCACCCCGTTGCGATACTGGAACCATGAGCACGCTCGACGGCCTCGACCCCGAACAACAGGCCGCAGTCCTCGCACCGCGCGGACCGGTCTGTGTGCTGGCCGGCGCCGGGACGGGCAAGACCCGCACCATCACCCGGCGCATCGCCCACCTCGTCACCGAGGGCCACGTTCGCGGTGGTCAGGTGCTCGCGGTGACCTTCACCGCGCGCGCGGCGGGGGAGATGCGCGGGCGCCTGCGCTCGCTGGGTCTGGCCGAATCGGGCAACACCGTCCAGGCGATGACCTTCCACGCCGCGGCGATGCGCCAGCTCCGGTACTTCTGGCCGCAGGCCATCGGCGACACCCGCTGGGAACTGCTCGACAACAAGTTCCCGGTGGTCTCCCGCGCGGCCCGGCGCGCCGGTCTCGACACCTCCACCGAGACGCTGCGTGACCTCTCGTCGGAGATCGAGTGGGCCAAGGCCTCGCTCATCGGATACGACGAGTACGCATCCGCGGTCGCCGCGCGACGTCGCGAGACCCCGCAGCCCCCGGAGAAGGTCGCCGCGGTCTACGAGGCCTACGAGGAGGCGAAGATCTCCCACGACGGCGACCGCCTGCTCGATTTCGACGACCTGTTGCTGATGACCACCGCGATCCTGCGCGAGAACGACGGTGTGGCCGAGGAGTTCCGCGACCGCTACCGGTGTTTCGTCGTCGACGAATACCAGGACGTCACCCCCGCGCAGCAGGGTCTGCTCGACGCGTGGCTCGGTGCGCGCGACGATCTCACCGTCGTCGGCGACGCGAACCAGACCATCTACACGTTCACCGGGGCCAGCCCCAAGTACCTCCTCGACTTCACCCGCCGCTTCCCCGACGCCGAGATGGTGCGCCTCGAACGCGATTACCGCTCCACCCCGCAGGTGGTCGGTCTGGCCAACCGGGCGATCGGTGCGGCGCGTGGTCGGGTGGCGGGCACCCGGCTGGCGCTGGTCGGTCAGCGTCCACCGGGACCCGAACCCGAGTTCGCCGAATACGACGACGAACCGGCCGAGGCCGCCGGTGTCACGGCGCGGATCAAGAAGCTTCTGGCGCAAGGGGTCCCGGCGTCGGAGATCGCCATCCTCTATCGCGTGAACGCCCAGTCGCAGGCTCATGAGGACGCGCTGACGGCGGCGGGGATCGCCTACCAGGTGCGCGGCGGCGAGGCGTTCTTCCAGCGCGCCGAGATCCGGCAGGCGATGCGGGCGATCTCCACCGCGGCCGCACGCAGTGACCTGCCCGCCGACGCCGACCTGGTCACCCTGGTGCGTGCGGTGCTGGTGCCGTTGGGGCTCACCGATTCCGAGCCGACCGGCACCCAGGCACGTCAGAGGTGGGAATCGTTGCGGGCGTTGGTGACCCTCGCCGAGGACCTACGTGCCGACGTCCCCGACATCGACCTCGCGGGTCTGGCCACCGAACTCGCCGCCCGCTCGCAGGCCCGACAGCCACCGACCGTCCAGGGGGTCACGCTGTCGTCGTTGCACGCGGCGAAGGGCCTCGAGTGGGACGCGGTGTTCCTCGTCAACGTCACCGACGGCTCGCTGCCGATCAACCAGGCCATCAACGGCGCCGACGACGACGTCGAGGAGGAACGGCGCCTGTTCTACGTCGGGATCACCCGTGCGCGGGAACATCTGCACATCTCCTGGGCGCTGTCGCGTGCCGAGGGAGGGCGTAAGAGTCGTCGTCGCTCCCGGTTCCTCGTCGACCTCGTCCCCGACGACTCGCCTGCCTCGAAGATCGCCGAACCCACTCGTCAGCGGAAACGTCCGCAGTGCCGGGTGTGCGGCAAGCAGCTGCTCGGCAAGACCGCGTCGTTGCTCGGGCGATGCGAGAGCTGCCCCAGCAACCTCGACGAGGACCTGTTCATCGCGCTCAAGGAATGGCGCAGCGAGCAGGCCAGAGAACAGAAGGTGCCTGCGTTCGTGGTGTTCTCCGACAACACGCTCATCGCCATCGCCGAACAGCGCCCGGCCGACGTGGCCGCACTCGTCGCCATCCCGGGAATCGGGGCGAAGAAGCTCGATCAGTACGGCGAGATGTTGCTCGGACTCGTCGCCGGTACCGGCTGACCCCCAAAACCCCAGGTCAAAAAAAGGTTGTGCGATCGGCGAACGATCTTCTAGTCTTTCTCACATCAGTACGGGAGAGGTTGCACCAGCGATGTCGAGCGTAGAAGCGAACACACAGAAGGGAGTGGATCAGTGAACAACGCAATCGTCACCACCGCGGCATCGAACGCGTCGGCACCTGCCTCGAACGCAGGCATGCGTCATCGTCACGTCCCCTCCTGGGTGTCCGCGCCTCACGCGGCGGCCTACGCCGCTGCCGGCGCACCGCTCTTCGCCCTGGGAGCAGCCCACGACGCACGAGCCGAGCGCGCCGCGATTCCCGTACCTCGACCACCTCTCACGAGCTGAGCACAGCTCGATCGAGAACACGAGGCCACGGCGAATCGCAGATGCGAACCCCGTGGCCTTTCTTGTGAACCGGTGAGAACACCCCACAAGTGACGCCCGGGTTGGCAATCCACAACCAACCGAACGACCACGTCACACACAGTGGAGGAAACACCGATGACCGCGCCGACAACCCCGTCGACCGATCCGACCACCTGCTATCCGATCGGCGATCTCGCCGTGGCCCGCGCCGCGACCGCCACCGAGACCCGTCTGCCCTGCCGGGTGGCCGACCCCGATCTCTGGTTCGCCGAGAGTCCCAGAGATCTCGAGCGGGCGAAGGCCCTGTGCAGCGAGTGCCCACTGCGGCGCGAATGCCTCGACTCCGCGCTCGACCGCGGTGAGCCGTGGGGCGTATGGGGAGGCGAGATCTTCTCCGAAGGAGTCGTCATCGCCCGCAAGCGCCCGCGCGGGCGGCCGCGCAAGCACCCGGTCGCGGCATGAGAGATCAGAGAAGTGGGTGTCAGGCCGACAGGCCGGGCACCCACTTCTCCATGATCCGCCGATAAGGCGCCTCGGCGTCGAGCTGCGCGGCGATGCCGACGCAGCCGCCCAGCACGCGGAACACCATGACGTACTCCGGCGGCACGTTCAGGTGTCGCGACGTCTTGTAGACATCACCCTTGAGGTCGGTGGCCTTGCCGACCGCGCGCTGCAACCACTTTCGCGTGAAGTGGAACGAGTCCGCCATCAGCGGATCCACGTATGCCTTCAGATAACGCTCGATGTCCTGCGGCGTCACCTTGTCGCGGTTGCTGCCGAGGATGAACTTCGCGTCGATCATCGCCTGCACGAGACCGTCGAAGTCCTGATCGCGCGCCAACCGCAGGATCTTCCCCGTGTCCGCGGGCAACCCGTTCGGATAGTGGCCCACCGCACCGAAATCGAAGACCGCGAGACGTCCGTCGTCGAGGATCTGGAAGTTGCCGGGGTGCGGATCGCCGTGCAGCAGCCCCACGCGAGCGGGCGAGGAGATCTCGAACTCCGCGAGCTTGGCCGCGACCTCGTCGCGCTGCGTCTTGGAGCCTGAGGAGATGATCTGTGCGAGAGGTGTTCCCGTGATCCACTCGCTGACGACGACCTTCGGGGCGCTCGCGACGATCTTCGGGATGACGAAGTCGGGGTCGCCGTCGAACTCGGCGGCGAACGCCCGTTGGTTCTTCGCCTCGCCCTGGTAGTCCAGTTCGTCCTCGGTGCGCGCGATCAACTCGTCGACGAGAGCGCGCACATCGGTGCCCGGCGTCATCCGCTGCATCAGACCCGCCATGCGCGACAACGTCTTCAGGTCGGCCTTCAGCGCGTGGTCGGCTCCGGGGTACTGGATCTTGACAGCCACCTCGCGGCCGTCGGACCAGACGCCGCGATGGACCTGCCCGATGCTCGCCGAGGCGGCCGGGGTGTCGGAGAACTCGGTGAAGCGCTTTCGCCACGCGGTCCCGAGTTGGGCGTCGAGAACCTGGTGCACCTTCTTCGCCGGCATCGGCGGCGCCTCGGCCTGCAGCTTCGTCAAGGCTTCGCGGAAGGGCTCGCCGTACTCGTCGGGGACCGCGGCCTCCATCACCGACAGGGCCTGCCCGACCTTCATCGCGCCGCCCTTGAGTTCACCGAGGACCGTGAACAACTGTTCGGCGGCCTTCTCCATGAATTCCTGGTTGATCTCGTCCTTGTCGCCGCCGGCGAGACGCTTGCCGAAGCCGGCCGCGGCCCGACCCGCCATACCCAGCGGGAGCGTCGCGAGTTTGGCGTTACGCCGCCCGCGTCCCTCGGTGATGTCAGCCATCCACCCATCCCTTCCGACCGGCCTCCAGGATAGTTCACCGGCGAAACAAGCAACTGCACAGCGGGTGCGGTTCCCAGCGTCGAACACGCAACCGCGCAGGCTGCGGCAGGTATTCGAGGGTGTGGTCGATGATCTGCGGTGCAGCGGTCTCGACGCGGGATTCGCCCGTAGCGCCCTGTGACCGCCGCAGACCGTGTCCGACCTGTTCGATCTGTTCCATCGCCAGGGCCGCGGTGGCCGCGATCGTCGCCGCGCTGGCGTGCCCCACCTGGCCGATCATCTGCCCCGCGACGAGCGGCCACCCGGGGTCGCGGTCGGCTCGGTGGTGGTCGGCGCAGCGCAGACAGCTGGTACGGCCCGGCAGGACCAGCGGACCGATGACCCCGCTGCCGTCGCGCAGGCGGACGGGCATGTGGGCGATGCCTCGGGACATCAGCCCACCGACGATGGCCGGGTCGTGGGCGAGGTGGTCGGTGAGCACCACGAGCCCCTCGTCCCACGACGCCAACGGGGCGTCCGCCGCGCCCTGCGCCGTTCGGGGACGTTGCGCCGACACCGTCACCGGGATGCTCGCCTCGCGCAGCAGTGTGGTGAGGCGCGTGGTGAGGGGGCCGCGACCGTGCAGCCGCACCCGCAGCGATCGGGCGTGTTCGGTGGCGTCGGGTTCGGCGACCATCCCGGCGTCGCGGAGACGATCGAGCAGATCGGTGGCGACCTGCTCGTCGAGCCCCCACCGGGCGGCGGTCCGACGGATCTCGGTCGGTGAGCGTGCGGTGGCGAGGAATCGCAGGAATCCGACGACGTCGTCGGCGCGCAGGGTGGTGGGTAGCTGGATCACCAGACCCCGCTCCGGGTCGCAGCCCACCTGGATACAGCCGTTGCCGCGGTGGACCACAGGGGTCCCCGTCCGCAGTGCGGTGAGGGTGTCGTGTCGTGCCATGGGCAGACGATGTCATCGCCGCCCGTTCCGCCTACGCCGGAGCGCACCGGTTATCCACAGGCCGGCGTCGCCGGCCCGTCGTGTGGACGGACTACCGGTCGGTGTCGCTCGGGCCCGTCGAATCGTCGTCGTCGGCCTCGGAGTCGTCGGTGCCGGCGTCTTTCGCCTCGCGGGCGGCGGCCTCGTCGGCCATCGTCTTCTCGAGTTCGGCCATCGGATCGTCGAACGAGCTGACATCGCCACCGATGACCCGGTCGATGAAACCGGCGGGGGAGTCGATGTCGTCACCGTCGGGCATGAGGTCGGGGTGGGCCCAGATGCCGTCGCGTGTGGCGACGTCGCTGCTGGTGAGCAGTTTCTCCCACAGATCGGCGGCCTCGCGGAGTTTGCGGGGACGCAGTTCGAGACCGACCAGCGTCGCGAAGGTCTGCTCGGCGGGTCCGCCGCTGGCGCGCCGACGGCGCACGGTCTCCGCGAGTGCCCCGGCGGCGGGGATGCGATCGGCGAGGGCATGGGCGACGACGTGTTCGACCCAGCCCTCGATGAGTGCGAGCAACGTCTCGAGTCGTGCGAGTGCGGCCTTCTGTTCCGGGGTCGTCGTCGGCTCGAACGACGTCCCCGAAGCCATCAACTCCTCGATCTTCGACGGATTCGAGAGCAGCTCGGTGGGGTCGATGCCGTTCGCGGCCTCCTGGATGCCGGAGAAGTCGACGGTGATCCCGCGGGCGTACTCCTCGACGGTCGCGAGCAGGCGCTGGCGCAGCCATGGCACGTGTGCGAACAGGCGGACGTGGGCGGCCTCGCGAGCGGCGAGGAAGACGATGATCTCCTGCGCGGGCTGCTCGAGCCCGTCGGCGAAGGCGGCGATCGCCTCGGGTAGCAGCACCGCGGTGCCGGTCGGTGCGAGCGGCAGACCCACATCCGACGAGGTCAGAACCTCCTTGGCGAGCTGGCCGAGTCCCTGGCCGAGCTGTGTGCCGAAGGCCATGCCACCCATCTGGTTCAGCATGCCCATCATGGGGCCGGCGAACTGTTGCGCCTCGGCGGGAAGTCCGGCGCTCAGCGTGCCCGCGATCTGCGTGGCGACCGGATCACACAGCACCTTCCATGTGGGAAGCGTCTCCTCGAGCCACTGCACGGGCGTCCAGGCGAGCGATGTCGACACACCGGCCGGCAGGGTGGTGGCACCGTCGAGCCAGACCTCCACGAGGCGGATGGCGTCGCTGACCGCCGACTCCTGTCCGGCGTCGATGGGGGTGAAGTTGCCGATCTGTTGGCGGGCGAGGCTGGTGGCCACCTGGTAGTTGACCGGCCCGCCGCCTCCCGACCCCGGTCCGGCGCCCATGCCACTGATCATCGAGCCGAGCTGAGACAGCATCTGCCCCAACGCATTCGGGTCGAACCCGCCGGCGCCTCCGCCGGCTCCACCGAAGCCGAACGGATCCGATCCCGATGCCCCGCCCGACGACGAGTCGCCACGTTTGCGTGCGGCGTCGTCGCCGTCGTCGTCGCTGGACGATCTGAAACCGAAGGGCAGGTCATTCATGCCGTCCACGGTACCGGCGGCAACGCCGCCACCGAGGTCACGAGCAGGCCGCAGTCGGGTGTTTCGCTGTCAGCGGAGATGACCCGCCGCCGACCGCTGTGCACCTTCGGCGCGGGCTGACCGTAAGTGTTCTGCCCGGCTGCACGCGTCCGTAGGTTCATCGCGCAGTGCACCCGGCCGTCGTGATCGGCGGCCTCGATAGGCGGAGAACCACACGTGAAGACCCTTTTCGACCTTTCCCGGCGTCGGCGGGGAGGGCGTCTGACGGCGCTCGCCGCCGCCCTGGCCATCGTCTCGGCGTCGGGTGGGCTGTTGGCCCCGGCGGCATCGGCCGAGCCTGTCGCCCTCGACGGCCTGTTCGCCCTCGACGGCGGAGTGTGCTCGGGCGGATCGGTGACCGGCTCGTTCTTCCGCATGATCCTGCCCGCCGGCTCCACCAGCGGTCCGTTCCTGTCCAACAGCGATTCGGGATGTTCGGACAAGACCGTGACCCCGCTCGCCGCGGGCACCGACGGCGGTCTCACCTCCGGAACCTTCCAGGCCCAGCCCGCGCAGGCGTTCGACGGCAGCGGCAACGCCGTGTCGGGCCGCGTCACCCGGCCGGTGAAGTTCTACGGCGTCGGTTTCGCGACGGCCACCAACCCGACGGACCCGCAGACCGGTTCGGCCGCGGCGCTCCCGCAGCTACGCGCCGACGGCACCGCCCTGACCGGCGACCTCAGCAGCTTCGGCGTCACGTGGAACAAACAGGTCTTCAACCAGGGCGCCCCGAAGCCCGGCGGCGGCCTGCCCGGCAAGACCTCCGCGGTCCGCGGCACCATCGACCGCGCCACCGGCGCCTTCGTCATCGAGTGGACCAGCCAGATCGTCGGCGGCCCCTTCAACAACTTCACCGGCCTGTGGCACCTCGCCGGCACCTACAAGGGCTCGGGCCTCGGCGGCGCTCCGGCGGCGGCGACACCCGCTCCCGCCGCGACCCCGGCCCCCGGCGGCCCGGCGACGTCACCCGCGGCCGGCGCCCCGGCATCGGGGACACCCGCACCGGCGGCGGGCGCTGCCACCACTGCCGCAGCGTCGGCGGCGGCACCGGTGGCGGTGAGTGGGGATCCGGCGCTGGCGGCGAAGACGGTCGAGGTGTCGGACTCGTCGAGTCCCCGATGGCTGCTGCCGGTGCTGGTGGTGTTGACCGCGCTCGCGACCGCGCTGCTGACCAACGCCGACCGCCTGTTCCGCCGTCGCGATGCCCGATGACCGTCCACCCGCGGTGAGCGTCACCGAGCGGCCCGACGCCGCACTGCCGTCGTATCCGGGGGAGGACTCGGCCCGTTCCGGGTCGACGGTGCCGAACTCTGCGCCCACCGACGCGATCGTGTCACCGCGACGGTGGCCGTGGATCGCCGTACTCGTGCTCGGGGCCGTGCTGACCATCGCGCCCCTCGCCGGGGGCATGTTCTATCCGGCGGCCCAGGGGCAGGCCATGATCGGGGCGTTCGAGCCCTACATGACCACCGACCGGCTCGACGGTTTCCGCGCGGACCTCGATCGTCTCGCCGCCGCTCGTGCCGCCACGGTGCGACTCGACTCCGCCAACCGGATCGACGCGGGGCAGTTCCCGCAGATCGACGGATTCCAGACGCAGTACGGCGGCATCGACGCCGACATGACCGGCCTGCTGGATCGGATCGACTCCGCCCGGGGAGATTTCGGCGACCTCGCGGCGATGCGCCCGTTGGACGTCATCCCCTTCGTCCCGGTCGGCGCCGGCCTGTTGCTGATCGCTGCCGGTGTGTGGGGTCTACGTCGCAGACACACCGTGCCCGGGCGGATGGGTGCGGCCACCCTCGTCCTCGCGGTCGCCGTCGGGCTCGTCGCGTACCCCGTCGCGACGTCGATGGTGTCGCATTCACGGGCCGCGACCCCGCTGCTCGATCGCTTCGACTCCGTCGTCACCGCCGGGAAGGTCCGCGACATCCAGGGCTACTTCGTGGTTCTCGTCGGGGCGGTCGGCCAGGTCGACAGCAGCTACCGCACCGCGGTCGACACCCCGGTCTCACCGCGCGCCGATCTCGTCGCCGTCGACGATCTCAGTGCCTCGTGGCAGCGGATGTCGTCGGATTTCGCCGGTCTCATCGGGACCCTGAACGACAACGTGAAGAACTACGCCGGCGTGGCCCGGTTGAACGATCGCACCGACGCCCTGGGAGTCGGCGCATTCGCCCTCCTGCCCTGGTTCCTCATCGGATCCGGTGTGCTCGCTGCCGTTCTCGGCACCGTGGGCCTGCTGGGGCGCACCCGACGACGCACGACAGGAGCACGATGACCATCTCCCTCCCTCCCCGGATCCGACCTCGCTCGTCCCCGACGCACAGCCGCCGACGATCGGTGTCTGCGCTCGCGGTGGCGTTCATGGTTGGTGTCGGCCTGCTCGCCGGATGTGGATCGAACTCCGATCCGGCCGCGCAATCCGGTGACCTCGTGGGCCTGCTGCGTCTCACACCGGGCGCGGTCTCCGGTGACACGGTCACCGGATCGTGGTTCTCGATGGTGCAGCCCGGAGGCACCCCGGACAAGGGGCCCTTCATGCCCAATGGGGATTCGCCGGCGAAGGGCGGCACGGTCACGCTGCTGAACCCGGGCCGCGAGGGCGGACTGCGGGTCGGCGGCTACCAGTCCGAACCGACCCCCGCCTTCCGTGACGGCAACGCGCTCGCGTCGTCGATCATGGCGCCCACCAAGTTCTTCGGCGTCGAGTTCGGCGCTTCGACCAACCCGATCGATCCCCAGACCCGCAACGCGGTGGTGGCGCCGTCGGTGCGCAACGAGGGCGGGAAGCTCACGGCGAATCTCACCGCGTGGTCGGCGTCGTGGAACAACCAGGAGTTCAACCAGGGCGCCCCGAAGGCGCCGGCGAAGGCCGGGCCGGCCGTGCCCGGTGTCGCGCAGGCCACCCGCGCCTGGGACTGGGTGTCGCAGAAGTGGTTCGGACAGAGCGCGGTGTCGGCCGGTGACGGACCTCCGGCCACCGGCACCTACGACAGCGACACCCGCGCATACACATTGGAGTGGACCAGCCTCATCGTCGGCGGGCCGTTCAACGGCTTCACCGGCGTGTGGCACCTCGAGGGTGTCTACGAACCCCAGGCCGCCGCCCCCTCGACCGCACCGCCGTCGGCATGAGTTCCACAGATGACGCAGCCGACCTTCCCTCCGAGAGAGAGCACACCGTGCCCCGCGACGATCCGACCACCGAGGAGTTTCCGACGCAGCCCACCGCACGCCGCCGCCCGTCGGCGCCGACGGTGGTGCGCGCGCTGTCGGGGATCACGGTCCTCGCCGTGTTGGCCTCGGCCACCTGGTACGCCGACACCGATCGGCGCGTCGTCGTCACGACACCGGCCGTGGCACAGCAGGCAGCCGTCGTCGGGGTGGCTCCCGCGGCACCGTCAGCATCTGCCGCCCCGAAGACCGCACCGCCGACGTCGGCGAAACCCGCACCGTCGGCGCCCGCTGCGAACGCCCCGGCCGCCGCGGTGGCCATCACCCCCGGCGGCGGCGGTGCGACTCTGCCCGGTGCCACCACGATCGCGCCGGGCACCGCCGCGACCCCGGCCGTCCCCATCACGCCCGGTGGCGGGGTCCCCGGCTCGTCGACGCAACTCGGCGCGGGCGGGACCGGTCTGTCGGTCGCGCCGATCACCGAGCAGGCCGCATGCCCCATCGGGTTGCCGAAACCCGACAAGACCGGCGGCCTGTCGTCGATCGTCGAACTCTCGCCCATGTTCGGGCCGTTTGCCTCCGAGGTCTTCGCGCTGGGGCCCGCGATCCAGCCCCTCATGCAGCTCGCGGGTCCGTTCCTCGCCGAACTCGAACCGGTGATCCACCAGAACCTGCCGTTCCTCACCCCGATCCTCGACCAGATAGCGGGAGCGGGAACGATTGTGCTGCAGGCGATCCTGCCGTTCTACGGGCCGTACCGCGATCAGTTCATCGCCGCCGAGGGGCAGTGGGCTGCGGCCATCGCCCCGGCACTCGCATCGGCCTACCAATCGCCGGCCGCAGCCTGCCTCACCGCGTTCGAGGGGCAGCTGATCCGTGCGGCGAAGGGCAACCGGGTGACGGCGCCGTCGCTGGCGCACCCGGGGCGGGTGGTCACCCTCGGGCCTCGACGCTGACGGGCGCCCGCGCCGCAACCTCTACTGTGGTCGACGTGAGAGTTGTCCCGGCGAATCGGCGAATGGTGACGCTGGCCGTCACCCTGGTGCTGCTGGTGGTGTTGGTCGTCGTCGGCGCTTTTGTCCGTGTGCCGTACGTCAGCCTCGGACCGGGCCCCACCGTGAACACCCTCGGCGCCGTCGGGCAGACCCCGGTCGTGAAGATCTCGGGTGCCCCGGTGCGCGCCACCGACGGCAACCTCAACCTGACGACGGTGTCGGTGACGGACCAGCTCACCCTGTTCCAGGCGATCGGGATGTGGTTCTCGGGTCGCGACTCGTTGCAGCCGCGGGAAGAGGTGTTCCCTCCGGGGCAGAGCACCGAGGAGACGCGTCGTCAGGATCAGCAGCAGATGAGCGGGTCCGAGGACACCGCCGCGATCGCCGCACTGCGCTACCTCAAGCGGCCGACGGCGCTCACCGTCACGGTCGACCCCGAGGGTCCCGCGGCGGCGAGCCTGAAGACGGGGGACCGCGTGGTGAGCGTGAACGGCGCGCCGGTGTCGACCTCGGACGAGCTGCGCGACGCGGTGTCGAAACTCAAGCCGGGCGCGGTGGTGACCCTCGGTGTGCCGAACGCCGCCGCGAGCGTGCCCGCCGGGACGCCGACGCCGGTGGAGCCGCGCCGCGTGACCATCGGTTCGCGGCCCGATGACAAGTCCAAGGGTTACCTCGGCGTCACGCCCGAGGTCGTCAACGCCGACCCGTCGCTGCGGATCGATTTCAACGTCGGCGACATCGGCGGCCCCTCGGCCGGACTGATGCTGACCCTTGCCGTCATCGACAAGCTCGGCACCACCGACCTGACCGGCGGCAAGTTCATCGCCGGCACCGGCACCATCAGCGATTCCGGCGAGGTCGGTGAGATCGGCGGCATCACCCACAAGACCCTCGCGGCGCGCGAGGCGGGCGCCACCGACTTCCTCGTGCCCGCGGGGAACTGCGCCGAGGCGCGGTCGGACATCCCCGACGGCCTACGGCTGGTGCGGGTCGACACGCTGTCCGACGCGATCGGCGAACTCGCCGCCATCCGAGACGGCAAGAACGTCAGCCGGTGCTGAGCTCCGGCCGCAGCGTGGACTCAGAAGTCCTCGGGGTCGTTCTCGAGGGTGGTGGTGAGCGCCGCGATGAGGTTGGGCGCGAGCTCGGGGTGGGCGAGCAGCTCCACGGGGGCGTCCTCCTCGCCGAGCGGCGGGCGCAACTGCAACAGACACAGGTTCTGACCTCCGCGCAGCACGGCGGCCACCAGGCGGGCCTCGTTGGCCTCGGGGTGTTCGAGCGCGGTCTGCCGCGCGGCCTCGTCGGCGGCGTCACGATCGGCGAGCAGCGGGACGAGTGCCTCGTCGAGGTCGGTCTCGGCCTCGGGCGGCAACACGATGATCTCCTGCACCAGAACGCATCCCGCGACGGTGCCGGGCCAGCTGGTGGTGCCCAGGACATGTTCGAGCTCGGTCATCCCGCTGTCCTCCGAGATCGGCAACGGGTCCTGCTCGACCAGGGTCAGCTCGGTCTCGTCGAGCGAGTCGACGAGGTCGGGTTGGGCCTGCATCACCAGCGCGGTGGGCACGAGTGCGAAAAGCAGGGGAGGTTGGCCCCATCCGTTGGCGTCGACGAACTCGACGACCTCGCGGACGGCGACACCGAGGGCGTCAGATGACAGTGGCGGCAGACTGTGGTCGGTCACCGACCCATCCTGTCACCGCGAACGCGGCGGGTCGGTCACCGGCGGTCGTGAGCACGAGGACCCCTCGCCGGGGTGGCCGTCAGTAAAGTGTTGGCAAAGCAGCTCCGTGGCCGTCTGGCGCGGGACCATGAGTGGGAGTGTGAGACGTGAACGTACGGGGTCCGGCAGGAATGCCGACACTGTCGAGACGGAGCAAGATTCTGATCGGGGTCGCCGTCGCCCTCCTGGTCATCCTGCTGGTGGGGCCGCGTCTCATCGGGCTCTACACCGATCTGCTCTGGTTCGACGACCTCGGGTACAGCAACGTCTTCTCCACCATCATCTGGACGCGGGTGGCGCTGTTCTTCATCGTCGGTTTCGTGGCCGCGGCGATCGTGTTCACCGGGTTGGCGTTGGCGTATCGGTCGCGACCGGTGTTCGTGCCCACGAGTGGTCCGGGTGACCCGATCGCGCGGTACCGCGCGGTGGTCATGACGCGCATCCGGTGGTTCGCGATCGTGCCCGCACTCATCATCGGCCTGCTGTCGGGACTGGTTGCACAGGGGTCGTGGGCGACGGTGCAGACGTTCCTGCACGGCGAGTCGTTCGGGGTGAAGGATCCGCAGTTCAACTACGACGTCAGCTTCTACGCGTTCGATCTGCCGTTCTTCCGCTTCGTGCTGAACTTCCTATTCGTGCTGCTGGTGGTGGCGTTCATCGCGAGCCTGGTAACGCACTACATCTTCGGCGGCATCGCGCTCAACGGCCGCAACGGCACGCTCACCAAGGCCGCCCGCATCCAGCTGGCCGTCATCGCCGGACTCTTCCTGCTGCTCAAGGCCGTTGCGTACTGGTTCGACCGGTACACGCTGCTGTCGAGCACCCGTAAACAGGAGATCTTCACCGGCGCGAGCTACACCGACATCAACGCGGTGTTGCCCTCGAAGCTCATCCTGTTGGCCATCGCGGTGATCTGTGCCGCGGCGTTCTTCGGTGGCATCGTGCTCCGCGATCTCCGTGTCCCCGCTCTCGCGACGGCGTTGATGCTGTTGTCGGCGTTGGTGATCGGTGTCGGCTGGCCGTTGGTGATGGAGCAGTTCTCCGTCAAGCCCAACGCCGCGCAGAAGGAATCGGAGTTCATCGGGCGCAACATCAGTGCCACCGAGGCGGCGTACAAGATCGGCGACGACAACGTCAAGTACCAGACCGACTGGACGCAGCAGCCCGCGGTGCAGCAGGCCGTCGACAACGATCGCGCGACGCTGTCGAACATCCGATTGCTCGACCCGAACGTGATCTCCGAGGCGTTCACCCAGCTGCAGCAGGGCGCGAACTTCTACGGGTTCCCCTCGCAGCTGGCGATCGACCGGTACCGGGTGAACAACGAACTGCGCGACTACATCGTCGCGGTCCGTGAGCTCGATCCGAGCCGGTTCGCCGAGAACCAGCAGAACTGGATCAACAAGCACACCGTGTATACCCACGGCAACGGGTTCGTCGCCTCGCCGGCCAACCGCACCGCGCAGGCGGCGTCGTCGGGCACCGACGTCAACAACGGTGGACAGCCGGAGTTCGACGTCAGTGATCTCGAGAACATCAACAGCGCCGACTACAAGGCCAACGCGCCGATCAAGGTCACGCAGCCGCGAATCTACTTCGGCGAGTTGATCTCCAAGGTCAACCCCGACTACGCGATCGTCGGTGCGGACGGCGGACAGGGTGTCGAGTACGACACCGCCAATTCGCCGCGCTACACCTACACCGGCGATGCGGGGGTGTCGCTCGGCAACATCTTCAATCGCCTGGCGTACTCCATCAAGTACACCGAGCGGAACATCCTGCTCTCGGGTGCGATCAACAAGAACTCGAAGATCATCTACAACCGTGACCCCCGCGACCGCGTGAAGAAGGCGGCGCCGTGGCTCACGGTCGATTCCAAGACCTACCCGGCCGTGATGAGCGACGGGTCGATCCAGTGGATCGTCGACGGGTACACCACGCTCGACAACTACCCGTACGCGCAGAAGACGTCGCTGCAGGACGCCACCACCGACGCCCAGGAACTCAACCAGGGTCAGACCGGACGCACGCAGATCAACAAGCAGATCGCCTACGTCCGGAACTCGGTGAAGGCCACGGTCGACGCCTACACCGGCAAGGTGACGCTCTATCAGTTCGACGACAAGGATCCGGTCCTCAAGACCTGGATGAAGGTGTTCCCCGGTTCGGTGAAGCCGCGGTCGGAGTTCGACAAGAACACCAGCCTCGTGGAGCACGTGCGCTACCCGGAGGACCTGTTCAAGATCCAGCGGACCCTGCTCGAGAAGTACCACGTGAAGGATCCGCAGACGTTCTTCCAGGGCAACGCCTTCTGGTCGGTGCCCACCGATCCGACCGATCCGAACGCCGTCACCCAGGGGCTCGATCAGCCGCCGTACTACTTCGTGGCCGCCGATCCCCGTACGGGCAACGCCACCTTCCAGTTGACGAGCGTGCTCAACGCCCTCAACCGGGACTTCCTGGCGTCGTACATGACGGTGTCGTCGAACCCGGACACCTACGGGCAGATGACGGTGCGCGAGGTGCCGCTCAACCCGCAGCGTGAAGGCCCGAAGCAGGCGTTCTCGGCGATGTCGACGTTCGGTCAGGTCAACGAGGACCTCCGCAACCTGCAGAGCTCGGCCAACGTCCGGTTCGGCAACCTGCTGACACTTCCGGTGGGGCAGAACGGGATCCTGAACGTGGTGCCGCTCTACGCGCAGGCGAAGAACGACGCGACGTTCCCGCGCCTGTACCGCGTGATCGTCCGATACCGGGCCTCGAGCACGCAGCCGATCACCATCGGTTACGCGCCGACGATCGGTGAGGCGCTGTCGCAGGCCGGCATCAGCCGCGCCAACGCGACCGACCCCAGTTCGGTCCCGGAGGGTCAGGACACCGGCGAGCAGAACGCTCAGACCGGCCAGACCGGTCAGACGGGTCAGAACGGCCAGGCTCAGGTGCCGACGACTGCACCGAGTTCGACCCCGCCGTCGTCGAGCACCGCACCCAGCGGTGGCGCCAACGCCGAGCGCGATGCCGCGGTCGCCGAGTTGAACGGTGCCATCGATGCGCTGCAGCAGGCGCAGAGTTCGGGCAACTTCACCCAGTACGGTGCGGCACTCGATCGTCTGCGCGCGGCGACCGAGAGGTACGAGGCGCTGCCGAAGTGACCGCTGTCCCGGCCGCCGTTGTGCACACTGCGGCCGGGAACTAGCGTCGCTGCGATGGCGATGTCCGACGTGCCCGTCGACTGGTTGCTCGATTCCGATCCGACGTTGCGATGGCAGGTCGAGCGCGACATCGTCGGCGCGCCGGCTGCGGTGTGGGAGGCGACGCGAGCGCGCACCGCGGTCGAGGGGCACGGCGCGCGACTGTTGTCGCTGCAGGACGACGACGGGCTGTGGGCGGGCGGCGCATACTTCCCGGCCGGGTTCGCCGGCGGTGATGACGGGCAGCCATGGACGGCGACGACGTGGAGTCTGGCCACCCTGCGCGAGTGGGGTGTGGACGCCGAACCGCTGCGACGTCGCGGAACCGCCGATCTCCTCGCCGAGAACGCGCGCTGGGAGTACGAGGACCTGCCCTACTGGGGTGGCGAGGTGGACGCATGCATCAACGCGATGACACTGGCCAACGGTCAATGGCTCGGGGCCGACGTCGCAGCGTTGGTGGACTGGTTCGCCGATCATCAACTCGCCGACGGGGGATGGAACTGCGAATGGGTCGAGGGTTCCCGGCGCTCGTCGTTCCACTCGACGCTGAACTCGCTGCGCGGTCTCCTGTCCTATGAGATCGCGACCGGCGACAGTTCTCGCGTCGCGCCGTTGCGCCGGCGGGCGGAGGAGTATCTGTTGTCGCGCGACCTGTTCCGTCGTGCGGGTGACGGTGAGGTGGTCGGCCCGTGGGCGACCCGGTTCGTGTACCCGGCGCGGTGGGTCTACAGCGTGCTCGGCGCCGCCGATCACCTCCGGATGGCCGCCGCTGTCGACGGCACCGACCCCGATCCGCGGATGGCCGACGCGATCGACATCATCCGCTCGGCACGTGGCGCCGACGGGACGTGGCTGCAGGGCGGGCGCCACCCCGGTGCGGTGTGGTTCGAGACCGACGTCGCGCCGGGTGAACCATCGCCCTGGCTGACGCTCATCGGCACCCGAGTTCTGGCCTGGTGGGACGAGCATCACGGATGACGTCGCAGCTCAGGGCGCGATTTGCAGTCTGAGTGAGCCGCTGTGTAACGTTGTGTTCACCCGACGCGGGGTGGAGCAGCTCGGTAGCTCGCTGGGCTCATAACCCAGAGGTCGCAGGTTCAAATCCTGTCCCCGCTACTACACATCGAAGGCCCTCGGAGATTCTCCGGGGGCCTTCGATGTTGCGTGGGGCGACCGGCCATGGCCTCAATCCGTCGTGACACCGATCTGCCAGCTGACGCCGAAACGGTCCTGCACCCAGCCGAACGGTCCGAAGCCGTAGTCGCCCAACGGCATGAACTCCTGGCCGCCCTCGGACAGCGCGTCGAACACGCGGCGCTGGTCGTCGGCGGTGTCGCAGTCGACCCAGATCGATATCGCCGGGGTGACATCCCATGCGTGCTGGATCGCCGAGTCGCTGCACCGGACCCGCAGTCCGGCGACCTCGAATTCGGCGAGGAACACCGTTCCCTCGCCGCCCGGTTCGCCGGCGCCTCGGCGACGATCGGAGATGACGCGACCACCGAAGATGCGGACGTAGGCGCTCATCGCCGAGGCCGCTGTGCTCCCCGACGGCGTCGGCTGAAAGGTCAGAAACGGTAGGGCTCGCATGGGCTCTTCCTGAACAGTGCAGTGGTCCCGGTCGGAACGATCCGGGGTATGGGTGGTCGTGCAGCCCGGTCGGGGCGTGTCGCGGTCACGATGAGCGGCGTGTCCCCTGGTAGGGGCGCCCGAGCGCAGGTACAACGGCGCCGAGAAGTCCGCGCACCAGCGCTTTCCCCATGTCGAGGTTGTCGAAGTAGTCGCGCCACAGTGCGATTCGGCCGTCGCGGACCTCGAAGACGCCGCATACCCAGAACTGCAACCGCACCGGTCCGAACGTGAGCGCGTCGGTGCGCTCGTTCATCACCGTCGAACCGTCGGCGGTCGATCGATGCACGATCACATCGAACGGCACCCGTCCCTCCATCCGTCGGAACAGCGCCAAGGTTCGGCGGGCACCACGAATCGTCGGCAGTCCGACGTTCTGATAGACGAGGTCGTCGTCGAGAAGTGCTGCAGCGGTGATGAAGTCCTCGTCGCGCAGTGCGTACAGGAACCGAGTGACCACCGCCCGGGGGTCGTCGGTGGGCGTCGTGGTGCCACGTGTCGTCGTCGGCAGTGCATCGGTCATGTGTTTCTCCCGTCTCGTCCCCCCACCATCGCACCTGGACTCGCCCGGTGCGAGGGGTTGTCGGGTACCCGCGCGGTCCTGCTCTCGGGCGCCGGAATTGTCGTACCCCTGTTCTAGGCTTGTTTCATGGCTGGTGCGGGGGTGCGCCGAGTGAGAATCGAGCGCAGCGAGGCTCGGAGCGAGTGCGCGTCCACCCCCTCTGCGCCTGCGTGGACTGGGGTGGATGCGGGGTCGGTGGGGTTGCTCACCGACCACGTCGATGCTTCGGTGAACTCGTTGTTGGGCAACATGGTTCACGCCGCCGCCGGACAGGCCTACCTGGAGTGGACCCGCTACCGCGACGCCGGGGAACTCCACCGCCAACTCGTCATGCCTGAAGAAGCGTCGGATCGGCGGACGTTCGATGCGTCGATGCAGTGCGCCGCCCGGATCGCCCTGACGCATTCGATGTCGCAGGGCGCCGCCGAACGACTCGTCGACACCGCTGTCGCGCTGCGGGATCGTCTCCCGAAGGTCGCCGCGTGTTTGCGGGACGGGCGTCTCTCGCCGCGGTACGTGCGGACGATCGTCGAACGCACCGACCTGCTCGTCGACCGTGAGGCGCAGGACACCGTCGACACCGAGGTCGCCGCGGCGTTACGGCGGCGGGGGTCGTGGTCACCGGGCCGGATTCGGGACATGGTCGACCGCAGCGTCTACCGGGTCGACCCCGATGCCGTTCGGGCCCGACGCAAAGCCGCGGTCGATGCGCGTGGGTTCTGGACCGAACGTCTCGAGGACGGCATGGCCCGCGTCGAGGCCACCAGCACCGCCGAGAAGGCGATCCAGGTGTCGCGACGGGTGGACACACTCGCCCGCGCGGTCTGCAAGAACGATGGCCGGACTCTCGCGGCAAGGAAGTCCGATGCCCACTTCAGCCTCGTCATGGGTGTCGCCTGGGAATGCCAGTGCGGGGATGGCGAGTCCTGCAATGCGCCGACCGCTGCTGAGGACGACGCCCCCACACCGCGCACCGTGCCGGGCACGGGGTCGAACATGACGCTGCACGTCATCTGCGATCTCGAGACCGTCGCCGGGGATGGGGAGACCCCGTGTTTCCTCGACGGCTACGGCGTCATCTCCCCCGCGCACCTCGACGAGTTGCTTCTCGAGCCCGGGGTGTCGGTCAAGCCGATCGGGCATCTCGATGACCCGATGGCCCCACACACACCCGGCAACCCGTACCGGCCTTCCACCGCCCTCGACACCGTTGTGCGGGCCCGATCGCTGTACTGCGACGTCGCGGGCTGCGAACGGGCGGCGTGGGTGTGCGACATCGACCACACCCGCGAATACGACCACGACCACCCCGAACACGGCGGTCAGACGTGTCCGGGGAACACCGGGTCGAAGTGCCGGTTCCACCACAACCTGAAAACCCACACCGCGTTCCTCGACGACCAAACCCAGTCCCGGGATGGCCGGACCGAGCGGGTGATCATCACCCCCGAAGGCCTCACCATCACCGGACCCGCCTTCACCGGCGATGATCTGTTCCCGGCGTTGAAAGACATCCAGTTCACCGCACCCGAGAACGCACCACCAGCCACGAACCCTGAGCCAGAGCCCTCGCCCACCAGACGCCGACCACGCCTGGCGGACAAACACGCCCGCCGACAGACAGAACGCGAACACAACCGCCGCACCCGCGAAGCCGAGGCCCAGGAACGGGCAGCCCGCGAGGCGGAGGACGACGAACCACCACCGTTCTGACTCACGACCGGTGGCGCCGACCCGTACGTCTACTCTGTGGCGCATGAGTCTGCGATTCGACGTGGCCGGCGAGGGCCCGACCCTGCTCCTGGTCCATGGCGTCGTTCATCGCAGGCAGGCGTGGGATCCGGTGCTCGACCTGTTGACCCCGTATCGACGCGTGGTGGCTGTCGACCTCCCCGGCCATGGTGAGTCCGAGGATGTCGACGTCCTTGCCGCGGAACGGCTGCCGGTGTTCATCGAACGACTCTCGGAGTTGGTCACCGAGCAGGAATCGAACGGACCGGTGCACATCGCCGGGAACTCGCTCGGCGGATATCTGGCGTTGGCGCTCGCCGCCCGCGGCGATGTCGCATCGGCCACGGCGTTGTCGCCCGCCGGGTTCTGGAAGAACCATTCCGCGCAGGCCCGGAGCATGGTGAGGTTCCGAATGCTGCGTGCAGCCGCGGGCGCGATGGGGGACCACCTACCGAACGCGTTCCGCAGCAGGTTCGTCCGCTATCCGTCGCTCGCGCCGTTCTTCGCCCACCCCAGCCGCATCTCGTACGAAAACGCGGTTACCGATGCACATTCCCTGCTCACCAACACGACACTCGCCGGCGGGGTGGATGCACCGTTCGAGCTGCCGCCGCTCACGTCGCCGCCGGTGCCGGTGACCGTCGCGTGGGGGACGCGCGACCTCATCCTCCCGCACCGCGATCGCCACAACGTGACCGCACATTTCCCGCACGCCCGCATCATCTCGGTTCCCGGGGTGGGACATGTTCCCATGTCCGACAATCCGGAGTTGATCGCGTCGATCCTGCTCGCGGGCAGCGAATCCGCCTCCACTTCTCGATAACGTCCGCTGCAACGGTTAACATCGTCCGTAGGCGTTCGCCGAGGCGCCTCCGGGTCCGCGGACAGGGCTGAGCCCACTCGGTAGGCGTCACCGGAGAACCGACCACCCACCTCCTTTCGGCCTGTCCCGCGGACCGCAGGCGACGAGAGGAGCCTGCCGTGGCCCACCTTCCCGAGAACCCCGATCTCGAGCAACTGCGCAGGCGCGCACGCGAACTCCAACGTACGAGGCGTCACACGGACCGTGATTACGCGTTGACGAGCGCTCAGCGTGATCTGGCTCGTGAGTATGGCTTCGCCAGTTGGCCGCGCCTGGTGCGCCATGTGCGGACCGTCGCGGCGCGTAAGTGGACGCTCGAGAGGGACCGCGGTACCCACCCCGCAGACACCTTTCTCGACCTCGGATGTCTCACCTACCAGCGCGACGAGACCGGGAATGCACGCCGCGCGCAGGAGATGCTCAGGTCGCAGCCGACCCTGCGCACGGCGAACGCCGCGACGGCCGCAGTCACCGCCGACGTGTCGGCGTTGCGAGAGATGCTGACGCGCAATCCTTCAGCCGCACGCGAGCCCGTGGGGCCCTTCGCGTGGGCGCCCCTGATGTACCTGGCGTACGGCCGCCTCGACACCGACCTCGAGGACTGTCTCGACACCGCACGCCTGCTACTCGCCGCCGGCGCGGATGTGAACGACGGGCGATTCTTCGCGGGTCTCCCGACCCCGTTCACCGTCCTGACCGGCGTCTGTGGTGGGGGAGAGCGAGACCAGCCGCCGCATCCGCATGTCCTCGACCTCGCGCGCCTGCTTCTCGAGTCGGGGGCACAGGCCAACGACGGTCAGGCCGTCTACAACCGCATGTTCGGCACGGACGACAGTGTGTACGCGCTGCTGCTCGAGCACGGGCTCGGCCGGGGTGCCGGGGGTCCCTGGCGCGCAGCGCTTCCCGACGTGCTTCCCGCCCCCCGTGACATCGTCGGCGGACTGCTGGCGTGGGCGGTGACCCACGATCAACGCGACCGGGTGGAACTGCTCGCGAGCCACGGCGTCGACGTGACCGCACCCCTGCCCGACGGCAGGTTGCCGATCGACGTGGCTGTCGGCAACGGTCACGCGGCGCTCGCCCACCGCCTCACCGTGCTCGGCGCCGCGATGCCGACGCTGTCACCGGGCGAGGCATTCGTCGCAGCGGTGCTGGCCGGTGATGCTGCCACCGTGGCCGCCACCCCGCTCGCTGTGGTGACCGCCGTCCGGACCGCGCGACCCGCTCTGATGGTGTGGGCGGCGGCCCATGGTCGAGTCGCCGCCGTGGAATTGTTGAGCGACAACGGGTTCGACATCGACGCGATGGGGCGGTCGGACATCGCGATAGATCAGCCGTGGCAGACCGCATTGCACACCGCCGTCGAACGCGACGACGCCGCCATGGTGGCGCGTCTGATCGAACTGGGCGCCGATCCCACGATCCGCGACGCCCGCTTCGACTCGACGCCCGTGCAGTGGGCCCGCCACCTGGGCCACGACGACCTCGTCGACCTGTTCGACGCCTGAACGTCGATCAGCGGCGGGGAACCAGGCGGAGTTCACCGCCGAGGGTCACGAGCGCATCGCCGTCCCTCACGGAATGGTGTGCGACGCCGTCGGCGGTGAGGCGCCGGCTCAGTTCGGTGCAGGCGACGCCGTCGGCATAGGTCCCGCCGACGTGGGGGATGAGCGGTCGATCGAGCACGCCGAGCCCGGCTGTGATCGGCGTGTCGACCACCGACGGGTCGTCGACCGCGGCGACGGCGGTGAGATCGGGCGCCAGCACCGCCGCGCCGGCGCTGTACCCCGCGTATCCGAGCGATTCGTCGCTGATGCGCGCGGTGATCACCTGATCGGCGCCGTGCCCGGCCATCGCCGATCGCAGCAGGAAGGTGTTGCCGCCGCGCACCCACAGCGCGTCGACGACCTCCAGGAGCGCCACGTCCGCCGGTTCACGCAGATCGAGCACGACCGGTCGAAGCCCCAGGCGCGTCAGTTCGGCGGTCTCGATCTCTGTGGCGAGCGCCCGATCGGACGGACGGTCGTCGATGGCGTTGAGCACCACTCCTATCTGTGCGCCCCGGCCCGTCACCGACACCAGCAGATCGTCGTGTCCGTCGACACCGAGACACGTCAGGAACAGGCGCATGTCGACGAATGTATGCGTGCGGTAGACCTGTCAGCACAGAGGTTGCCTACGAGAGGAGTTCGCAGTGAGTGGAGTCGAGGACCGGGTGGTCGTGGTGACCGGCGCCGGGGGCGGGCTGGGACGCGAATACGCGAAGCTGCTCGCGGCCGAGGGAGCGCTCGTGGTGGTCAACGACCTCGGCGGGGCCCGCGACGGATCCGGTTCGGGGTCGACGATGGCCGACACCGTGGTCGGCGAGATCACCGACGCCGGTGGGCGCGCCGTGGCCAATTACGACTCCGTCGCCACCGCCGAGGGTGCTCAGGCGCTCGTGCAGACCGCACTCGACACGTTCGGTGCCGTGCATGGCGTCGTGAACAACGCGGGCATCCTGCGCGACGGCTCGTTCCACAAGATGAGCGACGAGAACTTCGACGCCGTCATCAAGGTCCACCTCTACGGCGGCTACAACGTGACCCGCGCGGCATGGCCACATTTCCGCGAGCAACGCTTCGGTCGCGTCGTGGTCGCGACCTCGACCAGCGGTCTATACGGCAACTTCGGTCAGGCCAACTACGGTGCCGCGAAACTCGGGCTGGTCGGGCTGATCAACACCCTCGCCGTCGAGGGGGCGAAGTACTCCATCACCGCCAATGCCGTTGCGCCGCTCGCCGCCACGCGTATGACAGAGGACATCGCACCCGCGGAGATGCTCGAGAAGCTCTCGCCCGCGTTCGTCGCTCCGGTCGTCGCCCAGCTCATGAGTGAGGAGTGCACCGACACCGGGTCGATCTTCGAGGTCGGCGGCGGGCAGGTCGCCCGCGCACAGATCTTCCACAACGGCGGCGTGCACTTCGACACCCCGCCGTCGGTCGACGACCTGCGTGCACAGTGGTCGGCGGTCACCGACATGACCGCCGCGACACCGGGTTCCAACCCACTCGGCTGAGGGGCCCCGTGCGCCGGGGTCAGGTGCGCACGGCCCGCAGGACCACGTCGTTGACGTGATGGGCTCCGCCGCCGACACCGCTGTGGCGGCGGGGCCGTAACTCGTTGCGCACCACCGACCACCCGTCGGTGAGCAGGGCCGCGACGTGCTCGGTGTGATAGACGCTGTCGAGATCGGGTCCTCGCCAACGGGGTTCGTCGCCCGGCGCCTCCTGCTGATGCTCGGCTCGGTGACGGTGGATGTCGGTCATGTCGTGTGCGACCCACAGCAGGGTGCCGCCGGGAGCGACCACCTCGAGAAGTGCGCGCATCGGTCCGTCGCCCTCGACCCGCATCATCGGGAAGTACTGCATCGACACCAGATCGAACGGGCCCGCGGGCGGTCCCTCGACGGCGACGTCGCGCCGTTCCCACCGGATCGAACCGTCGGCGCCGAGTGCGCGTGCCCGGTCGATGGCGACGCCCGAGATGTCGACCGCCGTGACATCCCATCCACGCGCGGCGAGCCACCGGGCGTCATCGCCCTCCCCGCTACCCAGGTCGAGTGCGCGGCCGGGCGTCACGTCGGTCATCTCGTCGACCAGTGCACCGTTCGGATCCCCGCTCCACACGCGATCGCCCTCGTCGTACCGGGCGTTCCAGAAGTCCTCGTCCATGCCGTCACAGTACTGAGGCGTCACCCGACACACCGGGATCACACCTGTACCTCGAGCCACTTCATGCCCTACCGTCACAGCATGCGAGTGATGGGAAGTCAACGACTGCGGCGGTGTGTCGCGACGATCTCCGTGACGGCGGCGTTGGCTGCCGCGGTGCCCGCGGCGGTCGCGTCCGCCGACACCGGGCCCGACGTCTCGTCGTGGCAACACGTGAACGGCACTCTCATCAACTGGTTCGCGGTGAAGGCGTCGGGGCAGGACATGGCCATGGTCAAGGCCACCGAGGGACTGAGCTACGTCAACCCCTACTTCGTGCCCGACTCGATCGGCATGCGCCTGGCCGGCGTCGCGCGTGGTTCCTACCACTACGCCGACCCCGCCCTGCCCGCTGCACCGCAGGCGGCCCTGTTCGCCACGGTGACCCTCGGCATCAACGGCTACGGCGATCTGCCGCCCGTCCTCGACCTGGAGAAGACAGGTGGCCTCGGGCCCGGAGCGCTCATCGCGTGGACACGCCAATACCTCGACACCGTCCGTCTGCTCACCGGCCGGACGCCGATCATCTACACCTATCCGAACTTCTGGCGCACGGCGATGGCGAACACCACCGCCTTCGCCGGCTACCCGCTGTGGATCGCCGACTACAACGGTCGCTCGGCACCCGGTCCGTTGCCGGGTGGGTGGACCCGATGGGCGTTCTGGCAGTACACGAGCAGCGCATCGGTCCCCGGGATCCCCGGACGCACCGACATGAACCGTGATAGCGGTTCTCAGGGACCGCTCCGCGCCTACGCGAACAGCTGATCCCGGGGTCCGTGCGCGAACTCGGCGGTAGGTTTGGGCGCATGCGAGTGTTCACATCAGCAGACGACATCCTCGGCGCGGCGGGGGAGACCCTGGGCACCACCGACTGGTTGACCATCACCCAGGAGCGGGTGAACCAGTTCGCCGAGGCGACCGGTGACCATCAGTGGATCCACGTCGACGTCGAGAGGGCGAAGGCGGAGAGCCCGTTCGGTGGGCCGATCGCCCACGGCTACCTCACGCTGTCGTTGGTGCCGATGCTCGCATGGCAGCTCTACAGCATCGAGAACGCGAAGCTGGGCATCAACTACGGCTCCAACAAGGTGCGGTTCCCGGCTCCGGTGCCGGTCGGCTCGGAGGTCGCGTTGACCGCGGTGCTCACCTCGGCGCAGACCACGAAGGACGGGATGGTCGAGATGGTGGTCACGCACACGCTCACCGTGCGTGATGCGCCGAAACCCTCGCTGGTCGCCGAGACCATCACCCGCGTCGCGTTCTGACGCGGCCGATCAGATCGAGGCGGTGGCGAGCGCCCAGATGACCGCCGGGGCGTCGGCCTGGAGCTCGCAGGGGGTGCCCTTCGCGGCGCTCTGCAGCGCCAGACCGTCGGCGTAGACCATCACGTGCGCGATTCGCGCATCGGTCTCGGCGTCGGGCAGGCCGGCCGCCGCGAACGCGCGGACCAGCAGGCGGCGGTAGGCGGCCATGCAGCGGTCCGAGATCGCGGCCACGGTTGGGTTGCGCGCCGATTCGGTGTACATCTCCAGCTGTGCCAGCATCCGGGTCGGCTCGCAGTACGACGCGCTGAAATCGGCGAACACCGCGGCCATCAGCTCGCGGGGGGTCATGGTGTCGAGCTCGGGCCGGGCGAGCGCGGTATCGCACTGCTCGACGACCGAGTCGGCGAAACGCGACAGGGCGGCGATCAGCAGGGCGTCGCGGTCGGCGAAGTGGTAGGTCGTCGACCCCAGCGACAGACCTGCCGCCGCGGCGACCTCGCGCAGCGTGATCGCGTGGAGCCCCCGCTCACCGATCAGCCGCAAGGTCGCGTCGAGAAGTACATCGCGGCCGGTACCCCGCGCGACCGTGGAACGGCCTGTGCTCATCTTGTCGATCCCTCACCCTCGCGCAACCCGATGTGGACTGCGGTCCACGTTGACAATATCTAATGAATCAATATTGATCCACATTCTGCTGGCAGAACTGCTCACTTGCACACATTCTGCCTCACAACGGTCAGAACCCGGCTCCGCGCGGGGAGCCGGGTTCTGAGCGTGTCGCCCTTTCGGGCGGTCGATCCTCGATCAGAGGTTGCTGCCGCAGACCGGCCATGCACCCGGTCCCTGCGAGGCGAGGACGTTCTCCGCGACGCGGATCTGCTCCTCGCGACTGGCGGCCGCCGGGCTGCCGACGCCGCCGTTCGCCTCCCAGGTGCTCTGGGTGAACTGCAGGCCCCCGGAGTAGCCGTTGCCGGTGTCGATCGCCCAGTTGCCGCCGCTCTCGCAGGCGGCGACGGCGTCCCAGTTGTGCCCGCCCTCGGCGGACGCGGTGCCGGCCATCAGGCCCAACGACGCAGCGGCCAGGACGCCGGTGACTCCTGCACGCAGGGTCAGGGTGCGGATGGTCGTGCTCATGGGTTCCTCCTCAACGCACCGCGGTCGAGATGTCGGTGTGCGCGGCGCTGACGTTCTCTCCCGCCCGTGGACTGACTCGGGCGGTCGTCGAGACCGTGTGCGGGCCTGCTCGGCAAACCATCGTCGCGGGGCGACGGGGAGCACTCGATCTCGAACCGCAGGCGACGCTACAAACCGACACGTCGTGTGGTCACATCGAGGAATCGCGCGGCGCAGAGCCGGCCGGGCGGGACTCGCCACGCCGTCAGATCGGCTCCGAGGCAGGTCATCTCGGCGTGTCGGACCGCCGATGGACGGGTGCCCAGTCGGGTGTTTCCGTGACGAGGAACACCGTGTTCATGTGAACGGGGACACGTCCCGTCGAGGGCCCGACAGGGGCTCGGTGTCCCGTCGACCGCGTCACAAGCGTGTGCGACAGAGCGGGGCGACGGACAACGAGGAAGGGCCCGGACGCACCCCTCGGTGCGTCCGGGCCCCTGTGCAGCTGTCACCGAGAGCGGTGGTGACAGCACGTCCTCACTTCAGTTCGGCGCTCGTCTTGTTGAGCACGCGACGCGCGATGACCAGGTTCTGGATCTGCTGGGTTCCCTCGAAGATGTCGAGGATCTTCGAGTCGCGGGCCCACTTCTCCAGCAGCAGGTGCTCGGAGTAGCCCAAGGTGCCGGCCAGCTCGACCGCACGGGTGGTCACGTCGACGACGGAGCGTCCGGCCTTCGCCTTCGACATCGACGCCTCCTTGGAGTTGGGCTGCTTGTTGTCGGCCATCCAGGCGGCGCGCAGCATCAACAGGTAGGCGGACTCGTAGTCGGACTCGAGACGGATGAACTCTGCGGCAGCGGCGTGCTGGCTCTGAGCGGGCTTGTCGTAGTCGATCTCGACACCCGCCTCCTCGAGCAGCCGACGGATCTCCTCGAGCGCTGCGCGGGTGACACCCACGGCCATCGCGGCCACCATCGGACGGGTGTTGTCGAACGTCTGCATGACGCCGCCGAAACCCTTCTTGGTGTCCACCTCGGGGGAACCGAGCAGGTTCTCCTTCGGGATGCGGCAGTTCTCGAAACGGATCTGCGCGGTGTCGGAGACCTTGATGCCGAGCTTGTGCTCGAGGCGCTCGATGGTCACGCCGGGGTGCTCGCGGGGGACCACGAAGCTCTTGATGGCGGCGCGACCGGCGCTCTTGTCGACCGTCGCCCACACCACGATGTGGGTGGCACGCGAACCCGCGGTCACATAGATCTTCTCGCCGTTGATGACGTACTCGTCACCGTCGAGCACGGCGGTGGTCGAGACCGCTGCCGAGTCGGAGCCGAAGCCGGGCTCGGTGATGGCCATCGCGGCCCAGACCTTGCCGAAGCTCTCGAGCTGTTCGTCGGTCGCGACAGCGGAGATGGCCGCGTTGCCCAGACCCTGGAACGGCATGCTGAGCACGAGACCCACGTCGCCCCACGACGTCTCGAGGACGTTGAGGCAGGCCGCCATGTTGCCGCCGTTGGCGACGGCACCCTTGGGCAGCTCCTTCTGCGGCTGCTTGCGGCCACCGTCGGCGCCGGCACCGGCCTGGCCGGTCTCGGACAGGCCGTCGTACAGGCTGGCCAGGGTGTCGAGCTCGATGGGGTAGTCGTGCTCGTGTAGATCGTATTTGCGCGAGACGGGTCGGAAGATGTTCGCTGCCGCCTGGTGCGCCTGATCGACGGTCACCAGGAGCTTCTTGGGCAGTTCGAGGTTGATTGCCATGGTTCTCTCTTTTCGAGGATGAAGCCGGGAAGTGGGATCAGGGACTAGAGGACGACGATGCCTTCGCCGATGGAGGCCGCACGCAGGTCGCGGTACCAGCGCTCCACCGGGTGCTCCTTGGTGAAGCCGTGGCCACCGAGCAGCTGCACGCCGTCGGAACCGATCTGCATGCCCTTGTCGGACACGAGCTTCCGGGCGAGAGCGGCCTCGCGGGCGAACGACAGGCCCTGCTCGGCGCGCGAGGTGCCGCGCTGGGTCACCAGTCGCAGGCCGTCGAGCTCGGTGGCCATGACGGCGACCGGGAAGGCGACGCCCTGTCGGTTGGAGACCGGCTCACCGAAAGCGGTGCGGTCGTTGACGTAGGGGACCACGTAGTCGAGCACGGCCTGGCTGGTGCCCACGGCCAGCGACGACCACCCGAGGCGCGCGAGCCGGACCACGTCGCGGTAGGCCGCGAACGCCGCGTCGCCCTCCTCCTCGCCGAGCAGTGCCGACTTGGGGATCGAGACATTGTTCAGCAGAAGGCGACCCATGCCGGCGGCCCGCACACCCATACCCGGGTCGGCCTCGACGATGAGTCCGTCGGTGTCGGCCTCGACGATGAACAGAGCCGGACGGCCGTCGAGGTTGGCGCCGATGATGAACAGCTCGGCCGAGCCGGCGGCGGGGACGAACGACTTCACGCCGTCGAGCTTGTAGCCGCTCGGCGCGCGGGTCGCCTTGGTCTTGATGTCGAACGCGTCGAACAGGGCGCGCGGCTCGGCGATGACCACCGACGACTGCGGGACGTTCTCACCGGCGTAGTCGGGGAGGAAGGTCTTCTGCTGCGCGTCGCTGCCGTACTGCGTCAGCGTGGTGGCGACACCGCTCGGCGCGAGCAGCGGGATGGCCAGCCCCATGTCGCCGTAGGCCATCGCCTCGGCGACCAGACCGTTGGTGACCACGCCGCGCTCGCTCGCCGCGCCGTCGAACTCCTCGGGCACGTTGATCGTGGTGATACCGAGCTCGGCGAAGCGGCCCAGCAGCTCCTCGGGGGCGACGGCGGCCTCGTCGGCGTCGTGCGCGGCCGGCCGCAGGATCTCCTCGGAGAACTCACGCGCGGTGTCGGCGATCATCTTCTGCTCGTCGTCCGGCGCGATGTTGAAGTAGTCCTTGCCCGGGGTGGCCAGGCGCTTCGGGGCGCCGCCGCCCTGTACCGACTTGAACGCGCGGCTCGCCGCGCCCAGGGTCTGGAACCCCGTCTTGGTGCCCTGGTAAGCGACACGGTTGATCGGCTCGCGCAGGCCGAAGCGCTCGGCGATGTCGGAACCGGTGATGACGGTCAGAAACCGCATCGCCGCGCCGATCGCGTTGGTCTTGGGGGGGTTCTTGCCGACCGCGGAGGTGTCGCGCGGCTCAGTGTGAGTAGACATTTCGCACCTACAGTTTCGTGGTCGATGTTCTGGGCTGGACGACGCCGTCCCGGAGGACCCGAGGGCTCCCGACTTGCGCCGATGCCGATCTTACTCGGCAGTAAGATGTACCTTACCGACCGGTAAGGAAGATGTCACCACCCATTTCGACCGCGTGCCTGATTTGGGTGGAATCCACTATGTCGCTTCGGCCGTGTCGCCGGGTCTCTGTGACCTAATCTGTTGCGCATGACGCAACCACCCATGGGTAAGCCGATGCAGCCGCCGTCGGGTCCCCAGAACGACACCTTCTACGCCGCGATCCTCGGTCAGGAGCAAGGTCCCATGACCTACTTCGACCTGCAGAACCTCACCCGCTCCGGTCAACTCAAGCCCGAGATGCAGGTCCGTACCACCACGAGTTCGTGGTTCCCGGTCTCGCAGGTGCCGGGACTGTTCTCCGACAAGGACTGGCTCACCACCGTCCTCATCTCCTTCTTCCTCGGGTCCCTGGGTATCGACCGCTTCTGGCTGGGCTACACCGGACTGGGCATCCTCAAGCTCATCACCTGTGGTGGACTCGGCGTGTGGTCGCTGATCGATTTCATCCTGATCATCCTGCGCAAGGTGCCCGACTCGAACGGCGTCCCGCTGCGGTGACGTCCGCGCCGACGTCCACCGCCGGCCGAGACGGTGTCGGCGCGCGAACGTCGGTGCTCATCACCGCCGCGGTCGGGGCCGGCGCGATCGCCGCGGCCATCACGCTGCCCCGTTCGATGAGCTCGTCGGGTCCGGTGCTCTGTCCGTTCCGGATGGTCACCGGCCTGCCGTGTCCCGGCTGCGGCCTGACCAGGAGCTGGATCGCCCTCGGCCACGGCGATGTCGGGACGGCGTTCTCCTACAACGCCTTCGGGCCGATCAGCATGGCGTTCGTGGCCGCGATGGTGGTGCTCACCCTCGCGGTCGCCGTGGTCGGACCCACGCGGATCGGTCGGGTCGCCGGTGTCGTGCGCCATCCGCTGGTGTGGCTCGTCGCCGGGGCCTGGATCGCCTACGGCGTGGCGCGGGCGATCGACGCCGGTGTCGGCACGGGCTGGTTCCCGCCCGTCACCTGACCGGAGGCGCGATCCCCAGTGCCTCCACGACGGCGTCGTGCAGGAGACCGTTCGTGGCCACAGCGCTGCCGCCGTGCGGTCCCGGCGCCCCGGTGAGGTCGGTGAATCGTCCGCCGGCCTCTCCGACCAGCACGTCGAGCGCCGCGAGATCCCACAGCGACACCTCCGGTTCGGCCGCGATGTCGACCGCACCCTCGGCCACCAGGCAGTAATTGAAGAAGTCGCCGTAGCCGCGGACCCGCCACACCTCGTCGGTGAGAGCGATGAAGCGATCGCGTGCGCCACGATCGGCCCAACCGCTCAGGCTCGAGAACGCCAGGCTCGCCGAGCCGATCTGCGCCACCTTCGACACCCCGAGCCGACGGGGTTCATCACCGTCGACGGCCGCGAACGCCCCCTCCCCGGCTGCCGCCCACCACCGACGGTGCAGTGCCGGCGCCGACACCACCCCGACCACCGGGCGGCCGTCGACGAGAAGGCTGATCAGCGTGGCCCACACCGGGACGCCACGGACGAAGTTCTTGGTCCCGTCGATCGGATCGACCACCCACTGGCGTCCGGCCAGGCTGACCGCGCCACCGAACTCCTCGCCGAGCACGGCGTCGTCGGGTCGGCGTTCGGCGAGCACGGCCCGCACGTCGGACTCCACCGCGAGATCGGCATCCGACACCGGTGTCAGATCGGGTTTGTCGGAGACCTGCAGATCCAGCGCGCCGAAACGTGCCGCGGTGATCGCATCGGCGCGGTCGGCCATCTCGAGGGCCAGCTGCAGATCAGACGGGTGCGATGCCATGCCCGGTAGGCTACTGGGCAGTTCGGGCGAGGCGAATTGTCCGAATCGACCGCCGGTGATGCGCCGGTGGGACGAAGGAGAGGTGGACGCAAGCAGATGGTCTCGGTCGTGTTGTTCGTCATGTTCGCGGTCCTGCTGACGTTCATGGTGCTCCAGTGGCGACGCGGACGCGCCGGCGGAAGCGGCGGCCTGTTCGGCGGCGGCGGAGTCGGCGCCGGCCTCGTCCAGGGCACCCTCACCGTCACCGGTGTGAGCGATCGGCCCGACGAGGGCGACCGCAACGACCAGATGTACTGCACCGTCTCGGGCACGATCATCGGCCCCGACACCGCTCCCACGAACGTCTACGGACACATGGTCGTCACCGGCAAGACGCCGTGGCCGCAGATCGGCGCCGACATGCCGGTCGTCTACAAGCCCGGCAAGACCGACACCAGCTGGCGATTCGGCAGCCTCGAGATCCCGCCCGCCGCCTGACGCCCGACGCGACCCCCGCGCCCGTCGGCCCGCTGTGGGCCTCGGCCGTCGCGCAACACGTAGCCTGGTGAACCGTGCAACCCGACGTACAGACCGACCTCGACTCCCTCGACGCCACCTTGACCACGGTCGAGAAGGTGCTCGATCTCGAGGAACTGGCCCGCCGCATCGACGAACTCGAGCACCAGGCGGCTGATCCCGAGCTGTGGAACAACCAGGAACGCGCCCAGCAGGTGACCAGCGAGCTGTCGCACGCCCAGGGCGAGTTCCGCCGGGTGACCGCGCTGCGCCGTCGACTCGACGATCTGCCCGTCCTCTACGAACTCGCCGAGGACGAGGAGGGCGACGACCGCACCACGGGTCTCGCCGACGCCGACGCCGAGCGCGCCTCGCTTCGAGCCGACATCGAGGCGATGGAGGTCAAGACCATGCTCGCCGGCGAGTACGACGCCCGCGACGCCCTGGTCAACATCCGTTCCGGCGCCGGCGGTGTCGACGCCGCGGACTGGGCCGAGATGCTCATGCGCATGTACATCCGGTGGGCCGAGAAGCACGACTACGGCGTCGAGGTCTTCGACACCTCCTACGCCGAGGAGGCGGGTCTGAAGAGCGCGACCTTCGCGGTGAAGGGCCCGTACATGTACGGCACCCTCTCGATCGAGATGGGCACACACCGCCTGGTGCGGATCAGCCCCTTCGACAACCAGGGTCGCCGCCAGACCTCGTTCGCCGAGGTCGAGGTGTTGCCCGTGGTCGAGACGACCGACCACATCGACATCGACGAGAACGATCTCCGCGTGGACGTGTACCGGTCCTCGGGTCCGGGTGGACAGTCGGTCAACACCACCGACTCCGCGGTCCGCCTCACCCACGTGCCCACCGGCATCGTGGTCACATGTCAGAACGAGAAGTCGCAGCTGCAGAACAAGGTCGCCGCCATGAAGGTGCTGCAGGCCAAGCTGCTCGAGGTCAAGCGCAAGGAGGAGCGCGCCGAGATGGACGCCCTCAAGGGTGACGGCGGTTCCAGCTGGGGCAACCAGATGCGGTCCTATGTGCTGCACCCGTACCAGATGGTGAAGGACCTGCGGACCGAGTACGAGGTCAACAACCCGACCGCCGTCCTCGACGGGGACATCGACGGGTTCATCGAGTCGGGCATCCGTTGGCGGATGGCCGCGGCGGACGGATAGGGATCCATGCACCCATCCGTTCATCACCTCGCCTGGGCGCCGGCGGGCACCGACGACCTCGTCCGGACCCTGTCGCTGCGCGGGCTGCCGATCATCCTGCTGATCCTCGCGGCCCTGATCGCCACCCGAGCCATCCAATGGGCGACCGCGCGGATCACCGGTCGGATCGATCAGGGGTTCCGCAACAGCGACGAACTCGTCCGGTCGGAGTCGGAGAAGCATCGTCACTCGGTGGCACAGGTCATCTCGTGGGTCGCGATCGTGATCGTCTACCTGGTGGTCGCGTTCAACATCATCCGTCTGCTGAACGTCCCGATCACCGGGTTCGTGGCGCCGGCAACAGTTCTCGGTGCGGCGCTGGGTTTCGGTGCCCAGCGGATCGTGCAGGATCTGCTGTCGGGGTTCTTCATCATCACCGAGAAGCAGTACGGTTTCGGTGACGTGGTCGAACTGGCCGTCGCGGGCGGCATCCCACCCGCCGAGGGCACTGTGGAGGATGTGACGCTGCGCGTCACCAAGATCCGCTCATCGGACGGCGAGGTGATCACGGTGCCCAACGGGCAGATCATCAAGGCGATCAACCTCTCCAAGGACTGGGCGCGCTCGGTGGTCGACATCCCTCTGCCCGCGGGCGCCGACATCAGTCGCGTCAACGAGATCCTCAGCACCATCGGTGAACAGACCTTCGCCGATCCGCGGATGCGTCCCCTACTGCTCGACGCGCCGACGCCGATGGGGGTCACCGACATGGAGATCGACGAGGTCACCGTGCGCATCGTCGCGCGCACCCTGCCGGGCAAGCAGTTCGAGGTCAGTCGCGATCTGCGCTCGCGGATCGTGCGCGCCTTCGGACGCGCCGGCATCTCGCTGGCGCCCGGTGAAGCCATCCAGACCGGGGCGATGGGCGCCCCGGCGCAATCGGAGTCGAACACATGACCACGCCGGACGATTCGACGACGAACAACGCCGACTCCGCGTCGCCCGGGAAGACGCTGCTGCAGCGGATCCCGCGACACCTGTTCGGCGGCCGCCTCCGCACCACCACGGCGGTGCTGCTCATCGCGTTCGTCGGAGTGCTGGTGTTGTACGGCCAGCGCGCCGACCACTACAAGGCGATCGACGAACAGAACGCCGCCGCCTCTGCGACCCGCACCGCCGCGCCGCGCACCACCGAGGAGACCCCCGAGTACACGGCGCCGGCCACCACGCGGAGCTCGCTGCGCTCGTCGAGCAGCGCGCCGTCGACCACGTCGACCACCGGCACCGACCAGACGTCGCCCACCGACGGCTCGCAGCCGACCACGACCACCACCGCGCCCGGTTTCCAGCTGCCCACCATCCCGGGCCTCGTCCTGCCCGGGCAGACGCCCACCACGACCCCGGCGCGCTGAGGTGGCGTAACCGGTCGATCGCCGGACCGCACGGTGCGGGACACGGCTGTGGTGTGACTGTTGTGGCTAGACTGGCCGCCGTGATCAGCCTGGACAACGTCACGATGAAGTACAAGGCCTCCGGCAGACCCGCTCTGCAGGGCCTGACCCTCGACGTCGACAAGGGCGAGTTCGCGTTCCTGATCGGCCCGTCGGGCTCGGGGAAATCGACGTTCTTCCGGCTCCTGCTGAAAGAGGACAAGCCCACCAGCGGCGAGATCCAGGTCGGTCAGTTCCACGTCAACAAGCTGCCCAGCCGCCGGGTGCCGCTGCTCCGGCAGTCCATCGGATGCGTATTCCAGGACTTCCGGCTGCTGCAGCAGAAGTCCGTCGCCGCGAACGTCGCGTTCGCCCTCGAGGTGATCGGCAAGCCGCGCTCGACCATCGAACGTGTGGTCCCCGAGGTCCTCGAATACGTCGGCCTCGCGGGCAAGGCCGACCGCATGCCCTACGAGCTCTCCGGCGGCGAGATGCAGCGGGTCGCGATCGCCCGCGCCATCGTCAACCGTCCGCTGCTGCTTCTGGCCGACGAGCCGACCGGAAACCTCGACCCCACCACCAGCGAGGAGATCGTCGACGTGCTCGACCGGGTGAACCGCCGCGGCACCACCGTGGTGATGGCGACCCACGACCGCCACATCGTCGACGCCATGCGGCGCCGGGTGCTCGAGTTCGACATGGGCCGGCTCGTGCGTGACGACCAGCGCGGCGTGTACGGGGTCGGCTGATGCGCGCGAGTTTCATCCTCAGCGAGGTCCTCAACGGTCTGCGTCGCAACGTCACCATGACGATGGCGATGGTCCTCACCACCGCGATCACCCTCGCCATGTTCGGTGGCGGTCTGCTGGTGGTGCAGATGGCCGACAAGAGCCAGGACATCTTCCTCGACCGCGTCGAGATGCAGTTCTTCATCTCCGACACCGTCGCCGACGCCGATCCGGAGTGCCGGGCCGACCCGTGCGCGGGTCTGCGCAAGCAGATCGAGAACGAGTCCGGCGTCGAATCGGTGTCGTATGTCGACCGCGCCGAGGCGTTCCGCGATGCGAAGACCAAGACCTTCGCCAACAGCCCCGACATCGCGTCGATGATCCGCGAGAACACCCTGCCGGCATCGTTCAAGGTGCGGATGTCGGACCCGAACAGGTTCGGGGCCGTCCTCGACAAGTATCGGACGGCGAACGGGATCGACGGGGTGCTCGATCAGCGCGAGCTGGTCAAACGCATCTTCAGCGTGCTCGACGGCGCGCGCAACGCGGCCTTCACCATCGCGTTGGTGCTAGCCCTCGCCGCGATCCTATTGATCGCCAACATGGTCCAGGTGGCTGCCTACACGCGTCGCACGGAGGTCGGGATCATGCGGCTGGTCGGCGCGACCCGGTGGTACACACAGCTGCCGTTCCTGCTCGAGGCCGTGGTGTCGGCGTTCGTCGGGTCGCTGCTCGCCGTCGCGGGACTGTTCGGCGCGAAGACCCTGTTCTTCGACCGCGCACTCGGCGACCTCTACGGCGTGAACATCCTCGCCCGCATCACCCTCGGCGACGTCGTGTTCGTCTCGCCGTGGCTCGTGATCGCCGGGATCGGGCTCGCGACCATGACCGGATACGCGACGCTGCGGTTCTACGTCCGCATCTAGATCGGTCGTTCGAGCAGCACGACTTTCGTGTCGCGATGGAAGTGCGCCGGTAGATCGGCCAGGCGAACCCGGCGGAACCCGAGCGAGTCGTAGAAGGCGAGCAGCGTCGGGTTGTGGCTGACCGCGTCGAGGCGCAGCAGATCGAATCCGGCCTCGCGAGTGCGCAGAACCGACCACTCGATGAGCTCACGACCCCACCCGGATCCGGCGAACCCCCGGTCCACCATCAGGCCGTGGACGTATCCGGCGGGGGCATCGTCGGCACCCCAGAACAGTGGATCCGACCAGATCAGACGAATGCATGCCGCGACACGGCCGTCGACCTCGACCACGTTCCACTCCCCGTCGGGGACCTGCGCGGCCACGTCGTCGGCGGTGATCTCCCCGGGCGCCCACTGTTCGATGCCGTTCGCGGTCATCCAGCGCGCCAGATCGTCGCGCAGGGCGGCGATCACGGGGGCGTCGGCGAGAACAGCGGTCCGCACCGGCGGCAACGGGATGGAATGGCCGACCATGGACGTTATTGTGGCCTGCCGGTCGGCGCCGGAAGAAAACGATTACCGCCCGTGCGACCGCGGTCCGTAGGCTGGACATCCGGTCACGACGACCGACATGAGCACGTGAGACCAGGGGAGAAGGTGAGGACATGGCGAAGGAGAAGGGCCGCAAGGCCATCGCGACCAACCGCAAGGCACGCCACAACTACCTGATCCTCGACACCTACGAGGCGGGTGTCGCGCTGCTCGGAACCGAGGTGAAGAGCCTGCGTGACGGCAAGGCCTCGCTCGTCGACGCGTTCGCGACCATCGATAACGGCGAGGTGTGGCTCCGTGGCCTGCACATCGCCGAATATGGCAACGGGTCGTGGACCAACCACGCAGTGCGTCGCAACAGGAAACTGCTTTTGCACCGCCGCGAGATCGACGGTCTGTCGGGCAAGATCGCGACCGGGAACCTCACGCTGGTACCGCTGTCGATGTACTTCAACGACGGCAAGGTGAAGGTCGAACTCGCGCTCGCGCAGGGCAAGCAGGCCCACGACAAACGCCGCGCGATCGCCGAGCGCACCGCCGCGCGCGAGGTCACACGCGAACTGGGTCGGCGGGTCAAGGGCATGCCGGGTTGAGTCGGGCGGCCGACGGTGAAATCGGAATGAATTCGTCGGTGACGGTTGTTAGTATGAAGCGTCCGCTGCGTCAGGAGTGGGCACCTACGGGGCTGAACGGTTTCGACTTGGTTCATCTAAGTAGGGGAAGCGTGTCGGTGCAGGCGAGAGACCACCGTGAGCGTCATCGCAACCAATTAAGCGCCGATTCCAATCAGCGCGACTACGCCCTCGCCGCCTGAGCGAGTGCTGGTCTGTCGGCCCGGGTGTGCTCCCGCCCCGGGTACCGGCATCATCAAGGGAGCTCACCGTTCGGCTCGGTCGCGGAGTCGAACGGGACAACCAACAGCGACTGGGATCGTCATCTCGGCTTGTTCGCGTGACCGAGAGATCCGAGTAGAGGCGTAGCGAACTGCACACGGAGAAGCCCTACTGACATGACGAAGGACCCGGGTTCGATTCCCGGCAGCTCCACCGAACAGCAGCGGACCAGGACACCAGTCCTGGTCCGTTCTGCTGTGTAGAACAAGTGTGTCCCCGGTCGGTAACGCGGCGTACCACCCCGGCGATGTACGAGATGACCGATTCGTACACGAACGAAGGACATCCCACCGTGCGTCGACTGCCCGTGCTCGCAGCCACCCTGATCGCCCCCGTCGCCCTGCTCACCGCCTGCGGTTCCGACGAGGGATCCACCTCCGCCGAGTCGACCTCGGCCGTACCGATCACGAGTTCCGCGACCGCGGATACGCCCTCGCCGGCACCGGAGTCGTCGACCACCGCGACGAATGAGTCCGCTCCCGCGGCTGACGACGCCACCGGCGACGACACTGCGGTCGAGGAGACCGCATCGATCACACTGTCACCCCTGGGGAGCGACGCATGTGCGTTCGCCACGCCGGACGCGCTGATGGCCGCGTTGCGGTCGACTCCGGAGTTCGATCGGGTCGCACGGCCCACCGGGTTCCGCCGCATCCAGTGCTCTGCGCCCTTCGCCCTCGCATCCACATCGGGAACACCGCAGTCGTCGGGAGTCCTGTTCACCCGTGCCGGAGACGGCTGGACAGTCCTCGACGTCGGGTCGGCGATGCAGTGCGCCCAGTACGGCGTCACCGCGGCCCAGGCCGCCGCTCTGGAGGGGTGCGTCGTCTGAGGACGGCGGAATGCGAGTCCTCTGATGAGCGTTGACAACGATCGTGGGCCTGAGATCCGGGCCCTGATCAACCTCTTGGAGGACGCCCTATGACCTCGGTCCCGACCATTGCCCTCAACGACGGACGCAGCATCCCGCAGCTCGGATTCGGTGTGTTCCAGATCGAGCCCGGTGACACCGCGAAGGCCACCCGCCTCGCCCTGGAGACCGGCTATCGGCACATCGACACGGCGCAGATGTACGGCAACGAGGCCGAGGTCGGCGAGGGCATCCGGGACTCGGGCATCGCCCGCGACGACATCTGGGTGACGACGAAGCTCAACAACGGCTTCCACCGTCCCGACGACGCGAAGCGCTCGTTCGACGAGAGCCTGTCCAAGCTCGGGCTCGACCACGTCGACCTGTTCCTCATCCACTGGCCGCTGCCGACGCAGTACGACGGCGACTTCGTCACCACGTGGAAGACGCTCATCGAGTTCCAGAAGGAGGGACGCGCGAAGTCGATCGGCGTCTCCAACTTCCAGCCCGCGCACCTCGACCGCCTCGCGGCCGAGACCGATGTCGTGCCCGCGGTGAACCAGATCGAGGTGCACCCGTACTTCGCCAACACCGAGGCACGGAAGTACGGCGCCGAGCACGGCATCGCGACCGAGGCGTGGTCGCCGATCGCGCAGGGCAAGGTGCTCGACGACGAGACGATCAGCGCCATCGCCGAGCGCGTCGGGAAGTCGACCGCCCAGGTCACCCTGCGGTGGCACCTGCAGCACGACAACATCGTGTTCCCGAAGTCGGTCACCGAGTCGCGGGTCAAGGACAACTTCGACATCTTCGACTTCGAGTTGACCGCCGACGACATCGCGAAGCTCGACGGCCTCGACAAGGGTGAGGACGGCCGCACCGGCCCCAACCCCGACACGTTTGATTACATCCCTGACTGACCCATCCCGCGAACAGCAGCGCCCCGACGAGCATGTGTCGGGGCGCTGTTCTCGTACAGGCGAGTTGTGATCAGCCCACTGTTCCGGGGTCGATCCGGTTGTGCAGCCACGGCAGTGCTTCGGCGAACGACTGGGCGCCGAACGCCCACGTGTGTGGGCCCACGGCGTACCGCTCGGAGGTGGTGATGCCCACCGACCGGGCGATCGCGGACAGTTCGCGCGCCGCCTCGGCCTGACCCGAGACCACCGAACCGTCCTTGTTGCTGCGGTGGCCCTCGGACCGGAACCATCCCGAGACGCCGACATACATCCCGTGGGCGCGCATCACGGTGGCCGGATCGAAGCGGTCCCACGCCCGGCTGTCGCCGCCATAGAGGGCGTTGATGGTGCTCTGTTTGTCGCCGACGTTCGGACCGATGTCGCCGGAGATGTCTACGAACGTCGCGAACCGGTCGGGGTGCCGGACCACGAGATCGATCGCGCACGTCCCGCCCATCGACCATCCGACGACCGCCCAGTTGCGAGCGGCCGAGGCCGCCCCGAAACGGGAGATCACATAGGGGCGGACCTCGTCGGTGATGTGGGTGTCGACGTTGCCGCGGGGACCGTCGACGCACTCGGTGTCGGTGGTGAGATTGCCGCTCGGATCGACAAGCACCAGGATCGGCGCGCGACCGCCGTGGTCGCGCGCGTAGGCGTCGGAGATGGCCAGCGCGTCGCCGCTGCGTACCCAGTCCTGCGGGGTGTTCACGACGCCGCCGATCATGATCACCGCCGGCAGGGGCGGGGGAGTTGCGCCGGTGAACCAGGCCGGCGGCAGGTAGACGTACTCGGTGCGGGGATGGAAACGGCTGATGGAGCTCGGGGTGCGAATGGCGACGACCCGCCCGTTCTTCACCGTCTCGGGGCGATTGCGGAAGGTGGCGAGCTTGGCGACCGTCGTCTCGTTCGGCAACGGTTGCGCGGTGAGACCCGCGACCGCGCGATCGAGGGTGGGGTAGTAGCCCGACCACTGATTGACCGACAGGGCCAGACAGAACACCGCCAGCGGGATGGCGAACGCCATCGACACGTGCTGCCACCACCGACCCGATCGGATGCCGATGATGGTCAACATCAGAACCGCCGACCCGACCGCCGTCCAGACCCAGAACAACGTCGGCGCGGAATCCGGTGACAGTCCGCGCGCGTCGAGGATCACGTAGACGATCACCGCGACGACCGCGCCGACGGCGGCCGCGACCGGCACCCACACCACGCGCCACCGTCGGGTCCGCCAACCGATGGCTGCGAGGACCACTGCCACGGTCACCACCTCGACGACGGTCGGGAACCAGCCCGACAGGAGGTGGATCACGATGCCGGAACTGTGTCCGGGCGGGGTGTACGACCATGCCAGCACACTCGTCGGGCCACCCGACACCAGACGGTCGGCGCCGACCGTGACCACAGAACTCACCTGATGATGATGCAACCGGCGGCTGTCGGGATGCTGTGAATCCGAGAAGGAAACGCCGTCATCGTGGTGGGGCTGATCACAGCTTGTCGTCCACGTGACGAACGCGCGTGTCGGAGACCCCGTCGAGGGCCTCGGCGACGAAGTCGAGCGCGGTCCGCTGCCACCAGAGCACATGGTCGAGCATCGCGTGACCGCCGTCGGGGACCGGGATGTAGGTCGCGTCGAGCCCGCGTTCGCGGAGCTCGGCGACGCCGCGTTCGGTGCGGTGCGGATAGGTACGGGTGTCGGCGGTGCCGTGCATGGCGACGACCCGGACACCGGCGTGGATGTGGCGCCAGTCCGCGAACTGCCACCACGGCGCCAACGCCAGCAGACCGTGGACACGCTCGTCGTCGGCGAGCTGCGCCGCCACCCGGCCACCCATCGAGTGTCCGATCAGATGGACGGGCACACCCGGATGGCGCTGCGTCATCCGCTCGAGTGCGGCACGGGCGTAGGGCATGGGGCTGTTCTGCCCGCCGTTCCACCCGTAGACCCGATAACGCACCTGGTGCACCGCAACCCGCCCCGGGAATCGCGCGGCGACGGAGCCGGTGAAGGGGTACATCCGCAGCGCCGACGGCGACCGCCACGACGACGGTGCGTAACTGATGTCGGTGCCTCCCGGCAGCACCAGGACGATCGCCTCCGTCGCCATCGCCGCCCCCCTCGTGTGCACTCCGGCCGTGAACGGTCACAACCATCCCCGGTTGCCGTTGGCCGGACAGTATCCGTGTGCCGACACTACCGAGTGGCGATCTTTGGCAGAATCCTCGCCAGCGCAGCTGTGTTCGCGCGCGGACGATCAGCGAAGGAATCAGACTCCCCATGGCGCACGAGCGGGCCGGCACACCGGCACTTCCCGAAGATCTCGTCGACGTCGGCGCGCTCGAGGATGCCTACTACTCGACGGTGCCCGACCCGGACGACCCGCTGCAGCAGGTCGTGTTCGGTACCTCCGGCCATCGTGGATCGAGCTTCGACGCCGCGTTCACCGAATCGCACATCATCGCGACCACCGCGGCGATCGTCGACTACCGGCGTGGTGCCGGCATCGACGGGCCACTGTTCATCGGTCTCGACACCCACGCCCTGTCGCGCCCGGCATGGCGCACGGCGATCGAGGTCCTCGTCGCGGCCGGTGTGACGGTGATGGTCGACGACCTCGACCGCCACACCCCGACACCGGCGCTGAGCCACGCCATCATCGTGCACAACGCGGGTACCGGTCCGCGGGCCGATGGGATCGTGGTGACGCCGTCGCACAACCCGCCCCGCGACGGTGGGTTCAAGTACAACCCGCCCGACGGCGGACCGGCGGGGTCGGACATCACCGGTCCCATCGCCGCGCGGGCCAACGAGTTGTTGCGGTCGGGTGTGGGCGCGGTGCCGCGGGTCCCGTTCGAGCGGGCCGTGGCCGGCGACCTGGTCGTGAAGTACCCGTACAGCACCACCTACGTCGACAACCTCAAGAAGGTCGTCGACATGGACGCGATCCGCTCGGCCGGCGTCCGCATCGGCGCCGACCCGCTCGGCGGCGCGTCGGTGGGGTACTGGGCCGAGATCGGTTTCATGTACAGCCTGGCCGAGCTCACCGTCGTCAACCCGACCGTCGACCCGCAGTTCGGGTTCATGACGCTCGACACCGACGGCAAGATCCGGATGGACTGCTCGTCGCCGAACGCCATGGCCTCGCTCATCGCGGTGCGTGACTCCTACGACATCGCCACCGGCAACGACGCCGACGCCGACCGACACGGCATCGTCACCCCCGACGGCGGGTTGATGAACACGAACCACTTCCTGGCCGTCGCCATCGACTACCTGTTCACCCACCGGCCCGACTGGAACTCCTCGGCCGCGGTCGGCAAGACACTCGTGAGCTCGTCGATGATCGACCGCGTCGTCGCCTCGATCGGCCGTCGCCTCGTCGAGGTGCCCGTCGGGTTCAAGTGGTTCGTTCCCGGCCTCATCTCCGGCGACATCGCCTTCGGCGGCGAGGAGAGTGCCGGCGCCTCGTTCCTGCAACGCGACGGCGGTGTGTGGTCGACCGACAAGGACGGCATCATCATGGCGCTGCTGGCGTCGGAGATCCTGGCGGTGACAGGGAAGACGCCCTCGCAGCGTTATACCGAGATGGTCGAGGAGTTCGGCAATCCCTCGTACGCGCGGATCGACGCACCGGCGAGCCGGGCGCAGAAGGCGGTGCTCGCGGGGTTGTCGGCCTCCCAGGTGTCGGCGACGTCGCTGGCCGGCGAACCGATCACCGCGATCCTCACCGAAGCGCCCGGCAACGGGGCCGCGATCGGCGGACTGAAGGTCGTCACCGAGAACGCATGGTTCGCCGCACGACCCTCGGGAACCGAGGATCTCTACAAGATCTACGCCGAATCCTTCACCGGACCCGAGCATCTCGCGACCGTGCAGTCCGAGGCGCAGGCGCTCGTCGATTCGGTGCTGCAGGCCTGAGTGTCCTCGGTGACACCCCGCCGCCGCATGCCGGTCGGCGGGGCCACGGATGACTCAGATTCTTCTCAGTCGGGGTTGTCTATCGTGTGGGCATGAGCAAGCCGAACCGGCCGCCGGTCAAGCGGGGTCCGAGCTACAAGCCCAGCGCCACCTCGAGCCGCAGCACATACCTGCTGGTCGGGGTCGCGGTGGTCGTGATCGCCGTGGTCGTCGTCGGTGGGGTGATCTGGAACAGCCAGCGCGACAAGGGCAGTGCCGATCAGAACGTCCTCGCCCAGAACGCCAGTCTCATCATCGGGCGGGCCGATGCGCCGCACACCATCGACGTGTTCGAGGACTTCCAGTGCCCGTACTGCAAGCAGTTCGAGGCGTCGTCGGGGCAGACCATGGTCGATGCCGCCAAAGCGGGAACCCTGCGGGTTCGCTATCACCTGCTCACGTTCCTCAACCGCAACTCCGGGTCGGGTGACTACTCGTCGCGGGCCGCCGGCGCGGCGTTGTGCGTCGCCCGCGCAGGCGATCAGGACACGTTCCTGAAGTACCACACCAAGCTCTACGACGAGCAGCCCGCCGAGGGCGGCGACGACCCCGACAACGCCGAACTCGCCCAGAAGGCGGCCGCGGTCGGGGCCTCGACGCAGACCCAGCAGTGCATCGCGAACGGTTCGGCTGTCGCCGAGGCGAACACCTCTGCCCAGCAGTCGCTCACGCAGCTCAGCAAGGCCCTGGGCGGCCAGGCGGGTACTCCGACGGTGCTCTCCGGCGGTCAGGCCGTCTCCGGCATCCTCGACGGTCCGCAGTGGGTGCAGCAGCTCGTCGAGGGGAAGTCGCAGAGCTGAGCTCCCGACCGGTCGTGCGCGGCAGGGATTTGGTCGCTCGTCTCGCGATGGTGTAATTTCTCCACGGACGCAACGGTGATGGAAACGGTGCGTGTACACAACTCAACACGGGGCTATGGCGCAGCTGGTAGCGCACCACACTGGCAGTGTGGGGGTCAGGGGTTCGAATCCCCTTAGCTCCACTTTTCCCGACGTTCTCGTCGTCGGATCCACTCATCCGTCTCATCGGATCACCTGTAAAGGTGACATCGAGGGTTTTCCCTCTCTTCTCCTCCGCTTCTGCTTCTTCGTGTGTGGATGGAGTACGGATGCGGGTCGCGTCGCGCGACGGTCTCTTTTCGACGCATCGTTTGATCGCACTGCTCCGCCCCGACGACACGTGCACGACAAAAAGGCCACCCGGATCGTGGAACGATGCCGGATGGCCTTGTGGGCGCGACTACGGCTTTCGCCGACACATCGCGATCACGGTGTGGTTCAGTGGGCAGCTTCGAAGGCCTCGACGACCTCGATCGGGATGCGACCCCTGTTGCTGACCTCGTAGCCATTGCTGTTGGCCCAGTCGCGAATTGCCTGTGTCTGCTCCTTGGACCGTGTGGCGCCGCCGGTGGCGGTGGGACGCTTCAGGCCACGCCGACCCGCCACCGAACGTGACACCTCGGCGTACTTCTCCAGGGAATCGCGGAACTGCTGTGCATGCTTGGGTGATGTGTCGAATTCGTACTGGCGTCCATCGAGTGACCACCGCACCGTTTCGAATTCATCCAGAACCTTGCCGTCGATGTCGTCAATGAACTGAACTATCTGCTTCTTGGCCATGCTCGGGTGGATCCCTTCGAAGATCTTCGGTCTGTCAAGCAGAAGATTAGATGACAACAATCATTTCGGCAATCAATTGCTATTTATCGCGCGTCGTCGATGATCGGGATGTCACCGGAGAAGTGTGCGAGAACGATCCACAACAATTAACTTTTCTCTCGTACAAATCGCACGAAACGGATGGTGAAACCGGACCGATGCTCAGTTGTCGCGAATAGTGAAGTGCGCCGTGGTGTGTCGCACGCGACTCCCCGGCGATCACAACATGTGACGATCGTCGGCTACTGTGGTCAGGAAAGCTTCGCCCGTCACCGGGCGACTTGCGTCGTAGAACGCTTCTTCACCGCCGATTCTCGGTGAGTCGATTCCTTCGTACGGCGAACGAATGCGCACACCTGCGTGTTCGCCACCGACTTCATGTGCGCACCAGCGCACCGTAGCGCCGCCGTGGAGTCCACTGCCCGAAAGGCTTCTTGTGAGCAACACCGAATTCAGCACGCTCGGCGTGCCCGCGCCCATCCTCGCCGCACTCGCGGCCGACGGTAAGACCACGGCGTTCCCGATCCAGGTCGACACCCTCCCGGACACCCTCGCCGGCCGCGATGTCCTCGGTCGCGGCAAGACCGGTTCCGGCAAGACCCTCGCGTTCTCGATCCCGCTCGTCGCCCGCATCGCGGCCGATGGCACCGGTGGCACCCGTCGTCGGGGCCGTCCGCGTGCGCTCGTGCTCGCCCCGACACGCGAACTCGCGACCCAGATCTCGGCCGTCGTCGAGCCGCTGGCCGCCGCGTACGGCATGCGCGCCACCACGATCTTCGGCGGGATCAACCAGAAGCGGCAGGTCGACGCCCTCAACGGCGGCGTCGACATCGTCGTCGCCTGCCCGGGGCGCCTCGAGGATCTTCTCGAGCAGCGGCACCTCACCCTCGACGAGGTCGAGTTGACTGTGATCGACGAAGCCGACCACATGGCCGATCTCGGGTTCCTTCCCGCGGTCACCCGCATCCTCTCGAAGACCCCGGCCAACGGGCAGCGACTGCTGTTCTCGGCGACCCTCGACAACGGGGTCGACAAGCTGGTCAAGCGATTCATGCACAACCCGGTGATGCATTCGGTCGACGAGGCGAACTCGCCCGTCGCCGCGATGACCCACCACGTGTTCGAGGTCGCCGACACCGGCGCCAAGAACGACCTGGTGGAGGTGCTCGCATCGGGAACCGGCCGCCGGATCCTGTTCATGCGCACCAAGCACCAGGCCAAGAAGCTCGCGAAGAAGCTCACCAGCGCGGGTATCCCGGCCGTGGATCTGCACGGAAATCTCTCGCAGCCGCAGCGCGATCGGAACCTCGCCGCGTTCGGTGAGGGCTCGGTGAAGGTGCTCGTCGCGACCGACGTCGCCGCCCGTGGCGTGCACGTCGACGATGTCGAGCTCGTCATCCACGTCGATCCGCCGGCCGAGCACAAGGCCTACCTGCACCGCTCGGGCCGTACCGCGCGGGCGGGCAACGCCGGTGACGTGGTCACCATCGCGCTGCCCGAACAGCGCACCGACCTGCGTCGCCTCCTGAAGAAGGCGGCGATCGACGTCGCCCCCAGTCGCGTCACCGCGTCATCGGCCGCGGTCACCGATCTCGTGGGTGACATCGCCGAGCGCATCGCGCCGGCCCCCGAACCCATCCGCACCCAGGTCGCCGCCGGCCGCGGCCCCCGCGGTCCCCGTCAGGGTGGCGCACCGCGCACCGGTGCCCGGGGTGGCTCGGGTCGTCGCGGAGGTGGCGCAGGCGGTTCCTCCGCCGGTGGCCGCGGCCGCCGGTCGGCGTCGTCGCACGCCGGCGGATCGGGTGCGCGACGCCCCGATCACGCCCGCACCGTCTGATACGACTTTCGCGACCCGATACGACGACGAACGCCCGGACCTGCAGGGGTCCGGGCGTTCGTCGTCTGCAGACCTCAGGCGCTCGAGGACGCCGCGATCAGCGCGATCAACACGATGACGAGCACGATGATCGTCAGAGCGATGGCGACCCACCCCAGTACGCGACCGGCCACGGCCATGCCACGGCCCTCCTGCGACCCGTTGGCCGCGTCGATCTCCGCGAGGGCGATGTTGGCCAGGATGACCGCCGGGATGCCGACGAACAGCAGGCAGGTGAGGAACGACGCGATGCCGCAGACGAGTGCGGCAATCGCCTTGCCGTTGGTCGTCGCCGCGACCGGTGTCCCGTAGGGGTTCAGGTACGCCGGTGCCCCGCCACCTGCCTGCGGGTAGGGCGCTCCCGTGTACTGGGCCTGTCCGTACTGCGGCACTCCGTACTGGGGCTGCCCGTACGGGGCCTGTCCGTAGGCGGGATCGGGCTGACCGCTCGCGGTGTTCTGGGGGTATCCGTACCCGGTGTCCGCGGCTGGGGGATACCCGTAGCCGGTTCCCTGGCCCGCGGAATCGTCACGACCGGGGTCGGTTCGCTTCTCCAGCGACGGGGGCGAGGTCCCGTCCTCGGGCCCGGGATCGGAGGGCGGATATGTCATGTCGTCCTCCTCGGACGTCGTGGATGACCTGGTCTGGTGCCTGCGAGCATACGGCTGATCCCGTTTGTATCCTCGACCCTGTGAGCGCGCAGAGGAACCGGGCCGTCCCGGTCATCGTGGTCGCGGGATTCCTGGGCGCGGGCAAGACCACACTGCTCAACCACGTCCTGCGCACCGCCGCCGGTCGTCGAATCGGTGTGGTGGTCAACGACTTCGGAGCGGTGTCCATCGATGCACTACTCGTCGCCGGCGCTGTCGACGGTGCCGTCACGTTGGGCAACGGATGCATCTGCTGCACCGTCGACGCCGACTCCCTCGAGTCGGTCCTGGCCGGACTGGTGGCGCCGTCGGCCGGCCTCGACGCCGTCGTGATCGAGGCCAGCGGACTCGCCGAACCGACCACGCTCGTGCGGATGGTCACCGCCGCCGCCGGACCCCGGATCACCTACGGCGGCCTGATCTACCTCGTCGACGCCGAACACATCGAACAGACCCGATCCCGCCACCCCGAGATCGACCGGCACATCGCGATCGCCGACCTCGTGCTGGTCAACAAATCCGACCGGGTCACCCCCGAGGTGCTCGCCGATGTCACGGCGTCGCTGCGGGATCTGAACCCGACCGGGGCGCTGCACGTCACCGATCACTCCGCCGTCGACACCGCCCTGCTCTTCGACCCGGTCGAACGCGCCGCCGACACCGGTCCGCGGCAACTCGAGCTCGCCGATCTCCTCGATGAACACGCCGGTGAACACGACGGCGGGGCCGACACCCCGCACGACCACCACCATCTCCACGACGGCTACCAGTCCGTCGCGTTGACCGTCGACGATCCGCTCGATCCCCGTCGACTCGCGGTCTTCCTCGAGCGACCCCCGGCGGGTACCTACCGCGTGAAAGGGGTGACGCACTTCGACGTCGCGGGCCACCGCGGAGCGTTCTCGGTGCACGCGGTCGGAGGGCACGTCACCGTGGCCGACATGCCCGCCGACCATCCGCGCTCGACCGACCTGATCGTCATCGGGTCCGGGCTCGACGCCGAAGCCGTGCACCGCGAACTCGCGACGCTGGTCCGTGGCGACGAATCCGTCGACCGGCAATCGATGCTGGCGGTCACGCGGTACCGCACGCAGCGCAGGCGGGCGTCGTGAGTCCCGAACCCGCCGACGCGGATCTCGAGCAGGCCATCCGCGACCTGCTCGACCGCCGCGCGGTCACCTCGTCGATCTGTCCGTCCGATGTCGCCCGCGCGGTGCGACCCGACGACTGGAGGCCCCTGATGGAGCCGGTCCGGCAGGCGGCGACGCGACTGATGGCGGCCGGCGAGGTCCAGATCACCCAGCGTGGCGAGGTCGTCGACCCGACGACCGCGCGCGGTCCGATCCGCATCCGACGGCCACGCGACTGACCTCCACCGTCGGCGCGGCCAACGATCGTGCATCGTCTCGGTCACGTCCGGGCAACGAAAAGCCGCTGCCGCCGAACGGGTGAGGGCGCAACTCTCGACTACTGGTTCACTGTTACTGATGTGGCGCGTGTGACTCACGCGTGCCGACAGCAACCGTGATCGACGAGAGGAGCGCCGCAGTCGACCGTGTCCGAGTCCCTGCGCACCCGCCCATGATCTCTTCCCCCCGCCTGTCCACCACCCGCACCCGCCGCTCCGCGATCGGTGCCGCCACGGTGATGATCACCGCCAGCATGATCTGCGTTCCGTCGATCGCCTCGGCGGCCCCCGCGGTACCCGCCCCGGCGCCGTCCGTCCCCACCCCGGCACCGGCCACCCCCGCACCCGAGAAGAAGGACGCGCTCGCCGGCAAGACCGTCTTCCTCGATCCCGGCCATCAGGGCTCGGCCGTCGGACACGACCTCCGCAAGCAGGTCGCCGACGGGCGCGGCGGCAAGAAGGACTGCCAGACAACCGGTGCGACAGGTGTGAACAAGGCCGCCGAGCACACCGTCAACTGGGATGTGGTGTCACTGGTGAAGGCGGGCCTCGAGAGCCAGGGCGCGAAGGTCGTGCTCAGTCGCCCCGACGACACCGGGTGGGGCGGCTGCGTCGACGAGCGCGCCGCCGCTGCGAACGCTTCGAAGGCCGACGTCGCGGTGAGCGTGCACGCCGATTCGACGTCGGCGGCGGCCGACCCGGCCAAGAAGGGCTTCCACATCATCGTGCCGCAGCTGCCGGTACCCGACGCCGCGGTCAGCGCCGTGCAGGCGACCACCGGTCGCACCGCGGCGAACCTCATGCGCGACGCGTTCCTGAAGGCAGGCTTCCCGGGCGCCAACTACGCCGGTGTCACCAACGGCATCCAGACCCGCGCCGACATCGCCGCGGTGAACCTCACCAAGGTCCCCGCGGTGTTCATCGAGATGGGCAACCTCTCGAACCCGCAGGAGGCCGACGCCCTGGCCGCGAAATCGGGTCAGGTCAAGTACGCGGTGGCGATCATCGACGGCATCGTCAAATACCTGCTGTCGACCCCGTCGGCCAACCGGCTGAGCCCGAGTCTCCCTCAGGGCAGCCAGAACTCACCGGCCACCGGGGAGGCGCCGGCCGCGCCGAACACGAACGGCATCGACCTGAGCGGACTGCAGGCGATCGTCCCGCTCATCGGTCAGCTCATCGACAGCAAGGACCCGACGGCGATCCTGACGCTGCTGCAGGGCCAGGGGCAGGACGCGTCGTCGCAGATCCTCAAGTCGCTGCTGTCGGTGGTCTACTCGCTCTTCGGCGGAAAGCTGCCCTTCTGACCCCCACCGAGGCCGATAGGCTGGATCCATGAGCGTCCGGGAACTGCTTGTCATGCGCACCCCCGTCCCGACCCTCGCCGGACGCGCCGTCCTGGTGACCGGTGCGGCGAGCGGGATCGGCCGGGCCACCGCCATCGCGGCGGCCGACGCCGGTGCGCGGTTGGTCCTCACCGACATCGACGGCCCCCGACTGACCGAGGCGGTCACCGAGATCACCGGGCGCGGCGGGCGCGTCCTGTTCTCGCAGGCCGGCGACGTGAGCGACCACGGGTGGGTCAGCGAGTTCGCCGCGGCCGTGGAGGCCGAGCACGGGACGATGGACGTGGTGATGAACATCGCCGGGGTGTCGGCCTGGGGCACGGTGGAGAACCTCCGGCACGAGACGTGGCGCAAGATGGTCGACATCAACCTGATGGGCCCCATCCACATCATCGAATGCTTTGTGCCGCAGATGGTCCGACGCGGATCCGGGGGCCATCTGGTGAACGTGTCGTCGGCCGCGGGGCTGATGGCGCTGCCCTGGCATGCCGCCTACAGCGCCAGCAAATTCGGCATCCGCGGCGTTTCGGAGGTGCTGCGGTTCGATCTCCGGCGCCATCGGATCGGCGTCTCTCTGGTGTGTCCCGGCGCTGTCGCCACACCGTTGGTCGGCACCGTCGACATCGCGGGTGTCGACACCAGCGATCCACGGATCGTGGCCGCCGTGCGTCGTTTCGAGAAGCGTGCCGTGACCCCTGAGCGTGCGGCGCAGGCCATCATCGCCGGCGTCACCCGCAACCGATGGATGGTGTACACCTCGACCGACATCCGCCTGGGGTACTGGGTGTCGCGCAAGTTCGCGTTGCCCTACGAGATCGCCATGCGCGTCGCCAACGACCAGTTCGATCGCTTGGCCCGCGCGACCTCAGGGTCTGCCCGCGGAGACGGCCGGTCAGTTCGGCGCTGACCACCACGTGTCGAACGGCGTGACCGGAACGGTCCGCTTGTGGCGTGTGCGGACGAACAGACCCTCGATGGTCTCGGCGACCTCGTCGGGGACGTCGTGGCCCTCGAGGTAGTCGTCGATCTGGGCGTAGGTCACGCCTAGCGCCTCCTCGTCGGGCAGGGCCGGACGATCGTCCTCGAGGTCGGCGGTCGGGACCTTCGCGGTCACCGAGTCCGGCGCACCGAGGTGGCGCAGGATCTGCGCGCCCTGTCGTTTCGTGAGACCCGTCAACGGGGTGAGGTCGACGCCACCGTCGCCGTACTTGGTGAAGAACCCGCTGACGGCCTCGGCCGCGTGATCGGTTCCCACCACCAGCAGCGAGTGCTGCCCGGCCAGGGCGTACTGCGTCACCATCCGCACGCGCGCTTTGATGTTGCCGCGCACGAAGTCTCGCAACGGTTCACCCAGGGCGTCGCCCGCGACCGAACCGATCGCATCGGAGCCGGGTTTGACGTTGGTGACGACCGTGCGGTCGGGACCGATGAACTGCAACGCGATCTGTGCGTCGGATTCGTCGGCCTGCTCGCCGTAGGGGAGGCGCACCGCGACGAAGGTGGCATCGCCACCGCCGGCACGTATCTCTTCGACGGCCTGCTGGCAGAGCTTCCCGGTCAGCGAACTGTCCTGTCCGCCACTGATCCCCAGCACGAAGCCGGCCGCACCACTCGCCGCGAGGTATCCGGTGAGGAAGTCGACGCGACGTCTGATCTCGGCGTCGGGATCGATCTCGGGGAGCACCTCGAGTTCGGCGATGATGGACTTCTGGAGCGGCCGCATCACTTCATGGTAGCCAGTGTCGGCGTGGCACGCTGAGGTCGTGAACGCAGATCACGCGGCTCCCGCGCACATCAAGACCCGCGCCTGCGCCCACCCCGACTTCTTCGCCGCCGAGGCCGCGGGGTTGCGCTGGCTCGCCGCGGCCGGCGCGCCGGTGGTCGAGGTGATCGAGGTGGGGCGGGAGCGGATCGTGCTGTCCCGCCTGACGCAGGCGCGACCCGATCGCGCGGCGGCGGAGAGGTTCGGCCGCACACTGGCCGCCGTGCACGCGGCGGGTGCGGAATCGTTCGGTGCGAAGCCTGCCGACTTCGACGGGCAGGTGTTCATCGGCAACCGCCCGATGGCGTGTCGGCCCGAGGCGTCGTGGGGCCGGTTCTACGCGAGCCAGCGGGTGGGTGATTTCCTCGGCGTCGCGGTCGAGGCGGGAAATCTCACCGCGGCCGACGAACGGGACACGCGTGCGGCGTGCGACCGCATCGCCTCCGGCGAGTTCGATGACGACGAACCGCCGGCGCGGCTGCACGGCGACCTGTGGAACGGCAACGTCATGTGGACGCCCGACGGTGTGGTGCTCATCGATCCCGCGGCACACGGGGGTCATCGCGAAACCGATCTCGCGATGTTGGCGCTTTTCGGGTGTCCACAACTCGAGGCGGTCGTCGAGGGTTACCAGGCGGTGCATCCGCTGCGGACCGGTTGGCGCGAGCGGGTGGCTCTGCACCAGCTGCACCCGTTGGCGGTGCATGCGGCCGGCCACGGCCCGGGCTATGGGCGCGCGTTGGGGGAGGCGGCGCGTGCCGTGCTCACGTCGTGAGCACGATCAGGGGTTGACCCCGCGGTAACGAGCACGGGGGATCGGTGGCAGATCGCCGGGGCGCGGGGCGTCGTCGCGACTCGGCGGCGGTCGACGGCGACCGGTGCCGTCACCGCGCGGCGGGACCTCGCGTTCGTTGCGGGGGACGAGCAGATCGCGTTCGCCCCGCGGCGGCGGCCGGCGGCGGGCCGCCTCGTCGTCACGGCGGCGGGCCGCATCCTCGTCACGTCGGCGGGCTGCTTCGTCGTCACGTCGGCGGGTGGCGTCGTCGGCTGCGGATCGGCGCGGCGCGGGTGCGTCCCATCGCGACGCCGGTGTCGGGGCGATGTCTGGGCGCCGGCCGACCGGTACGGGTGCAGGTGTCGAACGACCCCGGCCCGAGGGGGAGCGTTCGGATGCGGACGGGCGATCGGCGGCCGGTGTGCGGTTGGTGACCCGGGTGGGTTCGTCGGCGACGCGACGTGAGCGCGTGCGTTCCGGCTCGGCGGTGCCGGGGACGCCGCTGCGGGCGGTGGAGCGACGGGTCGTGCGGGTTGCGGGATCGGTCTCCGACCGCCGGCCCTTCGCGGTGGCCGCGGCTCGTGTACCGGTGCGGGTGGCCGACTTCGCCGCGTGGTGACGGGCCGATCGCTTGGGGGTGGAGTCCGGGCGGCGTCGGGTGAGCACCGCGCGGCCCACCCCGAGGACGGCGACCGCGATGAAGGTCCAGGCCATCAGTGGGAAGGTCTTCGCGATGGGCAGCATCACGTTGAGGATGAGTTGCCGCATGCCCGAGCCAGAGTCGGCCTTGAGCAGGTAGAGGGTGACCAGCGCGACGCCGAAGGCGATGAGCGGGGGTTGGGAGATCGCGGTGAACAGCGATCGCCGGCGCACGGCGAGGACGGCGGCCACGCAGCCGATGAAGTACAGGATGCGGTAGGTGGTGGAGAGTCCCTCGGTGTTCGACGCGTCGATGACCGCGCCCGCGACGGTCGGCACCAGTGCGATGAGGACCGCACCCCACCAGGGCACGCCGCGGACCGTCGGCAGTACCGATTGCTGTTCGGTGGGGATCCCCGAACGCGTCTGTTGGGCAGAGAACACAGGTAGACGGTACCGGGTGGATCGTCGATCACGGCTCCGGCGACCCCGCGCGCCTCGCCGCAACGGATCACCGGGTGCGGTGCGCGGTCAGCCTGCGTCGCTGTTGCGCACCGCCCGGATGGTCGCGTCGACGGCCGGGGTGGTGTGCGGTGCGTCGTCGGCCGCGCCGTAGAACGCGTCGAGTTCGCCCAGTTTGCGCGCGGTGACCAGCACCCGCGACTCCATCGCCCCGACGGTCGCGTTGAACGATTCCACCGCTTTCCCGATCGAACCGCCCAGGCGGTCGAGGTGGCCGGTCAGGGTCCCCAACCGGTGGTACAGCTCGCGGCCGAGCGCGTGGATCTGCTCGGCGTCGCGGGCCATGGCGTCGTCGCGCCAGGTGAGCGCGACGGTCTTGAGGAGCGCGATGAGGCTCGACGGTGTCGCGATCACCACGTTGCGGCCGAAGGCGTATTCGACGAGATCCGGATCCATCCGACAGGCGGCCTCCAGGATGGGATCACCCGGTACGAACAGCACCACCATCTCCGGCGTGCGGGCCACCGCCCGCCAGTACTGTTTGCCCGCCAGGGCGGTGACGTGGGCGCGCAGTGCGCCCGCGTGATCGGTGAGCAGCCGCCGCTCGCGACTCACGTCGTCGGTGGCGACCGCGTCGAGATAGGCCTGTAGGGGGACTTTCGCATCGACGACGATGTCGCGGTCCGACGGCAGGTGCACCACGAGGTCGGGGCGCAGTCCCGACTCGGTGGTGAACTGAGGTGAGAAGTCGCAGTACCGCGTCATGCCGGACGCCTCCACCACCTTCTGCAGGTGCATCTCGCCCCAGCGTCCGCGCAGCTGCGGGGTGTGCAGCGCATTGGCCAGCCGCTGTGTGTACGACCCCAGCTGGGCCGACGCGGATCGCATGCCGCTGACCTGTTCACTCAGTCCGGCGAACGAGCTGATGCGAGAGCGTTCGGTACGGGCGAGCTCGTCGGCGAGTCGGCCGAGGGTGTCGTGCAGTGGTTCGACTATCGACGCGACCTGCGTGCCGATCGCCCCGGATTGCCGACGGGCGGCGTCCTCGCTCGCGGCGGCCAGTGCCTGTGTCAGGAGTGCGTGGCTCTCGCGGATCGCCGCCGACCGCGCGGCGTACACCCACCACCCGGCGGCGAACCCGATGGCGATGCCGATGACCGCGGCGACGACTGTGCTGACACTCATGTGTCACATGGTGCACAAGGGGTCCGACAGGGCCGACCGACTCAGGCCGCGTCGGCCTTCGCGTACCTCGCCTCGTGGGCGATGAGCGCCGCCTTGCGCTCGAGCCCGTAGCGGAAACCGCCGAGGGTGCCGTCGCGGCGTTGGACGCGATGACACGGCACGAACAGGGCCGCGGCGTTGCGCGCACACGTGGCGGCGGCCGCGCGGTGGGCCTCACCCTTGCCCGCCCGCTCGGCGAGCTCGGCGTAGGTGACCTGGCGGCCGGGGGTGACCTTGCGCAGCACGTCCCAGGCGTGGGTCACGAACGGTCCCGACTGCTGTCGGACCGGGATCTCGTCGATCGCTGCGAGATCGCCCTCGTCGTATCGGAGCAGTGCGGTGGTCACCTCGCCGAGATCGTCGACGCGGACGAGTTCGTGGGGACGGAGCTCGGCGTTGATCAGTGCGCGCAGGTACTCCGGATCCTCGGTCCAGCCCGAGGCGAGGACGGTGCCCGCGCGGACGATGGTGGTGAACGCGCCGGTGTCCAGGGTGGTGGTGGACCAGTGGGCGATGGTCATGATGTCTCCTCGTGTGTCGTGGATGTCGTACTCGGACGTTCGCCGTGCAGCAACGGTTCCGTCTCCCGTAGAGCGTCGTGCCACAGGTGCATCGACACGTACGACCGCCACGGCGACCATCGCCGCGTGTCGGTGAGATCGAGACCGAGGTGGTCGGCCCGGCGGCGCAGGATGAGGTCGGTGTCGAGCAGGACGTCGGGATCGCCGAGGACGCGCATCGCCACATAGTCGGCGGTCCACCGCCCGATACCGGGCAGGGCCATCAGGTGTTCGCGCATCTCGTCGGCCGCGACGCCGGTGTGCAGAACGATCCCGCCCTCGGCCACGGTGCGGGCCGCGGCGAGGATCGACGCGACGCGCCGCTTCGGTCCGGTCAGCACCGTGTGGCCGTTCTCGGCGATGGCGGCAGGGGTGGGGAACAGGTGCGTCACCGGGGCATTCCCCACGTCCGGGCCCAGAGGCTCGCCGAGGGCGGCGACGAGTCGTCGACCGTGGGTGCGTGCGGCGGCCAGACTGATCTGTTGGCCGAGCATGGTGCGGATCAGCGTCTCGAACCCGTCGACCGCGCCGGGTACCCGGATGCCGGGCCGGCGCGCCACCAGAGGGGCGAGTTCGGGGTCGCCGCCAAGCGCATCGTCGACCGCGACGATGTCGGCGTCGAGGTCGAGCAGTCGCCGCAACCGGTGGACGGCCGTACCGAGGTCGCGAACGCCGACGCCGCTGATGTCAGCGCTCACGTGGTCGGGGTGCATGGTCAACGAGGCGGTCGCGGCCCCGGCGGGCAGCGCCAATGACCGGTGGTAGGTGGTGCCGTCGAAATGTTCGAGGCCCTCGATCACGTGGCCCGCGAGGAACCAGGTCAGCCATTCCGGGGAGAACGGTGCCCGGACCGGCAGTCTCAGCCGCACGCGTAGTGCCGGGCGGTCGGTGTCGGGAACGCTGTCGCGGGCGGCGGTGCCCGAGCGGCGACGTCGCATCTCGCCGGGTGTGCTCGCGAAGACCTCGCGCACGGTGTCGTTGAACTGCCGCACGCTCGCGAATCCCGACGCGAAGGCGATGTCGGCCATGGGCATCGAGGTGCACTCGATGAGGATCCGCGCGTTCGTCGCCCGGTGTGCGCGGGCCAGGGCGAGCGGTCCGGCCCCGAGTTCCTCGGTGAGCACCCGGTTGAGGTGTCGCGGCGAATACCCGAGAGCTGCCGACAACCCGTCGACGCCGTCACGATCGACGAGTCCGTCGCCGATGAGGCGCATGGCCCGTGAGGCGAGGTCGCCGGAGAGGTTCCAGCGGGGCGAGCCCGGTACCGCGTCGGGCAGACATCGCCGGCAGGCGCGGAAACCGCCCTGCTGGGCCGCGGCCGCGGTCACCACGAAGTCGACGTTCTCGGCGCGCGGGGTGACGGCCGGACACGACGGACGACAGTAGATGCCGGTGGTCCGGACGGCGACGAAGAACTGACCGTCGAACCGGCTGTCGCGCGCGGACACCGCGCGATAGCAGCGGTCGAAGTCAAGGTCGGGCGACGTGGCCACCGCGGGTGTCATGACTCCACTGTGTCAGCCCGCGCAGGCGCTCACTGGCGGGTTTCGGACACGGCCATCACGACCGGGTCCAGTGGGTGCGGTTCAGCAGCACCGCCCCTGTGGATTCGCCTCCTGCTCGTCATGCCGCATGCGCCAGTAGGCGCGTTCGGAGAGCGCGGGCGTTCCTGGATGCCGGGCCGCGTGATGGGCGACGTAGCGGCGGTAGTCGTGATCGCCCATCACCGCACCGACATACGACCACACCCTGCGCACCGCCGCCGCGAAGGCCGCCTGCCCGTTACCCGATTGCCCGTCTCGCGCCTGCCTCTCCGGGTCCGCCGTCACCGCAGGGACTCCGTGGAGTGGTCGACGGCCGACGCACGGTGTTCGGCCCACTCTTTCTCGATCGCCTTCTCGGTGGGTGTCGCGATCATCCCGCTGGGCGCGAACAGCTTCGAGGGGACCGGCTCGTCCTCGGTGGTCGGCAGGCCGCCGGCGCGGAACGCCTTGATGCACACCCACAGTCCGGCGAGCGCGACGATGATGACCAGCAGCGCGAACACGATCGACAGGGTGCCCTGGATGAAGGTGTTGCGGATGACGGCATCGATCTGCTCCGGTGTCGTCGCGGTCTTGAACGTCGTCGCGCCGGAGTCTTTCGCGTTCTGGAAGGCGTCGTGGTTCGCCCAGTACCCGATGGCGGGGTTGGACGAGAAGATCTTCTGGTACGAGGCGGTCATGGTGACCGCGAGGTCCCAGACCAGGGGGAGGCCGGGGATCCAGGCCCACTTGAACAGGCCTTTCTTGACGACGACCACGAGCACCACGGTCAGGGCGACGGCGGCGAGCAGCTGGTTGGCGATGCCGAACAGCGGGAACAGGGTGTTGATGCCGCCGAGTGGATCGGTGACACCCATCAACAGGATCGAGCCCCAGCCTGCGACGACGATGAACGTACACACCCACGCACCGACCCGCCAGGACGGGTCGGCGAACCGCTTGCCGCCCTTCACGTTCGACAGCCCGTCGGAGAGCATGAACCGGGCGACGCGCGTGCCGGCGTCGACAGTGGTGAGGATGAACAGGGCCTCGAACATGATCGCGAAGTGGTACCAGAAGGCCTTGAGCGACGCCCCGCCGAACGCCTGCTGCAGCGTCTCCGACATGCCCATCGCCAGCGTCGGTGCGCCACCGGTGCGGGAGATCAGCGACGGCTCCTCCACGCCGTCGGCGAACGCCTGCAACTGTTCGGCCGAGGTCGGCGGCCCGGACAGTCCGAGCTTGGTGTTCGTGTATTGCGCTGCGGTCTCGGCGGTTCCACCGGTCACGCCCTTGGGCGCGTTCATCGCGAAGTAGAGATGCTGGTCGAGGATGCACGCGGTGATCAGCGCCATGATGGCCACGAACGACTCGACGAGCATGCCGCCGTACCCGATGATGCGGGCCTGGCTCTCCTTCTCCAACAGCTTCGGGGTGGTGCCCGAGGCGATGAGCGCATGGAAACCCGACAGTGCACCGCACGCGATGGTGATGAACAGGAACGGGAACAGGGATCCGGCGAACGCGGGACCCTGCCCGCTGGAGGCGAACTCGCTGACCGCGGGTGCGTTCATCACCGGTCGCGCGATGAGGATGCCCACCGCGAGCAGGGCGATGGTCCCGACCTTCATGAACGTGGAGAGGTAGTCGCGGGGTGCCAACACGAGCCACACCGGCAGCACGGCGGCGGCAAAGCCGTAGATGATGATGGCCCAGCTCAGGAACACCGGCGACAGCGTGAACCAGTCCTCGCCCCAACTGGTCTCGGCGACCCAGCCGCCGGAGACGATGGCCAGCATCAGCAGCACGAACCCGATGGCGGAGACCTCGGAGATCCGGCCCGGTCGCAGGTACCGCAGGTACACACCCATGAACACCGCGATCGGCAGCGTCATCGCGAGCGAGAAGACGCCCCAGGGACTCTCGGCCAACGCGTTGACGACGACGAGCCCGAGGACGGCGATCAGGATGATCATGATGACGAAGACCGCGACGATCGCGGCGATGCCGCCGACGTTGCCCAACTCGTCGCGGGCCATCTGACCGAGGCTGCGGCCGCGACGTCGCGTCGAGATCGACAACACCAGGTAGTCCTGCACGGCGCCCGCGAACACCACGCCGACGACGATCCAGATCGTGCCCGGCAGGTACCCCATCTGTGCGGCGAGCACGGGCCCCACCAGTGGGCCGGCCCCCGCGATGGCCGCGAAGTGATGACCGAACAGGACCCGCCGATCGGTCGGCATGTAGTCCTTGGCGTTGTCGAGGATCTCCGCCGGTGTCGCGTGATCGTCGCGCGGCTTGATGACCTTGGTCTCGATCAGCCGGGCGTAGAAGCGGTACGCGATGACGTAGGTGCACACCGCGGCGAGCACGAACCAGACGGCGTTGACGCTCTCGCCGCGCACGATGGCGATCACCGCCCACGACACCGCGCCGATGAGGCCGATGATCGCGAAGAGGATCCGTTTACCGACCGTCATCGGGGAGCGGTCGACGATGGCGACCGGTGGGAGCGCCGGGTCGTTGGAGACGAGTTCGATGTCGGGGTGGTGCGGGCGTTCTCGGGTGGTTGTCACCGTGGGTCCTCTCCGATGTCGCGACCGGTGCCAACGGCATCGACGCGGGCCATTGTGTGGCGCGCGTCACTATACCGACGGCCCGATGAGCACCGACGGGGGCGGGCATTCGGATCATCGGCGACGAAATCGCAGACGCCTGCCGGTCGTGCATGCCATCCTCGTAACATGCGCGTAACACGGAAGAAGAGGGACGAGCGGCCTCTCGCGGAGTTTCCCGGATGGGGCCTGGAGATCATGATGGGTCTCTACGGCGAGCAGCAGGTGCGCGACGCCCTCGCCGCAGAACACGTCGAGGACTTGTCGCGGCAGACGGCCTCCGAGACGTCGTCAGCAACGGATTCCGCGATCAGCGGCTCGGCACCGATCGGATCGACCGAGGCGACCGAGTTCGAGGCCGTCACCTCGATGCTGGCGCGGGTGCGCCGACTGCGTCGTCGCTGAGCCTCAGCTGAGGCTGACGCGCAACACCTTGTCCTGGTCGTCACCGTTGTCGGTGGTGATCAGGAGTGAGCCGTCGGGCGCGGTGGTGATCGACCGCAGCCGCCCCTGCGAACCCTGCAGGAGATCGACACGTTCGGTGGTCGAGGTCCCGGCGGCATCGAGACGGAGCAGCACCAGTCGCTGTGCCTTCAGTGCGGCGACCGCGATCATGCCGTTGTACTGCCGCCACGACGGCCCGAGGAACTCGAGATCGGCGACCGCCAGCGTGGGGTCCCCCGAAGACCACACCGCCGGAACCGATCCCGGGTGGCGGGTCTCGTCGGTCATGGGGACGTTCTCGTCGTAGGAGCCGCTGCCGGTGTTCGGATCCCACCCGTAGTTCGCCTGCGGCCGTTCGAGATTCAGCTCGTCATCGATGGTCGGGCCGTGTTCGGTGGTGTAGAGCCGATCGGTGCCCGGCGCGAACGCCAGGCCCTGCGGGTTGCGGTGTCCGAGGCTGTGCACGGGCGAGCCGGGGAAGGTGCCCGACGCCGGCCGGCCGTCGGCGGTGATGTGCAGCACCTTGCCGCCGAGATTCCGGAGATCCTGCGGGGCCGTGGGATTCGCGGTGTCGCCGGTGGAGACGTACAGGGTGCCGTCGGGTGCGGGCAGGATCCGGCAACCACTGTGTCGTCCGGACGCACCGAGCGGGATCCCGGTGAGGACGGTGCCGGTCTGCCGCATCGACGACCAGTCGGCCGCGGCGTTCCAGCGGACCACGCGGACGTCGCCAGCGTTGCTCGCGGCGCAGGTGTAGACGGTGCGGGTGGTGTCGAAGTCGGTGGCGAGTGTCAACGCCATCAACCCGCCCTCGCCGCGCGCCCGGACGTCGGAGGTGTCGGCGGTGACCTCGGCGACACGACCGTCGTTGTGCCGCACGATGATACGGCCGCCGCGTTCACCGGTGACGACGTTTCCGGCACGATCGATCGCGACATCCCAGGGATGATCGAGCCCGGTCATCAACTCGGTGACACGCACCTGGCCGTCGACCACGGGTGTCGACGACCCGGCTGCGGGCGTGCCGCCCGACGCCTGCGACGACGGCGAGGTATCGGCGTCGGAGCACGAGGCGAGGAGCAGGGCGGCGGAGAGGGCCGCGACGGCCACGGGCAGGCCTCGGCGGGAAGGGGCGGTCGGCTGTGTCCTGTGCGCGATCACCTCCTCGAAGGTACACGCGCAGGTCCGCCCCTCCGGCGGCCGAGAACCCGCCCCGGGCGTGGGGGCCGGTCGTGTAGCGTCGGCCGTGCAGCCGAGAACCCGCGCTGAGAACTGTCCGCGGACCGGCTCGCCCCGGGCGCGCAGCGATGTCTGAAGTCGATCCGCACCCGTCGTGGAGGTGGCCTGTGATGGCCGACAAGAAGTCCGAGAAGGACAACCCGTCGTTGAAAGATCCTGACCTGTACGAGGAATTGCGCGACGAGGGCAATTCGAAGGAGAAAGCCGCGCGGATCTCTAATGCCGCAGCGAAGCGGGGACGTTCGGCCGTCGGGCATTCCGGCGGCACATCACCGGCCTACGACGAGTGGACCGTGGCGCAACTGCGTGACCGAGCCAAAGAGCTGGGCCTGCACAACTATTCGGACAAGAACAAGAGCGATCTCATCGATCTGCTCCGTTCGCATTAGAGGAGACGACACATGTCGAATGACCTGACCGGTAAGACGATCGCGTTCCTGGTGGCCCCCGAGGGCATCGAGCAGGTGGAGCTGACCCAGCCCTGGGAGGCGGTGAAGCAGGCCGGCGGAACCCCGAAGTTGGTGTCGACCGACCCCGGAACCGTGCAGGGGTTCAACCACCTCGACAAGGCCGACACCTTCGACGTCGACGCAACCGTCGGCGACGTCAGCGCCGACGATTTCGATGCCCTGGTGCTGCCGGGTGGTGTCGCCAACCCCGACTACCTGCGCACCGTGGAGTCGGCGGTCGGCTTCACCTCGAAGTTCTTCGATCTCGGCAAGCCCGTCGCCGCGATCTGCCACGCACCGTGGACGTTGATCGACGCCGGCGTACTGGCCGGTCGCACGCTGACCTCGTGGCCCAGCCTGCAGACCGACATCCGCAACTCCGGCGCGACGTGGGTCGATCAGGAGGTCGTCGAGTGCACCGCAGGCCCCAACACGCTGATCACCAGCCGTAACCCCGATGACCTCCCGGCGTTCTGTGATCGCCTCACCGCGGTCGTCGCGGCGGGCTGACACCGATGCCCACCCGGATCGGGTTCAAACTCATGGCCGAGACGTTCGATCCGAAGGAGATCGTCCGTCAGGCCGTGGCCGCCGAACGCGCGGGGTTCGACTTCGTCGAGATCAGCGACCACTTCCACCCGTGGTTGTACAGCCACAAGCATTCCGGGTTCGCCTGGTCGATGCTCGCGGCGATCGCCGTACAGACCGACACGTTACGTCTCGCGACGGGCGTGACGTGCCCGATGATCCGATACCACCCGGCGATCGTCGCCCAGGCCGCGGCGACCACGGCGATCCTGTCCGACGGGCGGTTCACCCTGGGCCTCGGATCGGGCGAGCGCCTGAACGAGCACATCACCGGGGCGCCGTGGCCCTCGGCGCACATCCGGCACGAGATGCTGCGCGAGGCCATCGACGTGATCCGACTGCTGTGGTCGGGTGGCTACCAGTCCCACCAGGGCAAGCACTACACACTCGACGACGCGCGGGTGTTCGACCTCCCCGACACCCTGCCCGACATCGTCGTCGCGGCCGGCGGTGCGAAGGCAGCCGAGATCGCGGGGCGTTCCGGCGACGGGTTGTTCACGACCGAACCCGACGCCGAGCTCGTCTCCGCCTACCGCGATGCCGGTGGTTCAGGAGCTCGCTTCACCGAGGTCCCGATGGCGTATGCCGACGACGTCGACACCGCGGTCGCCTCGGCGCACGAGAAGTTCCGTTTCGGTCTCACCGGGTGGAAAGTGCAGGCGGAGTTGCCCAACCCGATCAATTTCGAGGCGGCCACCTCGCTGGTGCGTCACTCCGACATCGCCGACGCGATGTCGTGTGGACCCGACCTCGATGCGCACGTCGAATCGGCGAAACAGTTCGCTGACGCCGGTTTCGACCACCTGACGTTGCTCAACGCCGGTCCCGATGTCGATGCGTTCCTCGCCGTCTGCGAGTCCGACCTCATCGGCAAGATCCGATCGGTGGCGGGCTGAGCGGTATGTGACGATTGACCCATGCCGAATGGCGCAGAGGTAGGGGCTCGTCCGACTCGGGGATCGGTCTACGCGCGGCATCTCCGCTTCGCCGCGGTCGTCGGCGTGCAGGTCGTCGCCGTCGCCGCGGCGCTGTGGCTGGTCGGGTGGTCGATCGGCGAGCTGTGGGTGATCCTGCTGCCGGTGGTGCTCGCGGTCATCGCCTGCACCGTCCTGTGGCCGCCGGTGCGGTGGTTGCGCTCCAAGGGCATCCCGCCCGCGGGGGCGGTGCTGCTCGTGTTGCTCGTGGCCGCGCTCGTCATCGCCGGTGTGGTCGCCGCGATCGCCCCCTCCATCGTCGAGCAGACGACCGAGCTGGGTGACCGCGCCTCCGCGGGTGTGGTGCAGGTCCAGGACTGGTTGCAGGGCCCGCCGCTGAGAATCAGCGACGATCAGCTGAACACCGCGGTCAGTGCACTCACCGACCGTCTGCAGTCGAGCAGCGAGCAGATCGCGTCGGGGCTGTTCACCGGGGTGGGGGCGGTCACCTCGGCGCTGGTCACCGCGTTCACGATGCTCGTCGTCATCTTCTTCCTGCTCAAGGACGGCCCGCGGTTCCTGCCGTGGCTGCGTCGGTCGGTCGGCAACCCGGCCGCGCCGCACCTCGCGGAGATGCTCGCCCGAGTGTGGAAGACCCTGGGCGGCTTCATCCGCACGCAGGCGCTCGTGAGCCTGGTCGACGCGTTCTTCATCGGGCTCGGTCTGGTGATCCTCGGGGTGCCGCTGGCCTACGCGCTGGCGGTCATCACCTTCATCGCCGGTTTCGTGCCCATCGTGGGTGCGTTCGTCGCCGGCGGGTTGGCGGTGCTCATCGCGCTGGTCTCCAACGGCGTAGTGACCGCGCTCATCGTCCTGGCCATCATCCTCGCCGTGCAGCAACTCGAGGGCAATGTGCTGTCCCCGTGGCTGCAGTCGAAGTCGATGAACCTCCACGCCGTCATCGTGCTGCTGTCGGTGACGTTGGGCAGCACGCTGTTCGGCGTCATCGGTGCGTTCCTCGCGGTGCCGGTGGCCGCGTCGGGTGCGGTGATCATCCGGTACTACGGAGAGCAGGTGTCGTTGCGGACGGGTGAGACCGACCCCGACGAGGTGAAGGTCGTCGCCGACGACACCGCCATCGTCGACGGCGTGGCCCCCACCCCCGTCGATCGGGCAGATACCGGCGTCGATCGGGCAGATACCGGCGTCGATCGGGCAGATACCGGCATCGATCGGGCAGATACCGACATCGATCGGGCAGAAAAGCCTGCCGACGGTCCCACGGGTGTGAGCCGGGAGACCGACGAAACCTAGACTGGACCCTCGTGAGCCTCACCCTTGGAATCGTCGGACTGCCCAACGTCGGCAAGTCAACCCTGTTCAATGCCCTGACCCGCAACGATGTGCTGGCCGCGAACTACCCGTTCGCCACCATCGAACCGAACGTCGGGATGGTCGAACTGCCCGATTCCCGCCTGGGTCGCCTGGCCGAGATCCATTCGAGCGAGAAGATCCTGCCCGCGACGGTGTCGTTCGTCGACATCGCCGGCATCGTGAAGGGCGCATCGGAGGGCGAGGGCATGGGCAACCAGTTCCTCGCGAACATCCGCGAGGCCGAGGCCATCTGTCAGGTGGTCCGCGTGTTCGCCGACGATGACGTCGTGCACGTCGACGGCCGCGTCGATCCGCTCGCCGACATCGAGGTGATCGAGACCGAGCTGATCCTCGCCGACATGCAAACCCTCGAGAAGGCGATCCCGCGCCTGGAGAAGGATGCGCGCAAGGACAAGAGCCTGGCCGACTCGTTGTCCGCCGCGCAGAAGGCGCAGGAGTTGCTGAACAGCGGCAAGACACTGTTCTCACAGCAGGATTCGATCGATCTCGCCTCGCTGCGTGACCTGCACCTGATGACGACCAAGCCGTTCCTCTATGTCTTCAACGCCGACGAGTCGGTACTGACCGACGACGCCAAGAAGGAAGAACTGCGCGCAGCGGTCGCACCCGCCGACGCCGTGTTCCTCGACGCGAAGGTCGAGAGCGAACTGCTCGAACTCGACGCCGACGACGCCCAGGAGCTGCTCGATTCGATCGGTCAGACCGAGCCCGGCCTGCATTCGCTGGCTCGCGCCGGCTTCCACACCCTGGGGTTGCAGACCTACCTGACCGCCGGCCCGAAAGAGTCGCGTGCGTGGACGATCCACAAGGGCGACACCGCGCCGAAGGCCGCCGGCGTCATCCACACCGACTTCGAGAAGGGCTTCATCAAGGCCGAGATCGTGTCGTTCGACGACCTCGACGCCGCCGGCACCATGGCCGCCGCGAAGGCAGCGGGCAAGGTCCGCATGGAGGGCAAGGACTACGTCATGCACGACGGCGACGTCGTCGAGTTCCGTTTCAACGTCTGACCTCAGGAGGACCGGATGGCAGCGTTCAGGATCGGCGACACGGTACAGATCACGGGCAGTGTGATGACCGGGAATGTCGGCACCGTCATCCACATCGACGACGAACGTGGTCGCTACCTGGTCCGCGTCGGCGCCGTCACGCAGAACTACTTCTCCGAGAACGACCTCACTCTGTTCGCGTCCTGAGCGTCAGAGGTGATCGATCCCGTAGCACTTCGTGTCGGCCACCGACACGGGGTGCTACCGGTGCCATGACTGACATCGGGGAGGCGTACGACGCGGTCGCGGACTCCTACGTCGAGTTGCTCGTCGACACCTCGTTCGAGGCGCCGGGTGATCTGCGGCTGGTCGACTCTTTCGTCGAGATGCTCCCGGGCCGTAACGTTCTCGACGCCGGATGCGGCGGTGGTCGCATGATCACCTATCTGGAGTCGGTGGACGACCGGCTCGAGATCGACGGCGTGGACCTGTCGTCGCGCATGGTCGACCATGCGCGAGGCGCGCATCCGTCCCGACGATTCCGTCACGCTGATCTGGCCGATCTACCGCATCCCGATGGCAGCAGGGACGGGATTCTCGCCTGGTACTCGGTGATCCACACGCCGACTGATGAGCTCGATCGGGTTCTCTGCGAGTTCGCACGAGTCCTGCGGCCCGGAGGCGTGGTGCTCCTCGGATTTCAGGCCGGTGACGGATCACGAGTCATCGCCGGCGCCTACGGACACGACGTCACGATGGCTGCACACCTGCATCGCACCGACGATGTCGCCGAACGACTGCGTCGGGTCGGGGTGAACCCGGTCATTGTTGTCGAGCGAGAGGCGCGCGTGGCCGAGGCACACCCCCAGGGCTTCGTGATGGCGCGATCGGCTGGGTCGTCAGTGGACGTGAGCCCCCGGTGACAGCGCGTCGAGGGCTGCTGATCGTCATCTCCGGGCTACCCGGTGTCGGCAAGACCGCGGTGGCGAGTGCCGTTGCGACGCGGCTCGATGCCACGCATCTGTCGATCGACCCGCTCGAGGATGCCCTCCTCTCGGCCGGATTACCGTCGGGATGGACGACGGGCGTCGCCGCGTACGACGCGGTCGCGGCGATGGCCGGGATCAACCTCGCCGCCGGGCGTCGGGTCGTGGTCGACGCCGTCAACGACAGCGACGCAGCGAGGGGAACCTGGCGTCGAGTTGTCGACGCACACGGCGCCGCAGGTGTTTTCGTAGTTTTGACCTGCTCGGATCGCGACGTCCATCGTCGTCGCCTGGAGGGTCGGCAGCGCGGTCTCGCCGTGGTCGCGGAGCCGACATGGCAGCAGGTCCTCGATCGCGAGGCGGAGTACCAGCCGTGGAGTGACCCTGATCTCGTGATCGACACCGCGCACCACACCATCGCCGACGTCGGTGAGCTCGTGTGTGCCCACGTCGGCGAGATGACCCGGTGAGCTGAGGCTTGTCGACGACGACGCCCTCAGCCAGTCGCACGCACCGGCCGAGCCGCAGCTGTCGCGCCTTCATGTATTGCGACTGCCGCCAGGATGATGAGCACGGCCAGTGACAAGCGGAACGTGATCCCGCCGATACCGTTCACGGCGGCGGCCACCGTCACGATCGCGGCCGGCGAGGCGACCACCGTCAGCGCGGCCACCAGCGGTCGTCGGCGCGCCGCGACGGCCTGCACGATCGCTGCGACGACGACAAGTGCTGCCGCGCAGGCGGTCACGACGCCCGTCCACTCGACACCTCCGCGCAACGCGTAGTCGATCTCGAGCGACGTCGAGTACGCCTTCGACATCTCGACCCCCTCGAGCGGGACGTACGAGCCGTTGTAGGTGACCGTTCGTTCGTTGCCGAGGCTCAGCCACGACACGCGGCCTGCGGCCAGGGCGACGACCACGAAGACCCACCACGACGCCCGCCGCACGCGACGTGCACCAATCAGGATTCGTTCGGCGTCCATGTGGCTCACCCTGACACAGATCCGTAGCAGTTCTTCCCGCTGAGCGGGACGAACTGCTACGCATGACGACGTGACCTCGACGCAGACCCTCGACGACGCCGACCGGCGGGCGATCGCGCGGTGGGCGGCAGCGTGCGCGGAACGTGTGCTCCCATTCTTCGATGCCGAGCCCGGCGCGGTGTACGCGATCCACGACGCTCTCACCCGAACCCGTGCCTACAGCGCAGGGGAGAGCAGTGCGGCCATCGAGATCGGGAAGCGGATGATCGCGGTGCGGGTGGCAGGGTCCGCGACGACCCCGGCCGGGTCCGCAGCCGCACGATCGGTGGCCCAGGCGTCGGCGGTCGCCCACATGGGTGCGCACGCCCTCGGCGCCGCCGCGTACGCGGTGAAAGCGGTGTCGCTGGCGCACGCCGGCGACGCGGTCGCCGACGAGATCGACTGGCAGGTGGCGCAGTGCACCGAGAGTGAGCGCGCGATCCTGCGACTGCTACCGCCGGTCGGTATCGAGTCCGCCGGCCCGCTGGGGCCCGGGCTCCTGACGCGCGGAATCCTCGGCGACGCGATCCGCGAGATCCAGGAGCGCGTCGGTTCGGCATCGACGTGATCGATCACTCACTGCGACCGTGCTCAGCGGCCGGATCGGAGGCTAGTCTCGGGCCGTGATCGTATGGATCAACGGCACCCACGGGGTGGGCAAGACCACCACAGCTGCGCTGGTGCAGCAGAAGTTGCCGGGGTCGCGCGTGCTCGACGCCGAGAAGGTCGGTGCCACACTGATGAGCATCACCCCGGGATTGCCCGAGACAGACAACTTCCAACACTGGGCGCCGTGGCGGCCGCTTGTGGTCGAGACCGCTCGGCGCGTGGTCGACTACACCGGCGGTGTCCTGGTCATGCCGATGACGGTCCTCGTCGAGGAGTACTGGCGCGAGATCAGCAACGGACTGGCCACATACTCGATTCCGTTGCGGCACTGCGTGCTCCACGCCGATCGTGAAACCCTGCGCAGTAGGATCATGAACGACACCACCCTGGGGCCGTCGGCTTTCCGTCTCGGGTACCTGACGGACTACGAGGACGCTGCGCGGACGTGGTTGCACCATGAAGCGGAGGTGGTCGACACCACTGCGCTCGCCCCCGACGCCGTCGCCGACCTCATCGCCCGAGCGGTCATCGCGCCGTGAGCGCCGACCTCGACGACTTCACCATGGCGGTGCTCGATGTCGTCGACCGGATCCCACCCGGGCGGGTGATGACCTACGGCGCCATCGCTGAACACCTGCAGCGCGGCGGTCCGCGCGGCGTGGGCGGCGTGATGGCCCGCGACGGCGAGGCCGTCACATGGTGGCGGGTGGTCCGTGCGAACGGGACGCTGCCGGCGCACCTCGTGGTCGATGCCCAGGAGCACTGGCTCATCGAGGGGACACCGTTGCGGCGCGGGACCGTCGACGTCGAGGCCGCCCGGTGGTGGCCGGAGTGACCGTCATCCCCGCCGGGCCGCGATCGCTCACCGCCGGCGCCCTGGTGCTCCTGACCTCCCTGTACTTCGCGCAGGGCCTGCCGTTCGGGTTCTTCACCCAGGCGCTGCCGGTGGTGCTCCGCAGGTCCGGTTACTCGCTCACGGCCATCAGCGCGACCGGGATCCTCTTCGCGCCGTGGGCCCTGAAGTTCCTCTGGGCGCCCTACGTCGACCGCTACGGCTCCCGTCGGCGTTGGCTCCTCATTCTCCAATCCGCCTCGGCCGCAGTCGCTCTCATCCTCGCCTGCCTCGATCTGTCCACCACGCTGACGTGGCTGTTCATCGGCATCGCGGTTGTCAACGTCATCTCCGCCACGCAGGACATCGTCACCGACGGTCTCGCGGTGCGGTTGCTCGGGGCGCGAGAACGCGGCCTCGGCAACGCCATCCAGGTCGGCGCCTACCGCATCGGCATGATCGTCGGGGGAGGAGCGCTGCTGTGGCTGTACTCCCTCGGCGGGTGGCGCGTGCTGTTCGTCGCGATGGCCGCACTGCTGATGCTCTCGACGATCCCGGTGTGGTTCCTGCGCGCACAGACCGAGACCGCCGACGACATCGGAACAGGCGCACCCAGGCCGTCGGCGGCGGCGATGTCGGTGGCGTGGATCGCGCGCCTGCGCCGTCCCGGGATGATCGCGTTCATCGCGATCGTCGCCGCCTACAAATTCGGCAACTCCATGGGATCGGCTCTGGTGGGCCCGTTCCTGTCCGACGCCGGCCTCACGCTGTCGCAGATCGCCCTCATCGAGGGTGCGTTGTCGTCGGTGTCGGCGCTGCTCGGCGCGGCACTCGGCGGGTGGTACGCCTTCCGGCACGACCGCAGGCATGCCCTCGCCGTCGCAGGAATCGCGCAGACCATCGCGCTGGTGCTCTACGTCGTCGCGTCGTTCGACGTCGGTGGACTGCCCCTGCTGGTGTCGGCGAGCGTCGCCGAGCACGTCCTCGGCGGCGGTGCCACGGTCGTCGTGTTCGCGCTCATGATGGATGCCTGTCAGCGTGAATACGCGGGTAGCGACTACACACTCCTGGCGTGCGCGGTTGTGTTCTCGCAGGGCGCAGCCGGGTTCGCGGCCGGGATCGTGGGTGATCTGTTCGGCTACACCGCGCTGTTCGGTTCGGCGTTCGTGCTGTCCGGTGTCGGATGCGCGGTGCTGCTCATCGCGCTCGCGCGGGGGGTCGGGCCCGTCGAACTGCGAGCGTCGATCGGGGTCAGCTCGCTCGGCCGAGAGGCATGATGGAGTGATGGACATCGATCGCGCTCCCGAGGTCTCGCGCCGCCTCGCCCGCAGACTCGCCGTGTGGGGTGGCGTCTCGACGGTGGCGGGCGGCGCGCTCGCTGTGGCCGGCCCGTCGGCGCGCGCTCGGGCGTTCGGTCTGCAGAACGCGATGTGGGGGGCGATCGATGTGGCCATCGCTGCGATCTCGACGCGGCAGTCGACGCCGCCGAATTCGCCGAAGCTACGCAGGTTGCTGTTCGTCAACACCGGACTCGACGTCGGCTACGTCGCCGGGGGTGCGCATCTCCTCGCACGGACCCCGAGCTTCGGTGGCCGGATCACCCCCGAGCAGGCGCGGGGTCACGGTGCCGCCGTCATCGTGCAGGGGGCGGCGTTGTTCGTCCTCGACCTCACCCATGCCGTGGCACTAACTCGCGAATGAAATCGCTGAAGCCATAACGCTGCCCTAGCCGAACGAGCGGTCCCACTCCTGGTTCATCAGGGCTGCGAACTTCTCCCAAGTTATGTCCACGCCCTTCTGCTTGCCGGTGGGCCACCAGCTTGCTGTGCCGCGGGATAGGCCTAACATGCCCAAGATCGCACCGTCGGACTTGATTTCAAGAGTCAGATCTCGTCCTCCAAGTTCGAGTCCGTGCGGAAAGCGAAGTTCTATTCGATGATTAGCCATGGTTCGATGCAATCACTCACCCGCAGATCCCTCTGGCGATTCGCCAAAATAGTTGCGACTCGCTGTCCGAGCGACTACCTGAACTAACCGCTCAGAGTGAGATCGCCGTCGAGTCGACCACGAACCGCCACAACGCCTCTCGCGTTGCCTCCGAATCGGTCCGCCACGGCGGGTAGTGCGTGGGGCGCGGTGCGCGGTCCTGCCAGAACCGTCCGGTGGTGTCGGCGGCCTCCTCGGCCGCGGCCAGCCACACGATGGTGTCGGCGCCGTCGGCGGCGGTGCGCAGGATCGGCTTCATCACCCGCCCGAAGGCGGGGATCGAATCGGTGACGCCGGGGGTGGCGGCCCATCCGGGATGCATGCTGTGCACCACCGGGCCGTCGGCTGCGAACTTCTCGCCGAGCTGTTCCGCGATCACCACCTGCATCCGCTTTGTCCGCGCGTAGGCCGTGAGCCCCGAGTACTCACCTTCGGTGTACTCGAAGTCGTTCGAGCGCAACGGAACCGCATACATCCCGCCGCTGGAGACGAACACGACCCGCGAGCGGGCTCCCATGAGCCGACGCACCCCGACAGTCAGGGCGACGGGTCCGAAAACGTGTGTCGCCAGCGCGGCCTCGTGACCCTGGGCCGATGCGGTGCGCTGCGGCGGCATCACCCCGGCACAGTGCACGATCGCGTGCAGGTTCGTGAGGTCGGTGCTCAGGTCATCGGCGAGACGGCGCGCGGCGTCGAGGTCGCTGATGTCGCACTCGCGGACCACGACGTCGGCGCCGGGGACGTCTGCGCGGATGGTCCGGGCGGACGCCTCGAGGCGTTCGGTGCTGCGCCCCACGAGGTGGACTCGCGCGCCGAGCCGGGCCAGGCCGCACGCGGTGGCCGCGCCGAGCCCGGACGATCCGCCGGTCACCACGATGTCTGCCGGTGTGGTGAACGGCACCGGATCCGGCGCCCAGAACCGCCGCCGCACAGCCGAACCGATGCGGGAGTATCCCGGAACGACGGTGAGGTCGAGCACGGTGTCGACTGCGCGGGTCACGGCGTTCATGTCCTCCGAGGGTAGCCGCAGGCCCGGTTCCGCAGAATCCACCGCCGACAGCCGGTGGGATCGCTACCGTCGGTCGCAGTGCCGGCGCAACGGGGCGCCGCGAACGAGGGGACAGACATGACCAAGACACGAGGGTTCGTCGCGGCGGGAGCGACCGCTGCCGCGGCAACGTTGATGACGGTGGCGGCGGGCTCCGCTGCAGCCTACGACCTGCCCGACGTCCCGTCGGCGCCCTACACCTTCGACGGTGCGGCAACGCTGACCGTGGGCCCGGGCCACCAGCCGGTCAACTTCCCGACCTCGACTGTGGCGGCCACCACGAACGTGGCGCAATTCGACGGCACTTTCACGCCGCCTGCCGCCACCGCGACGGTCGGCGGTATGCAGTACACGTTCTCCCTGGTCAACCCCTCGAAAATCACGGGGACATCGACCGCGGTGTCGGAGGGCTCAGCGGACTACAGGCTTTCCGCGACCCAGTCGTTCGCGATCCGCGTCAGCGGCATGACCATGCCCGGGGTGGGCAGCGGCTCCGCCGGCTTCGGCATGGTGCCCACCTCCGCCACATGCACCACGGCACCGGTCACGGTGTCGCTCACCGGCACGATCGACGCCTCGAAGCTGCTGACCGATTCACCCACCTCCGACGCCACGTTGTCGGGGCCGGTCACCATCCCCACCTTCGCCGACTGCGGTGCACTCACACCGATCGTGAACGCGGCGCTGGCGGGTTCGGGCAACACGTATTCGGTGCGCCTGACCAACCCCAAGCGCGTGGCGATTCAGGAGTGAGGTCCCGGGCCGCCCACCTCGCGCGCCGGTCCGACCCTGGTGGCGATCTCGGCGAGGTGGGCGTCCCAGGTGCCGCAACATCCGCCCCAGATGTCGATGTGCGGATGCTGTTGCGCCAGTTCGCCCATCAGCCTGCCGAGCTCGGCTGGGTCGCCCCGTTCGAGGTGCCCCAGCGAACTCAGTTCGATCTTGTCCAGCAGGGCCGCGTTGGGTCGGAGGCTCCGCACGCGGCCGAACCACTCGCCGGGTTCGATCGCGGGGATGAACTCGAGCGGGTGTGAGCAGTTCACGCCGTAGAACACCGGCCGGTCGGGCCCGGTCTCGGCGTCGACGGTCTCCACGGCCTCGCGCAGCGACGGTCCCGACGACAACCGGTGCGTGGTGTTGTCGAGGGTGAACGACACCGAGACGGGCAGTCCCGCACGCGCCGCCGCGCGACACACCCCGACGGCTTCCGGGATCGAGCTCAGCGTCAGCGTCTGCACCAGGTCCACCTCGGCGCGGCCCAGCGTCGCGATCTGTACGGCGTGATATGTCTCCGACTCGTCGGCGGTGATCTGTCGTTCGGGGTCGTAGGCGTCGAGCCGCGGGCCGACCACCCCTGCGTAGTACAGCGCCGGCACCTCGGACCTGCGGGGTTCGGCGACATCGCGGAGGAACTCGATCGCTCGCAACTGCAGATCGGCGAGCCGTTGTGGCGAGAAGCCCAGCAACGCAGCCCAGTCCGGGCTCGCGCGGTAATCGACCCCGGCCATCAACACCCCGAATCCGTGGCGTACCGCGACGTCGAGGTAACGCTCGTACATCCCGCGGAGTGCTGCCGTCGCCCGGTCGTCGTCGAGCAGTCCGAACATCACGAAGTGCGGTATATCGAACCCGTGCTCGTAGGAGATCTCGGTTTCCGGACCGCCCTCGGTGAGATAGGTGATCCCGGGCGTGGATTCGGGGAACGATGCGGCCATGGTGCCTCTTCGCTGATCGGGTGTGGTCGACTCTCGCACATCGAGGGTGGTGGTGGGTCGTTCCGCGCCGTTTTCAGAGTTCGTGCAGATGCAGATCGCGGAGTGATCCGTCGGCCACGCTCGCGGTCATGAACGTGCGGTGGGGCTGCCGTCGTCGGTCGGTGGGCGACCCGGGGTTCAGCAGGCGGAGGCCGTTGTCGGCGACGGTGTCCCACGGGATGTGGCTGTGTCCGAACACGAGGACATCGGTGTCGGGGTAGGCCGCGGCCATGCGTTTCTCGCGCCCGGTCGCGGCGCCGGTCTCGTGCACGGTGGTGAACCGGAGACCGCCGAGTGTCACGTCGGCCCGCTCGGGTATCCGGGCGCGCAACGCTTGACCGTCGTTGTTGCCCCAGCATGCGACGAGCCGCCTCGACCGGGACTCGAACAGGTCGAGAGTGGCCTCGTCGATCCAGTCGCCGGCGTGGAACACCACGTCTGCGGCGTCGATCGCCTCGAGGAGTTCGGGCGGGAGCGCTCTGGCGCGGGCGGGGATGTGGGTGTCGGCGACCAGCACCAGTGACAAGGGCCCGTCCGGCGCCGGTGATGCCGTCACCGGTCAGCCGGGGAACGGGCCGGCGCGACCGAGCAGGGCCGTCACCGGTGAGTCGAGTTCGGCGCTGATCCAGGTGGCGGCGTCGACGACCGCGGTTCCGTCGATTCCCGTTGCGACGCCCGATCGTTCGAGCTGGTATCGCAGGTCCTCGGTGGCGATGTTGCCCGTCGCGGCGGGGGCGAATGGACATCCACCGAATCCGCCGATGCTGGAGTCGAGAGCGCAGTCCCCGAGGTCGAGTGCGGTGAGGGCGTTCGCGTATCCGGTGTTGCGGGTGTTGTGGAAGTGCCAGCGGTGGGCGACCCCGGGCGCGACACGCGTCAATCCCGCACCGAGCTCACGCACCTGCGCGGGCACCCCCACGCCGATGGTGTCGGCGATCGCGATCTCGTCCGGGCCCGATTGAGCGACCCGGTCCATGATCTCGATGACGCGTGCGGCGGGTACCTCGCCGCTGAACGGGCAGCCGAACGACACGGCGAGGGTCGCGGTGGTGAACACACCTGCGGCGCGGGACCTCTCGGCGATCCGCTCCCACCGGGCGAGCCCCTCGGCGACGTCGCAGCCCTGGTTGCGGAGGCTGAACTCGTCCGAGCACACGACCACGACGTTGACCTCGTCGACGCCTGCGGCCAGCGCGCGATCGAGCCCTCGTTCGTTGAGCACCAGTCCGATGTAGTTCACGTCGTCGAGCCGGGGGAGCGCGGCCATCACCTCTTCGGCCCCCGCCATCTGCGGGACGCGCGCGGGGTTGACGAAGCTGACCGTCTCGATCCGCTTCAACCCTGCGGAGACGGCGCGACGGATGAACTCGACGCGTGTGTCCACCGACAGCGCCTTGCGTTCGTTCTGGAGTCCGTCACGCGGACCCACCTCCACCACATGCGCGACGGTGCCCGTTGCAATTGCCATACGCACATCATCGCCCCTCGGACTTTTGCATACAAGGTCACGGTCGCACTGTGTTAAATCTGCGAAAAGTGGGGGCGCGAGGAGGGAGGGTGGCCTACTTTGCATACAACTGAGGAGAAGAGGGTTCGGTGGAGCGAGCAGTAGACCGGGTGTACAGCCACATCCGCGCCGCCATCCTCGACGGGCGTCATCGGCCCGGCGAGCGTCTCGGCGAGGCGGAACTCGCCGAGGTGACGGGCGCCAGCCGCACCCCGGTGCGCGAGGCGCTGCGGCAACTCGAGGTCGAGGGGCTCGTGGAGGTGCTGCCGCATCGCGGCGCCCGTGTCTACCAGTTCACCTCCGACGACCTCGAGGAGATCTACGACCTGCGGATGACGCTGGAGGCGTTGGCCGCAGGCCGCGCGGCGTCGCGGATCACCCTTGCGCAACTCGATGACATGACCGACCTGTGTGTTCGGATGGAGGCGGCCGCGCGCACCGACGACCTCGAGGTGATCGCCGCGGCGAACACGGAATTCCACGCCATCGTCCGAACCGCCTCGGCCAGCACCCGTCTGACCTCCATGCTCAGCGCGGTGATCCAACTCCCGCTGATGATGCGGACCTTCCACCGGTACGCACCCGAGGACCTGCAGCGCAGTGCGGGACATCATCGCGAGCTGATCGCCGCCCTTCGCGCCCGCGACGACGTGTGGGCCGACGCCGTGATGCGGTCACATGTCCGCGCGGCGAAGACCGTCCTCCTCGCCTCGGTCCGAGCCGACGAGGACGCGGCCACGACGGCCCAACCGACAGGAACACGGGCCCAACCCGGGCACACGACGGCCCAACTGACGGAAACGACGGCCCAACCGGCGCAGAGCGGAGTCCTCACATGACCACAGCCTCCGAGACGCCCCCGGCCGCCGGTCCGCTCGCCGATCTGCGGGTGGTCGAGATGGGTCAGTTGCTCGCCGGTCCGTTCTGCGGTCAGCTCCTCGCCGACTTCGGCGCCGAGGTGATCAAGCTCGAGGCCCCGGGAACCGGCGATCCCATGCGTCAGTGGGGACGGGAGAAGCCCTACGGCAAGTCGCTGTGGTGGCCGGTGGTGGCCCGCAACAAGAAGTCGGTCACCTGCAACATGCGCACCCCCGAGGGGCAGGAACTCGCCCGCGACATCATCGGCCGCTCCGACATCGTCGTCGAGAACTTCCGCCCGGGCACCCTCGAGCGATGGAACCTCGGCTTCGACGAACTCCGCGCCGACAACCCCGGACTCATCATGGCGCGCGTCAGCGGCTACGGACAGACCGGTCCCTACTCCACTCGCGCCGGGTACGGCTCGATCGGCGAGGCGATGGGCGGGATCCGTTACGTCACCGGTGATCCCGACAACGCTCCGTCCCGAGCGGGGATCTCGCTCGGGGACTCCCTCGCCGCGGTGTTCGCGACCATCGGTGTCCTCACCGCGTTGCACAGCCGATCGGTCACCGGACGCGGACAGCTCGTTGACGCCGCGATCTACGAGTCGGTGCTGGCGATGATGGAGTCGATGCTGCCCGAGTGGGCAGTCGCGGGGTACCAGCGCGAACGCACCGGTTCGGTCCTACCGAACGTCTCGCCCAGCAACGTCTATCCCACCCGGGGTGGCGAGATGATCCTCATCGCCGCGAACCAGGACACCGTCTTCGCGCGCCTCGCCGCGGTGATGGGGCGCGACGACCTCGTCGCGACACCGCGGTTCGCCGATCACGCCGCGCGCGGGGAGAACATGGCCGAGCTCGACGACATCATCGCGGCCTGGACATCCGACCTCGACACCGAGGAGCTCCTTCAGACGCTGCACGCCGGTGGCGTCCCCGCCGGCCGGATCTACACCGCCCGTGACATGTTCGACGACCCGCACTTCGCCGCTCGCGACGCCATCGTGCGACTGGCCCATCGCGATTTCGGTGAGTTCCCCACTCACAACGTGTTCCCGAAGCTCGGCGACACCCCCGGCGCGGTTCGTCATCTCGGCCCCGAGCTCGGCGAGCACAACGACGAGATCTACCGCGGTCTGCTCGGTCTGTCCGACGACCGCACCGCCGATCTCCTCGCTCGATCCATCATCTGACCACCGCACCTCGACCGACGACACCTAGGAGACCCCATGCGATACCGACTCGGAGTGGACGTCGGCGGGACGTTCACCGATGTCCTGCTGCTCGAGGAGATCTCGGGCAGCACCTACCGTGCCAAGACCCCGTCGACGCCGGCCGACCAGTCCATCGGTGTGCTCAACGGCGTCACCAAGGTGTGCACCGACGCCGGTATCGACCCGGGGCAGATCGATCAGGTGCTGCACGGGACCACGGTGGCGACCAACGCGATCCTGCAGGGACGCGGTGCCCGTGTGGGTCTGGTGACCACCGACGGCTTCCGCCAGGTGCTGCAGATCGCACGGTCGTTCGTGCCGGGCGGTCTCGCGGGCTGGATCATCTGGCCGAAACCCGAACCTCTGGCCAAGCTCGAACACACGGTTCAGGTGGTCGGCCGGATCGGCGCCGACGGCAACGAGATCACTCCGCTCGACGAGGAACAGACCCGCACCGAGCTCCGCAAGCTCGCCGGCGCGGACGTCGAGGCGATCACGGTGTCGCTCATCAACTCCTACGCCAACAGTGCCCACGAGGAGCAGGTCGGCAAGTGGGTCGCCGACGAGCTGCCCGGCATCCCGATCTCGTTGTCGTCGCACGTGTTGCCGGAGATGCGCGAATACGAACGCACACTGACCACCGTGGCCAACAGCTATGTGCAGCCGGAGGTCTCGCGGTACGTCAAGAACCTCGACTCGTCGCTGGGAGAGAAGGGGATCAGCGCGCCGCTGTCGATACTGCGCAGCGACGGTGGCCTGGTACAGGCGGGCAAGGCCGCCGAGGATCCGGTGTCGTTGCTGCTGTCGGGTCCGGCCGGTGGCGTGACCGGCGCGGTGTGGTTCGCCCAGCAGGCCGGTTACTCCGACTTCCTCACCTTCGACATGGGCGGGACCTCCACCGACGTCGCGCTCGTCCTCGACGGTCGACCCCGGATCGGACGTGAGACGAAGGTGGGTGATCTCGCGGTCCGTGCGACCAGCGTCGACGTCCGCACCGTGGGCGCGGGCGGCGGTTCGATCGCCCACGTGCCCGAACTGACCAAGGCCCTGCGCGTCGGACCGCAGTCGGCGGGAGCCGATCCCGGCCCGGCGGCCTACGGCAACGGCGGCACCGAACCGACGGTCACCGACGCCAACGTGGTGCTGGGATACCTGCCCAGCGACCTCGCCGGCGGCGAGGTGACACTCGATGTCGACGCCGCCCGCACCGCGGTCGCGTCGATCTCCGACGCGATGGGTCTCGATTCCCCCGAGGCGGCGGCCTCGGGCGTGATCGACATCGTCAACGAGAACATGTTCGGAGCGCTTCGCCTGGTGAGCGTCCAACAGGGTTACGACCCGCGCGATTTCGCCCTGGTGTCCTTCGGCGGCGCGGGGCCCCTGCACGCCAACGCGCTCGGGCGGCTGACCGGCGCATGGCCCGTCATCATCCCGCCGTCTCCCGGGGTGCTGTGCGCCTACGGTGACGCCACCACCTGTCTGCGCGCCGAGAGCGCCCGCACACTGATCCGGGCCTTCAACGAGCTCGACAGCGACGAACTCCGTTCGGTGATCTCCGATCTCGCCGACGTGGCCACCAAGCGCCTCGAGACCGAAGGGGTGCCGCGCGCGGAGCAGTCGGCGACCTATCAGGTCGACCTGCGTTACCACGGGCAGGGATTCGAGATCCCCGTCGACCTCGAACCCGACGTGCTGACCGCCGGGGGAGACCTGCTGGCGGAGTTGGGCACCGCTTTCGACACCGAGCACAAACGGCTGTTCTCGTTCCTGTTGAAGAACGAGCGTGAGGTGATCAACCTGCGCGTCACCGTGAGCGGACCCCGTCCCGAGGTGGCCTGGACCGAACTGGAGAAGGGGTCCGAGGATCCCTCGGCCGCACTGCTCCACGAATCGCAGGTGTGGATGGACGGCGCACACACGACCGCCGGCATCTACGACCGGGCGAAGCTGTTGGCGGGGAACGTGATCACCGGACCGGCCATCGTGACCGAGATGGATTCCACCACCCTGGTGCTCTCCGGGCACGCCGCCACCGTCGACCCCAGCGGCAGTCTCGTCATCCGCCCGGTCTGATCGAACCGTCCCGACACACCCTCCCTCCCACCAAGGAGAACCACGATGGCCACCATCATCGAAACCGCCACCGACCGGGTCGAGAAGACATCGGTCGACCCGGTCACCCTCGACATCATCGAGAACGCCCTGCGCAACGCCCGCTACGAGATGGACGAGGTGCTGTTCCGCACCGCGCTGTCGCCGGGTATCCGCGAACAGCACGACGAGTTCCCGCTCATCGCCGATCCGAGCGGCAAGATGGTCGTCGGTCAGTTCGGTTTGTCCGTCCCCGACTTCCTCGACAACTTCGACGGCACCGTCGGCGACGGCGACATCCTGCTCACCTCGGACCCCTACGCCTGCGGCGCCGCGATCAGCCACGCCAACGACTGGCTCATCGTGTTGCCGATCTTCCACAGCGGGAGGGTCGTCGGGTGGTCGTCGATGTTCGGCCACATGTCCGACGTGGGTGGCAAGACGCCGTCGTCGATGCCGGCCGACGCGCGCACGATCTTCGAAGAGGGCGTGGTGATCCCGCCGTTCAAGCTCTACGACCAGGGCACGCTCAACGAGACCGCCCTTGACATCATCCTCAATCAGGTGCGCATGCCCGACTGGAACCGCGCCGATCTCAACGGTCTGGTCGCGGCCTGCACCACGGCGTCGCGGCGCATCGTCGAATTGTGCGACCGGTTCGGGGTCGAGGTGTACCTCTCGGCTCTCGACGCCCTGCTCGACCGCAACTACCAGGCCATGAAGGTACTGCTCGCGACGTTGTTCGTCGACGGCGAGACCATCGAGTTCAGCGACTACATCTGCGACGACGGATGTGGTTACGGGCCTTACGAACTCACCATCAAGCTGACCCGGCACGGCGAGAAGATCCACCTGGACTTCTCCGAACACGCGCCGCAGGCCGTGGGGCCGATCAACTACTTCATCAACGAGAACCTCGTCCGGATGTTCTTCGGGATCTACGTGATCACCATCGCCGACCCGCAGATCCTGTGGAACGACGGCTTCTATCCGCTGATCGACGTGACCATCCCGGACAACTCGTTCTGGAAGCCGGCCTATCCGGCGGCACTCAACGGTCGCAACCACGGCATCGGCCGCGTATTCGACCTCTTCGGTGGGCTTCTGGGCCAGAACAACCCCGAGATCCTCAACGCCGCCGGGTTCTCCTCGTCGCCGCACTTCATGTACTCCGGGCACTACGACGGGGGACCGCGTGACGGCGAGTGGTTCCAGCTGTACTCGATCGGGTTCGGTGGTATCCCCGGGCGTCCCATCGGCGACGGCCCCGACGGTCACTCGCTGTGGCCGTCGTTCGTGAACATCCCGTGCGAGTACCTCGAGTCGTACTATCCGCTGCGGGTGGAGCGGTGGGAGACGTTGCCCGACACCGGCGGTGCGGGTGTGCACCGCGGAGGCAACGGCGTCGACGTCGCCTACCACTTCGAGCAGCCGGGCACGATCGCCATCCACGACGATCGCTGGCTCACCTATCCCTGGGGTGTGAACGGTGGCAAACCCGGTGCGCGGGGACGGAAATGGATCGTGCGGGCGAACGGCGACGTCGACATCCTGCCCAGCAAGATCCACGACGCCCCGGTCCACCCGGGCGACGTCCTGCATTTCGTCACCTGGGGCGGCGGGGGATGGGGTGACCCGCTGACCCGCGACCCCGAACTGGTCGCACTCGAGGTGCGACGCGGACTGGTCACCGTCGACGGGGCGGCCGGTGGCTACGGGGTGGTCTGCGACGAGAACGGAGTCGTCGACACCGCGGCCACCGAGTCCCGACGCGAGGAGATCCGTTCCGGCCGTGGGGAGCTGCAGACCTTCGACATGGGGCCGTCGATCCCGGAGATCCTGGAACGGTGTGAGGCGGAGACGGGCCTGCCCGCGCCACGTCCGCCGGTGAGCGTAGCGAGATCGGCGGCGCGATGATGGAGTCGCCGGTGAGCGTGGCGAGATCGGCGGCGCGATGAGCGACCCGCTCGACGACTACCGCCGGTCGGGCTTCGCGGGGTCGGTGGGATTCGGACCGCGGCCGGCGGTGCTGGCCATCGACCTCGCCCGCGCCTACCTCGACGACGACTCGCCGTTGCGGGCGCCGGTGGAGCGGGCGGTCGCCGCGGCGGCGCGGCTCGTGGCGGCGGCACGGGATCTCGCGGTGCCCGTGATGTTCACCCGGGTCAGCTATCAGGTGGATCCCGAGACCGGCGAGATCGTCGACGGCGGACTGTTCGTCGAGAAGATCCCGTCGCTGAGGGTGTTCGCCGAGGGTTCCCCTCTGGCCGACTTCGTCGACGACCCGAGGCCGGTGGGGGCCGAGGTGGTGGTCACCAAGCAGTACGCGAGTGCGTTCAGCGGGACGTCGCTCGCGGCGACGCTGACGGCGCGGGGGATCGACACCCTCGTCATCTGTGGGCTGTCGACGAGTGGATGTGTCCGCGCCACCGCGACCGACGCGTTGCAGCTCGGGTTCCGCCCGATCGTCGTCGCCGACGCGTGCGGTGATCGCACCCCCGAGATCCAGGCCGCCAACCTGATGGATCTCCAGGCGAAATACGCCGACGTCGTCGACCTCGACCGGGCGATGGCGTTGATGTCGGAGACCGCCCCGGGCTGACCCGCCGAGAGATTTTCGCTCTGATCGGTAACGTTCTCCGGGTTCGTGACGAGATAGGCGTGACGCGCTCTCTATCTCGAAGGACACCACGCATGGCTTGGATCCCCACCGACCACTTCCCGGCACCCGACTCCTCGGGCGCCGCGACGCGACCGGCATGGCTGCGACCGGCGGTGCTGCGCCCTGTGGCCATCGTGCTGGCCGTGTGTGTCGTCCTCTTCGCGCTCGCGACACTGCTGGTCAGCAACAACAAGGCCGGCGCGCTCATCGGACATCCGGAGAAGCTGCGTTCGGGCTGCACCTGGGACTCGTCGGGCAACTACGTGCAGAACTGCAAGGTGTGGTCGCCGTCGAACAACCGGTGGGTCATCGTGCAGATCCGCGCCTCGAACACCAGCACCCAGGGCGTCTACCTGCTCGACGGCATGCGGGCCCGCGACGACCGTTCGGCGTGGACCACCGACGTGCAGGCCGCGAAGGTCTACGACGGCAAGTCCGACACCACCCTGGTGATGCCGGTCGGCGGAGCCTCGTCGTTCTACACCGACTGGAACGGTGGCGCGGGCTCCAAGAACACCCCGATCAAGCAGGAGACCTTCCTGACCTCGGAGCTGCCCGATTACCTCAATCGTGAGTTCGGTGTCGCCAAGAGCGGTAACGCGATCGTCGGACTGTCGATGTCGGCGGGTCCCGCGGTGACGCTGGCCGAGAAGCACCCTGAGCAGTTCAAGGTCGTGCAGGCAATGTCGGGGTACTACCAGACCAACAACCCGCTGGGCGCGCTCGGCGTCTTCGCGACGCAGTCGCTGGTCTCGAACTACACGAACGGCATCCTGAACATGTGGGGTGCGCCCGGCAGCGCGCAGTGGCAGCAGAACGACGCCTCGCAGAACCTCGCCAAGCTCAAGGAGAACGGCCAGGTCCTCATCGTGTCCTCGGGCAACGCGTTCCTGTCGCCGTCGGAGATGCGCAAGCTCAAGCCGGCCGACCAGATCAGCGCGATCCTGCTCGAGGCGCTCTCGGCGGTGTCGACGATCCTGTTCCAGCTGCAGGCGGCGCAGGCCGGCGTCTCGGTGATCACCCTGCCGAACTACGGCGGACACGATTGGGAGAACTGGAACCGCGCCCTGCAGGCCGGCAAGACCAACGTCATCGATGCGATGAAGGCCGCACCGCCGGTCACGAACAAGACGCTGGTGGTCAATGCCGCGCGGATCGTCGCCGCCCCGTCGTCGTCGCAGTCCTCGGCGTCGTCTTCGGCCTCGTCGAGCAGTTCGTCCTCCGCCCCGTCGGCGAGTTCCTCGTCTTCGTCGGCGTCGCCGTCGAGTTCGGCATCGTCGTCCGCGTCGGCTCCGTCCTCGGACGCCTCGGTCAGCACCACGCCGTCTGCCAGTGCGGCACCGTCGGCGTCGTCGACCCCGGGTTCGTCGGCCGCGGCGAGCGTGCCCGTGTGCGCATCGGTCGACCCGTCGGCCACCCCGGCAGGGGCGAATCCGGCAGCGGTGCCGACGTGTACGCCGGTGTCCTGACGGGTCGAGGTCAGACCGGCCCGGTGCGGAACTGCGCGTCGGGGCGGTCGGCGACGGCGGTGTCGAGCCGGTAGGTCATGCTCGCCGACATGGTCGGAAGGTCGTGGAGCGGGAACCACCCGCAGTCGGTGTTCTCGTCGTCGCTGACGGTGGGTTCACCGGACAACCACCGCATCCGGAACGTCAGATCGAGGTACTGCGACACGTCGCCGTTGGGGTAGGTGACCGGGTTCGTGACGTGCACCGACGCCAACCGCTCGGGTTCCACCACACACCCGGCCTCCTCGAGCACCTCGCGCACCGCCGCGACGGCCGGCTCCTCGCCGGGGTCGATGATGCCGGTGACGGGGGTCCACGCGCCGTTGTCGGCCCGCTTGACCAGCAGGACGTGCTCGTCGCGCAGGACGACCGCGGTCACCCCCGACAGCCACAGCGGCGCAGTGCCGATCTTCGAGCGCAGGTCGACGATGAAGTCCGGTGTCGGCATGCCGATGACTGTATTCGCCCGCACCCGAGGTGACCGTGGTGTGCGAGTCCCGGCGTCACCCTTCCCGCCGGGGTCCGCTGTGGGCGAAAGAGCGGGTGTCGTACTTTGTAAGCGTGTAATCATGTAATCACTCAACGAAGGAGTGAACATGACGAAGGACAGCAATCGTGGCGGAGGACGTCGCGGCGGATGGCAGCAGGCAGAGCTCCCTGACGCGGGAGACGCATCCGCGTGGTTCATCGGCCGCCTGCCCGACGAGTGGTTCGACGGCGCCCCCGAGGTCGTCGTCGATCGCGACGAGATCACCGTGGTGGGAACGCTGACGGCCCCCGAGGCCGACGGCGACGGCACCGCGGCCGCCCAGGGTCGGGCATCACGATTCCGGGAGGACACCCGCGCCCAGCGGATGACCATCGCCGACGAGGCCCAGGCCCGTTACGGGCGCACGGTGTCGTGGGGTGTTCGCATCGGTGAGGAACGAATCATGTTCACCCATTTGGCCGTTCCGGTGATGACGCGCCTGCGTCAGTCCGAGCGCCAGGTCCTCGACACCCTCGTCGATGCCGGTGTGGCGCGGTCGCGCGCCGACGCGGTGGTCTGGTCGGTGAAGCTCGTCGGCGAGCACACCGAGGCCTGGCTCGCCGAGCTACGCGAGGCGATGGACTCCGTGGACACCCTGCGGGCCAAGGGACCCCAGATCTGACGCCCTGAATCTGGTTCGGGGCTAGCGTCGAGGCATGGCGACGTCGACGCGATCCCCGATCCTGGTGGTGGGCGCGGGCCCGACCGGCCTGACCGCGGCAACAGCCCTGGCGGCACGTGGCGTCACCGTGCGGATCGTTGACGCCGCGAGCGAGGGGGCCAACACCTCCCGCGCCGCGGTGGTGCATCCGCGGACTCTCGAGGTGCTCGAAGACCTGGACGTGACGCGACGGATCCTGGGCCGCGCCATCCGAGTACCCCGCTTTGACATCCGCGACGGAGCCAGATCGATCGCGCAGCTCGACTTCTCGACCCTCGACACCGACTACCCGTTCACCGCGATGATCTCCCAGGCCAACACCGAGGCGATCCTGCGCGACCGGCTCGCCGAGACCGGTGTCGCCGTCGAGTGGGACACCCGACTCGAGGACCTCGATGCCGACGGTCATGTCCGCCTGCGGGGTCCCGCGGGTGTGTCGCACACCGCGCGATTCGACGCGGTGATCGGCGCCGACGGCATGCGCAGTGCGGTGCGCGAGGCGATCGGTGTCGGCTTCCCCGGCTCGGGGTACGAGCAGTCGTTCGTCCTCGCCGACGTGTCGATGGCGTGGCCGGTCGCTCGCGACACGGTGTCGCTGACGTTCGCTCCGGCGGGTCTCGTGGTCGTCGCACCGCTGCCCGACAACCGTTTTCGCGTGGTCGCGACCGCCGACGATCCGCCCGAGCATCCCACCGGCGCCGACATCGAGGCGCTGCTGCGAGAACGCGCGGGCACCGCGCACGTCCGCGACGTCGCCTGGAGCGGCCGCTTCCGTGTCCACCACCGTCTCGCCGAGACCTACCGACGAGGCGAGGTGTTCCTGGCCGGCGACGCCGCACACGTCCACTCGCCGGCGGGCGGACAGGGGATGAACACCGGGATCCAGGATGCGCTCGTGCTCGCCGAGATCCTCACCACAGGGGCCGATCCGGATTCCTATGAGCGCCGTCGCCGCCCGGTAGCCCGCCGCGTACTACGACTCACCGACCGGATGACCCGGGCGGCGACCGTCGACGTGACCGGCGCCCGCGCGGTCCGCAACGCCATGATCCGTGCCGGTCTGAGCGTCCCGGCGATCCGACACCGCATCGCGATGGAGATCTCCGAGCTCGCCTATCGTTGACTCCCGTCGCATCCGAGTGGTGGTGGAGGGGGAGAGCCGTGATCGAGACCTGGCGTCTGTGGACCGGCGAGGACGGTGACTCGCACACCGAACGTGGCGTCATCGACCTGCATCCGGAGCACCTCACCAGCACCGCGGCATCGGCGACGAGCGTGCACTTCGCGGAGACCGCACCCGGGGCCGATCTCGGCTGGCACCCGGCGCCGCGGCGTCAACTCGTCATCACGCTGAGCGGGGTGTTGCACTTCCGCACCCGCGACGGGGAGGGCTTCACCCTCCGCCCGGGAGTGGTCCTCCTCGCCGAGGACACCACCGGCTCGGGTCACGTATGGCATCTCGAGCCCGACACCGCCTGGCGCCGCGCCTACGTCGTCCTCGACGACGACACCGACGTGGGTTTCCGCGCCGACACCTGAGACCCACGCACGCGCGGCGAGGACGACCGAAGAGGATCCTTCACCGAGGGAATGATCCCCGCGCCCGACGTCGTTGACATCTCGCGTGACCACTCCCGCGCTGTTCGAGTCCCTGACCCTGCGTTCGCTCACCGTCCCCAATCGCGTCTGGCTGTCGCCGATGTGCCAGTACAGCTGCTTCGAGCGGGACGGCATCCCGACCGACTGGCATCTGGTGCACCTCGGGTCGCACGCGGTCGGGGGCTTCGGGTTGATCCTGACCGAGGCGGCCGCCGTGGTGCCCGAGGGACGGATCAGCCCCGAGGACGCCGGGATCTGGAACGAGGAGCAGGCCCGGGCGTGGCGGCGGATCACCGATTTCGTGCACGCCCAGGAGTCGCTCATCGGTGTGCAACTCGCGCACGCGGGCCGCAAGGCCTCGACGTACTCGCCGTTCGCCGGCTCGGAGGGGTCGGTCCCCGAGTCCGACGGAGGCTGGGAGGCGGTGGCACCGTCGGCCGTCGCCTTCGACGGCTACGCCACCCCCAGGGCGCTAGGCGTCGACGAGATCGGTCACGTGGTCACCGCTTTTGCCGACGCGGCCCGGCGGGCCCTGTCGGCGGGCTTCGACACCGTGGAGATCCACGCTGCCCACGGCTACCTGCTGCACGAGTTCCTCTCGCCGCTGTCGAATCAGCGTGACGACGCCTACGGCGGCGACTTCGCCGGCCGCACCCGCCTCGCGATCGAGGTCGCCGACGCCGTGCGCGACGCGGTCGGAGACAGCGTGCCGGTGCTGTTCCGCATCTCGGCGACCGACTGGACCGAGGGCGGCTGGACCGCCGAGGAGTCGGTCGAGCTGGCCCGGGTGCTCGGCGAGCACGGAGTCGACCTTGTCGATGCCTCCACCGGAGGCAACGTGCTCGCCGACATCCCCGTCGGTCCTGGCTATCAGGTCGAGTTCGCCGCCCGTATCCGCAGCGGCGCCGACATCGCGACCGCTGCGGTCGGGATGATCACCGATCCCGAGCAGGCCGAGACGATCCTTGCGACCGGACAGGCCGACGCGGTGTTCCTCGCCCGCGCCGCGCTGCGTGATCCGGCCTGGCCACTGCGCGCCGCCCACGAACTCGGCATCGGCCACCACGATGCGCCGTACCGCCCGCAGTACCAGCGGGGCGCCTGGCGCGACTGACCACTGCCGGGTCAGGCCGGCCGATGGATCAGCAGGGGGAGGACCGCGGCGGCGCCGGCGTCACGGAGGTGCGCACCGGCCACGGTGATCGGCCACCCCGAACGTGATGAATCGACCACGAGGAGAACGGTTCTCCCCGCGACGTCGGGTGCAGGCGTCATGGCGGCCCGCCAGTGTGCAGCCTCGTCGGCGCCGGAGGCGTCGCGTGCGAGTTCACTCGAGGAGTCGAGGGGTTGCGTCGCACGATCCAACGACCCGACCGACGCAAGATGATCGGCCACGTGGTCGGCGATCCCGCGCTCGGTCCCGAGGGTGGTCATCGACACCGCGATCTCGGGGCGCGCAACCCAGGTGGCCCGCCATGCCGACAGCGCGGCCACCGCGGCGGAGGAGATCTCACCGAGGGCCTCGTCATCACCGCGCCGCGCCGCCGCCAGGGTGTCGGTCCATTCCGGCGCATCGGCGTGTACGAGCACCTTCCCCGGCTCGGTGGCGAGATGGCTCGGGATGCGCCCCTTCGCTCCGAAAGCGCCGCCCGGCCACATCTTCCGCGGATCGAGGTCGTGGGCGCCCGAGCGCAGGGTGGCCGACACCGCGCGCACGGTCTCGGGGTCGGCGCCGGCCATGAGGCCGTCGGACAGGGCTCCGCGGCACACCGAACACCGCCCGCACGCGGCGACCTCTGGGTCGTCGAGGGATTCGACCAGCAGCGTCATGAGGCAACGCTCGCCGCGGGTGTAGGCGCGCATGATGTCGGCCTCACGACGTCGGGTGTCGATGATGCCCTCATAGTGTTTCGCGTCGTAGGACCACGGGGTGCCCGTCGAACGCCACCCACCGTCGACACGGTCCACGGCGCCGTCGACGGCGAGTTGTTTGAGCATCAGCTCCACCCGCGTCCGCCGGATCCCGGTCGAGGACTCGATCGCGATCGCCGACGGCGCCTCGTCAGACCGTTCGAGTTCGTCGAGCACCGTCGCCATCTGTTTCGGGTCGGGGATCGTCGCGGTCGCGAAGTGGTCCCAGATCCCGGCGTCGGCCGATGACGGCAACAACGCCACCACCGCATCGTCGATGGCGCGCCCGGCACGACCGACCTGCTGGTAGTACGACACCGGCGACGGCGGCGAACCGACGTGGACGACGAAACCGAGATCCGGCTTGTCATAACCCATCCCGAGCGCCGACGTCGCGACGAGTGCCTTGAGTTCGTTGTCGCGCAGACCGTCCTCGAGGAGGTGGCGACGATCGGCATCGAGCTGCCCCGTGTAGGCGGCCACACCGATCCCCTCACCGTGCACCGCGACGATCGCGTCGACGAGTCGCTGCGCATCGGCGACGGTGAGCACGTAGACGATGCCGGATCCGGGCAGGCGATCGATGTGGTCGACCACCCAGCCGTAGCGCTCGATCGGCGTCATCGCATCCAGGACGTTGAGCTGCAACGACCGCCGCGCCAGCGGGCCGCGCAACACGAGCGTGGCCGAACCGAGCTGACCGGCGACGTCGTCGGTGACGCGGGCGTTGGCGGTGGCCGTCGTCGCCAACACCGGCATCGAGGGGTTCACCGTCTTGAGGACATCGGCGACGCGCCGGTAGTCGGGCCGGAAATCGTGGCCCCAGTCGGAGATGGCGTGTGCCTCGTCGATGACCAGGAGGCCGAGGGTGTCGGCGACGGCGTCGAGGACACGACGTCCGAACCCGGGATTGGCCAGCCGCTCGGGAGACACCAACAGCACGTCGAGTGCGCCGCTGCGGAGATCGTCCTCGATGGCCGACCAGTCACCGATGTTGGCGGAGTTGACCGTTGCCGCGCGCAGACCCGCGCGGTGGGCCGCGGCGACCTGATCGCGCATGAGCGACAGCAGCGGCGAGACGATGAGGGTGGGACCGGCGCCCTCGGACCGCAGGATCGCCGTGGCCGCCCAGTAGACCGCCGACTTGCCCCACCCGGTGGCCTGCACCACCAGCACCCGCGACCCCGGCGTGGTGAGCGCCGACACCGCCGTCAGCTGATCGTCGCGCAGGGTGGCGCCCGGGCCGGACAGGGCCTCGATGACGGTGGTGGCGGTGGCGGCGCGTGCCGGGGTCCAGGTGTTCGGTTCGGTGTCCATCGCTGACTGACGCTACCGGCGTCGCACGACACCGACCGTGGCAGCGCCGGGGTCGAGACAACGGTTGTCCACAGGTGCCCGACAGCGGTGCGAGACTGGGCGCATGACGGATCGGTGGGCGCTGGCGATCGACATCGGTGGGACCAAGGTCGAGGGCGCGCTGGTCGACGACGGTGGCGCGGTGCTCGGCGCGACACGGTGCCGGGCGGCCACCGGGGGACGTCGGTCGGCCGAGGAACTCGACGCGGCGGTGCTCGAGGTTGTCGACGGTGCCCTCGATCGTGCGGCCGCCGCGGGCGTCGCCGACGCCTCGATCGTCGGTGTCGGGGTCGGTGTCGCGGGCCCGATCGACGAGCGGGCGGGGACGGTGAGCCCTATCAATCTCCCTGCGTGGAAACAGCATCCGCTGCGCGCGGTGATCGCCGAACGCGTGCGGAGACGTTTACCCGATGTTCGGCTGGAGTTCCATCGCGACGGTGTGGCGATCGCTCTCGCCGCGCACTGGGTCGGCGCGGCGCGTGGCGTGACCGACATGATCGGGATGGTCATCTCCACCGGGATCGGCGGCGGCATCATCCTCGACGGGAGGGTCGTCACGGGCAACGCCGGTCACATCGGTCAGATCGAGGTGTCCGGTGCGACAGGGGAGTTGAGTCTGGGCAGCCGGACGACGCTGGAATCGGTCGCGTCGGGTCCACACACCGTGGCGTGGGCTCGTGCGCAGGGATGGTCGGGCACGACCGGTGAGGACCTGGCGGCGTCGTTCGCGACCGGCGATCCTGTCGCGGTGCGGGCCGTGGACCGCCTGGCCTCCCTGGTGGGCCAGGGTGTCTGCAGCGCCGCCGCGCTGCTCGACACCGAGGTCGTCGCTATCGGGGGCGGGTTCTCGCGGGTCGCGCCGGATCTCATCGACCGGATCGGGGCGCATGTCGCGCGGCACCCGTTGGACTACGTGTCACGGGTGCGGGTGATCGACGCAGGTCTGGGCGACGAGGCGCCACTCGCCGGAGCCGCGGCCTTCATCCACCTGGCCGATCGGTTGCCCGCGGTGCGATGAGCCGCAATGGCGATGCGGTGAACACCCCGAACAGCAATCAGCCCCGTCCACCGATCGAAATCGGTGAGTGACGGGGCTGATGCGAAGAGATCAGGTGGAGATCAGAGCGCGGTGACGCCGACGGCCTGCGGGCCCTTGTTGCCCTGCTCGGTCTCGAAGCTCACGCGATCGTTCTCGTTCAGGCTGCGGAATCCGCCGCCCTGGATCTCGCTGTAGTGGACGAAGACATCCTTGCCGCCGTCGTCGGGGGTGATGAAGCCGAAGCCCTTGTCAGCGTTGAACCACTTGACAGTTCCCTGAGTCATGGGAGATTTCCTTTGTTTCCAGTGTGCGAGAAGGCGCAGCTCACGCCATCTCGGGTTACAACTACGGGTGCGGAAGGAAATCTTACGAATGTCCTACGCCTCGCGTGTAAATTCTTGCGAGCGACTAACGAACACAAAAACTTGAACCGAGGACAAGTCAACAGGTAACGCGGGGTCGTGTCAACCCGATGCTTCCGCGCGTCGCGGAATCATCGACATCGCGCAGTGTCACCTCCCGATGACCCGTTCGGCGATGTCGAGGAGCACGTCGTGGGAACCGTCGTACGGCGCGGAGTCCCGGGGCCGATGACAGATTACATCGGTGAATCCCAATTCCTCTGCCCGCCCGACCATCTCGATGTAGAGCTCGGAACTCGACAGTGACACGACGGGCGAGGTGTCGATGCTCAGGTAGGTCGGGAATGCCGTGCGGTCGCGGCCGGCCCGCTCCAGGGAGGCCTCGAGATGGCCGACCGAGGTGGCGACGCCGGCGAACCACGCCTCCACGTCGTCGGCCTTCGGTCCAGTGGTGATCCAGCCGTCGCCTGTCCGCGCCGCATAGTCGATCGAGCGGGGTCCGTTGCCCGCCAACAGGAAAGGATTGCGTGGACGGATCGGATCCTCGCGCAGTCGCATGTCGCGCGCGGAGAACCATCGCCCCTCGGCGGTGACGTGATCGGTTTGCAGCACCCGATCGAGCAGATCGGTGAACTCCTGCAGACGGTCGACGCGATCGCGGGGACTCAGGGCGGGGCCGCCCAGGATGGTGGAGTCGGGGTCGCCGCCGGCGCCCAGTCCGAGGAGGAGTCGATCGTCGGAGATGTCGGCCAGCGCCTGCAGGTCGCGCGCGAACGGCACCGGGTGGCGGTAGTTGGGCGACGCGACGAACACGCCGAGCCCGATGCGTGAGGTCGCCGTCGCGGCTGCGGTGAGGGTGGGGATCGCCCCGAACCACCGCGACTCGGGGAGCCCGCCCCACACCACGTGGTCGTAGGTCCACGCGTGGTCGAACCCCAGCTCTTCGGCCTCGGCCCACAACGGACGGGCCTCCCGCCAGGGGTGTTCGGGCAAAATGGCGATTCCATGGCGCATGGGTCCCGACGCTACCGCCCGCGCCGTGCGGTCCGTGGTGACCTTTGGACTCACCGTGAGTCCAGACCTTCTCGCGGCCACGCGCCTGCAGTTGAGTCGTCGCGTGACCAGTTCCCTCGCTTCCGCAGCCACTACGTCCGACGCCGATCTCGACGCACGTTTCGGGCCGATCTTCGCCCGCATCGCCGAGGGGGCACTCGAGCGCGAGGTGGATCGTCGCCTCGCGTTCGACGAGGCCGGATGGCTCAAGGAGGCAGGGTTCGGTGCCCTCCGGGTGCCGGTCGAGTTCGGCGGTTCGGGGGCGACGGTCCGCCAGCTGTTCCGGCTGCTCATCGACCTCGCCGCCGCGGAATCGAACCTCCCGCAGGCACTTCGGGTGCACTGGAGTTTCGTGGAGGACCAACTGCTCTCCACCGACGCGCAGGCACGCGAACGGTGGCTGCGGGCCGTGGCCGACGGGCGACTGGTCGGCAACGCCATCACCGAACCCGGCGTCGGGGCCGTCGACCGATACCGCACCACCGTCACCCGCGACGCCGACGGACTGGTCGTCAACGGGACGAAGTACTACAGCACCGGGAGTCTCTACGCCGACCACATCCTCGTCGCCGCCGATCTCGACGGCGAGCGGGTGTCGGTGCTCGTCGACGGCGACTCGCCGGGTGTGAGCCAGCACGACGACTGGGACGGTTTCGGCCAACGCCTCACCGCCAGTGGCACAACCGAGTTCACCGACGTCCGTGTCGGCGAGGACCGCCTCCTGGGCGCCGGCTACGGGCAGGCGGGTCGCACCTACGGCACGTCATACCTCCAGTTGGTGCAGCTCGCGGTGCTCGCAGGCATCGCGCGCCGCGCCACCGACGACGCGATCGACTGGGTGCGTTCACGCACTCGCAGCTACACCCACGCCGCCGCCGACCTCCCGCGCGAGGATCCGCTGGTGCAGCAGGTGATCGGCCGGTTGTCGAGTGCCGCGTTCGCCGCACGCGCGACGGTGCTCGCCGTCGCCGACACCCTCGATGCCGCCCTCGACGACGCGTTGGCTCGGGGGCGGTTCGACGATGCCCTCCTCGACGCCGCCGAGCTCGCGTCGTCGCAGGCGCAGGCCACCGTCATCCCGCAGGTCCTCGAGGCCACCACGCAGCTGTTCGAGGTGGGTGGAGCGTCGATCGTCTCCGAGCGACTCCGCCTCGATCGTCACTGGCGCAACGCGCGGACCATCGCCACGCACAACCCGCTCATCTACAAGCTGCAGGCGGTCGGGGCGTTCGAGCTCAACGGCGACGACCTGCCGTACGCATGGAGTGCCGGGAAGCGTCCCACGACCTGATCGGTCCGCGCTGCTAGCGTGCGGCGCGTGGAGCAGATGACCGCGACCGACGCCCAGGCCTACTGGATGTCGACCACGATTCCCAGCGACCAGTTCCTGCTGTACTGCTTCGCCGTCGACACGAGTGTCGTCGTGAACGGGAACGGGGACGGGGACGGGGACCGGTTGCTCGACGAGATCGAGCGCGACGTCGCCGATCGTGCCTCGGGTATCGGTGATCTGACGATCCGCGTCGCCGAGGTCCCGAACCATCTGGACTTCCCCTACTGGGTGCCCGCCGCGGTGTCGACGCGACAGTTCCGACGCCACCACGGCGACGGATGGGACGACTGCCTACGGATTCTCGCCGCGCAGATGGCCGATCAGGTCGAGCTCACCGACCACGGCTGGCGGCTCCATCTGTTCGCCCCGATCGCCGATGCACCCGGGGTCGACGGACCCGCGATCGTGGCGGTGCTGCAGATCGCGCATGCCCTGGCCGACGGCACCCTCGCCTCCGACATCGCACGCGAACTGTTCGGCTCGGACCCCGTCGCCACCTCCCGCGTCACCGGCACCTTCTCGCCCGTCAGGGCGGTCGGTCGCGCCGCGATCGCGATGCCCGTGCGCGCCGGGCGCCTGGCCGCCGCCGCCGTGGGCGCCCACCGAGCGCATCGACGCCGCGAGCGTGACATCGCGGCGGGTGTGGTGTCGGCCGCGCCCGCCGGCGGTCCGCTGTCGGCCGTCAACACCCGACCCGACCACCGCCGCGAGCTGCGGACGGTACACACCGATCGCGACACTCTGCGGGCGATCGGAGGGTCGGTCACCCTCGGTGCGCTGGTGGTGATCTCCGAAGCTCTCGCCGACCACCTCGACGTCGACCCGTCGGCCGGGCTGCGTGCGGAGATCACCGTCGCCAAACCCGGTGCCCGGTCGGCGCGCAATCATTTTCGCAACGCCGGCATCGACCTCTGGATCACCGAGCCCGATCGCTCCGTCCGGGCGCGACGCATCGGCGACGAGGTCTCCGCAGCGGTCGCCCGCGCCGCGCACCCGGCCACCGCGGCGGAGTCGAGGGCCATGGCCCTCGTCCCCGCGGCGTTGATCCACTGGGGTGTGGCGGGTTTCGACGCCGACGCCGTCCCCGACACCATGACGGGCAACGTCGTGGTGTCGAGTGTGAACCGCGGTGCCGCCGATCTCGTTCTCGGCGGCGGACGGGTGGTGTTCACCGCCGGCTTCCCGGCACTGTCGCCGATGCAGACACTCACCCACGGTGTCCACGGCATCGGTGACCGCGTGGTCATCTCGATCTGCTCGTCACCGACCGGTCTCGCCGACGCCGACGCCTACGCGAACAGGCTCGCCGAGCGGCTGAGCACCTAGAACCGCTCGCCTGTCAGATGACCGTCGGGCGGGCCGGATCGGGCGCCGGTGGTGTCGGCCCCGGGACAGGTGGGGTCGGTTGCGGTGCAGGCGGATTCGGGGCGGGAGGGGTCGGCGCCGGGGGAGTGGGTGCCGGGGGATCGGGTATCGGGGGACCGGGTTCGGGCACCGGTGTCGGTATCGGCGGGCCGGGGTCGTTCGGCTCCGGTGGCGGAGGCGCAGGTATCGGTTGTCCCATGTGGATCTCCCGTCGCAGGCGTGTGGGGTTCACGCTACGCCGCGTGCGCGCGGAGCAGGGTCCTGATGGATTGTGCGAGACCGGCGGCGTCGAGGCCGGAGGCATGCAGGTGCTGCTCGGGCGACCCGTAGTGGCGACGCTCGGCGCGCCCGTGACCCAGCGACAGCAGCCGGTGCGGCCGGTCGACCAGAGCAGTCGTCACATGATGCGCCGATGTCCCGGCCAGGTACGGCTCGACCACCACCACGTCGGGGGATCGGGCGGAGGTGTTGTGCGCCAGAGCCACACGCAATCCGTCGGTGTCGAGCGGTCGGACGGTCGCGGTGTAGCAGACCGTCGCCTCCACACCTTCCGTGCGGGCGATCTCGGTCGCCGCGTAGTGCGGCGTCGAGAGTGGGACCGACGGCGAGCACCACGAGATGCGACGACCCGTGACGCGCGATGTGCATGCGCCCCTCGGCGACGTCGAAGGTCGTCGAGTTCTGCTGTGCCGTCACCCGCACGTAGTGGCGGCCCCGACGCCGGTGGGCCGCACGCATCAGTGTCTCGACCTCGTCCGCGGTGCCCGGCACGTGGATCTCGAACCCGGGTACGGCGTCGATCAGGGCGACGTCGGCATCGGTCTGGTGGGTGCGTCCGGTGGTCGACATGTCGACCGACCCGCCCGTGGAGACGAGGAGTCCGTCGACGTCCTGGTGACCGAATCCGAGCTTGATCTGCTCGTAGGCGCGTTCGACGAGGAACGGCGCGAAGGTGTGCACGATGGGGAACATGTCGGCCAGCGACATCCCGGCGCCCACGTTCACCAGCAACTGTTCCCGGATCCCGACGTTGACGACGCGCTCGGGATGTCGTGCGGTGGCGGCGCCGAAGAACTGTCCGCCTATCTCGGCGTAGACGAGGGCGGTGTCGGCGTGGCGATCGACGAGATCGACCGCGGTGGAGGCGAATCGGGTTCGCGGGTCGCTCACGGCTGCGCCTCCACCCGGGCGATGACGGCACGCGGGCCCGGTCCGGACGGCCCCAGCGCACCGAGGATCGCGGACCGGTCGTGTCCGTCGATCTCGGCGGTCGACCACGATTCGAGGGCGAACCGCGCCGCGAGGCGATGAGGTCGGCGATGGGTGGCCGAGGCGTTGTCGATGACGATGACGGTCAGGCCGTCGAGCCCGACGGCGCCGGCGAACGCGATCGCCTCGTCGTTGGAGCCCTCGTCGAGTTCGGCGTCGCCGACGAGGACGAACACACGCGCGGCGCTGCCGCGGGCCCGCAACGCCTGCGTGGTGCCGACGGCCAGCGGTAGCCCGTGGCCGAGTGATCCCGAGGAGATCTCGCAACCGGGTATCAGCGTCCGGTCGGGGTGCGCGCCGAGCGGGGAGTCGAGAGAGGTCCAACGATCGAGCCAGTCGACCGGGAAGAAGCCGTACGCGGCGAGTGTCGCGTAGAAGGCCATGGGGCCATGGCCTTTCGACAGGTAGAACCGATCGCGTTCGGGGTCGTCGATGTGGTCCGGCGAGACGTCGAGGACGTGGCGGTACAGCGTCCACACGACGTCGAGGGTGGACAGTGCGGCCGCGTCGTGTTTCTCGTCGCCGGTCATGCGCGCCATCAACGAGACGACGTCGTGGTGATCCGGGGCTGCGGTGGTGGTCATGTCCCCACGATGCAACCTCGACCTTTGTTCAGGTCAACCCCGGATCAGGTCAACTCCAGCTCAGGTCGATCCCGGTTCAGGTCGACCGAGTCGTAGGTTCAGTGCTGGTGACCGTTGAGCTCGGCCTGTCGACCGTTGCCACGCACCAGTCGCTTGGGGAGGCGGCCGGCGAGGTCCGACAGGGGGGTCACGGCGTTGTTGAGCATGTCGACGGCATCGCGCAGTTCGTGCACGGTCTCCTGGATCGCGACGATGCTGGGGGCGAGTCGGCTGATGACCTCGGTCAACTCGGTGATGCGGTCGATGGTGCCGCCCGGGGCGATCGCGCGCTCGACGGCGCCGCCTTCACCCACCAGCTGGTCGAGGAGGCCACCGTCGTCGACGAGACGGTCGATGATGCCGCCCGCCTCGGTCATCTTGTTCAGCAGACCGTTCTCGGCGGTGAGCTTGTCGACGATCCCGCCCTCGCTGGTGATGCGCTCGAGGATGCCCTCGTTCTCGGTGAACTGGTCGATCACGCCGCCCTTACGGGACAGGCGGTCGAGGGGGCCACCCTTGGACGCCAGGCGGATGAGGATGCCGTCCTCCTCCGCCATCTGGTCGAGCAGGCCGTCGCGGGCGGTGAGGCGTTCGAGAGAGCCGTCGGCCTCGGTGAGGCGGTCGACGACCCCGCCGGGCGCCAGCAGCCGGTCGAGGGCGCCGTCGGATGCCAGCATCTTGCCGATGGGCCGATCGGGTCCGAGCATCTCGGCGATCTGTCCGATGAGGGCGAGCGGGGTGCGCGCCGAGAAGTTCGTGGTGTCCTCGACGCCGAAGACGTTGTTGACCTCGTGGGCGACGTTCTCGAAGGTCAGACGGGCGATGGTCACGCTCGATTCGACCGCGGCCAGGGCAACACCCGTGATGGCGAAGCCGACCTTGACCGGCAGGGCGTAGCTGACTTTCACATCCATGGATGACAGGTTATGCCATCGCGGTGTGACGGAGAACTCATCCGGGGGATACCCGGGCGGGACATGCGGATTCGGACCCTCATGCCCCCGACTTCGCCTTGGCCTTCTGCTCTTTCTTGAACGCCCGCACCTTGGTGAGGGACTCCTCGTCGACCACGTCGGCGACCGAGCGGAACCCCTTCTTGCCGTAGTCGCCGACCGCGGTCGTCCAGCCCCGGGGCTTGACGTCGAGCTGCTTGGCCAGAAGTGCGGTGAAGATCTTCGCCTTCTGCTCGCCGAACCCCGGCAGCGCGTTGATGCGGGCGACCAGATCGGCTCCGCTGGTGGCCTCGGTCCAGATGCGCGTGGTGTCGCCGTCGTACTCGGCGACGATCACGCTCGCCAGCTCCTGCAGACGCTTGGCCATCGAGCGCCCGTAGCGGTGGATCGCCGGGGGAGTGGCGCACAGGTCGGCGAATGCTTCGGGGTCGGCCGTCGCGATCTTCTCCGGGTCGAGGGTGCCGAAGCGGTCGAGTACCTTCGCCGGACCGGCGAAGGCCCGTTCCATCGGGAACTGCTGATCGAGCAGCATCCCCGAGAGCAGCGCGAACGGATCGTTGGACAGCAGCTCGTCGGCGGCCGGGTCCTGGGCGATCTGCAGTGTGACCATGCCTCGGAGTCTAACTTTCGCCCCGCGCCGGTCTGCCGCTCGACACCTGCGCCGATCGCCGACTCGGTGGGGTGTGCGGGGAGTAGCGTCGTCCACGGCGCAGGGCACTCCCTCCGGGGACCCTCGCGCCGATTCCACTCTCCACGTAGCAGATCGGGGTGGTCAGGTGAGCACATCGGCTCCGGACACCAAGCAGGACCAACACGTCGCCAAGGTCATCGGCGTCACCGTCGCCGCGGCGGTCGGCGGCTTCCTCTTCGGGTTCGACAGTTCCGTGGTCAACGGGGCCGTCGACTCCATCGGGTCGCACTTCGAGCTCAGCGAGTTCTTCAAGGGCTTCGCGGTCGCCGTGGCGCTCCTCGGGTGTGCACTCGGCGCCTGGTTCGCGGGTCGCCTCGCCGACAAATGGGGCCGCAAGCCGGTCATGCTGGTGGGCTCGTTCCTGTTCGTCATCTCCTCGATCGGTACCGGATTCGCCTGGAGCGTCCCGGATCTCATCGTCTGGCGCGTCCTCGGCGGCCTCGGCATCGGTATCGCATCGGTGATCGCGCCCGCCTACATCGCCGAGATCGCGCCCGCGAAGTTCCGCGGCGCACTGGGCTCGATGCAGCAGCTCGCCATCACCATCGGCATCTTCATCGCACTGCTGTCGGATTCGTTGCTGCAGGACAGTGCCGGTGGGGCGTCGAACGACCTCTGGTTCGGCATCGAGGCGTGGCGCTGGATGTTCTTCGTCGGCGTCATCCCGGCACTCGTCTACGGCATCCTCGCGTTGATGATCCCGGAGTCGCCGCGCTATCTGGTGGGCAACAACCTCGACGAGGAGGCCGCGCGCATCCTGCGCGAGGTCACCGGCGAGAAGGATCCGCTCAATCGCGTCAAGGAGATCCGGCTGACGCTCAAGCGGGAGTCCAACGTGTCGCTGAAGGACATCCGTGGGCCGTCCTTCGGCCTGCATCCCTTGGTGTGGGTGGGCATCTGGATCGCCGTGCTGCAGCAGTTCGTGGGCATCAACGCGATCTTCTACTACTCGACCACCCTGTGGCAGTCGGTCGGGTTCTCCGAAAGCGAATCGTTCAAGACCTCGGTGATCACCGCCGTCATCAACGTGGTGATGACCTTCGGCGCCATCCTGTTCGTCGACCGCATCGGTCGTCGCCGATTGCTCAAGATCGGTTCGGTGGGCATGTTCATCGGCCTGGTGCTCGCGGCGATCGCGTTCACCCAGCAGCAGGGTTCGGGTGACTCGGTCACGCTGCCCGACGCCTACGGCACGCTCGCCCTCATCGGTGCGAACCTGTTCGTCGTCGCGTTCGCGGCGACGTGGGGACCCGTGATGTGGGTGATGCTCGGGGAGATGTTCCCCAACCGCATCCGCGGTGTCGCGCTCGGCGTGTGCACCGCGATGAACTGGATCGCGAACTTTGCCATCTCGCTGCTGTTCCCGCAGCTGAGCGAGAGCCTGGGCCTGGCGTACGTGTACGGGTTCTTCGCCCTGTGTGCCGCGATCTCGTACTTCTACGTGCAGTTCAAGGTGCCCGAGACCAACGGTATGGAGCTCGAGGACATGGGCGATCTGCGCAGCGGGAAGACGGTACCGACCGAGGTCCCCTGACCCACGCCACCGACGCCGACGGCCGGTCGAGGGAGTCCCTCGACCGGCCGTCGTCGTTCGTGTGCCCGGGTCAGGCGTTGGTGATGCCGACCATCGGGAGGAAGAAGCAGCTGCGGCCGCCGCTGTTCACCGTCCCGAACACCGCCGAGAGGACGGTGCCCTTGCCGGTGGCGACGGGGGCGAGCCGGGTGCCGGCGGGCGCGATGGTGGTGAGCACGGTCTTGACGGTCGCGACGGCGGCGTCGCGGATCGGTCCGGCCGGGACACCGGCGAGGTAGCGGTCGATGATCGTCTGGGCCGCGTCACCCATCTGCGCGAAACCACCCTTGCCGGAGTTGATGTTGAACCAGGCGACCTGCATGCCCGCGGAGTTCTGGTCGGGGGTGATGCCGGCGGGGACGAAGCCGTAGAGCGTCTCACCGCTCTTGACGATGTTCGGGTCGAGCCCGTTGATCATCGGTAGCGCAGGGAGTCCGGGTGCCGAGTACGGTCCGGCGACCGCGCCGCCGACGGCGGGGGCGAGACCGAACGGATTGGTCGACGTCGGGGCGACGCAGTTGAAGGCCACCGACGGGTTGAGGAACGGTTGGATGCCGAGTTTGCGCAGGGTGTCGTTGGCCTGCGCGAGCAGGGCGCCGATGTCCTGACCCGACGCGGTCGGGGTCTGCTGCTGGGTCACGGCGGAATTGCCGGTCAGTGCGGACAGGGCGGCCGCGGCGACCGAGTCGGCGGGCGTGGTCTGGCCGGCCGGGACAGTGGCGGGGGCGGCGCCGGCCGGGGCGGCGGCCACGGCGATGGCTGCGGCGCTGATGGCGGCGGCGACACCGGTACGCAGAGATGCGCGGCGCGCGCGGGTGCGGATCGACATGGGATCGGGCTCCTCGAAGCTCATGGCCGTTCCCGGCGAGGTCGTCGGTCGACGCGCCGGGGTGTGTGACAGAAGTGGCCAGGGGGGTACAAATGAACAGTTGCACGGCCGGTCGTGACCCCACAAGGCGTGTGATCGTTATGAGACGCGAACGGGACCCAACCGCGTTTGATGCTGTCCCTCACAAGAATTCACCCGCCGACGGCGCTTGCCGTGGCGGGTGAAGTCCGGGGGGTCGACGCGTGTCAGATGTAGGAGAGGCCGACCGTCGGCACGATGGTGCAGCTGTTCACGCGGTTGTTGTTCTTCGTCGACACCGCGCCGTAGATCGCCGACAGCACGCGGCCGCGGCCGGTGTTCGCGATCGCGGTGAAGGTGCCCGGGCCGTTGACGGCGTTGATCTTGGCGTTGCGCTTGAGGTTGATCTGTCCGGTCCTGCCGGTGTCGATGTTGATCCAGATCGCGATCAGCGGGTTACGGGCGTTGTCGACGGCGGGGCCGGTGCCGAGGCTGGTGTAGACGTAGCCGGCTTGACCGCGTGCGGGGCCCGGAGCGGGTGCGGCCTGCGGGCCTGCGGTCACCAGCGCGGTGCCGACCGAGTTGCCACTCGGGGTGCAGCCGAAACCGATGGTCGGGTAGAGGAACTGCTGGATCTTGGGTGCGTTGGGCCCGGTCGGGATGATGGGGTCGTTGTTCGCTGCGCGGTTGTTCGCGGCGGCGACCTTGGCGACCTGCGACGGCTTGGTGGTGTTGTCGAGGAAGCCGACGACCTGGTCCCAGATCGCTCCGACCTGCGGGGGCACGCCCTTGGCGTTCGCGAGTGCGGTGGCCTGGGAGATCAACGCGGGGTTGGCCTTGCCGTCGGGACCGGGCGTGGCGACCGACCCGATGATCGCGGGGAAGAACGCACCCACCGAGTCGAGCGTCTGCTGGTCGACCTTGGGCTGACCGACGGCCGGAGGTGCGGCGACCGGCGCGGCGGTGGCGACCGACGGGATGGCCAGGGCGGTCATCACGGCGACCGCCGTGGTGTAGACGGCCCGGCGGGTCAGCGACCCGGGACGCGCGCCTGCGTTTCGCACTAGAACACCCTTCACAGCGTGGTACTTCCCATCTGTGGCGACACCGTCATCCGGTGTGGTCGCCGTCGAATCTTCCGGCCCCGTCGGCGACCTCGAGAGGCGCCGCGGGTGAGTCTAGGCGGTCACCGCGTGTCGACAACCGTCGAGGGACCTTAGCGTGATACTGAAGTGACTGGTGTGACTGGTGATGCGATCGTTACGCGCTGCACACAGGATCGACACCGTCAGTTCAGATACTCACATCCGCCGCGAGGGAGTCGTATTCTCGCGCCGATTCGAGGTCGAGGACGGTCAGCCCACCTGCGGAGTGCGTGCTCAGGGACAGCGTCACCGTCCGCCACCGGATGTCGATGTCGGGATGATGGTCGCGTCGCTCGGCGACCTCGGCCACCCGACGCACGAATTCGACCGCCTCGGGGAACGACGATGCCTCGACCGATCGTCGGATCACCCCGTCGCCCCACTCCCACTTCGGCAGGGTGGGTCGCGCCGCGTCGATCTCTGCGGCGTCGAGCGGTCGAGGTCGCGCTGCGGATGCCATGCACCCATGGTGCACCCCGCCCCGCCTGCGGAGGGCTGGTTAGATCGCGGAGAGAAGAAACTTCGCGTTCGGACGCCGTGTCCGTGCCGGGGCGATGAGAGAGGTGGGCCGGGGTGCAGCGGTGGGGTCGTAGGGCAATGCTCGTGATGCTGGGTGCGGTGGTGACCGCGTCGATGGCGACGGCCTGTGGGAACTCCGACTCGACGGCGTCGGTCACCCTGTTGACCCACGATTCGTTCGTGCTGCCCGACTCGGTGATCGCGGACTTCCGCAAGCAGACCGGCCTCGAGCTGAAGGTGTCGCAGTCGGGCGACGCGGGACAGCTGACCTCGGAGGTGTCGCTGACCCCCGGACGCCCCAAGGCCGACGCGGTCTATGGCATCGACAACACCTTCGCCTCGCGTGCCATCGACGCCGGCGCGCTGGAGCCCTACCGGTCACCGGCACTCGTCGGAGGCGCCGCGCAGTACGCGCTGTCCGGCGGCAAGGACGAGTTGACGCCGGTCGATCGCGGCGACGTGTGCGTCAACGTCGACACGGCCTGGTTCGCGCAGCGCAACATCCCCGCCCCCACCTCGATCGATCAGCTCACCGACGCCCGCTACCGCGGTGACACCGTGGTGATGGACCCCGCGACCTCGTCGCCGGGCATGGGATTCCTCCTCGCCACGATCGCGGCCGACCCGTCGAACTGGCAGGACTACTGGCGCGCCATGCGCGCCAACGACGTCACCGTGGTGTCGGGTTGGGAGACCGGCTACAACCAGCAGTTCTCCGGCGGTGAGGGCAAGGGCCCCAAGCCCATCGTCGTGTCGTACGCCTCGTCGCCCGCGGCGAATCCGGCGACGAAGGCACTGCTCGACGGCTGCTTCCGACAGGTCGAGTACGTGGGAGTCCTGAAGGGTGCGGCCAACACCGACGGGGCGAAGAAGCTGGTCGACTTCATGTTGAGTCAGCAGGTGCAGCAGGCCCTGCCGGACTCGATGTACGTCTACCCGGTGCGCGACGGCGTGACGCTGCCGCAGACGTGGCAGAAGTACGCCCCGTTGCCCACCTCGACGGTGGATCTGTCGGCGGCCTCGATAGCGCGCAACCGCGAGGACTGGCAGAAGCAGTGGCGCACGATCCTGGGGCGCTGACGTCACGGCCACCGCGAGTGCGGTGACCGCCGCCGAACGGCTGCGGCCGGTCCGACGCTGCGGTGGCGGCACGCTCGACACCGGCCACCGCCGTGTCGTCGCGATCCTCACCGTCATCCCGCTGGCCTTCATCGGTGTCTTCTTCGTGTGGCCGGTCGGCGCGTTGATCGTCCGCGCGGTCGGGGTGTCCGACGGCGAGGGGTTGCTCGCCCTGGCCCGACGCACCGACGCGTGGGGTCTGCTCGGCTTCACCCTCGCCCAGGCCGCGGGGTCGACGCTGGTGACCCTGGTGGTCGCGGCGCCGATCATCTGGCTCGTCGCCACCTGCAGTGCCCGCGTCTCGACCCTGCTCATGGTCGGCGTGACCATCCCGTTCGTGCTCCCGACGGTGGTGGTGGGCATGGCATTTCGCGCCATCGTCTCCCCCGGCGGACCTTTGGCCGGATTCGGCCTCGACGGCAGCGTCGCCTCCATCCTCGCCGCCCACGCCTTCCTCAACATCGCCGTGGTGGTGCGCGTGGTCGGGTCGGCATGGCGGACGCAGGACCCCCGGGCCGAGCAGGCCGCCCGCACCCTCGGAGCCACACCGTGGCGCGCGTTCCGGACCGTGGTGCTGCCGCGCCTGATCGTCCCGATCCTGTCCGCATCGGCGTTGGTGTTCCTGTTCTGCTCCACCAGCTTCGGCGTGGTCCTCATCCTCGGCAACGGCCGGTGGCAGACCATCGAGACCGCCGTCTACACCCAGGCCATCGGCTATTTCGACCTCCCCGCCGCGGTGACGCTGTCGCTGTTGCAGATCGTGGTGGTGGTCATCGTCGTCGCGATCGCCGGATTCGTGACCCCGCGAACCGTGGCGGTCGCCGCGCGGGAGGCCTCGGCGCGGATCCGCGGCCGCGTGTCGCAGGCCATGGCCGTCCTCGTCGGCGTGTGGGCGGTGGTCGTCCTGGTCGGACCGCTGTCGGTGGTCGTGATCCGATCGCTGCGACCCACCGCGGGCGGGGAGTGGACGCTGTCGGGCTACCGGTCGCTGAGCCGTGCGGTCAACGGACAGACCCCGTTGCAGACATTGCAGTACAGCCTGGTCAGTGCGCTGTGGGCGATGCTGTTGTCGGTCGTCGTCGGCCTGCTCGCCGCCATCGCACTGCAGCGCGCCCGCGGTGCCGCCGCCACGGTGGGGTCGGTGCTCGCGCTGGTGCCGCTCGGCGTGAGCGCGGTGACCGTCGGCTTCGGTTATCTCATCGTGCTCGCGTCGCTTCCCGCCGACGTCGCCGCGTGGCCGGGGCTCATTCCCGCCGTGCAGGCGCTCATCGCGGTGCCGGTGGTGATCCGTGTGATCGCCCCTGCACTGGCGGCGATCCCGCCGCGACTACGCCACGCCGCGGCGACCCTCGGGGCCGGTCCGTGGCGGGTGTGGCGAACGGTCGACCTGCCGCTCATCTGGCGGCCGCTCGTGGCATCGGGGGCGTTCGCCTTCATCATCGCCGTCGGCGAGTTCGGGGCCACGGGGTTCCTCGCCCGACCGGGCACCACCACGCTGCCGGTTCTGATCGGCTCGGCGCTCAACCGACCAGGCGCCGACAACCTCGCCACCGCGATGGCGTGCTCGGTGCTCATGATCGCCGCCACCGCGATCGCCGTGGTGGTGATGGAGTCGTTCCGGACGGCGTCCGGCGGTGACCTGTGACGCTGGAGGTGCGTTCCCTGCGTGTCACCTACGACGGTGAGGCGGTGATCGACGGCATCGACCTCGACGTCGGCACCCCCGTTGCGCCGGTGACCGCACTGCTCGGTCCGTCGGGGTGCGGGAAGTCCACGCTCATCCGCGCGATCGCGGGGATCGAACCGATCGCGGACGGAAGTGTGCGATTCGACGGTGTCGATCTCGCTGCGGTACCGACCCACCGGCGCGACTTCGGGGTCGTCTTCCAGGACGGCCAGTTGCTGCCGGGACGCACGGTGGGACAGAACATCGCCTACGGACTGCGGGCCCGACGGTGGTCCCGCGCGGCGACCGCCGAGCGGGTCGCCGAACTGCTCGATCTCGTCGGGCTCGATGGTCTCGCCGACCGCGCGGTGACCGAGTTGTCCGGCGGGCAGGCCCAACGCGTCGCGCTCGCACGCGCGCTGGCACCGCGGCCGCGGCTGCTGCTGCTCGACGAACCGCTGTCGTCACTCGACCGCCGACTGCGCGAGCGACTCGCCGTCGAGATCGCCGAGATCCTGCGCACCGCCCGGACGCCGGCGATCCTCGTGACCCACGATCACCAGGAGGCAGCCGTCGTCGCCGACCGGATCTCGGTCATGGCGGAGGGGCGGATCGTGCAATCCGGTGCGCCGGAGACGATCTGGCGTCGGCCCGTCGACGAATGGGTGGCACGCTTCGTGGGGTGCACCACCGTGGTCGACGGACGACTCCTGCGCGACGCCGACACCGGTTCGGCGCGCGTGGAGACCGTGGTGGGAACCGCCATCATCGCCGACCGACTGCTCGACGACGGAGATACAGACGACGGACCCGACGGTGGGGTCGGGGAGGTCGTGGTGGGGCTGCGGCCCCGATCGGTGGTGGTGTGCGGACCCGACAGCGGGGTGCCCGCGACCGTCCGCGGTGTGGCGGCGCTGCCCGAGGAACACCTGCTGTCGGTCGCCCTCGACGACGGGTCCACCGTGTCGGCGGTATCGACGCTCGCGGTGACGGTGGGCGAGAGGATCCGTGTCGCCATCGATCCCGACCGGATCGCGGTGATCGGATGAACCGCACCGTGGTGGCCGGTGCCGTGATCGACGGACCGCGGCTGCTCGTCGCGCAACGTTCCCGTCCACCGGAGCTCGCCGGGCTGTGGGAACTGCCCGGCGGCAAGGTGGAACCGGGGGAGTCGCCGCAGGAGGCGCTGGCCCGTGAGCTGGTCGAGGAACTCGGCATCGAGGTCGTCGTCGGTGAGTCGGTGGGCGTTCACGTCGAGGTGGCTCCCGGTGTCGAACTGGTGGCGCGGCGCTGTGCGCTGCGAGCCGGGACGCCCACGGTCACCGAACATCTCGCCGTCCGGTGGGTCGACGCCGACGAACTATGCACCCTCGCCGCGGCCGGGGCGGTGGTCCCCGCCGACACCGCGTGGCTGCCTGACCTTCTCGCGCTGCTCGCGAACCCGGACTCCCCGTGAACACCCAGTGCCCCCAGAACATTCAGTGAGGAACACCGACCATGTCCCTGCCCCCGACGCGTGGGTTCGATCCCGGCGACGCCACCGATCCGTTCGCGACACCGCCGCGCAGGTCACCGAACACCGGTGCCTGGATCATCCTGGGCGCAGCGGTGATCCTGCTCGTCATCGTGATCGCCGTGGTGGTGGGGACGGGCGGTTCCGACGACCCGGTCGCCGCGCCTCCGGTGACGGTCACCGTCGCCCCGAGCACCACCTCGACCGCCCCGTCGAGTTCGACCGCCCCGTCGACGTCGGCCGCCACGCCGCGGTCGACGACCGCGGCGTCCGGTGAGGGCATCATGCCGCAGGTGGTGTGCATGAACCTGCAGGCGGCGCAGGATCTGATCCAGCGCAGCGGCGTGTTCTATTCGCGCAGCCGCGACGCGACCGGCGCGGGGCGGGCGCAGATCTTCGACCGCAACTGGATCGTCGTCGCGCAGTCGCCGGCGGCGGGCTCACGCATCGGCGAGGGCGACGCGGTGCTCTCGGTGGTCAAGAACGACGAACCCAACCCCTGCTAGCACTTCCACCCGGCGACGAGAGTGATTGTCGCCGAACGGCTGCCGGCGCTCAGGTGACGGGGATCTGCGTCAGATCGGTCCGCATCATCATGACGTTGTAGTCGAGCCACCGCGAGGCGGTGAAGTACAGGTACCGGTCGTCGCCGCCGTTCGAGGGATAGATGTACGGCGCGTACACCCCGCCGAGCTGCCCGCTGGTGAGCAGGGTCGTCGGGGCGCTGAACGGTCCCTGCGGTGTGGTCGCGGTACGCATCACGAGGTTGCCCGTGATCTCGTTGCCGTACAGCATCACGTAGCGCTTGAGGCGGATGTTCCACGCCACCGACAGCTCGCTGACCGGTTCGGTGACAACGGCTTTCGACTTCGTCGTGTCGGCCGACCATGTCTTCGCGGGGTCGGTGTCGCCAGTGTAGTACTGGTACTTGGCCAGATCGAGGATGTCGCCGGGCAGGAACCGGCAGAGGAACGCGGCGCCGAAGCGCCCGTTGGGTGTCCCGTACTGATAGATGTACGGGTCGTCGTGTCCACGCAGGTACGCGTTCTGCTGGTATTTGCCGTTGCTGTCGTCGACCTGCTCGACCCCCGGCACGGTGACCGGGAGGTTCAGGCGCACCGTCTGCGGCTGCGTGGCCCACGTCTGGCCGTTGTCACTCGAGACCGCGATGGCCGATGAGTTGGTGACCCACCGACCCGGCCCGCCCCACTGTCGCACCGACATGTAGTTCATGTACTGCTTGTTGTCGATGGCGATCGCGGCGGTGGGGATCGTGGTCACCTCGACCCCGGCGATCTCGAGGGCGGGGATCGATTCGGACGCGAAAGTCGGTGTCGCCGAGGAGACGACGGCACCGGACCGCACGTCGCCCGGGACGCCGTTGCCGATGGTCACGCCGTCGGCCGGATTGGTGTCGGTGGTGCGCAGGATCATGTTGTGACGCCACTGCTGACCCGGGGCATTGCAGTTGCCGAAGGTGTCGCCGAAGGCCATCAGGGTCTGTCCCGTGCCGTTGTCCCACGCGATGCCGAGGTCGGTACCGGAGATGCCGAAGCGGGCCTCGGTGTTGTTGGGGGACTTGGCGCCGGTCACCCACGCCACCGGTCGGGTGTTGCCGCCGTTCACCGTGGGCAGCGGTCCCTGCGAGCTGCTCTTGCCGAGCAGGGGGCCGCCGCTGCTGCCGAACGCGCTGCCGATGGCGTTGCCCAGCGGGCTCGAGCCGAGCAGTCCGTTGTTGCCGCAGGGTGCCGCGGCTGCGGTCCCGGCCAGTCCGACGCCGGCCAGTGTGGCCGCGGCGGTACAGACGGTGGCCAACAGGACGGTACTGCGACGCAGCAGTGGCATGACGCTCCTCGTGGGCGGGTCCCGGCCGCGCGACGACACCGGCGGTGGTGCGCGTGTGACTGGTGAGACCAGTGGGATTACCCGCCGACTATCCCTGACCGGCGTACGAGTGGCGGTGTCGAGGATCGGTTTGCGGCCGAACGGTCACCGGATCGTTATGGGCGGCACCGCAGATCGCGGTCAGGGCACGGGGATGAGCGAGAGGTCGGTCCGCATCATCATCACGTTGTAGTCCTGCCACCGTGACGCCGTGAAGTAGAGATACGGGCTGTCCGGCGAGGTGCCCGCGTAGATGTAGGGGGCGTAGACCCCGCTGAGCTGCCGCGAGGTGAGCAGTGTCGTCGGACCGCTCCACGGACCCTGCGGTGTGCGCGAGGTGCGCAGCGTGATCGATCCGCGGGCGTCGTTGCCGGTGAGCATCACGAAACGCCCGATCCGCGCGTTCCACGCGACCGACAGTTCACCGACCGGTTCGCGCACGACCGCCTTCGACTTCGTCTTGTCCGGCGACCACGGGGTCGCGCGATCGCCGGTGAAGTACTCGTATCTACCGAGGTCGAGGATGTCCGCGGGCCGGAACCGTGCGAGGAAGGCCGCGCCGAAGCGGCCGTTGGGCGTCCCGTACTGATAGATGAACCCGTCGCGGCCGTCGAGGTAGGCGCTCTGCTGGAACTTGCCGTTGCTGTCGTCGACGGCGCGCACCCCCGGTGACGGTGCGGGGAGGTTGGGTCGCACGGTGTTCGGTGCCGTGGTCCAGGTCTGCCCTTTGTCCCGCGACACCGCGATCGCCGAGTAGTTGGTGACCCAGCGCCCGGCCGCACCCCACGATCGCACCGACATGTAGTTCATGAACTGGATGCCGTTGATGGCGATGCCCGCGGTGGGGATGGAGGTGATCGCCACCCCGGGAACTCCGGGGGAGCCGACCGCCTCCGACGCCGTGCGCGGCGCGGCCGTCGACACCGATGCGCCCGAACGGACGTCGCCCGGGACGCCGACGCCGACGGTGAGTCCGTCGTCGGGGTCGGTGTCGGCGGTTCGCAGGATCGTGTTGTGGCGCCACTGCTGACCCGGGGTGTTGCAGTCGCCGTAGGTGTCGCCGAAGGCCATCAGGGTCTGACCCGATCCGTTGTCCCACGAGATGCCGAGATCGGTCCCGGAGATCCCGAAGCGGGTGTCGGTGCGATCGTTCGACAACGCGCCGGTGACCCACCCGACGGTCCGGCTGGTGCCGGTGCTGATGCGTGGCAACGGCTTCTGGTCGCTGCGGCTGCCCAGGAGACCGCCGAAACTGCTCCCGAACGCCAGGCTGGAGCCGAAGATGCCCTTGTTGCCACACGGGGCGGCCGAGGCCGGCGCAGCGACACCGACGACCGCCGCGACCGAGGCGGTCAGGCAGGCGGTGCTGACGACAGCGAGAAATGAACGTGAACGCACGATGAAGCCCTCCCGGAAACGTCCGGCCGATGTTACCCATGCGAACGGGTCGTCCGGGGGACTTCGCCGGGGCGCGTCAGGCGGCGCGGGCCTTCTTCAACGCCTTGGCGAACTGCTTGTTCGAGAACTCGTCGGCGTCGATTTTGCGCAGACGGTGCAGCACGACGGGGCAGCTCGAACACCGAATCGACTTGCGGCAGCACTTCTTCTTGGACTTCGCCGTGTGCAGCGTCGTCGGCGTGATCTTCTTCGACACGTGCGCAAGATTAGCAGAGCCTTACCTTGCCACCACGGGCGTGAGCGTCATCTCATCCGCGATACCGATACCCTGTTACTCGGTCGCGCGTCTGTCCGGCCTTCTTTGCCGTGTCGTGACCCCTACATGCCGTGACCCTCGAGTCCATCACCCGAAAGAAACCTCAGTGACTGCTGTTCCGAATTTCCGCAACGTCGCGATCGTGGCCCACGTCGACCACGGCAAGACCACCCTGGTCGACGCGATGCTTCGCCAATCCGGCGTGTTCACCGAGCGCGAGGAGATGGTCGACCGTGTGATGGACTCCGGCGACCTCGAGCGTGAGAAGGGCATCACGATCCTCGCGAAGAACACCGCGGTGCATCGTCGCCAGCCCGACGGCACCGAGGTCGTCATCAACGTCATCGACACCCCCGGCCACGCCGACTTCGGCGGTGAGGTCGAGCGCGGCCTGTCGATGGTCGACGGTGTCGTGCTCCTCGTCGACGCCTCCGAGGGCCCCCTGCCGCAGACCCGCTTCGTGCTGCGCAAGGCGCTCGCCGCGTCGCTCCCGGTGATCCTGCTGGTCAACAAGACCGACCGCCCCGACGCCCGCATCGCCGAGGTCGTCTCCGAGAGCCACGACCTGCTGCTCGATCTCGCCTCCGACGTCGACGACGAGGCCGCCGCGGCCGCCGAGCTCGCACTCGACCTGCCGGTGCTCTACGCCTCGGGGCGCGCGGGTATCGCGAGCACGGTGGAGCCGGAGAACGGCCAGGTGCCCGAGGGCGAGAACCTCGACCCCCTCTTCGACATCCTGCTGTCGTATGTGCCCGCCCCCAAGGGTGATCTCGACGCGCCGCTGCAAGCCCACGTGACCAACCTCGACGCGTCGCCGTTCCTCGGGCGCCTCGCGCTGGTCCGCCTCTACGCGGGCAGCATCAGGAAGGGCCAGACCGTGGCGTGGCTCCGCGAGGTCGACGGGCAGCCCGTCACCGAACGCGCCAAGATCACCGAGCTCCTCGTGACCGTGGGTGTCGCGCGCACCCCGGCCGAGGTCGCCGTGGCCGGCGACATCGTCGCCGTCGCGGGTATGCCGGAGATCATGATCGGCGACACCCTCGCCGACGTCGACCACCCGGTCGCGCTGCCCCGCATCACCGTCGACGAGCCGGCCATCTCGGTCACCATCGGCACCAACACCTCGCCGCTCGTGGGCCGCGTCAAGGGCCACAAGCTCACCTCGCGCATGGTCAAGGACCGCCTCGATCAGGAGCTCATCGGCAACGTCTCGCTCCGCGTCCTCGACATCGGTCGCCCCGATGCGTGGGAGGTCCAGGGTCGTGGCGAGCTCGCACTGGCCATCCTCGTCGAGCAGATGCGCCGCGAGGGCTTCGAGCTCACCGTCGGCAAGCCCCAGGTGGTCACGCGTCAGATCGACGGCAAGCTGCACGAGCCGTTCGAGCACCTGACCATCGACGTCCCCGAGGAGTACCTCGGGGCCGTCACCCAGCTGCTCGCGGCCCGTAAGGGACGTATGGGCGACATGACCAACCACGGCAGCGGCTGGGTCCGTATGGAGTTCGTGGTGCCCTCGCGCGGACTCATCGGCTTCCGCACCGACTTCCTCACCGAGACCCGCGGCACCGGTATCGCCAACGCGGTCTTCGACAGCTACGCGCCGTGGGCCGGCGAGATCCGCGCCCGCCACACCGGGTCGCTGGTATCCGACCGCGCCGGTTCGGTCACCCCGTTCGCGATGATCCAGCTCGCCGACCGCGGCACGTTCTTCGTCGAGCCGGGTGCCGACACCTACGAGGGCATGGTCGTGGGCATCAACCCGCGCCAGGAGGACCTCGACATCAACGTCACCAAGGAGAAGAAGCTGACCAACATGCGTCAGTCCTCGGCCGACGTGATGGAGACCCTCGCCAAGCCGATCAAGCTCGAGCTCGAGGCCGCGATGGAGTTCTGCACCGACGACGAGTGCGTCGAGGTGACCCCCGAGGTCGTCCGCGTGCGCAAGGTCGACCTCGACGCCACCACCCGTGGGCGTGAGCGCTCGCGGGCGAAGGCACGCAACCAGAGCGTCAGCTGATCTCGAGGCCGGTGGGGGTGGACGTCGCAGCGATGCGCAGACGCGCCCGGAGCGCTGCGATGGTGCTCGGCACCGTCGCGGTGCTCATGACCGCGGCGTGCACCGCCGACCCGCCACCGCCGGTCCAGCAGTCCGAGACCCCGCCTCCGGCCACCGACGTGCCGCAAGGGCAGACGATCTCGGTCGCGACCGACAGCATCGGGGTGGGTCTCAACCCGCACCTGTCGGCCGATCAGAGCCCGGTCACCTCCGCGGTGGCGGCGATGACCCTGCCCAGTGCCTTCACCCCCACCGCCGGACCCGGCGGGGTGTCGTGGGCGCTCGACACCGCCGTACTCAACGGGGCCGAGGTGACCTCGCAGTCGCCGTTCACCGTCACCTACCGCATCGCGCAGGACGCGCAGTGGTCCGACGGCCTCCCCGTCACCGCCGACGACTTCTCCTACCTCTGGCAGCAGATGTCGCGCCAGCCGGGCACCATCGCCCCCGCCGGGTACCGACTCATCGAGGACGTCGCCTCCCGCGCCGGCGGTAAGGAGGCGGTGGTGCGTTTCCGCACGCCGTACCCGGCCTGGCGCGAACTGTTCTCGGCGATGCTGCCGTCGCACGTGCTGCGCGGGGTGCCCAACGGTTTCCAGTCGGGGATGGACGTGGGCCTGCCGGTCTCGGCCGGGAGGTACTCCATCACCGTGATCGACACCAGTCGCGACGAGGTCCGTCTGCAACGCAACGACCGCTTCTGGCGGACACCGGCCGTGGTCGACCAGATCGTGTTGCACCGCGTGGGGACCGCGAGTCAGCTCGCCGAGTCGATCCGGTCCACCGACACCCGCGTCGTCGCCCTCGCCGGTGGGTCCGCGGTCGCGGGCACCCTGGCCGCCATCCCCGGGGTCACCACCGGACGCACCCCGGTCGGCCGCTCACTGGGCGTCACGGTGAACACGCGCACCCAGGCGATGTCGGTGCCGGCGGTACGTCAGGCCGTGCTCGGGATCATCGATCCGCAGGTGCTCACCGACGCCAGCGCGGGGGAGTCCACCGTGACCCCGTTCGCCGGTGGGGTGTTGGTCCCCACCGATCCCGGCTACGTTCCGGTCGACGCCGCGCGCCCGTCTCCCGAGGCGATCTCCTCGCTGCTGTCGTCGGCGGGGTACGTCCCGGTGCCGTCGGCGGTGTCGTCGACCCCCACCGACGGCGGGTCCTCGACGGGTGCCACTCCCGACTCCTCGGCGGGTTCGGCCACCTCCACGCCCCCGACCACCATCACGACCCCCTCGACCGACGCCGGCTCCGGACCGACCCTGCCGTCCGGTGTGGTGCCGCTGCAGCGCGGCGGTTCGACACTGGCCGTCCGCGTCGGTGTCGTCGCCGGTGACGTGCGCACCCGTGCGGCGGCCGACAGCGTCGCCGACCAGCTCCGGGCGGCGGGCGTCGCCACCGAGGTACGGGCGCTGACGTCCACCGAGCTCTACGGCCCCGCCCTCACCGGCGGTGAGGTGGACCTCGTCGTCGGCTGGCGCTCCGCGTCGGTGGCGCCCGCGACGCGATTGGCGTCGCAGGTGGAATGCGATCAGACCGACACCGCACCCGCGTCGGGTACGGCATCGACCGGGTCCTCGACCTCGTCCGCCGCGACGCCGTCGTCGGTGCCGACCACCACCGGGACCACGACGCCGGATCAGGGGAACGGATCCGACGACAATGACCAGGTGCGTTTCCCCAGCAACGTGTCGGGGCTGTGTGACCCGACGTTGGTCGGTCTCGCCGCCCGCGCCATCGGATCGGTCGATCCGACCGCCGATCTGCGCACCGCCGCGCAGGTGATCGCCGAACAGCACATCTACCTGCCCGTCTACCAGGACTCGATGCTCACCGCGATCGGCCCGGGCGTGCGCGACGTCCCCCTGCAGGGTCCGGTCGGGACCGGCATCTTCGGTGCCACCGGTGGCTGGCGGCTCGCCGACCGATGAGCACCTCGAACCGCACCGGACCGCGCGCCGGGCAGCGACTGCTGGTGGTGCACGCCCACCCCGACGACGAGTCGATCATGACCGGGGGCATCATCGCCCGACACCTCGACGAGGGAGCCGAGGTCACCGTGGTGACCTGCACGCTCGGCGAGGAGGGCGAGGTGATCGGCGAACAGTGGGCGATGCTCGCCGCCGACGGCGGTGCCGACCAACTCGGTGGGTACCGCATCGCCGAACTCACCCGGGCGCTGGCTGCACTGAGTCCGCGCGGTGCCGAGCCGCTCCCACCGCTGTTCCTCGGCGGCGCCGGTCGGTGGCGCGACTCCGGCATGGCCGGCGCGCCGTCGGCGTCGCACCCCCGGGCGTTCGTGGGTGCCCCGATCGCCGAACCGGTCTCGGCGCTCGCCGACGTCATCCTGGCGCGGCGGCCCCAGGTCGTCGTCGGCTACGACCCCGCCGGGACCTACGGCCACCCCGACCACCTCACGGTGCACCGGATCTGCGGCGCGGCCATCGACCAGGCCCGCGACCGCGGATGGTCGGTCGCCAAGCACTACTGGTCGGTCACCGAGGCCTCGGCCCTGTCGGAGGGTCTGGCCGCTGCCGCCGCCCGCGTCCCCGACGGCTGGCGGATGCCGTTGCACGGCGAGCTGCCCCGCTACCGCGACGACGAGATCACCACCGCGATCGACGTGAGCACCGTCCTCGACCGCAAGGTCGAGGCGCTGGCCGCACACGCCACCCAGGTCACGGTGTCGCCGTCGCGCACCGAATACGCCCTGTCGAACAACATCCTGCAGCCGATCTTCTCCGAGGAGCACCTCATCCTGGTGGACGGCCGGCTCGAACCGACCGAGCCCGGCGGACGTGAGGACGAGCTGTTCGGGCCGTCGACGCGGGAGTCGTGAGCATCGTGGACACCCGGGATCGACTGCTGCTCGGCGTACTCGCGGTCGACGGGTTCGTCGTCGGTCTGCTGTCGCTCGCGTTCGTCAACTCCTACGTCGGTTCGGTCCCGATGCCGGTCACCGCGGTGGTCGGCGGCGCGATCAACGGGCTGCTGATCTGGCTCGCCGCCGGTCTCGGGGGTGGATCGCTGCGATTCTTACCGCTGGCGGGGTGGCTGCTGGCCGTGGCGATCGGCCTGCTCGGTGGCCCCGGCGGAGACGCGTTGCTGTTCGGTGACTGGCGCACGTTGTTGCTGGTGGGGGTGGGTGTCGGGGTTCCCGTGGTGTTGTCGTGGAGTGGTCGACTGCCCGCGGGGCGAGGGTGATGATGGCCTCGATCGCCTCCATCGACGGCGAATGGCGCATGATCGTCAGGTGACTTCCGAACATCATGAGTCCACCGCTCTGCCCGCCCCGACCTTTCCCGGCCCGGGCGCCCCGACCGCGACCGCGGTGACGCCCGACGAACCGTCCCCGACCGCCTCGGCCATGCGCCGTGCCCTGCGTCGGGTGCGCGACGGCGCGACGGTGAACGCCGACGAGGCCGCGGTGCTCCTCGCCGCGCGCGGCGACGATCTCGCCGACCTGTGTGCCTCGGCGGCCCGTGTACGTGACGCCGGCCTGGTGGCCGCCGGACGAGAACGGCAGGTCACCTACTCGCGCAAGGTGTTCATCCCGCTGACGCGCCTGTGTCGCGACCGCTGCCACTACTGCACCTTCGTCACGGTGCCGGGCAAGCTCGCACGCGACGGACACGGCCCCTTCCTGGAGATGGACGAGGTCCTCGACATCGCCCGCCGTGGCGCCGAACTCGGTTGCAAGGAGGCGTTGTTCACCCTCGGTGATCGTCCCGAGGACCGGTGGCCGGAAGCCGCGCAGTGGCTCGACGAACGTGGCTACGACTCGACACTGGACTACGTTCGCGCCGCCTCGATCCGCGTCCTCGAGGAGACCGGTCTGCTGCCCCACCTCAACCCCGGGGTGATGAGTTGGCAGGAGATCTCGCGACTCAAGCCGGTCGCGCCGTCGATGGGCATGATGCTCGAGACCACCTCGCGTCGCCTGTTCACCGACAAGGGCGAATGCCACCACGGCAGCCCCGACAAGGACCCCGAGATCCGCAAGCGGGTGCTCGTCGACGCCGGGCGCCTGTCGGTGCCGTTCACCACCGGCATCCTCGTCGGTATCGGCGAGACGCGCCTCGAACGAGCCGAGTCGATCCTCGAGATCCGGTCGACGCACAAGGCCTTCGGTCACATCCAGGAGGTGATCGTCCAGAACTTCCGGGCCAAGTCCGACACCGCCATGCGGTCGGTACCCGACGCCGACATCGACGAGTTCGTCGCCGCGGTCGCCGTCGCCCGGGTGCTGCTCGGCCCGTCGATGCGCATCCAGGCCCCGCCGAACCTCGTCTCCGCCGCCGAGTGCGCCGCCTTGATCGGTGCGGGGGTCGACGACTGGGGCGGCGTGTCACCGCTGACCCCCGACCACGTCAACCCCGAACGGCCCTGGCCGAATCTCGACACCCTCGCCGAGATCACCGCGGCCGCCGGGTACACGCTCACCGAACGTGTTGCGGCGCAACCGCAGTACGTGCTCGCCGGGCAGCCGTGGATCGATCCGCGGATCACCGGACACGTGCACGCCCTGGCCGACCCGGTGACCGGTCTCGCCGCCGACGTGATGCCGGTGGGCCGGCCGTGGCAGGAACCCGACGAGGACTGGCAGTCGAGCGGACGGGTCGACCTGCACACCGCGATCGACACCGACGGCCGCAACACCGAGACCCGCAGCGATCTGGGCAGCGCCTTCGGCGACTGGGACACCGTGCGCGAGCAGGTGTTGGCCCTGTCGGCCGATGCCGCGTCCGCGCCCGCCCGCCTCGACGCCGACGTGCTGAGTGCGCTGCGCAACGCCGAACGCGACCCGGCCGCATGCAGCGACGCCGACTATCTCGCGCTCGCGACCGCCGACGGTGATGGTCTCGAAGCGCTTGTGGCGCTCGCAGATTCGCTGCGGAAGGAGGTCAACGGGGACGACGTCACCTACGTCGTGAACCGCAACATCAACTTCACCAACATCTGCTACACCGGATGCCGGTTCTGTGCCTTCGCCCAGCGCAAGGGCGACGCCGATGCCTACACCCTCGCCGCAGAGGAGGTCGCCGACCGTGCGTGGGAAGCCCACGTCGCGGGCGCCACCGAGGTCTGCATGCAGGGTGGCATCGACCCCGAACTACCCGTCACCGGCTACGCCGACCTGGTCCGCGCGGTGAAGGCCCGCGTCCCCTCCATGCACGTCCACGCCTTCTCGCCGATGGAGATCGTCAACGGTGCCTCGCGGGGCGGCCAGAGCATCCGGGAGTGGTTGACCGCGCTGCGCGAGGCCGGTCTCGACACCATCCCCGGCACCGCCGCGGAGATCCTCGACGACGAGGTCCGCTGGGTGCTCACCAAGGGCAAGCTGCCCACCGCGGAGTGGATCGAGGTGGTGACCACCGCGCACGAGGTGGGCCTGCGTTCGAGTTCGACGATGATGTACGGCCACGTCGACGCCCCGAGGCACTGGGTGGGACACCTCAACATCCTGCGCGGGATCCAGGACCGTACAGGCGGATTCACCGAGTTCGTGCCGTTGCCGTTCGTGCACCAGAGTTCGCCGCTGTACCTGGCGGGCGCATCGCGTCCCGGACCCACACACCGCGACAACCGGGCGGTGCACGCGCTCGCGCGGGTGATGCTGCACGGTCGGATCCACAACATCCAGACCAGCTGGGTGAAGCTCGGCACCGCGGGCACCCAGGTGATGCTGCAGGGCGGCGCGAACGACCTCGGCGGCACGCTGATGGAGGAGACGATCTCGCGGATGGCCGGTTCGCAGCACGGATCGGAGAAGACCGTCGCCGAACTCCGGACGATCGCCACCGGCATCGGGCGCCCCGCCCGCGAACGGACGACCACGCACGCACGCCGCGAGTCCGCGGCCTGAGACGAGGAGACCCCCTTGGCCCCCACATCGCAGCCGTCGATCTCCGACCACGACATCGCGCGGGTGCTCTACACCGCCACCGGCGTGATCAACCCGGTGCTCGACGCGGTGGAGCATTTCGATGCCTTCGGCATCAAGCAGATGACGTTCGATCCGCGACCGGGCGACGACTCCCTGCTCGGGACGGCGACGCGAGCACTCCAGTGGTTCACCGACACCTCGGGTGCCCCGGGGACGCGCACGTGGGAGAAGTGGGGCGTCGAACAGCGCACCGAGTGGTGGGTGGGCCGTGTCGGACGACTGAGCACCGCGCTGGTCGCCTATCCCGGGGTGTTCGGGGTCTTGGCGGACCGGCTGCCCGTCCAGGATCTGCTCGGCTTCGCCCATCAGGCGTTCATCATCTGCGCGGTCCAGCGGGTCCACGGTGTGCACGACCGCTTCGACCAGACCGATCAACTCATCGCGGTGCTCTGCGACCGGATCATCGACTCGCGGGTCGTGTTGTCGGAGAAGCCGACCGGTACCGATGCGCGCGGGGTGGCGCGTGTCGAGAAGGCGGTGCGTGTCGCGAGGGATCCGCATCGGGACCTGAGCCCGATCGGTCTGGTGAAGTCAGTCGGATCGGTGGTCGGGTTGCTGCGATCGATCACCGACGTCCTGTCGCACCGCCCGTCACCGAGACAGCCGTGGCGACTGCTGAGCGCGCTGCCCGTCGTCGGCGCGGTTGCCGATTACGTGGGTGAACAGTCGGCGTTGCGCCGCGCCACCGAGGCCGCGGTCGCCAGCCTGCGCGCCCCCGTGCGCGTCTGAGCGGTCTGGCTCCGTCGGGAGCAGATGTGGTCCGTAGAGACGCTGCCCGATCCCACGGACTGCGTGACATCTCGCGTGTCTGACGCCCGTTCGTCACCCTGGCATCCTCATCGGCGCCGGCGCAGGGGCACTGATCGGCCTCATCAACGCAGGCGGTCCGCGTCTGCAGAACGCGGCCATCGCGTTCTTCAGCGGCCGTCGCTGACGGTACGAAGGATTCAGACGAGTCGCCGCGCCACCCGTGCCACCCACGGGCGGGTGCGTGGCGGCGAGGTGAGTGCTGCCAACGCGATATGGGCGACCGGCCGGTGCCCGGTCTCCGCGGACGGGTCGTCGACGCCACGCCAGGGTTCGCCGGCCGCTCCGAGGAGGGACACCGCGGGGCCGCTGCGGTGGCCGCGCTGCGCACCGGTGAAACCGCGGAGCGCGATCCGCGTGTGATAGACCCCGACGAACAGCGAACCCGGAACGAGGGTGCGCACCTCGTCGACGAGATCGAGTGCGCCCGAGACGGATCCGAATGCGCGGTAGCGCATCACCAGGGCGTCGCGGCCGTCGATCGCCGATGGTTCGATCTGCCACGCGAAGCGCTCGGAGCGCACCACGGCGCCGCCGCGCCGCCACAGGTTGTATCCCTCGCCGATGCCGTCGACGGTGTCGTGGCACGGGGCGCTGTAGGCCTTGCCGAGCCAGTGTCCACGATCTCGCCGCGCGAAGAAGTCCCGCGCGGCGGCGTCGGTGTCGTGGGGGAACGCGCTCGGGTGCTCGCCCGCGATCTCGTCGGTCGTGGGTGCCGCCAGATCGCGGTAGAGCGCGAGGAGTTCGTCCGAGGACAGCGTCGCGGCCTGCGTGAGCGATTGCGGCGCGGTGGCCGTCATCGCAGGGCGGCGAGTGCTTCGTGACCGCCGATGACGTCGGTGGCGCGGTGCAGACCGAGCTCCTGCAGAGCGGCCGCGGCAAGGCTCGAGGTGTAGCCCTGCTGGCACAGGATGATCCAGCGCACGTCGTGGTCGACCGCTGCATCGATCCGGGCGTCGCTCGCCGGGTCGCAGCGCCACTCGAGCACGTTGCGCTCGATGAGGATCGCGTCGGGCGACTCGCCCTCGGCCGCGCGTTGGGCGGCGGGTCGGATGTCGACGAGGATCGCGCCGGCGGCGAGTTCGTCGGCCACCTTCTCGGCCGGGAGACGGTCGAGGCGGGCGCGGGCCGCGGCGAGCACGTCGTCGATCGTCGTCACCTGGTGAAGCCTGTCCTGTGTCGTGTCATCGGGCCCGGTCCGTCATTTCTCGGGCACGTCGGTCAGTTCGGTGCGCACGCGGCGCAGCGACTGCTCCGAGGTGACCTCGTAGTAGCTCATCGCGGTGAGCGGCGGCGAGTAGGCGTGCACGCTCAAGGTCGGGTCCGCCGACGGCGCGGTGCCGGGTGTGCGCATCACATCATGCACCCAGCCCAGCGGGAACGAGGCCTGATCGCCGGCGTCGAGCACCCGGTCGCGCAGACCGCGCCCGGTCCAGCGGGACTCGGTCAACGACCCCGAGAGCACGGTCAGCGCGCCGAGCGACCCCGCGTGATCGTGCAGTTCGGTGGAGGCGCCCTCGGTCCAGCTGATCAGCCAGATGTCGACGTCGTCGTCGGAGTGCAGTCGCGTCGACCAGCGCGCGACGTCGTCCCAGTGGTCCGGGAGTGCGGTGTCGTGTTTGCCGTCGAGGATGTCGGCAGCGGTCTGGTCGGTCAGCCGCAGCAGGTCGGCCGGGCACAACCGGGTCGGCAGCGCCCGCGTGTGGATCGGCCTACGCGAACGCGCAGGCACGGCCAGAGGGGAGGCGGTGAAGGGGGAGATGGTCGTGGTCATCGGGGGTTCTCCGTGGGTCGCAGGTCGGGGGCCGAGGGGTTCTCAGCCGCGACAGCGTCGGGAGGTGGGGTGATGAAGCACCCGTGCACCATCCCTCCGAATTGCCGACCGGGCGAGGGTTACAGGCCCGCTGATTCGAAGGCCCGCCGTGTCGCGTCGCCCCGGATGTGACCGTGGGCCGCTCAGACGGGATACTGGGGTCCGGGTGTCGTGCGGCGGGTGCCGCGACGCGAGCGCGTAGAGCACCACGTGAGTGAAGGAGTGACCGAGTTGACGTACATCATCGCCGAGCCGTGTGTGGACCTGCTGGATCGGGCCTGCGTCGAGGAGTGCCCGGTGGATTGCATCTACGAGGGTGACCGGATGCTCTACATCCAGCCCGACGAGTGCGTCGACTGCGGTGCCTGCGAACCGGTCTGCCCGGTGGAGGCCATCTTCTACGAGGACGACGTGCCCGACGAGTGGGAGCCCTACGTCAAGGCCAACGTCGATTTCTTCGACGATCTGGGGTCGCCGGGCGGCGCCAGCAAGGTCGGCAAGACCTCGAACGATCCGTCGTTCATCAAGGGTCTGCCACCCATGAACACCGAAGAGTGATCGACAAGACCGCGCGGCGGTCGGTGGCGTCGACGCTGCCCGACTTCCCGTGGGACACCCTCGCCGAGGCCAAGGCCACGGCGGCGTCGCACGCAGACGGCATCGTCGATCTGTCGGTGGGGACACCGGTCGACGAGATCGCGGGCGTCATCCGCCGCGGCCTCGACGACGGCGCCGGGTTCCCCGGGTATCCGACCACCTCCGGCACCACTGCCCTGCGCGAGGCCGCCGCGGCGGCCCTGATCCGTCGGTACGGCATCGCCGGGGTCGACGCGGCGTCGATCCTGCCCGTCATCGGGACCAAGGAGGCCATCGCCTCGGTCGTGTCGCTGCTCGGGTTCGGCCCCGGCGACGACATCGTGATACCCGAGGTCGCCTACCCGACCTATGAGGTCGGTGTCCTGCTCGCCGGAGCCCGACCGGTACGGACGGACTCGCTGTTCGCGCTCGGCCCCGCTAACCCCGGTGCGGTGTTCATCAACTCGCCGTCGAATCCCACGGGCGCGGTCCTCGGCGTCGATCACCTGCGCAAGGTCGTCGCGTGGGCGCGCGAGCGGGGTGCGGTCGTCATCTCCGACGAGTGCTATCTGGGCCTGGCGTGGGACGCCGAGCCGGTGTCGATCCTCGACCCGCGGGTCTCCGAGGGGGACACCACCGGCCTGCTCGCGGTGCATTCGCTGTCGAAGATCTCCAACCTGGCCGGTTACCGGGCCGGGTTCTTCGCCGGTGACCCCGCGCTGATCGCCGAGCTGCTCGCGGTGCGTAAGCACGCCGGACTGATCGTGCCGTACCCGGTGCAGACCGCGATGCTGGCCGCTCTCACCGACGACGACCACGTCGCCGTACAACGCGAGCGCTACCTCGACCGCCGTGTGGTGTTGTCGACCGCCGTGCGCCACGCCGGTTTCCGCATCGATCACTCCGAGGCCGGGCTGTACCTGTGGGCCACCCGCGACGAACCCTGCCGCGACACCGTCGCCTGGTTGGCCCGGCGAGGCATCCTCGCCGCACCGGGCGAGTTCTACGGCCCCTCGGGGACGGAGCACGTCCGCCTCGCGCTCACCGCCACCGACGAGCGTATCGCCGCGGCCGCCGCGCGCCTCACGGTCGACTGACTCCGCCGTCTCGCAGCTGTCGCCGTCGACCGAGGCGAGCAGGTGCCCGGCGGAGCAGGGTCAGTCGTTGGCGTGCAGTGCCGCGTTGAGCGCGATGCCGTCGCCCTTCCAGGGCACAACCTCGACGGCACCGCTGACGCTGTTGCGGCGGAACAGCAGGTTGTTCGTGCCCGACAGGTCGCGTGCCTTCACCGCGGTGCCGTCGGGACCGGTCACCTTGGTTCCCGCGGTGACGTAGAGCCCCGCCTCGATCACGCAGTCGTCGCCGAGAGAGATCCCGCAGCCCGAGTTGGCGCCGAGCAGGCAGCGCTCACCGAGCGAGATGACCTGTGTGCCACCGCCGGACAACGTTCCCATGATCGACGCGCCGCCGCCGACGTCCGAGCCGTCGCCCACCACGACACCGGCCGAGACGCGGCCCTCGACCATCGAGTTGCCGAGCGTGCCTGCGTTGAAGTTCACGAAACCCTCGTGCATCACCGTGGTGCCGCTCGCGAGATGCGCGCCGAGTCGGACGCGGTCGGCGTCGCCGATACGCACCCCCGACGGCACCACGTAGTCGACCATGCGGGGGAACTTGTCGATGCTGTTCACCGCGACCGGCCCGCGGGCACGCAGTCGTGCGCGGGTCAGCTCGAAACCCTCGACGGCACAGGGGCCGTGGTTGGTCCACACGACGTTGGCCAGCAGTCCGAACTGGCCGTCGAGGTTGAGGCCGTGGGGCGCAACGAGGCGATGCGACAGCAGGTGCAGACGCAGGTACACGTCGTGGGCGTCGGTCGGTGGCTGCGACAGATCGGCGATGGTGGTCGTGACCGCGACGGTCCGCACGCCGCGGGCCTCGTCGGTTCCGACCAGGGCCCGCAGATCGGCGGGGATGTCGTCACCGTTGTGTTCCACGGTCCCTGACTCGCCCTTCGCGCCGAGTTCCGGAGCGGGGAACCAGGTGTCGAGGACCTGACCGCCGTCGGTGATGGTGGCGATCCCGGTACCGGCTGCTGACGTCGCTTCACTCACGGGAGCACACCCTACCGGCGATACTCGGGTGATGGATCACGCCACCGGCTACCGCGAGCGACGCTCGACGGCGCTGCCCGCGATCTCGTGGAGCCGCTGGTGCGAGCCGGGTGCGTCGATCGTGCGACCCGACGGTTGCATCGACCTGATCTGGGACGGTCGGCGCGTGCTGGTCGCCGGCCCCGACACCGTCGCACGTCGGCACGAGACCACGGCGCCGGTGACGCTGACGGCCATCCGCCTCGCGCCCGGTGTCGCACCGATCGTCACGGGACTGCCCGCGGCGCAGTTGAGGGACAGGCAGCTGCGACTCGACGACGTCCTCGGCGAGGACGCTCCGCGTTGGGAAGAACTCATCGCGGGATCGGCGACGCCCGGCGCAACCCTGGAGGCGCTGGCCGTCGAGGCGCTGCGCCATCGCGGTGGCGTCCCCGGATGGATCGCCCCGACGGTCGCCGCGATCCGGATGGGCACCCGCATCGACGACGTCGCCGACCACCTCGGACTCGGCACCCGACAGCTACGCCGCCGATGCGACGACGCGTTCGGGTACGGACCCAAAACGCTGCACCGCATCCTGCGGGTCGAGGACGCGAGTCGTTCACTGCGTGAAGGGGTCTCACTGACCGACACCGCGCACCGGCACGGCTACTCCGACTACTCCCACATGTTCCGGGAGTTCCGCGCGGTGACCGGGTCGTCGCCCTCGGACGTCGCCGCGCCGCCTCACGACGACGTCGCGCAGAGATCCACCGGGTTGCCGTCGGGGTCGAGCACCACCGCGTACCGCTGACCCCACACCGCATCGAACGGGGCGAGGTGTCCGCGGTACCCCGCGGCGACCAGCGATGCATAGAGCTCGTCGACCGACGCCGGGTCGGAGCAGTCGACGGCGATCGCCGCCCGGTGCCCGCCCACGGGTGGTGTCCAGCCCGGGTCGAACGAACCGATCACGTCGATCGTGTCGAACATCAGCCGGAATCCGCCGGCGAGGACGACCTCGGCGTGCGGGGCATCGTCCTGACCGTCGGGGATGTCGATGCCGACCGCCCGGTAGAAGGCGAGGGTGCGGGCCATGTCGGACACGACGACGGACAGGCCGAGAACGTGCGTGGTGGTGGTCATGTCGCCCACGGTAGGACCGCAGGCGACCGCCGGTCATGAACGTTTCGGACATCGCTGCGCGAGGGCGCTCAGTCCTCGCTGACCTGCATACGGAATCGATCGCGCCCGGTGTGCAGATCCCACAGGTGACCGGCGAGGGTCTCGGGGCTCTTGCGCGGGTCGTCGGGGGTGATCGCGCCACCGATGATGAGCTGGGACACGTGGATACCCTCCGGCTTCAGTTCCTCGTGGAGCAGTTGGGCGTAGGCGGCCTGACCGGCGAAGGCGATCGACGTCCCGGTGACCGTGCGTCCCGGCTTCACCGCAGAGCCGCCGTTGACGAAGAGGATCGTCCCCGTGTTCTCGCCGAGGAACCGCATCCCGGGCAGCACCTGGTGCACAGCCGCGATCGGACCGTAGATGGAGAACTCGACCGGGCCCACCATGTCGGCCGGGGTCGTCTCGAGCACGGGACGCATGAAGTCCTTCTGCGGCAGGGGGCTGTACTGCAGCACCTCGATCGGCCCGAGCGTCTCGGTCACCTGCTCCAGCGCGGACGCGATGGATGCCGGGTCGCGCACGTCGGCGGTGAAACCCCGTGCCGACACACCGTCTTTCGCGAGGCTGTCGGCGAGGGCGTCGACCCGCGACCGGTTGCGTGAGATCAGCCCCACCGAGAAACCCTCGGCACCGAACCTGCGTGCCACCGCCGCCCCGAGTCCAGCCCCTGCACCGATGATCGCGAGTGTCGTCATGATCGATCTAACCGCCGGGTCGACGGCGCCTATTCCTTCGCCCGGTCCCTCGCCGATCCGCTGCGGTGACCGGTCGCCGTATCCTCGACGGTCATGGGCACCGCCGCGCTGGATCTGACCGCCGACCCGATCGAGTTGACCGCGGCGCTCGTCGACATCGCGAGCGAATCTCATCACGAGGCCGCGCTCGCCGACGCCGTCGAACACGCGTTGCGCACGCAGACCACCGGCTTCGAGATCCTCCGTCACGGCGACCGCGTGCTGGCACGAACCGACCGCGGACTGCCGTCGCGTGTCATCCTCGCCGGTCACCTCGACACGGTCCCGATCGCCGACAACGTGCCGAGTCGCCGCACGGTCGACGACGTCGAGGGCGATGTCCTGCACGGGTGCGGCACGGTCGACATGAAGTCCGGCGACGCGGTGTTCCTGCATCTCGCCGCGACGATGACCGATGTCGCCCACGACCTCACGCTGATCTTCTACGACTGCGAGGAGATCGCCGCGGTCCACAACGGGCTCGGGTTCATCGAACGCGAACTCCCCGACTGGTTGCAGGGTGACGTCGCGATCCTCGGCGAACCGACCGCGGGCCAGATCGAGGCGGGCTGTCAGGGAACGCTGCGGGTGCGATTGACCGCCACCGGGACCCGCGCCCATTCGGCGCGATCGTGGATGGGCGACAACGCGATCCACGCGCTGTCGGGTGTGCTGGCGACCCTGTCGAGCTACGAACCCCGGCGGGTCGACATCGACGGATGCGAATACCGGGAAGGCCTGTCGGCGGTGCGCATCGACGGGGGAGTGGCGGGCAACGTGGTGCCCGACGCGGCGTCGGTCGACGTCAACTTCCGCTTCGCCCCCGACCGCACGGTCGCCGCCGCCCTCGACCATGTGCGCGAGGTCTTCGCGGACGAGTTGTCCTCGGGCCAAGTCGGTCTCGAGCTCACCGATTCCTCACCCGGTGCCCTGCCCGGCCTGGCCCATCCCGCGGCGCAGGCCCTGGTGGCGGCCGCGGGTGGTCGTGTCCGCGCCAAGTACGGGTGGACCGATGTGGCCCGGTTCGCGGCGCTGGGCATCCCGGCGGTCAACCTGGGCCCGGGCGACCCGAACCTCGCACACCGACGAGACGAGCGCGTGCCTACCGCCCAGATCACCGAGGTGACCGACGTCCTCCGGCGTCACCTGCGCACGCCCGCCTGATCAGATCGCCGGTCACCGGTGTCGGCTACCGTCGTCGGCGTGCCAGCCGACGATCACGACCAGCCGCTCTGCTATTCCGGGGCGACCCGCAAACGCCTCGATCGAGAGTCGATGGAGTCGACGACCGACCGCCGGTTGCTCGACACCGACGACTCCGACGCCACCGATCCCGACGGGGCTCGTCGTGCGGATCGCCTCGAGCACGACCCGTGGCGCGTGCTGCGCATCCAGTCCGAGTTCGTCGCCGGTTTCGACGCGCTGTCCGACGTCGCCGCCGCGGTGACGGTGTTCGGCTCGGCACGCACCACCCCGGACTCGGCGGACTACGCGCTCGGGGTGGAGCTCGGCGGGGCGCTGGCCCGCGCGGGCTATGCGGTGATCACCGGCGGTGGTCCCGGCGCGATGGAGGCGGCCAATCGCGGTGCGGCACAGGCCGGTGGCCGGTCGATCGGTCTCGGCATCGAGCTGCCCTTCGAGCAGTCGCTCAACGAGTGGGTGGACCTCGGGGTGAACTTCCGGTACTTCTTCGCCCGCAAGACGATGTTCGTCAAGTACGCGCAGGCGTTCGTGTGTCTCCCCGGCGGTTTCGGGACCATGGACGAGCTGTTCGAGGCCCTCACGCTCGTGCAGACGAAGAAGGTCACGCGCTTCCCGATCGTGTTGCTCGGCGCCGACTACTGGCAGGGTCTGCTCGACTGGATCACCGGCACACTCGTCCCCGCGGGCACGGTGTCGCGCAACGACGTGGCGCTGCTCCACGTCACCGACAGCGTCGCCGAGACCGTCGACATCATCACCCGTGCGGGCACGCAGATCGAGGCGTCGAACCGGTGACCGCCATCTGCGTGTACTGCGCGTCGGGACCGGTCGACGAGCGTTACCTGACGCTGGCCGCGGAGGTGGGTGCCGCGATCGGTGCGGGTGGGCACACCCTCGTCTCCGGCGGCGGCAACGTGTCGATGATGGGTGCGGTCGCGCGCTGCACGCGCGAGGCGGGCGGACGCACCGTCGGCATCATCCCGCGCGCCCTCGTCGATCGCGAGGTCGCCGACACCGACGCCGACGAACTCGTGGTCACCGACACGATGCGTCAGCGCAAGCAGTTGATGGACGAACGTGCCGACGCGTTCGTCACCCTGCCCGGCGGGATCGGCACCCTGGAGGAGCTGTTCGAGACCTGGACCGGTGGCTACCTCGGGATGCACGACAAGCCCGTGGTGCTGCTCGACCCGTTCGGTTTCTACGCCCCGCTGATGTCGTGGCTGACCGGACTGCAGGGCGACGGCTTCGTCTCCGCACATGCCCTCGAACGGCTGCGGGTGACGGATTCTGTGACCCGCGCCATCGAATGGTGTACCAGCCGGTAACCTCACTTCGACACCAATCGCCTTGGCCCTGGGGAGCTGCACTAGTGAGCACTGAGACTCGTTCGCGCGTCGGATTGAAGGACATGGCCAAGGGGGTTGTCGGGTTGGCCTCCGACGCGACGGTCATGTTGCGGAACGCGCCGGGGCTCGCGCTGCGCAAGCCGACCAGCACGATGACCATCGGCAGTCTGTTCCAGAAGAAGGCCGGGGCCCATCCCGATCGCCCGTTCCTGCGCTTCGAGGGCAAGTCGTTCACCTACGGCGAGTGCAACCGCCGGGTCAACCGCTACTCGGCGCTTCTCGCCGACTCCGGCGTCGTGGCCGGCGACGTGGTGGGGGTGCTCGCGAAGAACAAGCCCGACACCGTGCTCGCCATGCTGGCGATCGTGAAGCTCGGCGCGGTCGCCGGGATGCTCAACTACAACCAGCGCGGGGCCGTGCTCGAACACAGCCTCGGCGTGCTCGAGGCCGACGTGATCGTCGTCGACCCCGACGCCCGTGAGGCGCTCGACTCGGTGCCCGAGAAGGCCGTCCCGAAGAACGTCCTGTCGTTCGACGACCTCGATGCGTCCTCGGCCGACCTGTCGCAGGAGAACCCCTCGATCACCGCGACGCTGCCCGCGTCGACCAAGGCGTTCTACATCTTCACCTCCGGCACCACGGGCATGCCCAAGGCCAGCGTGATGTCGCACTTCCGTTGGCTCACCGGCTTGTCCGGCATCGGCGGCATGGGTGTCCGTCTGCGTCACGACGACACCATGTACGCCTGTCTGCCGCTGTATCACAACAATGCGTTGACGGTCTCGCTGTCGTCGGTGCTCGGCGCGGGTGCCTGCCTCGCCATCGGCAAGCAGTTCTCGGCGTCGAAGTTCTGGGACGACATCATCCTCAACCGCGCCACCGCCTTCTGCTACATCGGTGAGCTGTGCCGCTACCTGCTGGCGCAGCCCGAGAAGGACACCGACCGTGCGCACTCGGTGCGCGTCGCGGTCGGCAACGGCATGCGTGCGGAGATCTGGGACACCTTCTCCGAGCGGTTCGGCATCGACCGGATCGTCGAGTTCTACGCGGCGAGCGAGTCGAACCTCGCGTTCATCAACATCTTCAACGTCAAGCGCACCGTCGGCTTCTGCCCGCTGCCGTACAAGATCGTGCAGTACGACGGCGAGACCGGCGAGCCGTTGCGCAACGACGCCGGCCGCGCGATGGAGGCCGCCAAGGGCGAGCCGGGTCTGCTGATCTCCGAGATCAACGACCGCATCCCCTTCGACGGCTACACCGATCCGAAGGCGACGGAGAAGAAGATCGTCTCCGACGCCTTCGCCGAGGGCGACAAGTGGTTCAACACCGGCGACCTGGTGCGCGATCAGGGCTTCTCCCATGTCGCGTTCGTCGACCGTCTCGGCGACACCTTCCGGTGGAAGGGCGAGAACGTCGCGACCACCGAGGTCGAGGGTGCGCTCGACGCCGACGGACAGATCGCCCAGTCGGTGGTGTTCGGTGTCGAGATCCCCGACACCGACGGCAAGGCGGGCATGGCGGCGGTGACGCTCAAGTCGGGCGACAAGCTCGACGGCGCACAGCTGGCCAAGCACCTCTACGACGCTCTGCCGTCGTACGCGCTGCCGCTGTTCATCCGGGTCGTGGAATCGCTCGAGCAGACCTCCACCTTCAAGACCATGAAGGTGGAGCTGCGCGATCAGGGCTACTCCGAGGTCGGTGAGGACCCGTTGTACGTGCTCGCGGGCAAGTCCGACGGCTACGTCGAGTACTACGACGGCTACGTCCAGGACGTCTCGGGCGCCAAGGCCCCGCGCTAGGCGGTGGACAGCCCGCACGAGGCGGTCCCCGACTCCTGGTACCCCACGCTCTGCGGCCGACCGGTCGACACCGGTCGGGCGCTGGTGATGGCGATCGTCAACCGGACCCCCGACTCGTTCTATGACCGGGGTGCGGACTTCGGTGACGACGCCGCGATGGACCGCGTGCACCGGGTGGTCGCCGAGGGCGCCGATCTCGTCGACATCGGCGGGGTGAAGGCGGGCCCCGGGGTGGAGGTCGACGCCGCCGAGGAGGCCGACCGCGTGGTGCCGTTCATCGAATGGGTGCGGTCGGCACATCCCGACATCATCATCAGCGTCGACACCTGGCGGGCGGAGGTCGCGGTGGCCGCATGTGCGGCCGGCGCCGACCTCATCAACGACACCTGGGCGGGCACCGACCCCGATCTGGTGCACGCCGCGGCCGACGCCGGTGCCGGCATCGTGTGTTCGCACACCGGGGGAGCGGTGCCACGCACCCGACCGCACCGGGTGCGGTACCCGGACGTGGTCGAGGCGGTCCTCACCGATGTGGTCGCCGGTGCCCGTCGCGCGGAACGGGCCGGGGTGGCGCGCGCCGACATCCTCATCGATCCGACGCACGATTTCGGCAAGAACACCCACCACGGGCTCGCCCTGTTACGGCATGTGAACAATCTCGTTAATACGGGCTGGCCGGTGCTGATGGCGCTGAGCAACAAGGATTTCGTGGGGGAGACTCTGGGTGTGGGTCTGGAGGACCGGCTGGAGGGAACCCTGGCCGCGACCGCACTCGCCGCCGCTTCGGGCGCGCGGGTGTTCCGGGTCCACGAGGTTGCCGCCACCCGGCGTGTGGTGGACATGGTTGCCGCGATTGCGGGAACCCGTCCACCCCAACGAACAGTCAGGGGACTCGCATGATCGCCAAGCACTCAGGGGCGTCACCACGCCGCGCGACGCAGATGTGGCCGGCACCGGCCGACGCCGACCCGTCCACGCTCGCCTGGTCGGAGACGCACACCTTCGAGCACCCCGTGTTCGACCTCGACGAACTCGTCGCGCACAAGCGGGGCCGCACCGTCTCGGTCGTGCTGCCCGCCCTGAACGAGGAGGAGACGGTCGCCGACGTGATCGCGTCGATCACGCCACTGCTCGGCACCCTCGTCGACGAGCTGATCGTGCTCGACTCCGGTTCCACCGACGCCACCGCCGAGCGGGCGGTCGCCGCCGGTGCCCGGGTCGTCTCCCGTGAGCAGGCGGTCCCCGAGCTGGCCCCGGTCGCCGGCAAGGGCGAGGTGCTGTGGCGATCGATCGCGGCGACCACCGGCGACCTCATCGCGTTCGTCGACTCCGATCTCATCGACCCCGACCCGATGTTCGTGCCGAAGCTGCTGGGTCCGCTGCTGATGAACCCCGAGATCCAGTTGGTCAAGGGCTACTACCGTCGTCCGCTGCGCACCGGGGGGGAGCAGGACCCCAACGGCGGCGGCCGCGTCACCGAACTCGTCGCCCGCCCTCTGCTGGCGTCGCTCAAGCCCGATCTGACGGCCGTGCTGCAGCCTCTGGGCGGTGAGTACGCCGGCACCCGCGAGCTGCTGTCGGCGGTGCCGTTCGCACCGGGCTACGGCGTCGAGATCGGTCTGCTGGTCGACACCTACGACCGCTACGGCATGGCGGGCATCGGCCAGGTGAACCTGGGCGTACGCACCCACCGCAACCGACCGCTCATCGAGCTCGGGGTGATGAGCAGGCAGATCGTGGGAACCCTGATGAACCGGTGCGGGATCCCCGACTCCGGTGTGGGCCTCACACAGTTCACCGCCGAGACCGACGGCACCTTCACCCCCCACACAACCGAGGTCTACCTCGACGACCGTCCGCCCATGGACACCCTGCGCCCCGGTGCGGTGGACAAGGTGCGCGCGTCGTAGATCAACCAGTGCCGTCGGGCCGGCGGATGTGCTTCCATGAGTAGAACGTGTTCTAGTTCTGCGACGGATGGAGGCCGGCATGACCGGTGGTTCGGGCTATGGGGTGCGGGGCAGATCGGTCCTCGTGACCGGCGGGGGCAGCGGGATCGGTCGTGGGATCGCCGAGGGCCTCGTCGCCGACGGCGCCGTGGTCACCATCGTGGGACGCACCCGGAGTCGCCTCGAGTCGGCCGCCGAGGAGATCACATCGGAGATCACCGGTGAGGGTCGCGTCCACGTGGCCGTCGCCGACATCACCGACGAGGACCAGGTCGCCGCGGCCGTGGCCACCGCCGCCGGTCACACCGGGCGACTCGACGGCGTCGTCGCGTGCGCCGGGGGCAGCGAGACCATCGGCCCGATCACCCAGATCGACAGCAACGCCTGGCGCAACACCGTCGACCTCAACGTCAACGGCACGATGTACACCTTCAAACACGCCGCGCGCGAACTGGTCTCGGGCGGGGGTGGCTCGATGGTGGCCATCTCGTCGATCGCGGCGTCGAACACCCATCGCTGGTTCGGCGCGTACGGGGTCACCAAGTCCGCCGTCGACCACCTCGTGGCGCTGGCCGCCGACGAACTCGGCGCCAGCAGCGTCCGCGTCAACGGCATCCGGCCGGGCCTGACCCGCACCGAACTCGTGGCGCTGGTGCTCGATTCGCCGGAACTGAGTGCCGACTACCGCGAGGCGACACCGTTGCCGCGGGTCGGCGAGGTCGCCGACATCGCCGCCTTGGCCGCGTTCCTCCTCGGCGACGCCTCCACCTGGATCACCGGCCAGGTCATCAACGTCGACGGTGGTCAGATGCTGCGCCGTGGTCCCGACTATTCCTCGATGCTCGAGCCGGTGTTCGGCGCGGACGGGCTGCGGGGTGTCGTGGCGACGGCGACGGACGGCTGACGCGTGGGACCCACGGGCCCGACCGTCCATCATGTGGCGGGTCGACCGGTCACGATGCCGGTGGAGATCCGCTCGGCGACCGCGTTCGCCGCGATGGTGTCGGTGTCGGCCTCCGCGGCGCAGGCCACGATCGACCACACGGGGCTGTCGGTGCTCCGGTGGCGACCCGGACGGGCGGTGTGCGTCCTCGTCTTCGTCGACTACGTCGACGGCGATCTGGGGCCCTACAACGAATTCGGGGTCTGCTTCCTCGTCCGTCCGCACGATGCCGGCCGCGGCGGGGTGCTGGGGGACCTGCGGTCGGTGGTGCGCAACGAGGCGTGCGCTCTCATCCACCGACTCCCGGTCGACGGCGACTTCACCCTGGCGGCCGGCCGCGGCATCTGGGGCTTCCCGAAGACGCTCGCCGAGTTCGAGGTCGACCATCGCGGCCCGGTGCGCACCGGGACGCTGCGCGCCGACTCCTCGACCGTCCTGTCGCTACGGGTGCGTCCGGGTGTCGCCGTTCCCGACACCGACGCGTCGACGACGCTGACCGCGTACGCCTACCTCGACGGTGTCACGCGTGCGACGCCGTGGACCATGCGGGCCGCCGGTGTGCGGACCCGTCCCGGCGGCGGTCGCCTCGAGCTCGGCGACCACCCGATCGCCGACGAACTCCGGGCGCTTCGCCCCGGTCGCACGCTGCTCGGTTCATCGATCGGCGCGCTGTCGATGACCTTCGGCGACGCCGTCGAGATCTCCGGGTCGGCTGCGTCGGGACCGGTCACGGCATCCGGTCTGGGATGATCGCAGGGTGCAGACCCTCTTGCTCTACCTGGTCGTCATGGTGCTCGTCATCGCCGCGGTCTTCGCCGTGGTGTGGTTCGTCTTCGGACGCGGCGAGGACCTCCCGCCGCTCGAACGCGACGCGACACTCACCCGGTTGCCGCGTGCCGGGGTCTCCGGCGACGACGTCCGCGCCCTGCGGTTCGCGCTCGTGACGCGGGGATACAAGCAGTCCGAAGTCGACTGGGCGCTCGAGAAACTGGCACGCGAGATCGACGAACTCCGCATGGTCATCGTCGACCTCCAGGGGCGCGATGCGAACGATCTCTCGCGGGCCGACATCGACGTGTCACGGGCCGAGGACGCCTGAGCCGTATCATCGTTGTGGAGTTGACCTGCATCTGCGTCCGACGGCCGAATTCGTCGGGTGTGGCGCAGCGCATAGAATCGTGAACCGGCGCCGATTGTCGGCGACGTTTTCGGAGGGAGCTTGTGACATGGCGGCGATGAAGCCACGGACCGGAGACGGTCCCCTTGAAGCAGCCAAGGAAGGGCGAGGAATCGTCGTACGTATCCCCATCGAGGGCGGCGGGCGTCTGGTCGTCGAGCTGACCGCAGACGAGGCAGCAGCCCTCGGCGAAGAACTGCGTGGCGTCGTCGCCGGCTGACGCCGCCGCGACCCACCGCCGGTAGACGCTCGCGTTCGATGCTGTCGGCGATCATCGACCTGCTCGCGTGCCCGGTGTGCACCGGCGAGCTCGACATCGATGCGGGCACGGTGATCTGCGATCGTGGGCACACCTTCGACATCGCCCGACAGGGCTATGTCTCGCTGCTCGCAGGTTCCACCGGGGGCCTGCGGTCGGACACGACGGCGATGGTCGCCGCCCGCGAACGCGTCCTGGGCGCCGGTCTGTACGCCCCGATCACCGATGCGGTCGCCGACGCCGCGTCGGGACCGGTCTGCCTCGACGTCGGGGCCGGGACCGGTCACCATCTCGCCCACGCCCTCGACGACGGCGATCCCGCAGCACGCGGGATCGGCCTGGATCTGTCGAAGGCGTGCGCCCGCGTCACCGCCCGCGTCGACGAGCGGATCGGATCGGTCGTCGCCGACGCCTGGCAGCGACTACCCGTCGCCGACGGTGTGGTCGACTGCGTCCTGTCGGTGTTCGCGCCGCGCAACGTCGCTGAGTTCGCCCGGGTGCTCACCGACGACGGCGTCCTCGTGGTGGTCGCGCCCACGCCCCGCCACCTCGCCGAGATCGTCACGCCGATGGGCATGATCGGTGTCGACCCCACCAAACCCGAACGCATCGGCAACTCCCTGAGCGGGGTGTTCGACCGCGAGGAGCGCGTCGTGGTGGAGCACACGATGACCCTCGGCCGATCCGAGGTCGCCGACCTGGTGATGATGGGGCCGTCGGCCCATCACGCTTCTGAGCACGAGATCACCTTACGCGCAGGGGCTTTGCCCGAGACTCTCGATGTCACTTGCTCGGTGACCGTCTCACGTCACCGCCGCGTCTGAACGCCTCGACCCGCGAGCCGTCCGGTCACCGCCCCGCGAGTGCGGCCTGATAGACGGCGATGGTCTGTTCGGCGATCGACTCCCACGAGAACTCCTCGATGGCCCGTGTCCGCCCCGCCGCACCCATCTCCGACGCCCGCGTCGGGTCGGCGACCACCGCGTTCACCGCGGCGGCGAGACGCGCCTCGAATCCGGGCTCATCGGACTCGTCGTAGGCCACGAGGCGACCGGTCACCTCGTCGCGCACCACCTCGGGGATGCCCCCGACGTCGGACGCCACGACCGCGGTACCGCACGCCATCGCCTCGAGGTTCACGATGCCCAGCGGCTCGTAGATCGAGGGGCAGATGAAAACCGTTGCTGCTGAGAGTATCTCCCGTACACGCTCCGTGGGGAGCATCTCCTGCACCCAGTACACACCGTCGCGGGTCGCCGACAGGTCTGCCACCGCTGCGGCGGTCTGTGCACCGATCTCGGGAGTGTCGGGCGCACCTGCGCACAGCACGAGCTGCAGATCGGGGTCGAAGGAGTGCGCTGCGGCGATGAGATGGCGTACCCCCTTCTGTCGGGTGATACGGCCCACGAACACCGCGATCGGGCGGTCCGGATCGACGCCGAGCGACCGCAGGGCCGACTGCTCGCCGAACGGTTCGTCGGCGGGGAACCACGTCGCGGTGTCGATGCCGTTGCGCACCACATGTACTCGCGCGGGGTCGAGTCGCGGGTAGGCGTCGCAGACATCGACACGCATGCCCGCGCTCACAGCGATCACCGCGTCGGCGTACTCGACGGCGTTGCGCTCGGCCCAGCTCGACAACCGGTACCCGCCACCGAGTTGCTCGGCCTTCCACGGGCGCCGCGGCTCGAGGGAGTGTGCGGTGAGGACGTGGGGCACCCCGTAGAGCGCGGCGGCCACGTGTCCCGCGAGACCGGTGTACCAGGTGTGTGAATGCATGATGTCGGCCTCGGCCGCACCGGCGACCATCCGCAGATCGGCCGACATCGTCGTCAACGCCGCGTTGGCGCCGGTCAATCCGGGATCGGCGGTGTAGACGTGGGCGGTGTCGCGGGGCGCGCCCATACAGTGCACGTCGACCTCGGCCAGGGGCCGCAGATGCCGCACCAGTTCGGTCACGTGGACCCCGGCGCCGCCGTAGACCTCCGGTGGGTACTCGCGGGTCATCATCGCCACTCGCATACCGACGACGCTAGACCCGCGCGCCGTCACCCGCACCCCTGCCCGCCGTCTCGGTGTCGGGCGCGCGCCTCGGATCGCCGGGCGCCGAACCGGTGGCCGTTGGCACAGATCGCGGATAGGTTGTGAGGGTGAGATCACAGCCGCACGTGCTCGGAATTGTTCTCGCCGGCGGTGAGGGAAAGCGTTTGTTCCCTTTGACCATGGACCGGGCGAAACCCGCGGTCCCGTTCGGCGGGGCGTACCGGCTCATCGATTTCGTGTTGAGCAACCTCGTGAACGCCGGGTATCAGCGGCTGTGCGTGCTCACCCAGTACAAATCGCACTCGCTCGACCGCCACATCTCGCAGACGTGGCGGATGTCGGGCTTCAACGGTGAATACATCACGCCGGTCCCGGCGCAGCAGCGGCTCGGTCCGCGCTGGTACACCGGCAGCGCCGACGCGATCTTCCAGTCGCTCAACCTCGTCTACGACGAGGAGCCCGACTACATCGTGGTCTTCGGTGCAGACCACGTGTACCGGATGGATCCCGAGCAGATGGTGGAGGCGCACATCGCCTCCGGTGCCGCGGCGACCGTCGCCGGCATCCGCGTCCCGCGCAGCGAGGCGTTCGCGTTCGGCTGCATCGACGCCGACGAGTCCGGACGGATCACCCAGTTCCTGGAGAAGCCCAAGGACCCGCCGGGGACCCCCGACGACCCCGAGGCCACCTTCGCCTCCATGGGCAACTACGTCTTCACCACCTCGGCACTGGTCGAGGCGATCCGCGCCGACTCCGAGGACAGTGACTCCGACCACGACATGGGCGGCGACATCATCCCCGGGTTCGTCAACCGCGGCGAGGCGTTCGTCTACGACTTCAAGGACAACGAGGTCCCCGGCGCCACCGAGCGCGACAAGGGCTATTGGCGCGACGTGGGAACCCTCGACGCGTTCTACGACGCCCACATGGACCTGGTGTCGGTGCACCCGGTGTTCAACCTCTACAACCGTCGCTGGCCGATCCGGGGTGCGGCCGAGAACCTCGCGCCCGCCAAGTTCGTGCACGGCGGTCTCGCGCAGGAGTCCGTCGTCGGCGCCGGATCGATCATCTCCGCTGCGACCGTGCGCAATTCGGTGCTGAGCTCCAACGTCATCATCGAGGACGGCGCCACGGTCGAGGGCAGTGTGCTCATGCCCGGTGTCCGCATCGGTCGTGGCGCGGTGGTGCGCAAGGCGATCCTGGACAAGAACGTGGTGGTCGGACCCGGCGAGATCCTCGGTGTCGAACTCGAGCGTGACCGCGAGAAGTACACCATCAGCACCGGCGGCGTCGTGGCCGTCGGCAAGGGCGTCAGACTGGGCTGACGCCCATGGCCCGCCGCGCCGCGGCGACCAGCGCGGCCATCTCGTCGTGGTGGGTGCCCTCGGGCAGGGCATCGACCGGCCACCATCGCAGGTCGACCGATTCGTCGCTGCGCACGATCTCGGACGGACCGCCGTCGGGCCCGGGAGGTGCCACCCCGAGGAATCGCACGTCGAGGTGACGGGTGGGCACTCCCAACGAGCACGTGATCGGGTGCGTGTGCAACGCGATCGGCTGAGCCGACAACGTCAGTCCGGCGATCCCGGATTCCTCGGTCGCCTCGCGCATCGCGGCGTCGGCGATGCCGTCGTCCTCCGGCTCGCAGTGTCCACCGACCTGGATCCACGCCCCGACCCGGGGATGCAGCGTGAGCAGTGCTTGTGTGCCGGTGTGATCGAGGATCATCGTCGAGGCGGTGAGATGGCCGGGCGCGCAGGCACGTAGGCAGGCGTCGGCACGTGCGGCGAGGAACGCGAGCACGGTGTGGCGCATGGAGTCCTGATGGGGGTCGGTGGTCGGCCACGCGGTCAGCATCTCCACAGCCGAGGTGTGCAGGCTCGACGCGGTCATCGGACCGTTACGGCGGTGGTCGGGTCGGCCGGTGGCCGAGGACCGGTTTCGGTGTCGCGCGGATGGCCGATCGCGATGGCGCCCAGGGGCTCCCAGTCGGCGGGCACCTCCAGGACGTCGGTGACGATGTCGGCGGCGAAGATCGTCGAGCCCACCCAGCAGCTGCCCACCCCGCGCACCGACAGTGCGACGAGAAGGCCCTGCACCGCGGCCCCGACGGCCACGGTGAACATGGTGTGTTCGGCACGGGTGCGCGCGGCGTCGGGGTAGTCGTGTGCACCGTCGAGGGCGAGCATGGGGATCACCAGCTCGGGGGCGTCGTAGAGCAGCTGTCCGCGGGCGACGCGGCGCGCGATGGACTCCTCGCTGCGCCCGTCGGCCGCGAGGTCACGGCGCCAGCGGTCGGCCATTGCGTCGAGCAGACGTGTGCGACGTTCTCCGTCGCGGACCCACACCAGTCGCACGGGGTGGGTGTGGTGTGGCGCGGGTGCGGTCAGCGCCTCGGCGAACGCCGCGTTCATGATCTCGGGTTCGACGGGATCGGCGGTGAAGGCACGAACCGATCTACGGGTCAGCAGCGCCTGCCGACGACCGAGGTCGATCGCCTCGGCGGTCCCCAGCCAGAACAGGTCCTCGTCACCCGGGCGGACGAGATCGCGTGCGCCGGAACCGTCGTCGTGTGGTCGGAGGCCGCGGACGATGGCGACCGGCATCTCGTTCAGCTTGCCCTTCACCAGATCGGCCGCAGCGGCGATCTCGTCGGCCACGGCGATGTCGGTGACGATCAACGGGTTGCCGTGCGGGTCGACGGTGCCGTCGTAGGGGTGGGTCACCGCGATGCCGGCCGAGCCGATCGCGGCGTCGATCTGGCCGTTGCGCCAGGCGCGGCCCATGGTGTCGGTGACGATCACCGCGACGCGCACGCCGGGGTCGGCGGCCAGTCGGTCGCGCAGCCGGCGGGCGCTGGCGTCGGGATCGACCGGCAGCAGCGCCAACTGGTCGGTGTCGATGTTCGACCCGTCGACCCCGGCTGCCGCCTGCACGATGCCCAATGCGTTCTCGGTGATGAGCGTTCGGTTCTTGCGCGCGAGGATCCGCACCGACTCGGCCTCGATCAGACGGCGGCGCAACGTGTCCCGCTCGTCGGGGTCGGTGGGTGCGGTGACCATCCGGCCCTCGATCTTCGAGAACACCTTGCTGGTCACCACCACGACGTCGTCGTCGCGCAGATCCGGTGCTGCGGCCGCGATCGCGGCGGCGAGGTCGTCGCCCTCGGCGAAGCGGGGGAGACCGCGGACCCCGATGATCTCGAGCGTGCCGGTCGCGGCGTGGTCGGCGGCGCGGACCGCGACGGGGTTCTGCGGATCAGCCGTCATGTGCGACACCGACGAGATCGCAGGCGTCACGCACCATCTGGGCCGTCGTCGCCGGATCGCTCATCACCAGCGGCACCTCGCGCGTGGCGATGCCGGGGATGTCGGCGCCGTCGCCGGGAGCGACCAGCCAGCCGTCGAGGATGCCCGTGCCCGAGCGTGCGCCGTAGTGGGCGCCGATGGCCTCCGACGTGGTCTCGACCCCGATCACCGACAGACATTCGTCGGCCATGCCGCGCAGGGGGGCACCCCCGATCACCGGCGAGATGCCCACCACCGGAGCCGAGGTCGCGCGCAACGCTGCGCGGATGCCCGGGACGCTGATGACGGCGCCGATGCTGACGACGGGGTTGCTGGGTGCGAGCAACACGATGTCGGCGTCGGCGATGGCGTCGAGGACACCGGCGGCGGGGGTCGCCTTCTCCGAACCGACCTGGGCGAAGCCATGGGTGGGGATCTGCGCCCGGTACCGGACCCACCACTCCTGGAAATGAATGGCCACCTTCGCGTCGTCGGGGTCGCCGCTGCGGTTGACGACCACGTGGGTCTCGTGGCGGTCGTCGGTCACCGGGAGCAGTCGCACACCGGGCTGCCACCGCTTGCACAGGGCCTCGGTGATGTCGGCGAGGGTGTAGCCGGCGTCGAGCATCTGTGTGCGGATGAGGTGGGTGGCCAGATCGCGGTCACCGAGACCGAACCAGTCCGGGTCGGCGCCGTAGGCGGCCAACTCCTCCTTGGCGTTCCAGGTCTCGTCGGTGCGGCCCCACCCGCGCTCGAGGTCGATCCCGCCGCCGAGGGTGTACATGCAGGTGTCGAGATCGGGACAGATGCGCACACCGTGCATCCACGCGTCGTCGCCGACGTTGACGATGGCGGTGACCCCGGAGTCCGAGGTGGTCTCGGTTCCGGCGGGAAAGGGGGTGCGGCCGAACAGATGGCGCGCACCCTGCAGGAATCGGGCGCCACCGACGCCACCGACGAGAACCGTTGCCTTCACGACCGCTCACTCTAGTGGGCGCCGTGGCGACCGGCCTGTGGCCACCGACGCCGGACTCCCGACATCCGACACGCCGTGAGTGCGACACACCGGTGGTGTCGCGCCGGGGAATACCGGACCGGCAGTGGTATTAGCAATTTCGCCGTTTCGCTTGACCGCGGTACCGGCGTGCGTGTCTAATCACACCAGTGTCATTAGCGTTTTGTGATCGAGAATCGTTGAGCGACTTCGTGTTCGATCACACGTTCGAACGAGTCTCACGACTCGCCCGGATGCCGTGACACCGGATGTGTCCATGCACCACGATTCTCGCACCGGCTGCGCCCCTGCGGCGACGGTCATCACCCACCTCGGTCGCCCTGCGGCCGCAACGAATCAACGAGGAGCCCGGCGATGACTTTCGAGCACCGGATGGGTGACGGATTCCCGTCGAACCACGCCTACCCGTCGGCCACGAGCGCCGCGCAGTCAGCGCACGCGTTCGCGCCCGCCATGCCGTCCACCCCGCACCTGAGCCTCGTCCCCGACGACTTCGACGCCCTCTTCGACGACATCGAGGACCAGTGGCAGGACCGCGCCCTGTGCGCGCAGACCGACCCCGAGGCGTTCTTCCCCGAGAAGGGCGGCTCCACTCGCGAGGCCAAGCGCATCTGCTCCGGCTGCGAGGTGAAGGCCGAGTGCCTCGAGTACGCCTTGCACAAGGACGAGCGGTTCGGCATCTGGGGCGGCCTGTCCGAGCGGGAGCGTCGGCGCCTCAAGCGCGGCATCGTCTGACCCCGTCGCGCCACGCGCGCACGTCGCGCGCCTGATCCCTCGTGGAAACCGTTCGGGGTCAGTGTGGTTCGGGGTCGATGGTGTCCTCGTCGAGCCCCAGGTGGGTGGCGACCTGATGCACCAGGACCTCATGGACGAGGTCGAGCAGATCGGCTCCCTTGTCCGCACGACTCTCCAACGGGCGACGGAAGATCACTATCCGTGCCCGCGACGGGCGTCCGTTCGCGTCGATGCCCGCCGGCAGCAGTCGGGCCAGTGGGATCGCGCCGTCGGCGGTCACCTCGTCGGGCCACTGCACCGTCTCGGGATCGCGGGGGAGGACCCGTGGGATCTCGTCGACCGCCAGATCCAGATCGCCGAGCTGCTCGTGCCAGCGCGCGTCGATCTCGGCGAACGCCTCCAGCACCACCAGATCGAACGACTCCGAGCGGGTGTTCGCCGCGGGGACCTGCGGCGGCAGCAGACTCGATCGCAGTCCACGTCCGCGACGGTCACGGCGCCGGCGCCGCGTGGGTCCCGGACCCGATGCGGTGCCGCGGTGCCGGGAGACGACCGGTGGAACCCTGCGTGCCATGGCGAGAGTGTAAGCACGCCGTGATCGTGACCGGTCGACACGGCGTGCGGCGGTGTGTCTGCTGCCCCGGCGGGGCCGCTCGGGATAATCTCGCGTGGTGAGGCTCCCCCGTCAGTGCAGCAGGCCCGGCTGTGCCCTACCCGCGGTCGCGACGTTGACCTTCGTCTACGCCGAGTCCGTCGCCGTCGTCGGGCCGCTCGCCTCGACCGACGAGCCGCACTCGTGGGATCTCTGTGACGACCACGCCAGCCGGATCACCGTGCCGCGCGGCTGGGAGATGATGCGCAGCACCGGAGGGTGGGCGACCCCCGCCGGCGACGAGGACGATCTCACCGCGTTGGCAGAGGCGGTCCGTGAGGCCGGTGGCCTGCGGGCGGCCGGCTCGGCGTCGGAGTCGATCCGCTCGTGGTCGCCGTTCGTCGGGTCGTCGACCACCGGCGCAGGGGCGCAGGGCTCGACGCGCACCGGAACGGCCGCACCCGGATCCGCGCGCTCGCGGCCGCGTCCCGGTCGCCGCGGTCACCTCCGGGTGCTCCCCGATCCGATCGACTGACGGCGTCGGGCCCACCCGCGCTCGACGGCGCCGCACCCCACCATCACCAGCGCGGCCAGCGACCACCCCAGGATCAGGTCGAACACGTAGTGCTCGGCGGAGTACACCAGCGTGAAGGCCATCGCCGCGGCGTAACCCACCCACAGGATCCGGCCGCGCGGACCGACTCGTCGCCACATGAACATCGCCAGCAGACCGGTCAACCCGGCGTGCAGCGACGGGATGGCGGCGACCTGGTTCGACCGCTCCTGGCCGACCTCGATGACGTCGCGCACCGGACCGATGTGCAACACATCCCAGCCGCGACTGGAAATGCGCTCGATGAAGGGCTTCGCGGCCGGGTCGTCGGGGGTCATCGGACCCAACACGCCACCGCCGGGCACGTTCTCGGGTGTGCCGGTGATGCACGGCGGGAACGCCGGACCGCCGACGACCTGTTCGGCGGTGCACTGCGCGGCGGCCCACGGCGGGGCCGCCGGCACCAGGATGTAGCCGATGAGGCCGAGGAAGAACAGCACCACGAAGCGCGTGACGAACTTCTTCCACGCCGTCCGGTCGCGCAGCCACAGCCACCCCGCCAACGCGTAGGGGACGATGAAGTACGACATGTAGACGACGCTGGTGATGATCTCCCACCACTGCGGGTCGGCATGCTTGAGATGCTCCTGCAGCCACACCGTGGGGACCACGCCGAACATCCACCGGTCGGCATCGACCGCGAGATGCCACCGGGTGGGCATCCCGAGGAAGGCCGCGGTGCCCCGCGTGCTCTCGTAGGCGAACAGCACGAGGCCGAAGGGCAACCAGTCGCGCAGCACCAGGAGCGGATTGCGTCGACCGATGCTCGCCGCCGCCAGCCCGGTGACCACCACGGCCATGATCGGGACGAACCCGAACGACATCACCCTCGTGCCGGCGAGGGTCGCAACGACCAACGCCCACACGACGATCGCGACCCGCCGCAACCGCACCGTTGCGGGCGACGACGTCGCCGCACCGGTGTCGGGCCCGCTCTGCGGCGGTGATCGCAGGTCGGTCATCGGCAGGCTCCTGCGACTAGGCTGACCCCTGCGCGGAGCGAGTCCGCTTCATCGACGTCACACCGAGGAGAGTCACCGTGCCAGACCCGACCGGGGATGACCGCGTCACCACCGAACGGACCACCGAATCCGTGGCCGCGGTGGTGAAGGCCTACGACGTCCGTGGCCTGGTGGGAGAGCAGATCGACGCGCCCTTCGTCGCCGACGTGGGCCGTGCGTTCGCCCGCCTGGTGCGCGCCGACGGTGCGACCTCGATCGTCGTCGGACACGACATGCGCGACTCCTCGCCGGAGCTCTCCCGGGCGTTCGCCGAGGGCGTGTGCGAGCAGGGTGTGGACGTCGTCCTCATCGGTCTCGCGTCGACCGATCAGCTGTATTTCGCCTCCGGTCGCCTCGATCGACCGGGCGCCATGTTCACCGCGAGCCACAACCCCGCCGCCTACAACGGCATCAAGCTCTGCCGGGCCGGGGCCAAGCCTGTCGGACAGGACACGGGACTGGCGACGATCGCGGCCGAGCTCGTCACCGGGACGGCTCCGTACGAGGGTGCGCGCGGCACCGTCAGCGAGCAGGACGTCCTCACGGACTATGCGGCGTATCTGCACGAACTCGTCGATCTCTCCGGTAGTAGACCGCTGACGGTCGCGGTTGACGCGGGGAACGGCATGGGCGGACACACCGTCCCGGCGGTCCTGGGTGATTCCCCGGTGTTCACTGTGCGTTCACTCTACTTCGAACTCGACGGCACCTTCCCCAACCACGAGGCGAACCCGCTCGACCCGGCGAACCTCGTCGACCTGCAGCAGTTCGTCCGCGACACCGGCGCCGACATCGGGTTGGCGTTCGACGGGGACGCCGACCGCTGTTTCGTCGTCGACGAGAAGGGCGACCCCGTGTCCCCGTCGGCGGTGACCGGCCTCGTCGCCGCCCGTGAGCTCGGCAAGAACCCCGGCGCGACGATCATCCACAACCTCATCACCTCCCGCGCCGTCCCCGAGCTGGTCACCGAACTCGGTGGGACCCCCGTGCGGACCCGGGTCGGCCACTCCTTCATCAAGGCGCAGATGGCGCAGACAGGCGCGGTGTTCGGTGGCGAACACTCCGCGCACTACTACTTCCGTGACTTCTGGGGCGCCGACTCGGGCATGCTCGCCGCGATGCACGTGCTCGCCGCGCTCGGCGAGACCGACGTCCCGGCCTCGGAGCTGTTCGCCTCCTACGAGCGCTACCACGCCTCCGGGGAGATCAACTCGACCGTCGCCGACGCCGCCGCGAGCACCGCGGCGGTGGTCGCCGACTTCGCCGCCGAGACCACCGACGTCGACTCGCTCGACGGCGTCACGGTGAGCCTCGACGACGGATCGTGGTTCAACCTGCGAGCCTCCAACACCGAACCCCTGCTGCGCCTGAACGCCGAGGCGCCCGACGCCGCACGTGTCGATGACCTGGTCGATCGAATTCTCGCCATCGTTCGCCCTGTGAGTGCCGATACGCTGATCTGATGCTCACCGGCGCACCCGACCTCGACGACGTCACACGGCTGCAGTCCGCCGACGTCCACGGGTTGCTGCGCGCCGCCGCGCTCGCCGGGGCGCAGGTGCGGGCCGTCGCCGCGGCCGTCGACGAGCAGGTGTTGGCGCCCTTGGCCGATCTGCGACCCCGCGCGCTGGTGATCGTCACCGGACACGGGACGGCGCGGCGCGCCGCCGACCTCGTCGTCGCGACCCTCGCCGCCCGGACCGATGTGCCGGTCGTCGTGGCCGACACCCTCCCCGGATGGATCGGTCCCCTCGACGTCGTGGTGGTGTCCGGCGACGACGCCGGCGACATGGCTCTGGCCGACGCCGCGGCGCGTTCGGTGCGTCGGCGCGCCGAGGTCGTCGTCGACGCGCCGATGGAGGGACCGATCCGCGATGCCGCGGCCGGCTCGGCCCTCGACCTGTCGCCCCGGGTACCGGTGCGGCCGGAGTTCCGGTTCATCGGCCATGTCGTCGCGCTCAGTGCGGTGATCCGTGCGCTGCGCGCGGTGCGCACGGCAGGTCCCGACCTCGATCTGTCGACGCTGGCCGAGGCACTCGACGACGAGGCCGGTGCCGCCCACCCCGACAACGAGGTCTTCCACAACGCGGCCAAGGGACTCGCGTCGCGGATCGCCGGGCGGCCCGTCGTGTGGGCGGGGGACACCCCGGCGGCGACGGTGCTGGCCGTGCACGCCTCGCGGACGGTGCACGCCGTCGCCGGTGTGGGCGGCGTCGGATGCGACCTCGTCGAGGCCGTGGCCGCTCAGGCCGCGCGGCCGGAACCCTCGGCCGCGGCCGCCGACTCGATCTTCCACGACCCCGAATTCGATGGTCCCGCAGGCGGTCCGGCCGTTCGTGTGCAGGTCATCACCACCCCCGGCCGCGAGTGGTCGCTGCACCAGCGGATGTCGGTGCTCACCGACGCCGACGTGGTGGAGGTCGGCCCCGCGGGCGGTGCCGGACCCGCCGCGCCCCTCACGCCCGGTTCGCCGGTCGGACTCGAGGGGATCGACACCCCCGCCGACATCGCGCCACTTCTGGTGGCGGCATTGCGGATCGAGATGGCGGCGGTCTACCTGCGGCTGATCGGGGCGGTGTGATGCACCTGCTCGAGGGCGTCGTGCGGCCCTACGCCTGGGGATCGCGGACCGCGCTGGCGGCGCTGCGTGGTCTGCCGACACCCTCGGCACATCCCGAGGCCGAGCTGTGGTTCGGTGCCCATCCCGCCGCCCCCGCCCGCGCGGTGGACCACGACGTCGACCTGCTGTCGGTGATCGAGACCGACCCCGCCGCGCAACTGGGGTCGGCATGCGCGGACGCCTTCGGCAACCGGCTGCCGTTCCTGCTCAAGGTCCTCGCGGCCGACGAGCCCCTGTCGTTGCAGGCCCATCCCACCCTGGCGCAGGCGCGCGCCGGCTTCGCCCGGGAGAACGCGGCCGGCATCCCCCTCGACGCACCGGACCGCAACTACCGCGACGACAACCACAAGCCCGAGCTGGTGGTGGCGCTCACCGAGTTCGACGCCCTCGCCGGGTTCCGCGACCCCGCCACCACCGTCGACCTGCTGCGTGACCTGCAGGTCGCCCAGCTCGACCCCTACCTGGGTCTGCTTGCGGGACAGCCCGATTCGCACGGACTGCGCGCCCTGTTCACCACCTGGATCACGCTGCCCGATGCGATCCTGCACGCCCTCATCCCGGCCGTACTCGACGGCGCGATCGCCTACCTCAACCGCGGTGACCGCCGTTTCGCCGCCGAACTGCAGACGGTCCTCGAGCTCGGTGAGGCCTATCCGCTGGACCCCGGGGTGCTCACAGTGCTCCTGCTGAATCGGTTGCGGCTGAGTCCGGGCGACGGGCTGTACCTCGGTGCGGGCAACCTGCACGCCTACCTGCGGGGAACGGCGGTGGAGGTGATGGCCAACTCCGACAACGTGTTACGTGGTGGGTTGACCCCCAAGCACATGGACGTGCCCGAGCTGCTCGCGGTCCTCGACTTCGCGCCGTCGGCCCCGTCCGACCTGCACCCGCACATCCACGTGCTCGGCGCCGAGAAGATCTACAGCACCCCCGCGCCGGAGTTCCGACTGTCGCGGATCGCTCTCGACGGGACCGGACTGCAGCGGTCGTCGTCGATCTCGCTCGACGCCGCCGGACCGCAGATCCTCACCGTCATCGACGGGGCCATCGATGTGCGCTCGCACTCCGGTGAGGTGGTGTCGGTCTCGGCCGGTCGCTCGCTGTGGCTGGGCGACGCCGACCCCGATGTGGTCGTGCGCGCCGCGTCGAGTTCCTCGGTCTTCTTCCGTGCCCTGGTACCCGCCCCGCGTCACGCTGCCGACGACGTGCGGGTCACCGACGGAGCCGGGCTCAGTTCGCGGGCGTGAGCGAGCTGACGAGCCGCTCCCACTGGTGACCGATCTCGTCGATGCTCAGTCCCTCGTGCTCGGTGAGGTGATGGATCGCCGCAGCCTCCAACGGCGCGAGCACCGCGAGGCTCAGCGCCTCGTCGACCGGCGCGAAACCCATGTCGCGCAACAGCGCCCGGACGTGCATTACCGACACCTGACGCGCGGGGTGTGACAGTCGGTCGGGGCCGGCCGCATCGTCGGCCTCCACCAGGACGTCGAGATGAGCACACACCATGGCCAGTCGGGCGAGGCCGTAGGCGACGAGTCGCTCGCGCGGAGTGGCGCCCGGACCGAGGGGAGGGGGGCCGGTCATGAAGGCCCGCTGCATCTCCGATTCGGAGTGGTCGAGGAGTGCCAGCATCAGGCCGGCGCGGCTGCCGAAACGACGGAACACCGTTCCCTTGCCGACCCCCGCGGCACGGGCCACCTCGTCCATCGTCACCGCGGCGGCACCGTGGTTGTCGATCAGGCGTTTGGCGGCGTCGAGGAGCAGCAGCCGGTTGCGGCCGGCGTCGGCACGTTCGCCCGCACCGGGCCCGGCCATCGGCAGCGCGGTGGTGCCCAGGGGCAGGTCGGGCAGCGGCGCCGCGGAGCGTGCACGTCGCCTGTCGGCCGGGGCGCCGACGGCGTCGGGCGTCCTGGACGAGCGTTCACCTGACATTGCCCCAGCGTATCGGTCCGGTCCGACCGGAATGTATTCGGACCTCGGTCCGTTTACATGACGGTGCGGTGCAGTGCGGCACGCGCGCCTCGAGATACAGCAGAGATCGACAGGCCGGAGAAGACGGCCGGAGAGCGAGGAGTGGTGATGGTGTCAGAGGACACGACGCGGATCGCGGTGTTGGTGGGAAGCCTGCGGGCGGGTTCGATCAACCGGGAACTGGCGGAGGTCGCCGTGTCGACCGCACCGGAGTCGGTCCACGTCGAGATCGTCGAGGGACTCGCGGCGGTGCCGTTCTACAACGAGGACCTCGACGTCGAACCCCTCGATCCGGCTGTCTCCGATCTGCGCGCGGCCATCGACGCCGCCGACGCGGTGCTGATCGTGACCCCGGAGTACAACGGCACGATGCCGGCGGTGGTCAAGAACGCAATCGACTGGGCGTCGCGGCCCTACGGTGCGGGTGCGTTGAAAGACAAGCCGGTGGCGGCCATCGGCGCCTCGCTGGGTCGCTACGCCGGGAAGTGGTCACTGGACGACGCGCGCAAGTCGCTCGGGGTCGCGGGCGGCAGGGTCGTCGAGAGTGTCGAGGTGGGCATCGCGACCTCGGAGTTGGGCGAGCGGACCGTCTCGCAGGTCCCGGAGATCGTCGAACAGGTGCGTGATGCGGTCGCCGACCTCACCAGTGCGGTGGGTGTCGCGGCCTGATCCGAGACCCCTCTCGAACCCCCTGATCTCGACGCGACGGGGGTGGCCTGCGCCGACGCTGTGGCGGCATCACGACATGTGGTGCCGCCACTGTCGTATGTGCGGCCTACTGTGACCTGCGACACGCCGACGCCATGCCGGACGAAAGGGCTGCGACCTGCGACTTCCATGATTGTCATTCGCAACCTGTTGTGTTGCTGACAGATGTCACCCACTAGGTGTAGTGTTTTGCAGACCGAGAGAGCACGTCAGCCGCGCGTCACGACGACCCCCTCTCGCCCGAATCACATAACTGTCATCACCGCTACATCCCGGGCCGTTGTCATCACCGTCGCGACCACCGCAGCGTCACCATCTCGAGGAGAAATCCATGGGCATCACCGTCTACACGAAGCCGGCTTGCGTGCAGTGCAACGCCACCTACAAGGCACTCGACAAGCAGGGGCTGGAGTACGAGATCGTCGACATCAGCGTCGACGACGAGGCCCGCGACTACGTGATGGCGCTGGGCTACCTGCAGGCGCCCGTCGTGGTGGTCGGTGACGATCACTGGTCGGGCTTCCGTCCCGACCGCATCAAGGCGCTCGCCACCGTCGCCGCCTGATCGTCCCGACGTTCCCCAACGCTTCTCACGTCCGTCGTCCCACCCGCTCGAGGAGGTCCATCGTGCCCGTCACGACACCCGACCTCCCGACGGTGATCTCGCCTCTCCCGATCTCGCCCGACCCGTTGATCGTGTACTTCTCGAGCGTCTCGGAGAACACGCACCGGTTCGTGGAGAAGCTGGGCATGCGGTCGGTGCGGATCCCGGTCTCCGCCGGCACCATCACCGTCGACGAGCCGTACGTGTTGATCTGTCCGACCTACGGCGGCGGCAAGCCGTCGCAGGCGGGTGACGGCCCGATCCGTGCGACCGGGGGCTTCGTGCCCAAGCAGGTCATCCGCTTCCTGAACGACGAGCACAACCGTTCGTTGATCCGCGGCGTGATCGCTGCGGGGAACACGAACTTCGGCGAGGAGTTCTGCCACGCCGGAGATGTCATCGCGGCCAAGTGCCGGGTCCCGTATCTCTACCGTTTCGAACTGATGGGCACCGTCGAGGATGTCGAACGGGTGCGCGCCGGTCTGGCCGGCTTCGCCGCCGATCGGCAACCACAGGCCGCCCGCGTGCCCACCGCCTGCTGATCCCCGACCTCGCGACCGGGCTGTCGACGATCAGATCGATTCGTACCCACAACTTCTCGTCACGTCCCCCCGCGTGATGTCGCCAATTCGTACGCAACCCGAATACAGGAGCACTCCAGTGTCGCCAACCGTTACCCCCGTCAAAGACGCGACCGACGCCTCGGCGAGCAGCTCGGGTGTGCACCCGGGTCCCGCCGGGCACGAGCCGGGCGAGATGGACTACCACTCGCTCAACGCGATGCTCAACCTGTACGACGCGGACGGGAAGATCCAGTTCGAGAAGGATCGCGAGGCGGCGAACCAGTACTTCCTGCAGCACGTCAACCAGAACACCGTCTTCTTCCACGATCTCGACGAGAAGCTCGACTACCTCGTGGAGGAGAACTACTACGAGCCCGAGGTCCTCGAGCGCTACGACCGTGAGTTCGTCAAGGACCTCTTCGGCTACGCCTACAAGAAGAAGTTCCGGTTCCCCACCTTCCTGGGGGCGTTCAAGTACTACACCTCGTACACGCTCAAGACGTTCGACGGGAAGCGCTACCTCGAGCGCTTCGAGGACCGCGTCTGCATGGTCGCGATGACGCTCGCCGACGGCGATCCCGACCTCGCGCGCAACCTCGTCGACGAGATCATCTCCGGTCGGTTCCAGCCGGCCACCCCGACGTTCCTCAACTCGGGCAAGAAGCAGCGCGGCGAGCCTGTCTCGTGCTTCCTGCTCCGCATCGAGGACAACATGGAGTCGATCGGTCGCTCCATCAACTCCGCGCTGCAGCTGTCCAAGCGCGGCGGCGGAGTCGCGTTGCTGCTCAGCAACATCCGCGAGCACGGTGCGCCGATCAAGAAGATCGAGAACCAGTCCTCGGGCGTCATCCCGATCATGAAGCTGCTCGAGGACTCGTTCAGCTACGCCAACCAGCTCGGTGCCCGTCAGGGTGCCGGCGCGGTGTACCTGCACGCGCACCACCCCGACATCTACCGCTTCCTCGACACCAAGCGCGAGAACGCCGACGAGAAGATCCGCATCAAGACGCTGTCGCTGGGCGTCGTGATCCCCGACATCACCTTCGAACTCGCCAAGCGCAACGACGACATGTACCTGTTCAGCCCGTACGACGTGGAGCGCGTCTACGGGGTGCCGTTCGCCGACATCAACGTGACCGACAAGTACCACGAGATGGTCGAGGACCGTCGGATCCGCAAGACCAAGATCAAGGCGCGCGAGTTCTTCCAGACCCTCGCCGAGCTGCAGTTCGAGTCGGGCTACCCGTACATCATGTTCGAGGACACGGTGAACCGCGCCAACCCGATCGACGGCAAGATCACGCACTCGAACCTGTGCTCGGAGATCCTCCAGGTCTCGACCGCGTCGACGTTCAACGACGATCTGTCCTACTCCACGGTGGGCAAGGACATCTCGTGCAACCTCGGGTCGCTGAACATCGCGAAGACGATGGACTCGCCCGACTTCGGGCAGACCATCGAGACCTCCATCCGTGGCCTCACCGCGGTGAGCGATCAGACCGCGATCACCTCGGTCCCGTCGATCCAGGAGGGCAACAACAGCTCTCACGCGATCGGCCTCGGCCAGATGAACCTGCACGGTTACCTCGCCCGCGAGCGCGTCTACTACGGCAGCGAGGAGGGCATCGACTTCACGAACATCTACTTCTACACGGTGCTGTTCCACGCGATCCGTGCGTCGAACCTCATCGCCAAGGAGCGGGGACGTTCGTTCGGTGGGTTCGAGAAGTCGAAGTACGCCAGCGGCGAGTTCTTCGACAAGTACACCGATCGCGCGTGGGAGCCGGCCACCGCACGTGTCGCGGAGCTGTTCTCCGAGGCCGGCGTGCACATCCCGACCCAGGACGACTGGCGTCAGCTGCGGGCGTCGGTGCGGGAGCACGGCATCTACAACCAGAACCTGCAGGCCGTGCCGCCGACCGGGTCGATCAGCTACATCAACCACTCCACCAGCTCGATCCACCCGGTGGCCGCAAAGGTCGAGATCCGCAAGGAAGGCAAGATCGGCCGCGTGTACTACCCGGCGCCGTACATGACGAACGACAACCTGGACTACTACCAGGACGCGTACGAGATCGGCTACGAGAAGATCATCGACACCTACGCCGCGGCGACGCAGCACGTCGACCAGGGTCTGAGCCTCACCCTGTTCTTCAAGGACACCGCCACCACCCGCGACGTCAACAAGGCGCAGATCTACGCATGGCGCAAGGGCATCAAGACGCTGTACTACATCCGCCTACGACAGCTCGCGCTGGAGGGCACCGAGGTCGAGGGCTGCGTCTCATGCATGTTGTGACGCCCCGCATGTCGGAGAACCCACGCCTCGCAACCACTTTCACGTCCGAATTGATCAGCAGGAGCGCACGATGACCACCGCACAGAGCCATTCGCCCGCCGACGGCGCGCCCATCAAGCTGGTCAGCCGGGTCTCGGCGATCAACTGGAACCGCGTCCCCGACGAGAAGGACGCCGAGGTCTGGGAGCGCCTGACCGGCAACTTCTGGCTGCCCGAGAAGGTGCCGGTGTCCAACGACATCCCGTCGTGGGGCACGCTCACCGAGCTCGAGAAGCAGCTCACCATGCGGGTGTTCACCGGCCTTACGCTGCTCGACACCATCCAGGGCACCGTCGGTGCGGTCTCGCTGATCCCCGATGCGGCCACCCCGCACGAGGAGGCGGTGCTCACCAACATCGCGTTCATGGAGTCGGTGCACGCCAAGAGCTACAGCTCGATCTTCTCGACGCTGTGCTCCACCAAGGACATCGACGAGGCGTTCCGCTGGTCGGAGGAGAACGTCAACGTCCAGCGCAAGGCCAACATCGTCATGGACTACTACCGTGGCGACGACCCGCTCAAGCGCAAGGTCGCCTCGACGCTGCTCGAGTCGTTCCTGTTCTACTCGGGCTTCTACCTGCCGATGTACTGGTCGAGCCGCGCAAAGCTCACCAACACAGCCGATCTCATCCGACTGATCATCCGCGACGAGGCCGTGCACGGGTACTACATCGGCTACAAGTACCAGCGTGCGCTGGAGGTGTGCACCCCCGAGCGTCGCCAGGAGCTCAAGGACTACACCTTCGAGCTGCTGTTCGAGCTGTACGACAACGAGACCGACTACACCGAGACCCTCTACGACGAGGTCGGGCTCACCGAGGACGTCAAGAAGTTCCTGCGCTACAACGCCAACAAGGCCCTGATGAACCTGGGCTACGAGGCGATGTTCCCGCGTGACGAGACCGACGTGAACCCGGCGATCCTCTCGGCGCTGTCACCCAACGCCGACGAGAACCACGACTTCTTCTCCGGGTCGGGCAGCTCGTACGTCATCGGCAAGGCCGTCAACACCGAAGACGACGACTGGGACTTCTGAGTTTCTACGACAAACGCTCCACTTCTGAAGAGACGCTCCGCTTGTAAGCGGAGCGTCTCTTCGTAACCGGAGCGTGTGTGACGCATTTCAGGCGACGCCACCGTTCACGCGGATGATCTGTCCACTGATCCAGCTCGCCTCCGGTGAGGTGAGCAGGGCGACGGCGTCGGCGATCTCGCCCACCTCGCCGAGTCGACCTGCGGGGGAGGCCTTCTCGATCGCCGCGAGCTGTTCGGGGGTCTTGCCGTCGGCGAACATCTCCGACCGCACGAGGCCCGGCGCCACCGCGTTGACGGTGATCCCGCGTGGGGCGAACTCTTTCGCCGCGACCCGGGTGAACGTCTCCACCGCGGCCTTCGCCGCCAGGTAGACGCCCATCCGCGGCGTGGTGACGGCGACGGCGGTGCTCGAGAGATTCACGATCCGGCCGCCGTCGGCGAGATGGCGGGCCGCCGAGCGCAACCCGGTGTAGGTACCGCGTGCGCTGACGTCGAAGACACGGTCGTAGGCGTCGTCGTCGAGGTCGGACAGCTCGCCCAGGACGCTGACACCGGCGTTGTTGACCAGGATCCCCACCTCGCCGAATTCCGTTCGTGCCGTGGCGAACAACTCCTCGGTGTCCGCGGCCGACGCGACGTCGCCCCGCGCCGCGATCGCCCTGCCGCCGGCCTCGACGATCGATCGCACCGTCTCGTGCGCTCCGGCCGCGTCGCGGGAGTAGTTCACCACCACCGGGTGTCCGTCACGGGCGAGGCGCTCGGCGATGGCGCGGCCGATCGATCGGGATGCTCCGGTGACTATGGCAGAGGTTGCAGGAGGGGTTGTCATGACAACCACAGTAGGCTCCGCGCGGTTGTCATGACAACCTACGGGCCGATACGGTGGCTCGTATGACGTCGCGCGCCCGCCTCACCACGGCCGAACTCGCACTGTGGCATCAGTTCAAGCTGGTGGGGGAGAAGGTGAACGCCGCGGTCGAGCGCGACATCCTCGCCGCATCCGACCTCACCGGACCGGAGTTCGGGGTGCTGACGCGTCTCGTCGATCTCGGCGACGGGACACTGCGTCAGTTTGAGCTCGCCACGTCGATGCGGTGGAACAAGAGCCGCCTGTCGCATCAGATCACCCGCATGGAGAAGCGGGGCCTGGTGACGCGGGGCACGGCCGAGGCGGCAACGGTCGCTGTCAGCATCACCGATGCCGGTCAGCGCGCCCTGGTACCGGCCCGACCGGCGCACGCGGAGTCGATCCGGTCGAACCTCACCGACAAGGTGACCGCGGATCAGCGCGCGGCACTCGCCTCGGCGTTCGAGTCACTCCTGGCCGAGTGAACGACAAGCGCTCCACCTATGCGGAGGCGCTCCGCTTGTAAGCGGAGCGCCTCAGCGGAAGTGGAGCGTCTGTGACGCGAGATGCGACTACGCGGTGACCTCGTTCAGCTTGCCCGTGGCGACGTCGAAGACGAACCCGCGTACCGAGTCCTTCTTCGGGATGAACGGGTTGGCCTTGATGCGGGCGATCGACTGGCGGACGTCCTCGTCGGCGTCGGGGAACGCCTCGGCCGACCATGCCGGTCGCAGGCCCGTGTCCTCGAGGATCGACTGCTTGAAGCTGTCGTCGGTGAACGTCACCATTCCGCAGTCGGTGTGGTGGATGAGGATGATCTCGCTCGTGCCCAGTAGTCGCTGGCTGATGGCGAGCGAACGGATCTCGTCCTCGGTGACCACGCCGCCGGCGTTGCGGATCACGTGGGCCTCGCCCTCGTTCAGGCCGAGGATGCGGTAGATGTCGAGCCGGGCATCCATGCAGGCGACGACGGCGACACCCTTGCTCGGCGGGAGGGGGAGGGGGCCGGAGAAGCCGGCGGCGTAGTCGGCGTTGTTGTTCAGCAGGTCATCGGTGACGGTCATGAGCTCATGCTGATGTGTGCATGTGTTCTGCGACACCCTTGGGCCCACCCGGGGTCAAAGGGTGTTCCAGCGCGTCACGCGCGCGAAGTGCGGTCTGCGTTCAGCTCGAGGAGTTCAGCGAGCGGGTCACATCGCCCAGCACGACCGCGGCCGCGGCGAGCCCGCCGGTGCCGAACCAGATGTCGTCGTCGACCACGAGGACACGGTTGTAGCCGGGAGCGCCCATGTCGAGCCACCGGTCGCTGCGCAGCACCGACGTGCCGTGTTCCTGCGCGGCCTTCGACCGGAAGCTCACGTAGATGAGGTCGGCGTCGGCGTCGGTGAAGTTGTCGTCGTTCACCGTGATGGCACCCGCGCCGCGTTGCGTCGCGGGCCGTTGGACACCCATCGCCGAGAGGATGGTGCCGGCGAACGACCCGGTGCCCTCGATGGTCTCGTCGTTCTCGCCGAAGCGGACCAGTCCGACCTGCGAGTGCGAGGCGTCGACACGGAGTCCGGCGCGTCGGGCCTGTTGGGCGAAGGTGTCGAGGCGTCGCTGTCCGGTCTCACCGCGGCCCAGGCCGTCGGCCACGGCGGCGAACTGTTCGCGCCAGCCCAGGTTGCGGTCGATGGTGACCGCCCGACCGCCGAACTCGGTCGCGCGCGCGGCGTCGTACCCGAGGACGACGTCGGCATCTGCGGCGCGCGCCGCGGCAGGGGTCGGATTCGTGCCGATGGTCGGCAGCGACAACACCGTGGGGCCGAGATTCCGCGCGATGGAACCGCGCTCGGCGGCGACGGCCACCACCTTCGATGCGATCCCGAGGGCGCAGACGGCGTCGAGGAGGGCCGGATCGGTCACCGCGATGCGGGCGACATCGGCCTGTCCGGCGTCGGGTGTCGACGGCGCACCGCAGGCGTTGTCGAAGTTGCGTTCGGGGGCGACGAGGAACGCGTTGGCGATCTTGGTGGTCGTGGTGGTGACATTGCCCTCGCCGGGCGGGGTACCGGTGTCGCCGCACGCCGTGACCGTCAGGGCTGCCGCGGTCGCGAGCGCAAGTGCCGACACGATCGTCGATCGACGCTTCAAAGTACCGTTCACCTGCAGTCTTCCGCTCCGGGCCCGAGGGTCGACCACCCCCATGTCGCCGCTCACGCTAGCACCGTGTCCGGATCGCTCCGTCGCTTCGCCACGCGGGTCACCGTCGTAGTACGACAGAACGTAGGACCCGCTCGGCTCAGAGGGGTCTGAGGGTTTACGATCAATCCAGTGCACTTTGTTGTCGCGGGCTCTCGGGCCGCGCGCAGGCAGGAGGATCTGTGACCGCCGTAGACCAGCCCACCCACGTGGCTCCGGTTAGGGCCTACCCCGACCGCACGGGTGCCAAGGGGTCGTTCATCTACAAGATGATCACGACGACCGACCACAAGGTGCTCGGCATCATGTACCTCGTCACGTGTTTCGCGTTCTTCCTGATCGGTGGCCTCATGGCCCTGCTGATCCGTGGCGAGCTGGCCCACCCGGGCATGCAGTTCCTCTCCACCGAGCAGTACAACCAGCTCTTCACCATGCACGGCACGATCATGCTGCTGCTGTACGCGACCCCCATCGTCATCGGCTTCGCGAACGTGGTGCTGCCGCTGCAGATCGGTGCGCCCGATGTCGCGTTCCCCCGTCTGAACGCCTTCAGCTACTGGCTGTTCCTCTTCGGTGGTCTCATCGTGCTGGCCGGCTTCATCACCCCCGGTGGTGCCGCCGACTTCGGGTGGACCGCCTACACCCCGCTGACCGACGCCATCCACTCCCCGGGTGCCGGTGCGGACCTGTGGATCATGGGCCTCGCCGTCGGCGGTCTCGGCACCATCCTCGGTGCGGTCAACATGGTCACCACCGTGGTCTGCCTCCGTGCACCCGGCATGACGATGTTCCGCATGCCGATCTTCACCTGGAACATCCTGGTGACCAGCGTCCTGATCCTGCTCGCGTTCCCGCTGCTCACCGCCGCGCTGATGGGCCTGGAGGTCGACCGACAGTTCGGCGCCCACCTCTACGACCCCGCCAACGGTGGCGTGATCCTGTGGCAGCACCTGTTCTGGTTCTTCGGTCACCCGGAGGTCTACATCATCGCGCTGCCGTTCTTCGGCATCGTGTCGGAGATCTTCCCGGTGTTCTCGCGCAAGCCGATCTTCGGCTACTCCACGCTGATCTACGCGACGCTCGCCATCGCGGCCCTGTCGGTCGCCGTGTGGGCACACCACATGTACGCCACCGGTGCGGTGTTGCTGCCGTTCTTCGCCTTCATGACGTTCGTGATCGCGGTGCCGACGGGCGTCAAGTTCTTCAACTGGATAGGCACGATGTGGAAGGGGCATCTCACGTTCGAGACACCGATGCTCTTCTCGGTCGGCTTCCTCGTGACCTTCCTCTTCGGTGGACTCACCGGTGTGCTGCTCGCCAGCCCGCCGCTGGACTTCCACCTGTCCGACAGCTACTTCGTGGTGGCGCACTTCCACTACGTCCTCTTCGGCACCATCGTGTTCGCCACCTACGCGGGCATCTACTTCTGGTTCCCGAAGATGACCGGCCGCATGATGGACGAGAAGCTGGGCAAGATCCACTTCTGGCTCACCTTCATCGGCTTCCACGCGACCTTCCTGGTGCAGCACTGGCTGGGCAACGAGGGTATGCCGCGTCGCTACGCCGACTACCTGCCGTCGGACGGGTTCACGACGCTCAACGTCGTGTCCACGGTCGGTGCCTTCATCCTCGGTCTGTCGACACTGCCGTTCCTGTGGAACGTGTTCCGCAGCTACCGCTACGGCGAGGTCGTGACCGTCGACGACCCGTGGGGCTTCGGCAACTCGCTCGAGTGGGCCACCAGCTGCCCGCCGCCGCGCCACAACTTCACCGAGCTGCCCCGGATCCGTTCGGAGCGTCCGGCGTTCGAGCTGCACTACCCGCACATGATCGAGCGGATGCACGCCGAGGCGCACGTCGGCCAGGTGAGCAAGCACATGGAAGAGGCCAAGCGCGATCCGGTCACCGTGGGCTCGCACGAGTCGTCCGCGGATTCCGACCCGACCTGACATGTCACCCGACCTCGCGTCGGGTGCCGATGGAGACACTTCGATGACGTCGCCGGGTACGGCCGTGCTCATCACCGTGACCGGTCCGGACCGCCGGGGCGTGACCTCGGTGCTGCTCGGAGCGCTGTCCCGCCACGGCGTCGACCTCCTCGACGTCGAGCAGGTCGTCATCCGCGGTCGGCTCACCCTGGGGGTGTTGGTGCTGTGCTCCGGCGATCCGGAGAGCCTGCAGGACACCGTCGAACAGGCGATGAGCTCGATCGACATGGATGTCAGCGTCGATGTCGGTGCTGATCCGGGCGTCCGGACGGTGTCGTCGCACGCGGTGGTGATGCTGGGCAACCCGGTGACCGCCAAGGCGTTCAGCGCCGTGGCCACCGATCTCGCCGCCCAGGGCGGGAACATCGACTCGATCCGCGGCATCGCCGACTACCCGCTGACCGGCCTGGAACTGCTCATCAGTGTCAGCCGCGACGACGTCGCCGCCGATGCAGCCCTGCGCAAGGGACTGGCCAAGATCGCCACGCGCCACGGCATCGACGTCGCCGTGGAACGCGCCGGACTGGCGCGGCGCGCCAAACGCCTCATCGTGTTCGATGTCGACTCGACCCTCATCCAGGGCGAGGTCATCGAGATGCTCGCCGCGAAGGCCGGTCGTGAGGCCGAGGTCGCCGCGGTCACCGAGGCGGCCATGCGCGGTGAACTCGACTTCGCCGAGTCCCTGCACCAGCGGGTGGCCGCCCTCGCCGGGCTCGACGCCGCGGTGATCGACGAGGTGGCGGCATCGCTGGAACTCACCCCGGGCGCACGGACCACCATCCGCACGCTGCATCGCCTCGGCTACCACTGCGGTGTGGTCTCGGGTGGGTTCCGTCAGGTGATAGACCCGCTGGCCCACGATCTCGAACTCGACTTCGTGCGTGCGAACACCCTCGAGATCGTCGGCGGCAAGCTCACCGGCCGGGTGGTCGGCGAGATCATCGACCGACCGGGCAAGGCCATCGCGTTGCGTGCGTTCGCCGATCAGGTCGGTGTCCCGATGGAGCAGACCGTCGCCGTCGGCGACGGGGCCAACGACATCGACATGCTGACCGTCGCCGGCCTCGGCATCGCCTTCAACGCCAAACCCGCGCTGCAGGAGGTCGCCGACGCCGCACTGTCGCACCCGTTCCTCGACGCCGTCCTGTTCATCCTCGGTGTCACCCGCGACGAGATCGAGGCCGCCGACGCCCTCGACGGCATGCTCCGCCGCGTCCCGCTCGCCTGAAACCGGACCCCTCGCCCCGATGAGCTTCGCCGACCGGTACCGCCTGGTGTCCCGACGGCATGGTGGCGCACCCGACCCCGCCGATCCGAGCCGGGTACTCGCGATGCCGATCGTGCTGCGCATCGAGAAGGGTGATCCGCCGCCTCGCCGCGACCTGCTCATCGCGGCCGCCCGGGCGAGCGTGCTGCTCTGCCTCGACGAACGCGTCGACCCGGCGTGGGATGCCGACGGCGACATCGGTCCCGGTCCGTGGCACGATCCCGTCGCCTCCTGGTGTGGGGCGAGGATCCGCAAGATCGCCCGTCGAGCGCGCGGCGCGCACTGGGTCGCGGCGCAGGAGGTCGACGGGTTGACCGTCACCGCCGGTACCGCGCAGGCCCGTGCGATCGTGCCGGGGCCCGTCGGCGATCTCGACCGCCGCATCGCGCGGTTGCAGATCGGTGGCACCGATGTCGACGGCGATCTCGTGTCGGGCACCACCGACGCCGAGGACCTCGTGCTCTGGGTCAACCCGCACCTCGACATGACCGTCGGCAAGCTCGCCGCGCAGGTGGGCCACGGTGCGATGCTCGCCGCCGCGCTGTACCTGGTGGAGGAATGCGAGCTGTGGTGGCGCGCGGGATGCCCGCTCACGGTCGCCGTCGCCCCGCCTGCCGACTGGTCTCGTGTCCTGCACGCCGACGGCCGCGACACCATCGCGGTCCGCGACGCCGGGTTCACCGAGGTCGAGCCCGGATCGGTCACGGTCGTCGCCGCGCGCCGCGATCGCGCCCTGACCCCAGCGGGATGAGAGGGTTCGGGGCATGAGCGAACTCCCCGACTGGGCCCAACACCTCGATCTGCAGCCCCACCCCGAGGGCGGCTGGTTCCACGAGACGTGGCGCAGCGACCTCGTGGTGCCCGAATCGGTCCTGGCCGCGGCCACCGGTCCCGGGGGATATGTCGGTGACCGCGCGGCCGGCACCGCGATCCTGTTCCTGCTGCCCGCGGGCGTGGAGTCTGCCTGGCACACGGTGCGCGGCGCTGAGATCTGGCTGCATCATCGGGGGGCGCCGGTCGAACTGGTGCTCGGTGGTGCGGGTGACGCGCCGGGGGATGCGACGGCCATCGTCCTCGGCCCCGACATCATCGGCGGGCAGACCCCGCAGTCCGTGGTCCCCCCGGGCGTCTGGCAGCGGGCGCGGTCCACCGACGACGAGGCCTCGCTGGTGAGCTGCATCGTGGTGCCCGGATTCGATTTCGCCGACTTCGCCCTCGCCTGACGCTTCCTGGGCGAAACCGTCGCCGATCCGAGTCGGAACCCGACACACGCGCCGCGGTGCGGCACGATGGGAACGTGTCAGACCCCGATGTGTCCGTGCCCGATCCCGATAGGCCCGATCCCGACAGGCCCGATCCCGATCTGCTCGTCGACTTCACCGACGTCACGCTCGTCCGTGGCGGGACGACGCTGGTCGGACCCATCACCTGGCAGGTGGAACTCGACGAACGATGGGTCGTCCTGGGCCCCAACGGCGCCGGGAAGACGTCGCTGATGCGGATGGCGGCCGCCGAGACCCACCCGACCTCGGGCACCGCGAACCTGCTCGGCGAACGCCTCGGCCGCACCGACATCCGCGACCTTTCGACCCGGATCGGTGTGACGTCGTCGATGCTGGCCGAACGCATCCCCGACGCCGAGGTCGTCACCGATCTGGTGATCTCGGCCGGCTACTCGGTCCTCGGCCGGTGGCGTGAGGACTACGAGGACGTCGACCGCTCGCAGGCCGTGGAGACCCTGGAGTCGATGGGCGCCGAGCACCTCGCCGACCGACGCTTCGGCACGCTGTCGGAGGGGGAGCGCAAACGGGTGCTCATCGCCCGGGCCCTGATGACCGATCCGGAGTTGTTGCTCCTCGACGAGCCGGCCGCGGGACTCGACCTCGGTGGACGCGAGGAACTCGTCGCCCGCCTCGGTGTCCTCGCCGCCGATCCCGACGCGCCCGCGACCGTCCTGATCACCCACCACGTGGAGGAGATCCCCGAGGGGTTCACCCACGCGATGCTGCTGTCGCAGGGCTCGGTGGTGGCGCAGGGACTGCTCGACGACGTGCTGACGGCGGAGAACCTCACCGCCGCCTTCAGCCAGACCATCGCCCTCGACCGCATCGACGGCCGATGGTTCGCGCGCCGCGCCCGGCGCGCCGGAGGTCATCGGCGGGCACGCGAATGAGCGGCACCGGCGACTTCCGACCCGTCGACGACCCCGAGTCGGTCCCGGTGCGCGACGCCGCGACCGTGGTCCTCGTCCGCGATGCGCCGGCCGACGACAGCCACGGACCCGGCATCGAGGTGTTCCTGATCCAGCGCGTGGCGCAGATGGCGTTCGCCGGCGGGATGACGGTGTTCCCAGGTGGTGGGGTCGACCCGCGCGACGCCGAGGCCGACATCGCGTGGACCGGGCCCCGACCCTACTGGTGGGCACAGCAATTCGGCTCCGACGACACCGAGCCGTTGGCGCAGTCGCTCGTGTGTGCCGCGGTACGCGAGACGTTCGAGGAGTGCGGTGTGCTGCTCGCCGGGTCGGGCGCGCACGACGTGCTGTCGGACACCTCCGCCCACGATCCGGCCCGCGCCGACCTGGTCGACAAGTCGATCTCGCTGGCGGGTTTCCTGCGGGACAACGGCCTCGTGCTCCGGGCCGATCTCCTCGCCCCCCTGGCGCACTGGATCACCCCGCTGGGGGAGCGGCGCCGCTACGACACCCGATTCTTCCTCGCCGCGCTGCCGCAGGGCCAGGTGGCCGACGACCACACCACCGAGGCGGCCTCGGCCGGATGGCACCGCATCGATGCCGTCATGGCGAGATGGCGTGCCCGCGAGGCATTCCTGCTGCCGCCCACGTGGGCCCAACTCGACCACCTCGCGGGTTTCGACACCGTCGACGATCTCATGGCCGCACCCCGCACGATCGAGACCATCACGCCGACCCTCATCTCCGACGGTACCGCGGTTCGTATCGAGTTCGACGGGTCGGACCGCTACGGCGACCTGTGACGCCGCGTGCGGCTCACCAGATCCGAACCCGCTGCGCCTCGGGCAGATACAGCGCGTCGTTCGGGTTCACGCCGAACGTGGAGTAGAAATCGGGGAGGTTGCGCACCACCTGGTTGCAGCGGAACTCCCCGGGTGAGTGCGGGTCGGTGGCGAGCTGTTCGGCCAATGCCGCGGGCCGGTCCTTGCTCCGCCAGATACGTGCCCACGACAGGAACACGTCGGTGCGGTCGAAGTTCTTCTCACCGCCCTTCTCCGCGGCGATCGACGCCGCCGACAACGCGATCGACAACCCGCCGAGATCGGCGAGGTTCTCACCGACGGTCAGGGCGCCGTCGACATGCTGATCGGGTTTCAGTCCCTGGGGCACCAGCACGTTGTACTGGGCGATCAGGGCATCGGACTTCTTGGTGAACGCCGCGCGATCGGCGGCGGTCCACCAGTCACGCAGGTTGCCGTCGCCGTCGTACTGCGAGCCCTGGTCGTCGAAACCGTGTCCGATCTCGTGTCCGATGACCGCGCCGATGCCGCCGTAGTTGACCGCGATCTCGGCGTCGGGACTGAAGAACGGGGACTGCAGGATCGCCGCGGGGAACACGATCTCGTTGAACGTCGGGTCGTAGTAGGCGTTGACGGTCTGCGGCGTCATCTGCCAGTCGTCCTTGTTGACCGTGGTCCCGAGCTTGGCCACCTGACGCTTCGATTCGAAGGCGTAGCCCTCGCGGTAGTTGGCGATGATGTCGGTGCGGCTGATGGTGACGTCGGAGTAGTCGCGCCACTTGTCGGGGTAGCCGATCTTGACGTTGATCTTGCCCAGCTTGGTCAGCGCCTCCTTGCGGGTCGCGTCGCTGAACCAGTCGATCTTCTCGAAACTGCGCTTGTAGGCCTCGAGCAGGTTGCCGACCAGCTCCTTGGCGTCGGATTTCGCGGTCGACGAGAAGTGTTGCTTCACATACTTCTTGCCCAATGCCTCGCCGAGGAGGCTGTCGACCACGGTCACGCCGCGCTTCCAGCGCTCGGGTTGCTGCTCGACGCCGTTGAGTGTCTTGCTGAAGAAGTCGAACGACGCGTCGGCGAACGCCGGCGACAGGTAGCGGGCGTAGCTGCGCAGCACGATCATGCGGATGTAGTCGCGCAGGGTGTCGATGGGGGTGTCGCGCCACACCGTGCCGACCGTCGCACTGACCTTGTTCCCCGTCAGCACGACGCGCGAGAACTGCTGCTCGGTGGCACCGAGTCCCGAACGCCACGCTTCCCAGTCCATCCCGGGCGCCTCGGCGGTGAACTGCGCCCACGTCTTCGGGTTGTAGGTCGCCTTCGCGTCGCGGCTCTCGACGGTCGTGAGATGTCCCTTCGCGACCGCGGTCTCGACGGACATGGCGCGGGTGGCGACGCCACCGGGATCGGACAGCCCGGCCTCGCGGGCGAGGGTGGTGAGGAACTCGACATACTGCGTGCGGGTCTGGGCGTAGCTGTCCTCGCGGTAGTACGACTCGTCGGGTAGTCCGATGCCGGACTGGACGATGTTGGCGACGTAGCGGGTGGCGTTCTCCTGGTCGGGCGCAACGTAGAAGTCGATGATCCCGGACCCGCCGGCGGTCGACAGGGAAGCGAGTCCCTGTGTCAGTTGCGTCTTGGTCTGCGCCGCGGAGACCGCATCGAGCAGTGGCCGTACAGGCCTCACCCCGGCCGCGGTGATGGTCGCGGTGTCCATGTAGCTGGCGTAGAGGTCACGCACCTTCGCGTCCTCGCCGGTGGCCGAGGCGGGGATCTTCTCGATGATGGCGCGCAGCTGTTCCCGCGCGGTGTCGTCGAGTTCGGTGAACGTCGCGAAACCCGCTTTGTCGGCGGGGATCTGGTAGGTCTTCAGCCAGCTGCCGTTGACATGGCGATAAAGATCGTTCTGGACGCGCACGGCGTTGTCGGCGCCGGACAGGTCCGGGGTGATCTTCGGACGTGGCGCGGGGTCGTCACCGCACGCGGCCAGGAAGCCCGCGGCCACCACGCCGCCCACGGAGGCGAGGAAAGCCCTGCGTCCCAACAGCAACGGGTCGTGCAGGGGTGTGGGCGATCGGTCGGCGCGGGGGTGCATCACGGGTGGTGTTCTCCGTTCACTTGGACGTGCTGTCGGATGGATCCGGTTCTGCATCGGGGTCGCCGGACGACGGCGAATCGGCCGTGACGCCGTCGCGGTCGGCCCACTCGAGGAGCGTGTCGAGGCGATGGGCGACGTCGTCGATCTCGGCATGCAGGTCACCGAGACGTCCGAACCTCTCCGGCACGGTGGCGATGGTGAAGTCCCGCGGGTCGACATCGTCGACCTCCGACCACTCGATGGGCGTCGAGACCGTCGCGTCGGGGTTCCCCCGCACCGAGTAGGCGGCGGCGATGGTGTGGTCGCGGGTGTTCTGGTTGTAGTCGACGAACACCGCGGTCGGGTCGCGGTCCTTGCGCCACCAGGTGGTGGTGATGTCGGTGGGGTTGCGGCGCTCCACCTCTCGGGCGAAAGCGAGGGCGGCGCGGCGGACGTCGGTGAACGACCACTGCGGTTCGATCCGGACGTAGATGTGCAGTCCCGACCCGCCCGAGGTCTTGGGGAACCCCCGGATGCCGAGTTCGTCGAGGACCTCGTGGGCGACATGCGCGGTGCGACGGACTCTGTCGAAGTCGCAGTCGGGCATGGGGTCGAGATCGATCCGCCATTCGTCGGGCTTCTCGGTGTCGAACCGGCGTGAGTTCCAGGGATGGAACTCCACGGTCGACATCTGCACGGCCCAGGCGACGCTCGCGAGTTCGGTGACGCACACCTCGTCGGCGGTCCGGCCGAAGCGCGGGAAGTAGATCTCGACCGTCTCGAGCCAGTCGGGAGCGCCGGCCGGGATGCGCTTCTGGTGCACCTTCGGCCCCGCGACGCCCTTCGGGTAGCGGTGCAGCATGCATGGACGGTCACGAAGGGAGCGGACGATCCCGTCACCCACCGACAGGTAATACATGACGAGATCCAGCTTGGTCTCGCCGCGGGTGGGGAAGTAGACGCGGTCGGGGCTCGAGACACGCACCGTGCGGTCACCCACGGTGAGCTCGACGGGAGAGCCGGCGGATTCGGCTGCCATGGATCGACCCTAGGCGACCGCGACGAGCGCCGAGGGGCGACGCGCGAGATCGTGACCGTCCCGAACTACCCCAGTACCCGACGCACGGCCGCGATCTGGGAATCGACGAACGCGCGCGCGACCGCGGTGCGGGCCCCGACGACGTCGAAGGCGTGGAACGCACCGGGGACGACCTCGGTCTCCACCGGGACCCCCGCATCGGCGAGGCGGCGGGCGTAGGCGAGGTCCTCGTCGTGGAACAGGTCGTGGGTGCCGACGCCGATCCACGTGGGCGGCAGGCCGATGAGGTCGGGGCGACGGGCCGGTACCGCCGCGGCTCGGTCGGCGTCGCCGAGGTAGGCCGACCAACCGAAGACGTTGCTGCGCGCGCTCCACAGGTGATGCGAGCTCGCGTGTTCGGGCGGGCAGTCGACGGTGCGGTCGTCGAGCATCGGGTAGACGAGGAGTTGGAACGCCGGGGCGACCTCACCCCGGTCGTGGGCCAGATTCGTCAGTGCGGCCGCGAGACCGCCGCCGGCACTCGCCCCGGCGATGACGATGCGTGTGGGATCCACGGTCGGTTGCCCGGCCAGCCACGTGAGCGCGGCGTAACAGTCCTCGAGACCCGCGGGGTAAGGGTTGTCGGGCGCCAGCCGGTACTCCACCGACGCCACCAGCGCCCCGAGGCGCTCGGCGTACGTGCGGCAGATCGTGTCGTCCTGACGCGCCGTGCCGATCACGTAGCCACCGCCGTGCATCCACACCAGGGCAGGGGTGGTCGTCCCCGGGGTGCGCGCGCCGAACAGTCGCACCGATGCGGTCTCCGACACCGCAACGGTCTCCACGTGGCGGTCCGGGATGAGCTTGACGAGCCCTGTCGCGGCACGGATGAGGCGGCTCGACGTCGGCCCGATCGGGTTGGCGGGCAACACGCGCGTCCACCGGGGCAGATCGGGGTGCGTGGAGGTGGTCTGCGAGGGGTTCGACATCGGGCCATCATCGCTGCTGGGGCGCCGTCTCGGGTCGGGTTCGGCGACGTGCCGTCGCGACGTCGGTGGGCGCGCCACCCGACCACGTCGAACCGGTTGCACTACCGGTAGCCTGCGTCCATGCCTGAATTCGTCACCCTCGAGACCAGCGCCGATCACCCGGGAGTCGGGACGATCCTGCTCAACCGGCCGCCGATGAACGCACTCAACCGGCAGGTCCAGCAGGAGCTCGCCGACGCCGCGCTCGCCGCTACCGAGGACGACGCGATCAAGGCCGTCGTCGTGTACGGCGGCCCGAAGGTGCTCGCCGCCGGCGCCGACATCAAAGAGATGAACGACATGACGTTCGCCGAGATGAGCAAGGTCGCCGGGCGGTTGCAGGCGGGCCTCGGGGCGATCGCCTCGATCCCGAAGCCGACGGTCGCCGCCATCACGGGCTACGCCCTCGGCGGTGGACTCGAGGTCGCCCTCGGCGCCGACCGTCGCATCGCCGGCGACAACGCCAAGCTCGGCGTCCCCGAGATCCTGCTCGGAGTGATCCCGGGTGGCGGCGGCACACAGCGCCTCGCGCGTCTCATCGGTGCGCCCCGCGCCAAGGACATGGTGTTCACCGGACGCTTCGTCGGTGCCGAGGAGGCGCTGCAGATCGGTCTGGTCGACGAGGTCGTCGCGCCCGACGAGGTCTACAACGCCGCGCTCGCATGGGCGTCGAAGTTCTCCGGTGGTGCCAGTGTCGCGCTGGCCGCGGCGAAGGCCGCCATCGACGAGGGCCTCGACACCGACCTCGACACGGGCCTGAAGATCGAGGCGCACCTCTTCGCCTCGTTGTTCGCGACCGATGACCGTGCGATCGGCATGAAGTCGTTCGTCGACAACGGGCCCGGCAAGGCCGAATTCACCGGGAAGTGAGCTGACCCCATGACCGCATCTCCGATCGACCCCGCGCCCAACCCACACGCCTCCGAGGCCGAGGTGAAGGCGGCGTTGCAGGACACGAAACTCGCCCAGGTGCTCTACCACGACTGGGAGGCCGAGACCTACGACGACAAGTGGTCGATCTCCTACGACGAGCGCTGCATCGACTACGCCCGTGGGCGGTTCGACGCCGCCGGCGCCACCGAGTCCCTGCCGTATGGCCGTGCCCTCGAACTCGGTTGCGGCACCGGCTTCTTCCTGTTGAACCTCATGCAGTCGGGGGTCGCCGAACGCGGTTCGGTGACCGACCTCTCGCCGGGCATGGTCAAGGTGGCCCTGCGCAACGGCAAGAATCTCGGTCTCGATGTCGACGGCCGTGTCGCCGACGCCGAGACCATCCCGTACGAGGACGACACCTTCGACCTCGTGGTCGGACACGCTGTACTGCACCACATCCCCGACGTCGAGAAGGCGCTGCGCGAGGTGCTCCGCGTGCTCAAGCCGGGTGGTCGCTTCATCTTCGCCGGCGAGCCGTCGACCATCGGTGACTTCTACGCGCGCTGGCTCAGCCGGGCCACCTGGGCGGCGACGACCACCGTCACCAAGTTGGGGCCACTGCAGGCGTGGCGACGCCCGCAGGCCGAACTCGACGAGTCCTCGCGCGCCGCGGCACTCGAGGCCGTCGTCGACATCCACACCTTCGATCCGGCAGCGCTGGAGTCGATCTCACGCAGCGCGGGCGCCGTGGAGGTCTCGACCACCACCGAGGAGTTCGCCGCGGCGATGCTCGGCTGGCCGGTGCGCACCTTCGAGGCCGCTGTACCGCCGGAGAAGTTGGGGTGGGGCTGGGCGCGGTTCGCCTTCGGTGGCTGGAAACGCCTCACCTGGCTCGACGAGAACGTGCTCCGCAAGGTCGTTCCCCCGAAGTTCTTCTACAACATCGTCATCACCGGTCGGAAGCCTTCGTAGCTGCGACGAAACCGCGCACACTCGACGAAGGTTTTTGGCACGGTCGGCGGTGGTGGAGGCCGAGCACCTCGGCGGCGTGAGAGAACTCAGCCCTTGGGTGCGTCGAAGAAGTAGACCTCGCCGAGGTTGGTGGCCGTGGCCACGCGACCTGACGACGACACCGCGACACCGGTCGCGAACCCGACCGCCTGCGGGAGATCGAGTGTCCGCTTCGTGGTGCCGTCGGTCGCGGACACCTCGAGGAGCTTCAGGGCCTTGTCGTCCCCGGCGCGGACCACCGTCCAGAGCGTCTTCGCCGACGTCAACGCAGACAGGCTCACGGTCTGCAGATCGTTGCGCTGCCATGCGGCCTCGGCCCGATCACCACGGTCACGGATGGCCCGCAGCGGCGACCCGATCACCCCGGTGGGCACGATGGTCCCGTCGGGCGACACCGTCATCGTCCCGAAGCCGTACCCACCGATGAAGTAGTCCCACTTGCGTTTCCCGGTCGCGGCATCGAGGGCATAGACACTGCCCAGTCGGTCGAACACGTACAGCGTCTTGCGATCGGACGACAGCGTGGGTGTGCCGATCACGCCGCTGGGGATCTGCGTCGTCCACGCATCCCGCAGCGCGCGGTCGCCGTTGACCTCGCTGTAGCTCAGCGACCGCACCTCCGAGGCGATCGCGCCCTGCGGCCAGAAATTGAGATAGAACCGCTGCGCCTGTTCGTCGACCGCGGGACTGGCCCCGATCGCACAGTTCGGGCCGGCCGAGACGCAGTCGCCGAGACCGAACGACGGCTGCGACGCGTCGGCGTCGGGCCGCAACGACACCCCCGGCGCCACCGCCTGGCCGGTCTGCGAATCCAGCAGCAGCACCTGTCCCTGGGTCGTCGTCACCAGCACGGTGCCGGGCCCGGCGAACTTCGCCGACACGGGCACCCCGACGGTGGGGAAGCGCCACCGGATCCCGCCGCTGCCGGTGTAGGCCAGGAACAGCCCGGCCTCACCGAGGTACACGTTGTCGTACTGGTCGACGAGCATCGAGTTCAGCTCGACCCCGGCGGTCATCCGCTTGCAGAAGTTCTTCCGACCGGCGCGTGAATCGAGCACGAAGACATTGCAGCCGTTGTCGGTTCGCGACGTGACACCGACGTTCTGGCGACCCGAGATGGTCAGCGGCGCCGAGATCGGGCCCCCGGTCGGGCGGGTCCACGACAACTCGAGATCGTTTGGCGACGTCGGGTAGGCGAAGTTGGAGTTCGACGCGTTGCCGCCGTAACTCGACCACCCTGCGCTCGGGATCGACCGCACGTCGTCGGTACCGTCGGAACAGGAGCTGACGGCGACCGCTGCGATCGCGAGCACGGCTGCGACGCGGGCCACTGCTGCGGTCCGGACGGGCCGTCGCGTTCGGGTGCGTCGCATGGTGCTCCTTTGCGGTGATCGATCGACGGTGAGCCTATCGCGAGGTGGGTCGGCCCCGGCTCAGGCGGTGACGCGGCTGGAGTTAGGGTGTGAGCCCATGACGAGCATGTGGAACGCCTCGCTGCGTTCGCGGCGACGCGCCGCCCGTCGTCGCGACCCTGCTCAGACGCGATTCGTCACCCTCGATTCACTGCGCTGGGTGATCACACACCGCGCATGGACGCCCTGGTACCTGGTGCGATACGTCCGCCTGTGGCGTTTCCGGATGGCCAACCCGCACATCGTGTTGCGCGGCATGGTGTTCCTCGGCCGCAACGTGGAGATCCATGCGACGCCGGAGCTGTCGCGGATGGAGATCGGTCGGTGGGTGCACATCGGCGACGGCAACTCCATCCGCTGCCACGAGGGATCGCTCCGCATCGGCGACAAGGCCGTGTTCGGCGCGAACAACGTCGTCAACGCCTATCTCGATGTCGAGATCGGCGCGTCGACGCTGATCGCCGACTGGTGCTACATCTGCGACTTCGACCACCGCATGGACGACATCACCGTCCCCATCAAGGATCAGGGCATCGTGAAGGGCCCGGTTCGCATCGGCCCCGACACGTGGATCGCGGCGAAGGTGTCGGTCCTGCGCAACACCATCGTCGGCCGCGGCTGCGTCCTCGGTTCGCACGCCGTGGTCCGCGGTGTGGTCCCCGACTTCTCGATCGCGGTCGGTGCACCGGCGAAGGTGGTGCGCAACCGCGCCGAGGCGTGGGAGCAGGGAGCGCAGCAGCGCGCCGAGCTCGAACGCGCACTCGCCGACATCGAACGCAAGAAGGCTGCCGCCCGCTCCTCCTAGGCGCGCAGGCTCTCGGTCCGTCGATCGCTCAACGGAGCAGCTTGATCTGACCGGCGTCGAGCATCGATCCGAACATCTCCTCCAACGATTCCCGCATCGGCCGGTACGAGATCCCCAGCGCGGTGCGACTCTTCGAGCTGTCGAGGCGCAGCGGGCGCCCCGAGCAGCGCTTCACGAAACGTCGATCGCGACCCACGAACGGTGCGACGGCCACCAGCACCGGGATCGGCAGCGGGAAGCGGGGGAGCGGACGGCGGCGACCGAAACGGGGCAGCAACGCCTTGCCCATCTCGAGCAGGTCGGTGTCGGCGGCCGACAGGATGTGACGACCCTTCGCCTCGGGCGCGAACGCGGCGCGCACGTGTGCCGTGGCGACCTCGCGGACGTCGACGACACCGATCTTGATGCGCGGCGCCCCCAAGGCCATCATCCCGTTGCCGAGCTGGCTGACGATCGCGAAACTCTCCGACGTCGGGTTCGGTCCGATCGCGGGCCCGATCACCAACGACGGGTTGATCACCACCAGGTCCCATCGCGACTGCGCCTCGGCGATCTCCCACGCCTTCTTCTCGGCGAGGGTCTTCGACAGGTTGTACGGCTCGTAGTCGAGCGTCGCCGAGGTGTTCCAGTCGTCCTCGGTGAGGGTCCCGCCGGCGCGCTCGCAGTCGACGGCGTCGGTGTAGATCGCGGCCACCGAACTGGTGAGCACCACCCGACGGACCGACTCGGTGCGGTTGGCCGACTCGAGCACGGTGCGCGTGCCCTCCACCGCCGGGTCGACGAGTTCGCGCTGCGGGTCCTTCACATCGGTGGTGAACGGCGACGCGGTGTGGAACACGACGGCACATCCGGCCATCGCCTCGTCATAGGAGCCGTCCCGCAGCAGATCGGAGGCGAAGAAACGGATCTCGCCGGGTGCGTTGTCGGCCAGTCGCCGCAGGTGCGCGGTCTTGCGCTCGTTGTCCGGATCACGGACCGCGGCGTGCACGGTGACCCCGGCGTCGAGCAGATCGGAGATCAGCCACCCGGCGACATATCCGGTGGCCCCGGTGACCAGAACGGGCGAGGTGGTGTCGATGTCGAGTTCCATGCGTGCAGGCTAACCGCCCGTGGTGGACCGACGACTACGGCTTCTCGACATCCCGATCGGGTAAGGGACGTTCCACAATCGTCGGACGGCCCAGGTTGTGACGGATCCGGCGCTTGGCCCCGGTCAACACCTCCGCGGTGCGCTCGGCGATCAGCGGCCACGAGAACTCCTCGGTGAGCCGATCGCGCGCGTTGCGGGCCCGCCGCTGCGCCGCGACCGGGTCGTCGAGCACCGCGCGTACCGCCGCCGCCAACCCGGCGATGTCGCCCGGTCGGAAACTCGAACCGGTGAGGCCGTCGGCGACGGCCTCACCGAGCCCGCCCGCGGTCGATGTCACCAGTGGAGCGCCGGTCGCCGCGGCCTCGAGCGCAACGATCCCGAACGGCTCGTAACGGCTCGGCAGGACGATGGCGTCGCACGCCTGCATCAGCGTGATCAGACCGTCGTGGCCGACCGGACCCGCGAACGACACCGCGCGAGAGATACGGTGGCGACGTGTCAGATCCCGCAGCCACGCCTCCTGGGTGCCGTCGCCGGCGATGGTCAGCGTGGTCCCCGGATGCGTGCGCCGGATGCGTGGCATCGCCGCGATGAGGTCCTGTATTCCCTTCTCGTATTCGAGGCGCCCGGCGAAGAGCAGCGTCGGGGGACCTCCGCCGGGTCTGCGCGGTGCGAACGGCCACGTGGTGATGTCGATGCCGTTGTGGATGGTGTGGATCTCGGCGAGGTCGGGCCCGAACAGTCGCGTCACCTCGTCGTGCATCGACGCCGAGCAGGTGATGAGTGCGTCGGATTCCCGTGCGAGCCACCACTCCACCGAGTGCACCTGACGGTTGATGGTGCCGCTGACCCATCCGCTGTGGCGACCGGCCTCGGTGGCGTGCACGGTAGCCACGAGCGGGACGTCGAAGAACTCGGCGAGGGCGATCGCGGGGTGCGCGACGAGCCAGTCGTGGGCGTGTACGACATCGGGCCGCCAGGCCTCTCCGTCGCGAGACCGGATCCGCAACCCGGCGCGGATCATGCTGTGGCCCATGGCCAGTGTCCAGGCCATCATGTCGTCGGCGAAGTCGAAGGCGGGTGGGTCCTCGGCGGTGGCGATCACGCGCACGCCCTCGGCCCACACATCGGTGGGCGGGTGGCTGACCGCGTCCGAGCCGGTCGGGCGCCGCGTCAGCACGACGACGTCGTGACCGGCGGCGGCCAACGCGACACTGAGCTGGTGGACATGGCGTCCCAGCCCGCCGACCACCACCGGCGGGTACTCCCACGAGACGACCAGGATCCTCATCGCGGCCCCGTGGTCATCGGGTCAACCGCCGTGCGTCGAGACCGCCGAACAGGCTGTCGGCGCGGTGCCAGTCGTCGGCCAGGCGTGCGGCGAGCCGTTCGCGCCCGGTCGCCGCCGCGCGGGCGATCTCCCGGGTCGCGTGGGCGTGCTTGTGCGCGCGGTCGCGGGCGTAGTCGGCGGCGGAATCCTTCGACACCATGAACGCCCAGTCCGAGGCCACCGTCATCAACGCCTCACGCAGGATCTGATCCGACACCCGGTCGCGGGTTCCGCGGGAGGCGTCGAGTCGTTTGTCGACGGTGTCGAGGGCGGTGCGGACCACGTCGCGGTTGAGCTCGACGAGGTCGGTGACCGCGGGGCCGTCCCACACGCGCCAGTCCTTGCCCGACCCCCACGACGACGGGCCGAGATCGACCGGGACGCCGACGAATCCGCGGGCCCGGGCGTCGGCGAGGGTACCGACACGGACACCGATCTCGGGGAGCCGCCGCAGCACCGCCTCGAGCCACTGCGGTCCCTCGTGCCACCAGTGTCCGAACAGTTCGGTGTCGAACGCGGCGACCACGAGCGCCGGTCGGCCGATACGTGCGGACTCGTCGATCAGCCGCTCGCGGACGCGCTTCGCGAAATCCTCGACGTGGACGGCGATCGCGGCCTGTGCCCGCTCGGGGTCGTAGGGGGCCTTGTCCGGCCCGGCGACACCGCGCCCGGTGACGCGGGCGGGCTTGAGTCCGAAATCGTGATCGTAGGTGTGGAAGTCGCGGTAGGCGGCGTGGCCGGGATATCCCGAACGTGGCGACCACACGCGGTAGCTGATGTCGAGATCGCGGCCGAACGCGACGACGTCGGAACCGTGCACGGGACGCCCGAGGGCGGTGTCGCCGTGCAGCGCCGGTCCGTCGACCATGAAATGCGTGACGCCCGCGGCGTCGTACTCGGCCGCCATCCCCGGCGCGAACGCGCACTCGGGCGCCCAGATCCCCTGCGGCGTCGAACCGATACGCGCGCGGGTGTCGGCGAGGCCCTCGGCGAGGGTGAACCGGCGCATGCGGGGATCGAGCAGCGGCGAGAACGAGTGTGCGAGCGGCCCGCCGAGCACCTCCACGGTGCCGGCGTCGGCCAGGGCGCGCAGACCGCCGGATCCGCCGTGGCGCCAATGGGTCTCGAAGTCGGCCAGCGCGTCGGCGGCGGCGCGGAACTCACGTCGGCCCAGGGGCGCCGACGCCGGGCCCGCGGTCGCGGCCTCGGCGGCGCGCAACTGCCACGACGCCAACCATTCGTGCATCGCCGCCAGGCAGTGGGGGTCGTCGAGTGCGGCGGCCAGCACCGGGGTGACCCCCAGACTCATCTGTCCGGCGAGACCGTCGGCGGCCAACCGGCGCAACACCGCTAACAACGGCTGATACGACCCGGCCCATGACTGGTACAGCCATTCCTCGCCCACCGGCCATCGGCCGTGGTTGGCCAACCACGGCAGATGGGAGTGGGCGACGAGGGTGAACTGTCCGGGGACCTCATGTGCCCCGGACCCGGGCGTCGTCACCGGGCAACGGCGACCACGAGGAGATCCAGGCTGGCCTCGATGTCGTCGGGATGGATCTCGAAGTCGCCGGTGCGGATGCTGCCGACGTCGGCGGTCAACGCGGCCGGCCACGGCTCGCCGGCGAGTGCGCGGTCGATCTGGGCGTCGATGAACGAGCCGTTCCAGCGTTTGTCGAGTGCGCGCAGGGCCGGTCCGTGATGGACGCCGAGCATCGAGGTGATGTCGAAGCCGTTGTCGGTGAGCAGCTCGCCCAGCTCGGTGGGGTCGAGTTCGCGGGTGTGGAACGGGTTGAGCGGGGTGTCGCGCCCGGGGGAGAAGGTGATGCGATTGGGCGTGCTCATGAACAGCTTGCCGCCCGGACGCAGCACCCGGGCGCACTCGCGGACGAACAACGGTTGATCCCAGAGGTGCTCGATGACCTGGAAGTTGACGACGGTGTCGACGGAGTCGTCGGGCAGCGGCAGGTCGACGAGATTGCCGCGATGCACCGTCAGGCGCGGGTAACGGGCGCGGGCGTGCTCCACCGCGGTCGCGTCGTAGTCGACGCAGATGACCTCGGTGGCGACGTCGGCCAGCATGTCCGCGCCGTACCCCTCACCCGATCCCGCCTCCAGCACCGTCGCGCCCGAACACGCGTCGAGGACGTGGGCATAGGCGACCTCGTGGCGGCGGAACCAGTAGTTCTCCTCGGCGATGCCGGGCGCGGTGCGCTCACCGGTGAGCACCATGGTCTGGGCGCCGGGGCTCACGTCCTCGGTGTTCGTCATCGGGGCATTCGTCATTCGGGGGAGCCTAGTGGCATCCACTCCGGTGGCGTCGTGAGTGTCCCGGTCGCCGGTGATGTGAGCGATGTCATGGACCACCGCCCGACCTGCTACTACGCGGTGTCCTACAGGGCCGGATATGGGGATACAGTGGAGGGGAAAGCTTTACCTTACCGGGCAGTAAGTTTACGGTGAGTACACGCATTTCCGAGCTGGAGGTCGATGAGGACCATGACGAACATCGTCGTTTTGATCAAGCAGGTTCCGGACACCTGGTCCGAGCGCAAGTTGTCCGATGGCGACTACACGCTGGACCGCGAGGCCGCCGACGCGGTGCTCGACGAGATCAACGAGCGCGCCGTCGAGGAGGCGCTCCAGATCAAGGAGTCCAGCGGTGGCGAGGTGACCATCCTGTCCGCCGGTCCCGAGCGCACCACCGACGCGATCCGCAAGGCGCTGTCGATGGGTGCCGACAAGGCCATCCACATCAAGGACGACCAGATGCACGGCTCCGACGCCGTGCAGACGGCCTACGTCCTGGCGCGTGCCCTGGGCACCGTCGAGGGTGTCGAGCTGGTCATCGCCGGTAACGAGGCGACCGACGGCCGCGGTGGCGCGGTGCCGTCGATGATCGCCGAGTACCTCGAGCTCCCGCACCTGACGCACCTGCGCAAGCTGACCGTCGAGGGCGACACCCTCACCGGTGAGCGCGAGACCGACGAGGGCATCACCCACGTCCAGTCGCAGCTGCCCGCCATCGTCAGCGTGAACGAGAAGATCAACGAGCCGCGCTTCCCCTCGTTCAAGGGGATCATGGCCGCGAAGAAGAAGGAAGTCCAGGTCGTGAGCCTGGCCGAGATCGGCGTCGAATCCACCGATGTGGGCCTCGACAACGCGGGTTCGACGGTCACGTCGTCGGTCCCCAAGCCGCCGAAGACCGCGGGTGAGCGGGTCACCGACGAGGGCGACGGTGGCACGAAGGTCGCCGAGTACCTCGTCGGCCAGAAGATCATCTGACCCACCGACACCCGAATCACACAGGAGCGTAAGAACATGGCAGAAGTACTGGTACTCGCCGAGCTGGACGCCGAGGGTGCTCTGAAGAAGGTCACCTCCGAGCTCATCACCGCGGCCCGTTCGATCGGCAGCCCGTCGGTCGTCGTCGCGGGCAAGCCCGGGACCACCGACAGCATCATCGACGGTCTGAAGGAGGCGGGCGCCGAGAAGGTGTACGTCGCCGAGTCCGACGACGTCGAGGGCTACCTGATCAGCCCCAAGGTCGACATCCTCGCCGCGGTCGCCGAGCAGGCGTCGCCGGCCGGCATCATCGTCGCGGCCAACGCCGACGGCAAGGAGATCTCGGGCCGCCTCGCGGTGCGCCTCGGCTCGGGCATCCTCTACGACGTCGTCGAGATCAAGGACGACAAGACCGGCGTCCACTCCATCTTCGGTGGCGCGTTCACCGTCGAGGCGCAGCCCAAGGGCGACATCCCGATCTACTCGATCCGCCCCGGTGGCGTCGAGGCCGCACCGCAGGCCGGCGCCGGCGAGCGAGTCGACGTCGAGGTGCCCGCACCCGCGGCGAACGCCGTCAAGATCACCAAGGTCGAGCCCATCGTCGGTGGCGACCGCCCCGAGCTGACCGAGGCGTCGATCGTCGTCTCCGGTGGCCGTGGCGTCGGCAGCGCCGAGAAGTTCTCGGTCGTCGAGGAACTCGCCGACTCGCTCGGTGCCGCCGTCGGCGCCTCGCGCGCCGCCGTCGACTCCGGGTACTACCCGGGACAGTTCCAGGTCGGCCAGACCGGCAAGACCGTGTCGCCGCAGCTGTACGTGGCGCTCGGCATCTCCGGTGCCATCCAGCACCGTGCCGGCATGCAGACCTCGAAGACCATCGTCGCGGTCAACAAGGACGAAGAGGCACCCATCTTCGAGATCGCCGACTACGGCATCGTGGGCGACCTGTTCGACGTCGCGCCGCAGCTGACCGAGGCGGTCAACAAGCGCAAGTGATCACCTGATCACCGTTCTCTCCAGATGACCCCCGGCCACCGGCCGGGGGTCATCTGCATGTCAGGCCTCATTCACCCTGGTCGGGCGAGTTCATCGGGTCTCCATCGACACGACACTCCCGTGGTGCTGCCGTGTCCGGTTCGGCCACTACACCTGTGGCCATGGGCAATTCACCGATCTCCACCCTGAGGCGACCGGACCGCGGAACGGCGCAAACCCTGCTCACCGGGACGCGCTACACGCTGTCGGTGTCGTCGGCCCCCGAGGACGTCGAGGCCGCTCAGCGCCTGCGCCACACGGTGTTCTCGACCGAACGGGGCTTCGAGGGCTCCATGGACCGCGCCGTCGGCGGACGCGACATCGACCGCTTCGACGACCACTGCGACCACGTCGTCGTCCGACACACACCCACCGGCGACGTCGTCGGGTGCTACCGGATGCTGCCGCCACCCGGCGCCGTCGCCGCCGGCGGTCTCTACACCGCCACCGAGTTCGACCTGCGTGCCCTCGACCCGATCGCCGCCGAGACCGTCGAGATGGGGCGGGCGTGCGTGGCGCCGGCCCACCGCTCGGGCGCCGTGATGTCGCTGATGTGGTCGGGCATCCTCCGATACCTCGACCTCGCGGGCTACCGCTTCGTCATCGGCTGCACATCGGTACCGGTCGACCCCGGCGACGGCACCGCGCCGGCCGCGGTCGTGCGCGCGGTCCGCGATCTCGTCCTCGCGCGCCACCGCGCACCGTGGCAGGTGCATCCGCTACGGCCGGTCGTGATCGACGGCCGCGCCCTCGACGACATCGCCCCGGCGGTCGGAGCCCCCACACCACCACTGCTGTCGGGATATCTGCGCATCGGGGCGCAGATCTGCGGCGAACCGGCCCACGACCCCGATTTCGGGGTCGCCGACTTCGTCACCGTGCTCGACACCACACGGGCCAACACCCGGTATCTCGACCGACTGCGGTCGGCCGCCGACGCCGCCCAGGCGTGAGCAGAGAGGCAGTCATGACAGACATCACCGTGACGTCGACGACCGCGGGGGCGGTGGCCCCACCGTCACCCGACACCGCCCGGCATGCCTGGTTCCCCTCGAGCCCCTGCGGCGCGAGGTGCATCACCGCCTCACCCGCCACCCGGGGCGTCGGCGCCATCGGCCTGCGGATCGCCGCGGTGGCGGCCACCGTGGGGTGGTTGGTTCCCGTCGGTACGATGGTGCAGCTGCTCCCGCGTCCGCTGCGACGACGGTTCATCCGGCTGGCGGCACGGTCGTTGCTCGCTGCGCTGGGCATCGCGGTCGAGATCGACGACCGCCGGCCGTTTGTGGGCCGGGGAGCCGGGCTCGTCGTCGCCAACCACACCTCGTTCCTCGACATCGTCGCCATCGCGACCGTCGTCCCGGCCCGCTTCGTGGCGAAATCCGAACTGCAGGGCTGGCCGGTGATCGGCGGATTGGCCCGCCGTCTCGGGGTGATCGGCATCCGCCGTGAGTCGTTGCGGCAGTTGCCCGGTGTCCTCGATCAGATGGTCGAGGGACTCCACGCCGACGACGCCGTGGGTGTCTTCCCCGAGGGCACCACCTGGTGCGGCCGGTCGGGTGGCCGGTTCCGTCCCGCGCTGTTCCAGTCGGCCGTGGACACCGGCGCGTCGGTTCTGCCGGTCCACGTCGGCTTCCGCGCCGGCGGGGTCGACGTCTCCACCGTGCCGGCGTTCATCGGCGACGACGACCTGCTCGACACGCTCCGTCGCATCCTCACGACGCGTGATCTCACCGTCTGCGTGCGCCTGCACGAACTGCAGTTCCCCGGGACCGACCGACGAGAACTGGCGCGACGTTGCGAACGTCTGGTGTTCGGACCGGTGCCGTTGCCGCCGGCCGCCGCCGAGCTCGAGCGGGCACATGCGCTGACCCTGGCCGGCTGAGCCCGCGGCACCCGCGAGCCGTTGGTGGCCCTCGGCACACCGACGGGCGAAATGTTCGGGGCCTGGGCACCGTTATCCTTGGACGACCATGCCCACATCCGGTGACGATCCCGTCTACCTCGACAACGCCGCCTCGACAGCCATGCTGCCCGAGGCCGTCGAGGCGATGACTCGGATCATGGCCGATCCCGGCAACGCCTCGTCTCTCCACGGATCGGGCCGTCGCGCCCGCCGCCACCTGGAAGAGGCTCGCGAATCGGTCGCCGCCTCGGTCGGTGCGCGACCGTCGGAGATCATCTTCACCGCGGGCGGCACCGAGAGCGACAACCTCGGCATCAAGGGCATCTTCTGGGCGCGGCGCCGCGCCGACGCGCGCCGTCGACGCATCGTCATCTCCGCCGTCGAACACCACGCGGTGATCGACCCCGCGCAGTGGCTCGCCGACCGCGGCGACGCCGACCTGGTGCTCCTGCCCGTCGACGCCGACGGGGCCGTCTCGCCCGCGGCCCTGCGCGCCGAACTGGCCGCCCACCCCCACGACACCGCGCTGGTGTCGGTGATGTGGGCGAACAACGAGGTGGGCACCATCCAGCCCGTCGCCGATCTCGCCGCGATCGCCGCCGAGTTCGGGGTCCCCATGCACTCCGACGCGATCCAGGCCGTCGGTCACATCCCGGTCGACTTCACCGCCGCGGGCCTGAGTGCCATGAGCATCGCGGCCCACAAGTTCGGCGGTCCCCATGGCGCGGGTGCCCTCGTTCTCCGGCGCGATGTCGAGTGTGTGCCGCTGCTGCACGGTGGCGGTCACGAACGCGACATCCGGTCGGGGACACCCGACGCCGCTGCAGCGGTCGGGATGGCCACCGCGCTGCGTGTCTCGGTCGCCGGGCTCGAGGAATCGACGGTGCGGGTCGCAAGCTTGCGCGACCGTCTGCTCCACGCGCTGTCGGGCACCGAGGGGTGCATCGTCAACGGCCCGCTCGGCGACCGCAGGTTGCCCGGCAACGCCCACGTCGCCTTCCGCGGCTGTGAGGGGGACTCGCTGCTGATGCTCCTCGACGCCCACGGCATCGAGTGCTCGACCGGATCGGCATGCACCGCGGGTGTCGCCCGCGCGAGCCACGTCCTGCTGGCGATGGGGATGTCGACACCCGACGCGCGCAGCAGCCTGCGCTTCTCGCTGTCGCCGTCGACGACCACCGCCGACGTCGACCGTGTCGCGGCGGTGATCGACGAGGTCGTCGACCGCGCCCGCACCGCGGGCATGGCCAGCGTCTCGGCGGGGGAGTACTGATGCGTGTCCTGGCCGCCATGAGCGGTGGGGTCGACTCGGCCGTCGCCGCCGCACGTGCGGTCGAGGCCGGCCACGACGTCGTCGGGGTCCACCTGGCGCTGTCGACCGCGCCCGGCACCCTGCGCACCGGGAGTCGCGGTTGCTGCTCGAAGGAGGACGCCGGCGATGCCCGTCGCGTCGCCGACATCCTCGGGATCCCGTTCTACGTCTGGGACTTCGCCGACCGGTTCAAAGAGGACGTCATCGACGAGTTCGTCGGCGCCTACGCCGCGGGCGAGACCCCGAACCCGTGCCTCACGTGCAACGAGAAGATCAAGTTCTCGGCCCTGTCCGAACGCGCCGAGGCCCTCGGTTTCGACGCCGTCGCGACCGGGCACTACGCCCGCCTGGTCGACGGGGAGCTGCGTCGCGCGGTCGACGAGGACAAGGACCAGTCGTACGTGCTGGCGGTGCTGACCGCGCGGCAGCTGGCCCGCGCGATGTTCCCGATCGGCGACACCCCCAAGAGCGAGATCCGGGCCGAGGCGGCACGCCGCGGTCTCGCCGTCGCCGACAAACCCGACTCCCACGACATCTGCTTCATCCCCTCGGGTGACACCCGCGCGTTCCTCGGGGCGCGGATCGGGGTCCGCACGGGCAAGGTCGTCGATGCCGTCACCGGTGAGTCCCTCGCCGACCACGACGGTGTCCACGGTTTCACCATCGGCCAGCGCAAGGGCCTCGGTGTCGAGGCACCCGCCGCCGACGGGTCCCCGCGCTACGTCACGGCCATCGACTCCGCGACCGCCACGGTCACCGTCGGTCCCCGCGACCGTCTCGACGTGTGGTCCATCGACGCGCAACGCGCCGTGTGGACCCGCGGCACCGTGCCCGAGGGGGACATCGACTGCGTCGTGCAGGTCCGTGCGCATGGCGGACTGGCGCCGGCACGGGCGCGCGCCACCGCCGACGGCACGGCGTTCACCGTCGAGCTCGGCGAACCGCTGACCGGTGTCGCACGCGGCCAGGCCGCGGTGCTCTACCGTCCCGACGCCGCACGCGGCGACGAGGTCATCGGCTGCGGCCGCATCGTGCGCGCGTGAGCGCCGCCGAGGCGCCCGGTCCCCCCACCGGGGTGGCCACCGGGGTCGGCTCGATGCCCGGACGCGACCCGCGCGCCGCGGCCGAGATCGTCGCCGGCGAGGTCGAACTCGTCGCGCTACCCGAACTGCCCGACCGCGGTGTCGGCTCGGACATCATCGGCCGCTGCGCGGCCCTTCTCGTCGGTATCCCGATGGACACCAGCGCATCGGGATACCGTCTCGCGACCGGGACGTCGATGATGGCCCGCCGTGCCCGCGACATGCTCAGCGCCGATCTCGACGCGATCGAGGAGATCTGGGAGACGCGCGGACTCGGCGGCGACCGCCCCTGGGTCAAGGTGCAGATCTGTGGGCCGTTCACCCTCGCGGCATCGGTGGAGATGGCCAACGGTCACAAGGCGTTGCACGATCGCGGGGCGTGGCAGGATCTCGTCGGCTCCATCGCCGAGGGCGCGGCGAACCATGCCGCGGAACTGCGACGTCGCCTCGGGGCCGACGTGATCGTGCAGATCGACGAGCCGCTCGTCGACCGGGTCATCGAGGGCAGCATCACCCCGCTCTCACGCCTCGACGTCATCGATCCGGTGCCCGCGGCGACGGTCGCCGAGCATCTCGACGCCCTCGTCGACGTCGTCGGCGGACCGGTGATCCTGCACCACTGCGGGCGCCGGTTCCCGTGGCAGGTCGCCGCCCAGACCCGCCTGTGGGGCGTCTCGCTCGACATCGACTCGATCGGTGTGCGCCGCGGCTCCACGGTGGACCTCGACGGCTTCGGCGAGCTGATCGACCGGGGCGCGGTGGTCGCGCTCGGCGCCGTCCCCAGCACCCGGCCGACGCCCGAACGTCATGTCGAACACGTGGTGGACGCCGTGACCGCGCTCGTCGACACCATCGGGATCTCCCACGACGTGTTCACCGAGCAGATGATCATCACCCCGACCTGCGGGCTGGCCGGTGCCGACACCGAGTGGGCGCGTGCCGCGTTGACGCTCGCCACGGACGTCGCCGAGGCACTGCCCCAGCAGTGACGTCCCGCCGCGCGGACACCGTGTTCAGGCGCGGATGGTGACCGTTGTCCCGACGCCGGCCCACCGGTAGAGCGACGCCATCGTCGCCCCCGGGACATGTACACATCCGCGCGAGCCGTTCGTGCGGTATCGCGGGCTGCCGTAGTCGAAGTTCTGCCACGGCGAGTCGTGGAAGCCGAAGTCCCCGAAGAACGGCATCCAGTAGTGGACGAACACCCGGTAGTCGGCGCCGACGAGATACCGGTCGGTCTCCTCGGCGACGATCTTCCACGTCCCGGTGGGGGTGCGGTCGGTGCGGTTGTCGATCCCGGTGGTGACGTAGGACGCCTCCACGAGCGACGACGTGTCACACATCCGCATCCGCTGCTCGGAGATGCTGACCACGATCGACTTGCCCCGGACGCCGTCACGGCAGGCGGCGGTGTCGGCCGCGTCGATCGCGGCGGCGGTCGGTGTGGAACCCGTGGGGGGCGCCGAGGTGACGGCGGCGGTCACCGCCCGCGGCGATGGCGTCGTCGAGGAGAACGACACCGCCACCAGGACACCCGACACGACCAGCGCCACCGGCACCACGATCAACGCCCACCAGTAGTCGCGTGACCACCCCGTGAGGTCGTTGCGCGGGCGAAGGGGCATGGCGACCAGGATGGCACAGACGACGGTCTGCAGATGTCAGCGCTGGTCGAGCTGCCGCACGAGTCGCGCGGGTGCGATCCGGCGGTAGCTGGTGTCGACCAGCTCGCCGACCTCGACCCAGTCCGGTGCGTCCCCCGACAGCTCCGCCACCCCCGACAGATCGAGGCCCAGCCACCCCGCCGGACCGAGGTAGGCGGGTACGAACACCCGCGTGTCGGCCCGCAGCGCCTCGGCCTCGGCAGGGTCGGGGAGGACCAGGATCGACTGCTCCTTGCGCTCGCCGCCGCGGATCGACCCGCCGTAGTGACAGAACACCCGGCCGCAGCGGAACGTCGGGCGGCCGTGGGCGATGACCTCGGTGGCCTCGGGGAACGCCAGCGCGATGTCGCGGACCCGGGCCAGCACCGGGTCGTCGTCGTCGAACATGATCGGGTGCGGCACGCCGTCGACGATGGCACATCACACCCCTCGCGCGCGGCCGGTCGAGGCGCCCGGGTTGTCGGTGCCGTCGACTAATCTCACGCAGGTGGACGACAGCACCCAGGGCACTGCTCCTTCGAGCGATGCGGACGTGCGTACGAAGTGGTCGGAGTTGGCCGACGAGGTCCGCGAACACCAGTTCCGCTACTACGTGAAGGACTCGCCGGTCATCACCGACGGCGAGTTCGACGCCTTGCTGGGTCGTTTGCAGCAACTCGAGGCCGAGCATCCCGAACTGGCCACCCCCGACTCGCCGACCGCGCTCGTCGGCGGCGGCTTCGCCACCGAGTTCGCCGCCGTCGACCACCTCGAGCGGATGCTGTCGCTGGACAACGTCTTCGACGCCGATGAGATGCGCACCTGGATCGACCGCGTGGAGGCCGACGCCGGCACGGGCCTCGACTACCTGTGCGAGCTCAAGATCGACGGTGTCGCGCTGGCGTTGGTCTACGAGAACGGCGTCCTGGTACGCGGCACCACCCGCGGCGACGGTCGCACCGGCGAGGACGTCACCCTCAACGCGAAGACCATCGACGACATCCCGCACCGGCTGACCCCCAGCGACGACCACCCCACGCCGGAGATCCTCGAGGTCCGCGGCGAGGTCTTCTTCCGGGTCGAGGATTTCGAGGCCCTCAACGCCTCGCTGGTGGCCGAGGGGAAACCCCCGTTCGCCAACCCCCGCAACTCCGCCGCGGGCTCGCTGCGGCAGAAGAACCCGCAGGTCACCGCGCGGCGTCGCCTCGGCATGATCTGTCACGGCATCGGCAAGCTCCAGGGGTATTCACCCGAGTCGCTGCACGAGGCCTACCTCGCGCTGGGGGCGTGGGGGCTACCGGTGTCGGCGCACACCACGAAACTCTCGGGCGCGCAGGAGATCCTGGACAAGATCGACTACTGGGGCGAGCACCGCCACGACGTCGAGCACGAGATCGACGGCATCGTCGTCAAGGTCGACACCACGTCGCTGCAGCGACGATTGGGATCCACCTCACGTGCGCCTCGCTGGGCCATCGCCTACAAGTATCCGCCCGAGGAGGCGACCACCACGCTGCTCGACATCGAGGTCAACGTCGGTCGCACCGGACGGGTCACCCCGTTCGCGAAGATGGCCCCGGTCCTCGTCGCGGGGTCGACGGTGTCGATGGCGACGCTGCACAACGCCTCGGAGGTCAAGCGCAAGGGCGTGCTCATCGGCGACACCGTCACCATCCGCAAGGCCGGCGACGTGATCCCCGAGGTCCTCGGGCCCGTGGTCGACCTCCGTGACGGCAGCGAGCGGGAGTTCGAGATGCCCACCCACTGCCCCGAGTGCGGCACCGAACTCCGGCACGAGAAAGAGGGCGACGCCGACATCCGCTGCCCGAACAGTCGATCGTGTCCGGCGCAGCTGCGCGAGCGACTGTTCCACCTCGCCGGGCGGGGATCGTTCGACATCGAGGCGCTCGGGTACGAGGCGGCCACCGCGCTGCTCGCCTCGGGGGTGTTGGAGAACGAGGCCGACCTGTTCTCACTGACCGCCTCCGACCTCACCACGGTCGGGTTGTTCACCACCAAGGCGGGAGCGTTGTCGGCCAACGGGTCCCGTCTGCTCGCCAATCTCGAGAAGGCGAAGGACGCACCGCTGTGGCGGGTGTTGGTCGGTCTGTCGATCCGCCACGTCGGACCGTCTGCGGCGCGCGCCCTGGCCAACGAGTTCGGCACCCTGGAGGCGATCGCCGACGCCGACGTCGAGGCGCTGGCCCAGACCGAGGGGATGGGGGCGACGCTCGCGCAGAGCGTGGTCGACTGGTTCGCCGTCGACTGGCACCGCGAGATCGTCACCCGCTGGCGCGACGCGGGCGTGCGGATGGCCGACGAACGCGATTCGTCGACGCCACGCACGCTGACCGGACTCAGCATCGTGGTCACCGGATCGCTCGAGAACTACTCCCGCGACGGCGCGAAGGAGGCCATCCTCGTGCGCGGCGGCAAGGCGTCGGGATCGGTGTCGAAGAAGACGAGTTTCGTGGTCGTCGGGGAATCGCCGGGCACCAAGGCCGAGAAGGCCGAGCAACTCGGGGTGCCGATCCTCGACGAGGAGGGTTTCACCGCGCTGCTGCGCGACGGGCCGCCTCCGGTCCCGGACGACGAGACCGAGACGGCCACCGACACCGAGAACGAAAAGGCCACCGAAATCGACACAGACGGCGGCTAGGACAGGGTCAGCACCGTGGTGACGATGCGGGATAGATAGCCGATCCGGGCGATCTCCGACGGCCGGAAGTCGGGTCCGCCCGACCGTCCGAGGAGCAGCGCCTTCGTGGTCACGCCGTCGGCGGACACCCCGACCGGCGCGGCGGCCATACGTGTGTCGGAATCACGCCACGACTGGGGCACCCACGCGGCGTCGGGGTCGAGCGCGGTGGCGGCACCGATCGGGAGGAAGTCGACCCGGGTCAGCCGGGTCTCGGGCGCGCTCGAACTGGCGAACAGCTGGATGACCCCGTCACCGCCGGCGGTGATGATCGTGCTCCACGACACCCGCAGCACGCGCGGGGCGTTGTCGACGAGGACCTGCAGGCGCCGCGGGCCGGCGGCCGACGCGATCTCGTCGACCAGTTCGAGTTCGCGATGGGTCTCGAGGACGCCGGTGTAGGGACGGATGGAATCGACGCGGACACCGTCGACGTTCTCCGCGGCGGTGATGAGGGTGTCGGGCAGCGATCCGCGGGCGACCTCGACGACGATGTCGTCGACGGCGTAGCCCTCGCCGCGCTCGACGACGTCGAGGGAGAGGATGTCGGCGCCCACCGATCCCAGGGACACCGCGAGCAGGCCGAGGCTTCCCGGACGGTCGGCCAGGTAGACCCGCAACAGATACGACACGTCTGACATTGTCACACCGCAGTCGTGGCCCCGCTGGTCGCGAGGGGGGTGCTCAGGCAGGCGGGACGCGGCCGGGTTGCGCCGGATCGAGGGGCTCGATGCCCACGGCGGTGCCGTACGCACACACCTCGATACCGGTCCCGCCGAACTCGGTGGTCTCGAAGCGGAACGCGACGACGGCGTTGGCGCCCTTCTGCTGGGCCTCGGCGGCCAGGCGCGACAACGCCTCCTGGCGGCAGTCGTGCAGCAACTGGGTCACGCCCTTGAGCTCACCACCGGCCATGGCCTTGAAACCTGCGCCGATGTTCGAGCCGATGTTCCGCGACCGCACGGTGAGTCCGAACACCTCGCCGAAGGTGAAGCCGATGCGATAACCCGGGATCTCGTTGCTGGTGACGATGATCATGGGAAGAGGGTAGGCCGTTTCGGTGCGACGATGGGGTCATGTCATCGGTGCACGAGGAGTCCGCCCCCGACCCGGGAGACGCCGGTGGCGACGCGACGCACGTCACGACGTCGGTGGCACGGCGGATCGAACCGGGCCGCGAACACGATTTCCTCGCCTGGACCGATGCGGGGATCGCCCTGGTGCGTACCTTCCCCGGATTCCTGGGGGGAGGCTGGCTGCGGTCGCCGTCGGATCCGTGCGAGTACTACGTGGTGTACCGGTTCGCGACCGAGGGCGACCTCGAGGACTGGATGGCGTCACCCGTCCGGCGTGCCTGGCTCTCGCGTGGCGAGGGTGTCGCGGTCGAGCGGGTGGTCCATCGACTCTCGGGGGTCGAGGGTTGGTTCGAACCGCAGTCGACGCTGACCCATGCGGTGCGGGTCGTCGGCGCGCCGCCGCCGCGCTGGAAGCAGGCCATCACCATCTGGCTCGGGTTCTTCCCGCTGAGTCTCGCCATCAACTTCGGTGTCATCGCCCACCTCGACGGTGTCCCGCTGGCGGCCAAGACCCTGATCGCGACCCTGATCAACACCCCGCTCATGGTGTACCTGGTGTTGCCGTGGATCACCGCCCGTCTCCGGCGCTGGTTGTAGCGGCCACTACTCTTGAGCGGGCTGCGACCGCGGGTCGTGGCGTTTCGTTGTACGTGGAAGGGATCCATCGGTGTCTGCCATCTCCCGGGACGAGGTCGCCCACCTGGCGCGGCTGTCGCGCCTGACCCTGCCCGACTCCGAGCTCGATCAGTATGCGGGCCAGATCGATTCGATCCTCAGTCACGTCGCGCAGATCTCCGAGGTCGACGTCTCCGGTGTCGAGACCACCGCCCATCCCGCGGGCCTGTCCAACGTGCTCCGTCCCGACGTCGTGGTGCCCGGTCTGTCGCCGGAGGAGGCGCTGTCGGGTGCCCCGTCGGTCGAACAGGACCGCTTCGCCGTCCCGCAGATCCTGGGGGAGGACCAGTGACCGCGATCCGTCCCGCCGGTCCCATCACCGGGCTGTCCGCAGCCGACCTCGCCGACAAGATCCACTCGCGCGAACTGTCGTCGGTGGAGGTCACCCGCGCCCACCTCGATCAGATCGCCGAGATCGACGGTGATCTCGGCGCGTTCCTCCACGTGACGTCGGACGCCGCGCTCGCCGCGGCCGAGGCCGTCGACGCCTCGATCGCCGCCGGCGAGACCCCGGCATCGTCGTTGGCCGGCGTGCCGCTCGCCCTCAAGGACGTGTTCACCACCACCGATGCGCCGACCACGGCCGGGTCGAAGATCCTCGAGGGGTGGATCCCGCCCTACGACGCCACCGTCACCCGGCGACTGCGCGAGGCGGGCATCCCCATCCTCGGCAAGACCAACATGGACGAGTTCGCGATGGGCAGTTCCACCGAGAACTCCGCCTACCAGCTCACGCGTAACCCGTGGGACACCACGAAGATCCCCGGCGGATCGGGCGGCGGCAGCGCCGCGGCACTCGCATCGTTCCAGGCGCCGCTGGCCATCGGCACCGACACGGGCGGGTCGGTCCGCCAGCCCGCCGCGGTGACCGCGACGGTCGGTGTGAAGCCGACCTACGGCACGGTCTCGCGCTACGGACTCATCGCCTGCGCCTCGTCACTCGATCAGGGTGGACCCTGTGCGCGAACGGTTCTCGACACCGCCCTGCTCCACGAGGTGATCGCAGGGCACGACCCGCGGGACTCCACCTCGATCGACGCCCCGATCCCCGACGTCGTCGGTGCGGCACGTGCCGGTGCGCGGGGCGATCTCGCCGGGGTCCGGGTCGGTATCGTCACCGAACTGCAGGGCGACGGGTATCAGCCCGGCGTGCTCGCCTCGTTCACCGCGGCCGTCGACGCGCTGCGTGAGCGCGGCGCCGAGATCGTCGAGGTCTCGTGCCCGCACTTCGGTTACGCGCTCGGCGCGTACTACCTGATCCTGCCGTCGGAGGTCAGTTCCAACCTCGCCCGCTTCGACGCGATGCGGTACGGCCTGCGGGTCGGCGACGACGGGACCCATTCCGCCGACGAGGTGATGGCGTTGACCCGTGCGCAGGGTTTCGGCCCGGAGGTCAAGCGCCGCATCATGATCGGCACGTACGCGCTGTCGGCGGGATACTACGACCAGTACTACGGGCAGGCGCTGAAGGTGCGCACCCTCATCGCCCGTGACTTCGCGACCGCCTTCGAATCGGTCGACGTGTTGATCTCGCCGACCACGCCGCAGACCGCGTTCGCGATCGGCGAGAAGGTCGATGACCCGCTGGCGATGTACCTGTTCGACCTGTGCACGCTCCCGGTGAACCTCGCGGGCAACTGCGCGATGAGTGTGCCGTCGGGGCTGTCGGCCGACGACGGACTCCCGGTGGGTCTGCAGATCATGGCGCCGTCGCAGGCCGACGATCGCCTGTACCGCGTGGGCGCGGCCTACGAGGCGGCCCGCGGCGACATCGCCTGACTCTCCTGCTGTGTCGCCGGTCGGTCAGAACTTGTGCGGGATGTTGGTGATCACACCGCCGTCGACGACGAACTCCGAACCGGTGGCGTAGGACGACTCGTCGGAGATCAGGAACAGGACGAACGACGCGATCTCCTCGGGTCGGGCCGGCCGCCCGAGCGGGATCGTGAGCATGTCGTCGGGAATCCCCTCGGTCATCGGTGTGCGGATCAGGCCGGGATGGATCGAGTTCACCCGCACGTGCGGGGCGAGTTCGGCGGCAACGGATTTCGTCAGTCCGCGCACGGCCCACTTGGTGGCGACGTAGCCGTGCGCCCACGGGGTGCCGCGCATCCCCTCGATCGACGAGATGTTGACGATCGAGCCGTTCTGCGAGGCGATCAGCGCGTCGGCGGCAGCCTGCATGCCGAGGAACGTGCCGGTGAGGTTCACGTCGATGATCTGTTGCCACTTGTCGAGTCGGAACGCCTGCAGCGTCGAGCCGTTCGCGATGCCGGCGTTGTTCACCAGGCCGGTCAGCGAGCCGTAGGTGTCGACGGCGGCGTCGACCGCCGCGGCCCAGTCGCCGGGGCTGGTGACGTCGAGGTGGACGTAGGTGGCCGCGTCACCGAGTCGTTCGGCCACCGCCTGTCCCTCGTCGAGGATGTCGCCGATCACCACCGACGCGCCTTCGGCGACCAGCGCAGCGGCGTCGGCCGCGCCCATCCCGCGGGCGCCGCCGCTGATCAGGATCACCTTGCCGTCAACACGTCCCATGGTCTGTTGTCCTCACTGTCGGATGTGGTCGTCGTTCGTCGGGGGCCGTCGCGGTGCAGATCGATACACCCCTCGGCTGGTGACCAGGGGGAGGTCGAGCGTGGTGCGCAGCCCGGGCGGAGCCGCGATCACCGCGGGGATGGCGTTCACGATGCGACCCGCCGCGGCGACGATGGCGGCGTGGTTGTGGTCGCCGTGGACGCTGGTGGGACAGATGTCCACGACGTAGGACGGTTCACCGGTGATCTCCACCCGGTAGGAGCCGCCCGGTTGGGCGGACTGTGCCCAGTCGGGCCGCAGGTCGGGTCGCAGTCGGGTGACGTGTTCGACCACGATCGCCGGGTGGCCGTCGACCATCCCGATGATCTCGAACCGCACGGCCGCGGTGGTTCCCTTGGCGATCGGCCCGGCGGCGACCGTGAAATCCTCTGGCGCCGGCTCGCGCTCGTTGCGGTCGACGATCTCGTCGAGCGTGACCCCGAGTGCGTCGGCCAACTGCCGGATCGCCGATCCCCAGGCGAGGCTCAGCACGCCGGGTTGTAGGAAGAGCGGCGGGTCGTCGACAGGGGATCCGAAGCCCATCACGTCGTAGATCACCTCGGGGCCGTCGTAGGTGGCGTAGTCGGCGATCTCCATGCAGCGGATCTGCGTCACCTGCTGACAGGTACCGGCCAGTGCGATGGGCAGGAGGTCGGTCGCGAACCCTGGGTCGACGCCGGTGACGAACATGCTGACGTCATGGGCGAGGGCGGCCTCCTCGATGCGCTCGATGAGCTTGTCGGGCATCGTCTTCCACGGGTATTGGAACGGCACCGGCGACGACCCCACCACGTGGATGCCCGCGGAGAGGATGCGCAGACAGTCCCGGGTGGCGTCACCCATGCGGGTGTCGCCCATGGCGCAGTGGACGACGCAGTCCGGGGCCGCGGCGATGACGGCGTCGAGGCCCTCGGTCGCGCTCACACCCGTCGTCACGTCGAGTCCCGCCAGGTCCCCGGCGTCGCGGCCGATCTTCTCCGGTGTCACGACCCCGACGGCGACGAGCTCGAACCGTGGGTCGGTGATCAGTTGCCGCAGCGCGAGCCCACCGACATTGCCCGTCCCGACGAGGGCGACGCGGATGGTCATCGGCTTCTCCTGATCGCCGGGGCGGGGTGAACAACAGATCAGACACTAGTCCAGACAGCTGATTGGTCAAGGCCTGACGGGAAACGCGGAGCTGAGCGGGTGGTACGAGACGTGCGGAACGCGTGTGCGGCATCCGACGACCCGGACCCCGGACGCCGCGGCGGGCTCAGGAGGTGGTGTTCGCCTCGGAGAAGGGTGCCCGCCGAACGCCGCCCGACGTCACGCGACGACGGGTGATGGCCGACCACATCTGGGACAACGTGCCCCGTGGCGACCAGGGGCCGGCCGACAGCGGACGAGATCGGCGTCGCAGGTGGATCGCGACCAGGGCGATCAGAGCGGCCACCGCCGCCCGGCCCGGCGCGGTCCCCAGTACGCCGGCCGCGTGCGAGACCGGCTGCCAGATCATCCGCAGGGTCGAGGTGACGATCTGCGACCGACTCTCGGTGACCGGCACACCCTCGCCCTGCCGACGGGAGTTCGCCGCGACACCGGCGTCGGCGAGGTCGGCGGCGGTCTGGCATCCGTCGTCCACACAGCTCGCGTGCATCCGGGCCGACAGCTGCCCGTCGAGTGACTGTCGCGCCCACGGTCCCAAAGGGGTGCCGGTCAGGTCGCCGTAGCGCAGCAGGTCGTAACCCAGGTCGTGGGTCTTGCACGGTGCGTCGAACGACATCGGCAGCCCGATGGGTGATGAGCAGCCACCGTCGGGGTTGGCCGGGACACCGTCGATGAGCACCGGTCGGTATCCCATCTCGTCGGCGAACCCGGACGGGATCAGGGCCATCGCGTCGGCCGGGCGGGGACCGGTGAGGGCGGCCACCGCGGCTCCGGTGGGGGTGTCGGCACCGAGGTGCACCGAATCGACGTCCGGGGCCGCCGACGCGGTCGGTGCGGTGAGTGCCGTGGTCATCATCGGCGCCGAGGAGGTGGTCGACAGCGACGCGATGACCACCCCGGCCGCGATGATCACCGCCGACACCAGGAGACGGCCGAACCACGCCCGCAGGGTGTCGAACCGGCCGGTGGTCATCGGACCGACTCTACCGCTGGTATCGAAACCCGCCCGGATCGAAACCCGCCCCGGGATCCACACCACCGGGTCGGCCGTCGCGCGCCGAGGCCGCCGATTACCTAGATTGTGAGTGCACGCAGGTGTTGGGGCGGGCCACACGGTCCACCGCCCGCTGCGGGCTGAAGGGACACCCACACGTGAGCAAGTTCGGCATCCTCACCTCCGGAGGTGACTGCCCCGGCCTCAACGCGGTCATCCGCGGGGCCGTCCTCAAGGGCGAGACCGTCTACGGACAGGAGTTCGTCGGCTTCCGTGACGGGTGGCGAGGGCTGATCGAGGGCGACACCATGCCACTCGATCGCAGCTCCGTGCGCGGTCTGTCCCGCGAGGGCGGGACCATCCTGGGGACGAGCCGTGTGGGTCCGTACGCCGACCACGGCGGCGCCGACATCGTGAAGGCGGTGCTGGCCGACCTGGGCATCGACGGGGTGATCGCGATCGGCGGCGAGGGCACCGCGTCGGCCTCGAAGCGCCTCTACGAGGACGGGATCAACATCGTCGGGGTGCCGAAGACGATCGACAACGACCTCGACGCCACCGACTACACCTTCGGGTTCGACACCGCCGTCGAGATCGCCACCGAGTCGATCGACCGCCTGCGCACCACCGGCAACTCCCACAAACGCTGCATGGTGCTCGAGGTGATGGGCCGCCACGCCGGCTGGATCGCCCTCTACTCGGGTATCGCCGGCGGCGCCCACGCCATCCTCATCCCCGAACAGCCCGAGAGCCTCGATCAGATCTGTGCCTGGGTCACCAGCGTGAAGAACCGCGGACGGTCGCCGATGGTGGTCGTCGCCGAGGGCTTCCGTCTCCCCGACATGGATGTCGCCCACTCCAGCAAGGGACTCGACGGGTTCAACCGTCCCCGCCTCGGTGGTATCGCCGAGGTGCTGGCGCCGCTGATCGAGGATCGGACCGGCATCGAGACGCGCGCGACCGTGCTCGGCCACATCCAGCGCGGCGGGTCGCCGACCGGGTTCGACCGGGTGTTGGCGACACGCCTGGGCATGGCGGTGACCGACCTCATCGCCGACAAGAACTGGGGCCACATGGTGGCGCTGCGGGGAACACGCATCGTGCGGGTCGATTTCGGCGAGGCACTGGCAAACCACAAGACCGTGCCGCAGGACCAATACCAGGAGATACGCGTCATCTTCGGGTGAGGCGCCGGGCGCCGGTGTCACCGAACATCAGGAGGGTCGATGAACCGCGACGCGTTGTTCGCCGCGATCGCCGACGAACGCCGGGAACTGGCCGACGTGCTCGACGGTCTCGACGACACCGCGTGGGCGACGCAGTCGCTGTGTTCGGAATGGTCGGTGCGAGATGTGGCCGGCCACCTGGTGATGCCTCTGATCACCGGTCCGACGGCGATCGCGCGCACGGTGATCCGTGCCCACGGGAACCTGTCCCGCGCCAACGTGATCTCGTCGCAGCAGGTCGCTCGAGACCACCGAGACGAGTTGCCGACACTGCTGCGTGAGCACGCGCAGAGCCGTTTCACGCCGCCGTTCGGCGGGCCCCGGGCGCCGCTGACCGACCTGCTGGTCCACGGTCAGGACATCCGCAGGCCCCTCGGTCTGGACCGCGAGTTCGATCCTGCGCGGCTGACGGCGGCGCTCGACTTCCTCTCCACGCGGGGCGCATTCGCGTTCGGGGCGACCCGGTCCGATGTCGCGTGGGTGGCCACCGATCTCGACTGGCGTGCGGGCCGTCGGGGCGCGCCCGAGGTCCGGGGGTCGGCGGAGGCGGTGCTGCTGGCGCGGGCCGGGCGCCGCGTCGCCCTCGCCGACCTCAGCGGTGACGGCGTCGCCCGCATCAGTTCCGCGGGATGACGATCCACAGCGCCAGATAGACCAGAACCTGCGGGCCGGGCAGCACGATCGACAGGACGAACAGCAGTCGGACGAGTCCCGCGCTCATGCCGAGACGCTCGGCGATGCCTCCGCAGACCCCGCCGATCCAGGAGTCGGTCGTCGACCGCCGCAGGCGGCGAGGCGGGGTCGGGACGGGTGCGTGGTAGCTCATGGTTCTCCTCGGGGTCGTCGAGTTCGTCGGGCCTGCGCGGTTCGCCGGCCTCGGACTCCCGACGGTAGGGACGCCGCCGCGCGACGGCATCGGGGTTCACCCCGGCTTCGACCCTGGGATCGCGGGCCTAAACTGGGGCCCATGACCACTGCGACCGTCGACCTCGTCGACTACGACGACGTGATCCGCGATTTCGATCCCGTCCTGGGCCTCGAGGTCCACGTCGAACTCGGCACCGAGACGAAGATGTTCTGCGGATGCCCCACGGCGTTCGGGGCCGAGCCGAACACCCAGGTCTGCCCGGTCTGTATCGGCCTGCCCGGTGCCCTCCCGGTCGCCAACGCCGCTGCGATCGAGTCCGCCATCCGCATCGGCCTCGCGCTGAACTGCTCGATCCGCGAGTCGAGCCAGTTCGCCCGCAAGAACTACTTCTATCCCGATCAGCCGAAGAACTACCAGATCTCGCAGTTCGACGAGCCGATCGCCTACGACGGGTATCTCGACGTGGTCCTCGGGGACGGCACCATCTGGCGGGTCGCCATCGAACGCGCCCACATGGAGGAGGACACCGGCAAATCGCTGCACATCGGCGGCGCCGGACGCATCCACGGTGCGAGCCACTCACTGCTCGACTACAACCGGGCGGGCGTCCCACTGGTCGAGATCGTGACCCGCCCCATCACCGGCGCGGGCGAACGCGCCCCCGAGGTCGCCCGCGCCTACGTCGGCGCATTGCGTGATCTGCTCAAGGCGCTCGGCGTGTCCGACGTGCGGATGGACCAGGGGTCGCTGCGATGCGACGCGAACGTGTCGCTGATGGCCAAGGACGCAGCCGAATTCGGGACGCGCACCGAGACCAAGAACGTGAACTCGCTGAAGAGCGTCGAGGTCGCCGTCCGGTACGAGATGCGTCGACAGGCCGCGATCCTCAACGCCGGCGGCGAGATCATCCAGGAGACAAGGCATTTCCAGGAGGTCGATGGCACCACCTCGGGAGGTCGACGTAAGGAGACCGCCGACGACTACCGGTACTTCCCCGAGCCCGATCTCGCACCGGTCGCACCCGAACGGGCCTGGGTCGAGCACCTCGCGACCACGCTGCCCGAGTTGCCATGGCTGCGTCGCGCGCGCATCCAGTCCGAGTGGGGGGTGTCGGACGAGGTGATGCGTGATCTCGTCAACGTCGGTGCCATCGACCTCATCATCGCCACCGTCGACGCCGGTGCGCCGGCCGAGACCGCGCGCAGCTGGTGGGTCAGCTTCCTCGCCCAGCAGGCGAACTCGCGCGGCGCGGAGTTGGCCGATCTGGCGATCACCCCGGCGCAGGTGGCGACCATCATCGGCCTCGTCGAGGCGGGCAAGCTCACCACCAAGTTGGGTCAGCAGGTCGCCGTGGCGGTGCTCGACGGCGAGGGCGAGCCCGAGCAGATCGTCGCCGACCGCGGGCTCGAGGTCGTCCGTGACGACACGGCACTGCAGTCCGCCGTCGACACTGCACTGGCCGCCAACCCCGACATCGCCGACAAGATCCGCTCCGGCAAGGTGGCGGCGGCGGGCAAGATCGTCGGCGACGTCATGAAGGCGACACGTGGACAGGCCGACCCGGCGCGGGTGAAGGAACTCGTCCTCGCCGCCTGCTCCTAGACCGCTCCGGTTGCGGTGGTCGGCGGACGCACGGTCACGATCACCGCTGCGGCCGCCACTGCGACCGCGATGAGGCCGGTCGGCGCCAGCCACTCCACGCCGGCGGTGGCGAGGATGCCGCCTCCGGCCCACGAACCGCCGGCGATCCCGAGCTGGAACGCCAGCACGTACACCGCGGACGCCGCCAGCGGGTCGGCGCGGGGGTCGAGGTGCGACGCCCGCAGGACCGCACTCTGTAGTGCCGGTGCGGCGCACGCGAACGCTGCGCCCCAGAGGATCACGGCCAGGGCGAACGCAGCGGTTCCGCCCATCACGATCATCGTGAGGGCGATGGTCATCCCGCTGAGCACCGCGGCCAGGACGGTGCGTAACCGGTCGTCGAGGAATCGACCGACGAGTGACACCGACACCAGACCCGCAGCGCCGTAACCGATCTGCAGCGCCGACAGCGATGTCGACCGGATGCCGGTGTCGTCGGCGAGCACCGAGAGGTAGGTGTACGGGATGTAGCACGCCGTCACCACCGCCACCGTCGCCGCGCTGATGCCGAACACCCGGGCGGGGATCGACGGGAGTCGGCGTGTCCGTCGGTCGTGCGGTCCGACCGACCCGACGCGGGGTCGCGCCCCGCCACTTGGGAGGGTCGCACGGACCGCGACCGCGAGCACCGCGGCTGACACCCCCACCGCCATCGCCGTCGGCCGCCAACCGATCACCCCTGTTGCCGCGGTCACCGAGGGCGCGCCCACGACGAGACCGAGTGCCCCGCCCACGAACACGCGCGCCGTCGCCCGCCCCGGGGCGTTCGGATCGAGCGATGCCGCGACCGTGGGCACCACGGCCCACAGCAGTCCGTGCGGGATGGCGGCGACAGCGCGGGCGGCGTACGCCCACCACAGGTTCTCGGCGAACGCGAACGCCACCTGCGACACCGCGAGGACCAGGAGAGACGCCACGATGAGACGACGCCGGTCCACGTGCCGCGCCAGCGCGACGACCGGGAGGATCGCGACGCCGGCGACGATCGCGTAGACGGCCAGCAGGGTGCCCGCGGCGGCTCGGGAACAGTCCAGTCCGTCGGCGAGTTGGGGCACGATGCCGACGGGGAACATCTCAGCGGTCATGTAGACGAACAGCGCGCCGGTCAGGGTGATCGTCGCGCGGTTCCATCCCGCGTCTCCGGTCGCGCCGCTCACAGGCCGTGCATGTGGAGGAAGTCGCCGATGTCGTCGATCCAGTTCGAGGTCTCCGACGGGGTGAAGATGTGGCCCGCGTCGGGGTACTCGAGGACCTTCGCGCCGGTGATCGTCTGCGCCAGTGCGCGCGTGGTGGCCGGGAGCACGATGCGATCCTGTCCTGCCACGACGACGGTCGTCGGGACGGCCACGGCCGAGGCGGCGACCGTGACGTCGACCGTCGACGCGAGAAGGGCCTGATCGGGTCCGCCGTCGGGAAGTGTCGACACCGTGTCGGTGATCGCGCGTTCGGTGGCTGCCGGGTCGAGGGACGCCAACACGTCCGGCGACGCCAGCATCACCAGGAGCCGGGCCAGCATCGTCGGATCGGTGTCCGCGAGATGCCGCCACACATCGACCACGAGGCGGATCTGCGCGTCGGCGCGGGCGAAACCCACGGTGAGGAACAGCCCGGACACCCGGTGTGGATGCCGATACGCGGCGGTGATGGCCACCGCGCACCCCAGCGACAGGCCGAGGACGGGGAAGCGGTCGTGCCCGTCGGCCACGGCGGCGGCCACCAGGCCGTCGGCGAGCTCCTCGAGTTCGAGTGGACGTGTCTGCCGTGGCGTCGCCCCCGATCCCGGGTAGTTCATCCCGACGAGGCGACGCCGCGGGGACAGCGACTCGATGACCTGACCGAAATTGGTGGCCACTGCGCCCCCGGCGCCGTGGGCGAGGACGAGTGGATCGCCGTGCCCGGCGACGATCACGTCGGGGGCGTGGATGTGTGCTGCGCGTGTCATGGTGACCGACGCTAAACTCTGACACCGGTGTGAAGGTCAAGTGTTCACCGTGCATCGGCGCGGAGGATGTGGCCGGGCGAGACCCGCGGGAGGGCGGCGTGATGAGAATCGGTGAGGTGGAACGTCTCACAGGCGTCTCGGCGCGATCCTTGCGCCACTACGACGCCCACGGACTGTTGGCGACGACCCGTCGCGGCAACGGTTACCGCGACTTCGCCGACGGCACGGTCGCGCAGGTCCTGCGCATCAAGCGCCTCATCGAGGCCGGGTTCACCCTCGAGACGATTCGCGACGTGCTGCCCTGTGTGAACGGTGACCGTGTCGACATGTGTCCGGAGGTGGCCGCGGTGATCCGGGACGAACTGTCCGAGATCGACGACGCCATGGCCGATCTGGCGCGCCGTCGGGATCTCGTCACCTCGATGCTGGTCGGGCAGCGACTGTCGCGCTGACACCTATCGGCGCGTAGGCGTACGGGTCAGACGTTGCTCTGGGAGCTGGTCGGCGGGAGGAAACGCACGACACGGTCGTCGGTCGCCACCGGGCGTCCACCCTGCTTGTTGATCGTGCCGACCTGGAACAGCCCCGACGGCAGGGCCGTCATGCGCCCCAACGCTCCGTAGCGCTTCTCGAACACCACGACCGGTGGCGACACGGTCGGCTTCTCGCGCGTCGGCTCGCCGAGCAGCTCGACCCGCTGGGTGCGCGCGGTGGACACCAGCACGCTCGATCCGGCTGCGGCGCAACCGGATATCTGCGGACGATCGGGCCACGTCCACAGCGGGCGCAGGGTGCCGGTGGTGTCGATGATCTGCAGGCGGTCTTCGGTCGGCGCGCGATCGGTGAGGTAGAGCTGACCGCTGCTCACGTTCGCGCAGATCGTGGCGTTGGCGCCCAAACCGGAGGCGAGCACGCGCGGGGCGGCGGTGCTCCCCGAGTTCAGCGCCGTGACCGACAGCAGCTTGCCCGCCAACGAATTCGGGTCACCGGCGGCCGCGGGGTCTCCCGCGTCGCCCGTCGCCACCAACAGCTCGGTGGGGGAACGGAAGTGCAGCGACCCGACGTTGCCCGTCGCACCCTTGGGGATCCCGGTCAGGATCGGCTTGGGGGTGTCGCCGGGCGCGATCCGGACCACCCGATTGTCCGAGGCGGTCGAGATGTAGGCGTAGATCAGGCGGTCCTGGTCATAGGTGGGGGACGGGGCGAAGTCCATCAGGCCGCCGTCGCCGTCGGCGTCGACGGGGATCGTGGTGAGCACACGCTTGGGCCCGTTGCGGCGGGTCTGGATGATCTGTCCGGTCGTCCGTTCGGCGACGACCGTCGACTCGCCCTGGGCGTCACCGCCGGGCATCACAGCGCTCGTCGCACCCAGACAGGTGGCGATGACGGCCGGGTCGGGATCCACACACGGCCCCGTCGGCGGAGGCCCCTCCTGCGGGGACTGGCTCGGTGGGGTCGGTGTGGGGACGGCCGGCGTCACCGTCTCGGAGGAGAAGTCGCCCGCCGCCCGTGCACGGTCCTGCTCGTCGAAATCCGCGCAGCCGCCCAGCAGCGTGGCGACGATCAGCATCGCCGTCGCCACGACGGCGATACGTGTGCGGCGCGCTCGGTCGGGCATGCGCCCCAGGGTAGGTGATCGGCGCGACGCGGCGGTGTCACGTCACCGGTGAGCGACCCTCGACCACCTAGGGTGAGACAGGTGAGTGAACGAGATCGTGAGCAGCGTCCGCAGGGTTCCAGCCCATACGACGAGCCGACCGAGACCTTCCGTATGCCGCAGAGCCAGCCGGATCCCGACGAGACCTCGACCGGCGTGCACGGGTATCAGCCGTACCGTCGCGACGGCGACGACGCCGAGAGCCACGACGCGGCGACGACCGCCATCCCGGCCGCCTCTGCATCGTCGGGGTCGGCGCCCGAGACCGCGGCCATACCGGTCGATCGCGATGCGTTCCACCGCGAGCACAACCGACGAGCCGCCTACGCCGACGACGACGCCGTCGCGACCCGCCGCGCGGACCGGCTCACCGACGACGATCTCGACGGCGATGCGATCGACACCGATGACATCGACGCCGACGATTCACGGACCCGTGCTCTCGACACCACCGGCCGTGACGAACTCGACGACCCGGTGTCGGATCGCCGCGCCCGCCGGTTCTCCCGATCGGGACGCAGGTCGGACCCCGAGCGGGTCGACCGTGACGCTCTCGACGAGGAACTCGCCGCGGCGCAGGCCGCGCGTCGCCGCGGGACGACCGATCTCGGGTTGCTCGCGCTACGGGTGGCGGTCGGTCTCATCGCGATGGCGCACGGCGCGCAGAAGCTGTTCGGCTGGTGGAACGGTCCGCGACTGAGTGGGTTCGAGGACTTCCTCCTCAACTCGCCCAACACGAACATCGGGTTCTCGGCCGATGCCGCCAAACCCCTCGCCATCGTCGGCGCGCTGTCGGAGTCGCTGGGCGGCCTGATGCTCGTGCTCGGCCTCCTGACCCCGATCGCCGGGTCGGCGGTGCTCGGCGTGATGATCATCGCCGCCACCTACAAGGCGACCCTGGCCGGCGGGGTCTGGTTCTTCGCCTCCGGCCCGTCGGGGCCGGGCATCGAGTACGAACTGTTCCTGGGCATCGCCGCGGCGTCGATCATCCTCGCCGGACCGGGTCGCATCTCGCTGGACTTCGGACGCGGCTGGGCGACGCGTCCCTTCGTGGGATCGATCGCGTGGCTGGTGGTCGGCATCGCGGCGCCGGTCGCGATCTGGATCCTGTTCAACGGGACCAATCCCTTCCAGTCCCCGGGGAATCCCTCGACTGGCTAGTTTGGGGTGATGGGCGGCGTCGGGGACATCATCGGCAACTACTGGTGGCTGGTGTTCGTGATCGGCGGACCGGTGGCCGGCGGGGTGAAGGCCGTCGCAGCGGCGAACGAACGGCGCGCTGCGCGCCGACTCGAGCGCTACCGCATCAAACAGCAGGCCAAGATCGCCGCGGCGCAGGCCCGAGGTGTGCAGCGCGTCGACCGTGAACGGGACCTCCGGGCGATCGCGAAACTGCTGTCCGAACACGACGACACCGACGCCCGGTGGTTCGCCTACGAGACCGACGTCGTCAACCTCCTCGAGTTCCCCATGATCACCGACATGCGGGAGCCGCTGACCGCCGCTTTCCACCGCGCCAAGCGCACCGCGGATTCGTTGCGTCCCGACAGCGCCGAGGATCTCGTCGGTCTCGGCGACGCGCAGGAGGCATACCGGGCGGCGGTGCACGATTACGCCGTGGCGTTCGACACCGCCGAGTCGGAGGCTCGGCGGCGGCGTCGCGGCGACTTCTCCGAACCCGAGCAGCGTCGCCTCGTCCGCGCGCAGGGGTTGCTGCGCATGGCGATGGACACCGCGTCGACACCGGCTGAGCGTCAGTCGGCCTACCGCCGTGCCCGCGAGGAACTCGACGGGTTGGTGTCGTTGCCGACGGTCACCTACGCCCAGCTCGAACGCAGCGTGTCCGGCGAACTCGAGGCGTGAGCGGGCGGGCGGTCACCCCGCGCGGATCACTCCCCGCGGAAGTTCGCCGGGCGCTTCTCGAACACCGCGGTGATGCCCTCGGTGAGATCCTCCGACGGCAGGAAGGCCGCGTTCCAGGCGGCGACGTAGCGCAGACCCTCGGCCACCGTCGCCGCGCGCTCGCGGTCGAGGACGTCCTTGACGCCCTGGACCACCAGCGGCGGGTTCGCCGCGATCTCGGCGGCGGTCGCGCGGGCGGCGGACAGTGCGGCGTCGGCGTCGGGCAGGACGTCGTTGACCAGGCCGATGGAAGCCGCGCGGGAGGCGTCGATGTCCTTGCCGGTGTAGGCGAGTTCGCGCAGGTGGCCCTCGCCGATGATCGCGGGCAGTCGCTGCAGTGAGCCGATGTCGGCGACGATGCCGATCTTCGCCTCACGCACGCTGAACTTCGCGTCGGCGCTGGCGTAGCGGATGTCGGCGGCGGCGATGAGATCGACGCCGCCACCGATGCACCAGCCCTGGATCGCGGCGATGACGGGGGTGCGGCTGTCGGCGACCGCGGTCACCGACGCCTGCATCGCCTTCACCAACGTGTGGAAGCGGCTCCGGGGTCCCGCGAGAGCACGTTCGGCGAGCAGGGGAGCGAAATCGCCACCCATCTCGGCGAGGTCGAGACCGAACGAGAAATGCTTGCCGGATGCGGCGAGGACCACCGCGCGGACCTCCGGGTCGGCGTCGAGCTCGGCGAACACCTGGGGCAGTTCGGTCCAGAATGCGCGGCCCATCGCGTTGCCCTTGCCCGGTCCCAGGAGGGTCACCTGAGCGACGTGGTCGGAGATGTCGACGGAGAACGCTGTCCATTCGGTCATGGGGAGCACCATAGCGAGACCGCGCGCCCACCGATCATCCCCGGGTGAGCACCACCTTGCCGATGACCGACCCCGACTCCGAGCGGGTGTGCGCGTCGCGCAGGGTGTTCGGGTCGATGGGTGACAGCGTGGTGGTCGCCGTCGTCCGGATCCGGCCCGCATCGACGAGGTCGGCGATCTCGGTGAGGATCCGGTGCTGGCTGTCGTCGGTGGGTCGATACAGAGGAACCGAGAACATCAGCTCCCAGTGCCAGCTCTGTGACCGCGATTTCAGCGGCAGTGTGTCGAGTCCCTCCGGTTCGTCGATCGCGACGACGGCACCGCCGACGGCCATGATCTCGGCGTAGGTCTCGACGTTGCCCGCAGAGTAAGGCGAGAAGATGTGGTCGACGCCGTCGGGGGCGATCTGCGGCACGGCGGTCGCCAACTCGCGTGGGTGCACCACGTGGTGTGCACCGAGGTCACGCACCCAGCGCTCCGACTCGTCGCGACTCGCCGTGGCGATCACGGTGACGTCGGTGAGGGCGCGGGCGAGCTGGATCATCATCGATCCGACCCCGCCGGCGCCGGCGACGACCAGCAGGGTGCCCGAGCTCTGCGCGGTCAGTCCCAGACGGGCGAACAGCGATTCGTGCGCGGTGATCGACGTCAGCGGCAACGCTGCGGCGTCGGCGAACGACAGAGAGGTGGGTTTGCGGCCGACGATGTGTTCATCGACGAGCTGATACCGCGCGTTGCTGCCGGGACGGTTGATGACGCCGGCGTAGAAGACCTCGTCGCCCACACCGAAGCGCGACACCGAGTCGCCCACCGCAACAACGGTTCCCGCCGCATCAAACCCCAGGACACGGGGCGCGTCGGCGGCGTCGAAGCTCGACCGCACCTTGTGGTCGACGGGGTTGACCGACACCGCCGCGACCTCCACGAGCAGGTCGTGCTCGCCGATCGGGTCGAGGGCGACCTCGACCTCGACGAACGAGTCGGGTGCGTCGACCGGGCCGGGGGCCGCTGCGGCGATGGCGTGGGTGGAGGTGGGGATGCTCATCGGTCCACCGTAGCGCCGTGGCCGGAGAGGATTCGAGAGTCGTTGCGCCCTCGATGATCGCAAGCGTTGTCGCCCTCGACGGGCGGCCGTAGAACTTGCGGCATGCCTCGTCAACTGCACCTCGGCGGATTCCAGATCGCCTCGCATGTCACCCATTCGCACGCCGCCTGGCGCCATCCCGGCTCCGACCCGGGCTTCCTGACCCCGGAGTACTACCACCGCATCGGCCGCACCCTCGAGCGCGGGACGTTCGACTTCGTCTTCTTCGCCGACCTGCTGGCCACTCCCACCAACTACGGCAGCGGGATCGACATCGCCCTGAGTCGCGGCACCCAGGCCAGTGCAACACTCGACCCGTCGGTGGTCGCGGCGAGCATCGCCGCGGTGACCACCCGGCTCGGCATCGCGATCACGAAGTCGACCACCTACTTCCATCCGTATGAGGTCGCGCGGATCTTCGCCAGCCTCGATCACCTGTCCCGCGGTCGCGTCGCCTGGAACATCGTGACGTCGTTGTCGAGCGCCGAGGCCGTGAACTTCGGTGCCGTCGAACACCTCGAACACGACCTGCGGTACGTGCGCGCCCAGGAGTTCCTCGAGACCGCGCTCGCGCTGTGGTCGAGTTGGGATGCCGACGCCCTGGTGCAGGACAAGGACGCCGGATTCTTCGCCGACCCGGAGAAGGTGCACGCCATCCACCACGACGGCGAGTTCTTCCGCGTGCAGGGCCCGCTCAACGTCCCGCGGTCGCCGCAGGGGCGACCGGTGCTGATCCAGGCCGGATCGTCGGACAAGGGAAAGGATTTCGCCGCCCGGTGGGCCGAGGCGATCTTCGAGATCGACCCCACCCCCGAGGGTCGGCGCGCCTACTACGACGACGTCAAGTCGCGCGCGGTCAATTTCGGCAGACGACCCGAGGACGTGAAGATCCTCCCGTCGTTCATCCCGTTCGTCGCCGAGACCGCATCGATCGCCCGGGAGAAGCAGGCGTTCCACAACGAACTGGCCGACCCGATCTCCGGCCTGATCACGCTGTCGGTACACACCAACCATGACTTCTCGACCTACGATCTCGACGCGCCCGTCGAAGACATCGCGGTCAGCGGCACCCAGGGCCTCTTCGACGTCGCTCGACGACTCTCCGAACGGGACAACCTGACCCTGCGCGACATCGGCAAGCTCTACGCCCAGGGCGTGCTGCTGCCCCAGTTCGTCGGCACCGCAAGCGATGTCGCCGACGAGATCGAGGCTGGGTTCACCGGGGGAGAGGCCGACGGTTACATCCTGTCCGCGGCGCAGTCACCCGGGACCTTCGACGACTTCGTCGACCACGTCGTCCCCGAGCTGCGTCGCCGCGGACTGTTCCGGACCGAGTACACCTCCGACACGCTGCGCGGACACCTCGATCTCGCGCCGGTACCCGCCCACGAGACGAGTGCGGGCCTCGTCGGCTCCCGGTAGGCCGCTCTCGAATCAGCCTCCGGCGGTTGAATCCGATCAGCCTCCGGCGGTGAAGACCCGAATCAGCCTCCGGCTGAGATGATCTCGGCCATGTTGCGCTCGGCGAGGGCGGTGATGGTCAGCGACGGGTTCGAGGCGCCGGCCGATCCGGGGAGCATCGACCCGTCGAGCGCATAGAGGTTCTTGTACCCCGCGACGCGGCCGAAGGAGTCCGACGCGCGACCCAGGGTGGCCCCGCCGCACATGTGGCCCCACAGGACGTCGGGTTCGTAGACGACGGCCTCCACCGGGAAGTCGGCGTGTGCCGCGAGCCGATGCCCGATACGCAGACAGTTGTCGTCGACCCGGCTGTTGCCGTTGCCCGGCCAGTCGAGGATGACGCGGTCGTTCTTCGCGTGGTACTCGAACTTCCCGCGCGTCGGGTCGATGGATGTGATGCCGGCCTTGAACACCGACGTGTTCGCCTTCGCGAGAACAGGATCGAGGGGACCGAGGCCGTTCGAGCCGTTCACGACCACGCGGGCCAGGGGGCCGGAGGTGTCGTAGAAGGCGACGGTGCCCACCGCCGACTGGGGGCCCTTCCGGCTGCGGCCCACCCCGACGTCGATGTTGCCGTTGCCGTTGTTGCCCCAGCCGGTACCGATGTACTCGTTCAGATTCGGCAGGGTGCCGGTGTCGCGGGCCTTCACCAGCAGCCGGTTGGTGCCCAGCGAACCTGCGGCGAGCACGAGGCGGTCGGTGGACAGTGTGCGCCGCGCGAGGACGTCGCCGTAGGGGCTGACGTAGTCGACCTCGAGCACATAGCGACCCGACCGTTCGACGTGGATGCCCTGCACCACGTGGCGCGGGTGGATCGTGGCCTTCCCGGTCGCCTCGGCGCGCGGGAGGTAGCTGAATGCCAGGGAGTTCAGCGATCGGTTGGAGTTGTAGGCGGCGCCGGTGATCGTCTGCGGAGCTGCACGGCCGGCGATCTCGTCGCGCACCACGTCCCAGTTCCAGTTGCCCTCGGCCTTGTAGGGCGAGTAGCCGGCCGCCTTCGCGACGCGGGTGAAGTCGCGTCCGTTGTCGAAGTGACGGTCGGCGTAGACGTCGTCGGGGACGACCGTCGCCCCGAGACCGGCCATGGCCTTCGGATACCAGACGCGGCTCATCTCGTCGTGGTCGACGAGACCGCGGAACACCGCGTCGAAGCCCTCACGACGAGAGGCGACGGTGATGCCGATGTAGATGTTGGATCCGCCACCGACGGCGGCGGCGCAGATGAGCCCCGCATTGTGGTGCCAGCTGATCTCGGCCAGCCCGCCGAAGTCGTCGATCCCCTGCATGGCGCCGATCGCCTGCCCGTAGGCGGGGATGGTGAGCGACGACGGCCCCTTCGGGCCGAGCGAATCGTCGGCGAGCGACTGCGGTGCGTGCCAGTACTGGCGGCCGTCGCCGCCGAAGATCTCGCGTCGCGGGTCATGCGGCCAGCGGCTGCCGCGTTCGAGGACGGTGGTCTGGATACCCGCCTGGGCCAGGCGCAACGCGCTCACCGCGCCGCCGAATCCCGATCCGATGACGATGGCCTCGGAGTGCTGGCGGGGCGCGGGGACCGGGCGGAAGATCTCGGGGACGAGCTTCTCGTAGCGTCCGTACCGGCGGGGCGCCGCCGAGGCGGGACCCGCGAGCGACGTCGCGAGCGCCGGGATTCCCGCTGCCGCCATCGATGCAGCGGACAGCTTCATGAACGAGCGCCGATCCATACCGATTCCCCCCACAGGAATGTCAGTTCGCCGCAGTCCCCCCGGGCGAAACCGTTCGAAGCCGATGTGACCAGGGTCGCACCGCTCCACTGCCGCCAACTCGGCGTTCAGCATGTGACACCTTACCGTCCCGATCAACGATCTGCGGACGGTGGGAGCGATAGTGTCCCGGTGTGACCGGTGTGTCCTCTTCGCGAAGTATCCGTCCCGGGTCGAAAGCCGTGCTGCGAACACGATCACTCATGGGCAGGTGGGGTCGCTCCGTCTGTCTGCTGGTGGTCGGCGGGCTGTTCGCCGGTGTATCCGTCGGCGCACCGTCGACGGCGACCGCGACACCGTCCCCGGGAACCTCTCTCGCGCAACTCGCTTCGGGTTTCCGCTTCGGGGTCGCCTCGTCGGGGTTCCAGTCCGAGGGCTACAACCGCGATTCGAACTGGACGCGGTACGGAGCCCGTGGGCAGGTCCCCGAGCCGGTCGGGAATGCCGTCGACTTCTTCCACCGCCACCCCGAGGACATCGCCCACGCCCGGGCGCTGGGGGTGGCCGTCTACCGCGTGTCGGTCGAGTGGTCGAGGGTGGAGCCCGCCCCGGGCCGCTTCGATCCCGCCGGCTGGGCGTTCTACGACAGGGTGATCGGCGCGATCGTGGCGGCGGGGATGACGCCGATGATCACCCTGAACCACTGGGTCCACCCCGGATGGGAGGTCGACCTCGGTGGATGGAACCGGCCGGGTATGGCCGATGACCTGATCGGGTTCGCGAAACGGGTGGTTGACCGCTACGCCTGGGCGCGTCCGTCGTGGGTGACGTTCAACGAACCGACGGAGTACGTGCGGCGTGAACTCACCTTCGGCGGCGTCCGCCCGGAGAACGTGAACCGGATGGTCGACGGCATCGTGCGCGCCCACCGCGTGCTCTACGCCCACATCCACGCCGTGCAGCCCGACGCGCAGGTCACCTCGAACCTCGCCTACTTCCCGATCCCGGGTGTGCAGTCGTTCCTCGAGGGTCTGTTCCCGAGGAGGATGGCGGGCACGCTCGACGTGATCGGTGTGGACCAGTACTACTCGGTCTCGCTGCTCGACTACAGCACAGTGTCGAGTGCGACAGGGGATTTCGCGCGCAGCAGTCAGGCGCCCGAGTCGATCTACTACGTCCTGCGTCACGTCGCCCGCGAGTTCCCGGGTGTACCGGTGTACGTGGTGGAGAACGGGCTGGCCACCGACGGTGCGGGGCGACGACCCGACGGCTACCGACGCGCAGACCATCTGCGCGACACCGTCTACTGGATCCAACGGGCCGCGGCCGACGGCGTCGACGTCGTCGGTTACAACTACTGGAGTCTCACCGACAACTACGAATGGGGCGACTACGCAAACCATTTCGGTCTGTACACCGTCGATGTCGCGGGTGATCGGTCGCTGACCCGCCGCCCGACGCCGGCCGTCGCCGCCTACCGGCAGATCATCAGTGATCGTGGGGTGCCCGCGGGCTACCGGCCGACCCGCGCACCCGTGCCGTGCTCGTTCGTCGACGTGCCCGACAGCTGCGCCCACCCCGCGGTGGTGCGCTGAGGCGTCCTCAGCGGACCTGTCGCACCGCGCCCTTGTCGGCCGAGGTCGCCAACGCGGCGTAGGCCCGCAGCGCGGTGGTGACCTTCCGTTCGCGTTCGTGCGCAGGCTGCCACGGACGCTCGGAGGCCTCCATCTTCGCGCGACGCTCCGCGAGGACGTCGTCGTCGACGAGCACCGTCAGCGCGCGGGTGGCGACATCGATGAGGATCGGGTCGCCGTCTTCGATGAGTCCGATCACGCCGCCGGCCGCGGCCTCGGGGGAGACGTGGCCGACCGAGAGCCCCGACGAGCCGCCGGAGAAGCGCCCGTCGGTCACCAGGGCGCATTTGCGGCCCATCCCGGTGCCCTTCATGAACGCGGTGGGGTGCAACATCTCCTGCATCCCCGGTCCGCCGGCCGGGCCCTCGTAGCGGACCACGAGGACCTCACCGGCCTGGATGGTCTTGCTCAGGATCACCTGCACGGCCTCGTCCTGGCTCTCCACGACCCGGGCGGGCCCCTCGAAGTGCCAGAGCTCCTCGTCGATGCCCGCGGTCTTGAGGACCGCGCCGTCGACGGCGATGTTGCCGGTGAGTACGCACAGGCCACCCTCGGCGGTGTAGGCGTGCTCGAGATCGCGGATACACCCGCCGGCGGCGTCGGTGTCGAGCGAACTCCACCGGTTGTCGGTGGAGAACGGTGTGGTGGTGCGGACACCGCCCGGTGCCGCGTGGAACAACTCGAACGCCGCGTCGAGCGCTGTCCCGCTGCGGATGTCCCAGTCGTCGAGGAACTGCGCCACGGTGGGGCTGTGGACCGTCGACGTGGTGTCGTCGAGCAGTCCCGCGCGCCGCAGCTCGCCCAGGATGGCGGGGATTCCGCCGGCCCGGTGGACGTCTTCCATGTGGTAGTCGGAGTTGGGGGAGACCTTCGCCAGGCAGGCGACCCTGCGGCTGATGTCGTCGATCACCGACAGGTCGAAATCGGCGACCTCTCCCTCCTGCGCGGCGGCGAGGACGTGGAGCACCGTGTTGGTCGATCCGCCCATGGCGACGTCGAGGGCCATCGCGTTGCCGAACGCGGCGGTGGTCGCGATCGAGCGCGGCAGCACCGAGTGGTCGTCGTCGCGATAGAACCGTGTCGCGGCCTCGACGACGACGGTGCCCGCCCGCTCGAACAGGGCGCGTCGAGCGACGTGGGTGGCGAGGGTGGATCCGTTGCCCGGCAGGGCGAGTCCGAGCGCCTCGGTGAGGCAGTTCATCGAATTGGCGGTGAACATGCCCGAACACGACCCGCATGTGGGGCAGGCGGCCTCCTCGACCGCGCGCAGCGCGTCGTCGTCGACGGCGTCGTTCGCCGAGGCCGAGATCGAGGTGATCAGATCCGACGACGGGTGCACGACGCCCGCGACCGACACGGCCTCCATCGGTCCGCCGGAGACGAACACCGTCGGCACGTTCAGACGCATGGCGGCGTTGAGCATCCCGGGAGTGATCTTGTCGCAGTTGGAGATACAGACCAGAGCGTCGGCGGTGTGCGCATTGACCATGTATTCGACGGAGTCGGAGATGATCTCGCGACTGGGCAACGAGTACAGCATGCCGTCGTGGCCCATCGCGATCCCGTCGTCGACGGCGATGGTGTGGAATTCACGCGGCACCCCGCCCGCGGCGCGCACCGCGCCGGCCACGATCTCGCCGACGTCCTTGAGGTGCACGTGTCCGGGCACGAACTGGGTGTAGGAGTTGGCGATCGCGATGATCGGTTTCCCGAAGTCGTCGTCGGTCATCCCGGTGGCGCGCCACAGGGATCGGGCCCCGGAGGCGTTGCGTCCGTGAGTGGTGGTGCGGGATCTCAACGGCGGCATGGCAGGACCTCGGTTCGATCGTGGGCGAGCAGTACGCGCCGGGCCCGTCGCCGAGCCTCGCGCGGAGGCGAGCCTACGCGCCGTCGCGTGCGGCGTACGGGTCCGGGATCCGTCCCGAGCTGGCCGCGGACAGACGCGGCAGATCGCGGAACGCGATTGCCGGCAGACGCATTCGCGTGGAGTCGGTCAACACGGCGCGCACAGCACCCCAGCGGGGGAACGAGAGGCCTTCGAGTTCGTCCCAGGTGATGTCGCGCGCACGCAACGCCCCGACCGCGCGCAGCCCGTTCTCGGTGACCACCGTCCGCAGGCGATACATCCAGAGCGCGACGATCACCGGGACCACGAGCGTCCACCCGAGGTAGGCCAGGGAGGTTCCCGCGAGCACCACCGCGCTGATCATCATCATCACGGGTGCGAAGTAGGCCATCGGCGAGATGCGGAACTGCACCGGGAGCGCCACGGTGTCCCGCTTGCCGGGACGGGTCGCGGCTGCGTCGTCGTCGGTGGTCACCGGTGGGTCGGTGACGGTCTCGCTCTCGCCCTGGTCGGGCCGGTCGTTCTCGGGCACCACGTCATTGTGGCATCCGCGCATGTCGATCCCATTATCTGGGACCGCCCCCGGGGCAAGTTGACTGCCGCGCAGGTCGCGACCTACCTTTGCAGACGTGATGCACAACGACATTCTCGTACTCGGCCGGCGCGTCAACGCCTGACCGGGATCTCCCGAGACCTCGAACCAAGCATCGACGCGCCACCCTCGACCAGCAACAGAGCTGTCGGGGGTTTTTTGTTGTCCGACTCCATCTCGACCAACCAGAGGAAAGTGCAGTGAGCGCACCAGCAGCACGTTCCCAGGACGGTGTCTCTTCCGGAGACACCGGGCCCGGGACTCGCGTGGCTCCCACCCCGTTGTCGGCCCGGCCCCGCACCGTCGGTGCCGCGACCGTCGCACCCGAACGTGTCAGCGGCGCCAAGGCCGTGGTGCGGTCCCTCGAGGAACTCGGCGTCGACGTGGTGTTCGGCCTGCCCGGTGGCGCTGTCCTGCCGGTCTACGACCCGCTGCTGGACTCGACGAAGGTCCGCCACGTCCTGGTCCGCCACGAGCAGGGTGCCGGACACGCCGCGACCGGGTACGCCCAGGTCACCGGGCGTGCCGGCGTCTGCATCGCGACGTCGGGACCCGGCGCCACCAACCTCATCACGCCGCTCGCCGACGCCCAGATGGACTCGGTTCCCGTCGTCGCGATCACCGGTCAGGTCGGTCGCGCGCTCATCGGGACCGACGCCTTCCAGGAGGCCGACATCACCGGCATCACCATGCCGGTGACCAAGCACAACTTCCTCGTCACCTCCGGTGCCGACATCGCCAAGACCATGGCCGAGGCCTTCTACCTCGCCGAGAGCGGTCGTCCCGGTGCGGTCCTCGTCGACATCCCCAAGGACGTCCTGCAGGCGCAGACCACCTTCTCGTGGCCGCCGCAGATCGACCTCCCCGGATACCGGCCCGTCACCAAACCGCACGGCAAGCAGGTCCGCGAGGCCGCTCGCCTGATCGCGGCGGCCCAGCACCCGGTCCTCTACGTCGGTGGCGGTGTCATCAAGGCCGACGCTTCCGAGGAGCTGCTGACGCTGGCGGAGATGACCGGCATCCCGGTCGTCACCACGCTCATGGCGCGTGGCGCGTTCCCCGACAGCCACGATCTGCACCTGGGCATGCCCGGCATGCACGGCACCGTCGCCGCGGTCGCCGGGCTGCAGCGCAGTGACCTGCTGATCACCCTGGGCGCGCGCTTCGACGACCGGGTCACCGGTCAGCTCGACTCGTTCGCGCCCGACGCGAAGGTCATCCACGCCGACATCGACCCCGCCGAGATCGGCAAGAACCGCTTCGCCGACGTCCCGATCGTCGGTGACTGCCGCGCGGTCATCAGCGAGTTGATCGAGGCCATCCGCGACGAGCAGGCCACCAGCAACGGCGCCGCCGACCTCACCGAGTGGTGGACCTACCTCGACGGCATCCGTCGCACCTACCCGCTGAGCTACGACCGCCCCGCCGACGGCGCGATGTCGCCCGAGTTCGTGATCTCCTCGGTCGGCAAGGCCGCGGGCCCCGACGCCGTGTACTGCGCCGGCGTCGGCCAGCACCAGATGTGGGCCGCGCAGTTCATCTCCTACGAGAAGCCGCGTACGTGGCTCAACTCGGGTGGCCTGGGCACCATGGGTTATGCGGTGCCCGCAGCCATGGGCGCCAAGATGGCCGCTCCGGAGAAGGAGGTCTGGGCGATCGACGGTGACGGCTGCTTCCAGATGACGAACCAGGAGCTGGCCACCTGCGCCATCGAGGGCATCCCGATCAAGGTCGCGTTGATCAACAACGGCAACCTCGGCATGGTCCGTCAGTGGCAGACACTGTTCTACGACCAGCGCTACTCGAGCACCGATCTCGCGACCCACTCCCGTCGTATCCCCGACTTCCTGAAGTTGTCGGAGGCGTTGGGCTGCGTGGCATTCCGGTGCGAGAACGAGGCCGATGTCGACGACATCATCGCCCAGGCGCGCGCCATCAACGACCGTCCGGTGGTCATCGACTTCATCGTCGGCGCCGATGCCCAGGTGTGGCCGATGGTCGCCGCGGGCACCGGCAACGACGAGATCATGGCGGCCAAGGGCATCCGGCCGCTGTTCGACGACGACGAGTCGGCCTCGGAGTCGATCGATGTCAACGCCGTCGCCGACCCGGCCACCCCGACCACCGGGGGAAGTCGCACGAAGTCCGGAGGAGAGTCGCTGTGAGGACCACCCACACCCTGAGCGTGCTCGTCGAGGACCGCCCCGGTGTCCTCGCGCGCGTCTCGTCGCTGTTCTCGCGCCGCGGGTTCAACATCGAGTCGCTCGCCGTCGGACCCACCGAGCTCAAGGGCATCTCACGCATGACCATCCTGGTCTCGGTGGAGGATTTCCCCCTCGAGCAGGTGACCAAGCAGCTCAACAAGCTGATCAACGTCATCAAGATCGTCGAGCAGGATCCCGACTCGTCGGTGTCGCGCGAGCTGATGATGATCAAGGTGCGCGCCGACTCATCGAGTCGCGCCGATGTCATCGGTGTCGTGGACCTGTTCCGCGCCAAGGTGATCGACGTGTCGACCGAATCGGTGACGATCGAGGCCACCGGCACGTCGGACAAGCTCGAGGCACTGCTGCGGATGCTCGACCCGTACGGTATCCGCGAGATCGCCCAGTCGGGCGCGGTCGCGCTCGGCCGAGGACCCAAGAGCATCTCGGCCACGCGCTGAGTCTCGACCGTGCGGTGACACCGCGCGGCACAACCGAACGAGCATCGGTAGGCGATGCCGATCGAAACCGAAGGGAAGTTTTCAGTGGCAGTCGAGATGTTCTACGACGATGACGCCGACCTGTCGATCATCCAGGGCCGCAAGGTCGCGGTGATCGGATACGGCAGCCAGGGACACGCGCACTCGCTGAGCCTGCGTGACTCGGGCGTCGACGTGGCGATCGGTCTCCGCGAGGACAGCAAGTCCCGCGACAAGGCCTCCGAGCAGGGTCTCAAGGTGATGACCGCGGCCGAGGCGGCGAAGTGGGCCGACGTCATCATGCTGCTGGCGCCCGACACCTCGCAGGCGAAGATCTTCACCGACGACATCGCCCCGAACCTCGTCGAGGGCAACGCGCTGTTCTTCGGCCACGGACTCAACATCCACTTCGACCTCATCCAGCCGGATGCGTCGATCACCGTGGCGATGGTGGCCCCGAAGGGCCCCGGTCACCTCGTGCGCCGTCAGTTCGTCGACGGCAAGGGCGTGCCCTGCCTCATCGCGGTCGATCAGGACCCGAAGGGTGAGGGCGAGGCCCTGGCACTGAGCTACGCCGCGGCCATCGGTGGCGCGCGCGCCGGGGTCATCAAGACCACCTTCAAGGAGGAGACCGAGACCGACCTGTTCGGTGAGCAGGCCGTGCTGTGCGGCGGCACCGAGGAGCTCGTCAAGACCGGGTTCGAGGTCATGGTGGAGGCCGGATACGCCCCCGAGATGGCCTACTTCGAGGTGCTCCACGAGTTGAAGCTCATCGTCGACCTCATGTACGAGGGCGGCATCGCCCGCATGAACTACTCGGTGTCGGACACTGCGGAGTTCGGCGGGTACCTGTCGGGCCCGCGTGTCATCGACGACGGCACCAAGGACCGGATGCGCGGGATCCTCAAGGACATCCAGGACGGCACCTTCGTGAAGCGTCTCGTCGCGAACGTCGAGAACGGCAACACCGAACTCGAGGGTCTGCGCCGGCGCAACGCCGAGCACCCCATCGAGGTCACCGGCAAGAAGCTGCGCGACCTGATGAGCTGGGTCGATCGGCCGATCACCGAGACCGCCTGATCCACCTGCTCCACGAAGGCCCCCACCCCGAACAGGAGTGGGGGCCTTCGTGCGTCCCGGATCCAGTTCGTCGAGTGGGCCGAAACCCGCCGCCGAGTGGGCCGAAAAGTATCGCGGAGTGGGCCGACGTTCGTGTCGTCGCCTCGCGATGTGACCCGGGCGGCTTTCGCGCCCGCTGTGGCGGCCGGTGGCGAGACCGACTTGCGTTGGGGGCCACCGGACTGCAGGCCAGACGACGAGAGCCCCACCGGATCACCGGTGGGGCTCTCGTGGAGTGTGGATCAGATCGGGCGGTAGTTGTTCACACCCGACCGCGCCATCGCGTTGAGGATGGGGCCGATGTTCGAGCCGGTCTCGGGGCCGATGCAGGCGGTGAAGTAGTAGGCGTTGACCATCCCGATGAGACGGTCACCGACGACGACGGGGCTGCCGGAGTCGCCCTCGGCGACACACACGGCGCTGAAATGCGACGAGTTGTCGGAGAAGAACGTCACACCACAGGTACGGCCGGTGGTGCGACCGGTCTTGCACAGCACCGACGGGAACTGCGGGGCGGCGGTCGAGATCGACCGGATGGTGACACCGCCGACCGTGCGCAGCGGCACGACGCGGTTGGTGTCGAACTGGATCACGTCGAAGTCGAGCGGGTTGTTCGAGACGATGATCCGACCGGCCTGTCCGCGATTGGGGAAGGCCTCGGAGTAGACGGCCTGTCCGACGGTGCCGCAGTGGCCGGCGGTGAGGCCGACGAGGCGTCCGGCGGAGTCGCGTCCGATGGTGGTCAACGTGCAGGCGGCGCCGTCGTTGCCGCCCTTGAGGATGACGATGCCGGAGCCGCCACCGAGGAAGATGTCGGGCTTGGCCGAGGCGGTGCCGGCACCGGCGACCATCAACATCGTCGCTGCTGCCGCGACCGCGAGCAGGGCCGCCAGTTTCTTCACCATTGGTACTCCAGTTCCTCAGTCCACCCGGTCCGCGAGACCGACGTCGATCCGTGGTCGTCGCCGACCAGACCCCACCGATGCGCCCGAGTCATCCCGAGCCAAGCGCAATGTATCCGTAACGCCTGTCACACCGCCACTCCGTGACAGTCGTACAGGGCGTGGACTCGGTGATTTGTCGGTTGCCCAGCCCTCTAAGCTGATCGCTGAAGTCGTTCCCGACCACACAGGAGATATCTCGCGTGAGTACAACCGGTCGTCCGATCGTCGTGATCGCCGACAAGCTCGCACCGTCCACCGTCGAGGCACTGGGGGATGACGTGGAGGTGCGGTGGGTCGACGGCCCGGACCGTCCGAAGCTCCTCGAGGCGGTGACCGACGCCGACGCGATCCTGGTGCGCTCGGCCACCACCATCGACGCCGAGGTCCTCGCCGCCGCACCCAAGGTGAAGATCATCGCCCGCGCCGGCGTCGGCCTCGACAACGTCGATGTACCTGCGGCAACGGAGCGCGGGGTGATGGTGGTCAACGCACCCACCTCGAACATCCACACCGCCGCCGAGCACGCCATCAGCCTCATGTTCGCCGTCGCCCGCCAGATCCCGGCGGCCGACGCGACGCTTCGACAGCACGAGTGGAAGCGGTCGAGCTTCAACGGTGTGGAGATCTTCGGCAAGACCATCGGTGTGGTCGGCCTCGGGCGCATCGGACAGCTCGTCGCCGCGCGTCTGGCGGCCTTCGAGACCGAGATCATCGCCTATGACCCGTACGTGTCCCCCGCGCGCGCAGCACAATTGGGTATCGAATTGGTGTCGTTGAACGAACTGCTCTCCCGAGCCGATCTGTTCACCGTCCATCTGCCCAAGACGCCCGAGACCCTGGGCATGATCGGCACCGCCGAACTGGCCCGCACCAAGCCCGGAGTCATCGTCGTCAACGCCGCCCGCGGCGGACTCATCGACGAGGCAGCGCTGGCCGAGGCCATCAAGTCCGGCCACGTGCGCGGAGCCGGACTCGACGTCTTCGCCACCGAGCCGTGCACCGACAGCCCGCTGTTCGAGCTCCCCGAGGTCGTCGTCACCCCGCACCTGGGTGCGTCGACCTCCGAGGCCCAGGATCGCGCGGGTACCGACGTCGCCAAGAGCGTGCGTCTCGCCCTCGCCGGCCACTTCGTCCCCGACGCGGTCAACATCACCGGCGGCGCCGTCGACGAGGTCGTCGCGCCGTGGCTCGAGCTGTCCCGCAAGCTCGGCGTGCTCGTCGGCGCCATCTCCGGTCAGGTGCCCACCGCCATCACCGTCGACGTGCGGGGCGAGCTCGCCGCGAGCTCGGTCGACATCCTCGGCCTGTCGGCACTGCGTGGTCTGTTCTCGGCGGTCCTGGAGGACCCGATCACCTTCGTCAACGCCCCCGGCGTGGCCGCCGACCGCGGCGTGACGAGCGAGGTCACCACCGCGACCGAGAGCCCCAACCACCGCAGCCTCGTCGACCTCAGGGCCGTGTTCGGTGATGGTTCCACGGTCAACGTCGCCGGGACGCTCAGCGGGCCCAGCGAGGTCGAGAAGATCGTGAACATCAACGGACGCAACTTCGATCTGCGCGCGCAGGGTCGCAACCTCGTCGTCAGCTACGGCGACCAGCCCGGCTCGCTGGGCAAGATCGGCACGCTGCTCGGCAACGCAGGCATCGACATCGCCGCCGCCGGACTGTCCCAGGACGCCGACGGTCAGGGCGCGACGGTCATGCTCCGTGTCGACAAGGAGATCCCGTCCGATGTCGTGTCCGCCATCGGGGAATCGGTGTCGGCCACGCTCATCGAGCAGGTGGACCTGTCGTGAAGCTCGCCGTCATCGCCGGCGACGGGATCGGACCCGAGGTCGTCGGCGAGGCCCTGGCCGTCCTCGACGCCGTCGTCGACGAGGTCTCGACGACCGAGTACGACCTCGGCGCACGCCGCTACCACCGCACCGGCGAACTCCTCACCGACGACGACCTGGCCTCCATCCGCTCCCACGACGCGATCCTGTTGGGGGCCATCGGTGATCCGTCGGTGCCGCCGGGCATCCTGGAGCGAGGTCTGCTGCTGACGATGCGGTTCGCGCTCGATCATCACGTGAACCTGCGTCCCAGCCATCGCTACGAGGGCGTCACCTCACCGCTCGCCGGCGACCCCGACATCGACTTCGTGGTGGTGCGCGAGGGCACCGAGGGGCCCTACACCGGCAACGGCGGCGCCATCCGTGTCGGCACGCCACACGAGGTGGCCACCGAGGTCAGCGTCAACACCCGCTTCGGCATCGAGCGTGTGGTGCGCCACGCGTTCGAGCTCGCCCGCACCCGCCGCAATCGGCTGACGCTGGTCCACAAGACCAACGTGCTGTCGTTCGCCGGTTCGATGTGGCAGCGCACGGTCGACGAGGTCGGAGCCGAATACCCCGACGTGACAACCGATTACTGCCACGTCGACGCCGCGACCATCTACATGGTCACCAACCCGGCGCGTTTCGACGTGATCGTCACCGACAATCTCTTCGGCGACATCATCACCGACATCGCCGCAGCCGTCAGCGGCGGCATCGGGCTCGCCGCATCGGGCAACATCGACGCCACCCGCACCAACCCCTCGATGTTCGAGCCCGTACACGGCAGTGCGCCCGACATCGCCGGGCAGGGCAAGGCCGATCCGACCGCCGCCATCCTGTCGGTCGCGCTCCTGCTGCGTCACCTCGGTGACACCGCCGCCGCCGACCGTGTCGAGCAGGCCGTCACCGCCGACCTCGCCTCTCGTGGTGACCTCGTGTCGTCGACGTCGGAGACCGGCGCCCGTATCCGCGCCCGGCTCTAGCCGACCCTTCTCGCCACCACTCACGAGGACCGGCGGATGCGGGAGGGACAACCGAGCGCGACGGCCTTCGGTGCGGCCCGACACCGCGCGGTGCACCAGGACCTCGACGGCGGTGTCGTGTTCCGCGATCCGCTCGCGTGGTCGATCCTCGGTGTCGACGACCGCGCACAGATCGTCGAATCCGCCCGCACCGAGGCACGTCACGGTCTGCGATGGTTCATCGCCGCCCGACATCGGTTCGCCGAAGATCGCGCGCATGCGGCGACAGCCCGCGGCGTCCGACAGATCGTGGTCCTCGGCGCCGGACTCGACACCTTCGCCTACCGACAGTCCGACCCGGCCGTCAGGGTGTTCGAGGTCGACCATCCGGCGACGGGGGAGTGGAAGCGAGATCGCCTGCGACAGGCCGGGATCGCGATCCCTCCGTCGATGTCTCCGGTCGGTGTGGATTTCGAGCGCGACGATCTCCGCGCGGCGCTGTCCGAGAGTGGATTCGCACCTGCCGACCCGGCTGTGGTCCTGTGGCTGGGCGTGATGCCCTACCTCACGCCTTCCGCGGTCGAGACGACGTTGACGATGTTCGGCGCGATGGCCGACTGCGAGATCGTCTTCGACTACAGCGCGCCGATCACCGAACCCGACGAAGCGGCGCTCGCCGCCGCGGCGGACCTGCGGGCACGCACCGCTCGTGTGGGTGAGCCCCTCTCGGAGCCGGTCTCGCCGTCCGACGTGCATGCCATGCTGCGCTCGGCGGGGTTCGTGGTGATCGATGATCTCGACCGTCCGGCGATCCGGCGACGCATCCTCGGGCTCGAGCCGCTTGGCGGATCCGGTGGTGGTCACATCATCTCGGCGGCCACCGCCGGGATCAGCGCGAATCGACCGTGACGACTGTCTCTTTCGGACGTGGCGTCGGATCCCGGGGCACCATCGGCAGGGCGAGCAGCGGCGCGAGGGACATCACCGCGAAGGCGACAGGGAAGCCGGCCGCACCGATGAGGGCGCCGAACACAGGCGTGGTCGCCGAGGTCGCGAGGTACTGACCGGTGTTCTGCACCGCCAGCGCCCGACCGCTCCACGACGGTCCGGCGTACTCGGCGATGCCGGTGAAGGCGAGACCGTTGTCGGCGACGGTGATCACCGTCGCCACCACCATGACCGCGGCGGCGACCGGACTGGACACCCAGTCGGTGAGTGCGAGAACGGCACTCGACACCGCGGCGCCCAGGGCGATGACGCGGATCGGTTTCATCCGCGATCCCCACAGATCCGACCACCGTCCGGCGGCGATCCGGCCTGCCGCGCCGAGGATCTGGCTGACGGTCACGAGTACGCCCGCGGTCCCGGGCGCCCAGTGGTGCGCCACGATCAGCCATGCGGGAACGAAGGTCCACAGTGTCGACTGCGGGATCACGAGCAGAACGCTGACTGCGTGCACCCGCGGCAGGAATGACGACGCGCGATACGGGTTCACACCCGCACCGACGTCGGTCGGGGTACTGGTCCGCGGTGGGTCGATGATCGTCGCGGCCACCGCGAGGAGTCCCACCACCGACATGCCCACCGGGACCCACAGTCCGGCGGTGACGCCGTGACCGGCCGAGAGCACCGGGATGGTCAACGCACACAACCCGATCCCGAGGGGCTGGGCGGTCTGGCGCACCCCCATGGCCGTGCCCCGACCGCGGGGTGGGAACCAGCCGACGACGATGCGACCGCTCGCCCCGTTCGTCGCGGCCGACGCCATACCGCCGATCAGGAGCCACGCCGCGAGCACCCCTCGCCCGAGATCGGTGGCCGAGGACACCGCGGCGCCGGTGGTCGCGACGACGGTGAGCCCCAATGAGATCAGCAGGATCCGGCGTTCGCCGAAGCGGTCGAGAGCCGCGCCCCACGGAATGATCGTCAGCATCAGTCCGATCGTGGGCACGGTGGCCAGGGTGGACGCCGCGGCGATCGACATCCCCTCTCCGGTGTGCAGTTCCGGGATGAGGAAACCGACCCCGCTGACGGTGCAGGTGGTGGCCATCGCGCCGAGGATCGACGCGATGAGCATGGCCCACCGACGTGTGGTCGACGGTTCGGTGTCCATCAGCATCGGCCTCCCTGTGCAGCGACGATCTCATCGGTTCTCATATGATGAGACGCAATGCCCATATTCTAGTACACGGAGGGCGGCGCCCGACAGCTGGTCGGCCGGTGACGGTGGGATAGCCTGGACCCCATGCGTCTAGGTCGAATCGCGAGTCCCGATGGTGTGGCATTCGTCTCCGTGGAGGGTGACGTCGCGGGCGGGGATGCCCGATGTCGCGAGATCGCCGAACACCCGTTCGGCGTGCCCACGTTCACCGGCCGCTCGTGGCCGCTGTCGGACGTGCGCCTCCTCGCCCCGATCCTGGCCAGCAAGGTGGTCTGCATCGGCAAGAACTACGCCGCGCACGCCGCCGAGATGGGTGGGACCGCTCCCGAGGACCCGGTCATCTTCATCAAGCCCAACACCTCCATCATCGGTCCGCGGGTGGCGATCGCGCGGCCTGCGAGCTCGCAGCGCGTCGACTACGAGGGCGAGCTGGCGATCGTCATCGGACGCCCGTGTCGTGACGTGGCGGCACGTGACGCAGCGAGCGCCATCCTCGGCTACACCGTGGCCAACGACGTCACCGCGCGCGACCAGCAGCAGGCCGACGGTCAGTGGACGCGCGGGAAGGGCTACGACACCTTCTGTCCGCTCGGCCCCTGGATCGAGACCGAACTCGACCCCGCCGATCTCGAGATCCGCACCGAACTCGACGGCGAGGTCGTGCAGCGCAGTCGCACCAGCCTGATGGTGCACGACATCGGGGCGATCGTGGAATGGATCTCGGCCATCATGACCTTGCTCCCGGGCGACGTGATCCTGACCGGCACCCCGGAGGGGATCGGCCCGATGGTCGCCGGCCAGGAGGTCTCGGTCACCGTCGAGGGGATCGGGACGCTCACCAACCCCGTCGCCGATCGGGGCTGACCATGCCGCCGACACCCCCGAGAACCGCTCGTGTGAACGGCATCTCGATCTCGTACGAGGACGCCGGTACCGGGCCCGTGGTGGTCATGGTGATGGGGACCGGGAGCCCCGGGCGGGTGTGGAAGGCCCATCAGCAACCCGCGCTGATCCGGGCCGGACATCGCGTCATCACCTTCGACAACCGGGGGATCGCGCCGTCGAGCGAGTGTCCCGAGGGGTTCACGCTCGACGACATGGTCGCCGACACCGCCGCGCTCATCGAGTATCTGGGCGTCGGGCCGGTCGCCGTCGTCGGGACGTCCCTGGGTGCGCGCATCGTGCAGGAGCTCGCGCTCGCGCGCCCCGACCTCGTCCGTTGCGCGGCCATGATCGCGACCTACGGCCGCAGCGGGACGATGCAGACGGCGATCTCCGCGGGCGAGCGGGAGCTGATCGATCGCGACATCACCCTGCCCGACGGCTATCACGCCGCGATCACCGCGCACCTGAACCTGTCGCCGCACACCCTCGTCGACGACGCGCAGGCGCGCGACTGGCTCGACATCATCGAATTCTCCGGGCAGGCACGCACTCCCGGCGTGCGGGCGCAGTTGCAGCTGCACGACGGCGAGGCCGACCGACTCGAGGCCTACCGCGGCGTGCGGTGTCCGGTGCTGGTGATCGGGTTCGCCGACGACCGCACCCTGCCGCCGCATCTCGCCCGTGAGGTCGCCGACGCGATCGACGGGGCGGAGTACCAGGAGGTGGCGAAGGCCGGCCACTACGGATACCTCGAGCAGCCCGACGAGGTGAACCGGCTCCTGATCGACTTCCTGGGGCGGGCGCTAGCCTAGCGAGCATGTCGACTCCGAGTGCCGTTCGCGTCCGCTTCTGTCCGTCGCCCACCGGGACCCCGCACGTCGGTCTGATCCGCACGGCCCTGTTCAACTACGCCCACGCCCGACACACCGGCGGCACCTTCGTGTTCCGCATCGAGGACACCGACGCCGCGCGTGATTCCGAGGAGTCCTACGCGGCGTTGCTCGACGCACTGCGGTGGCTCGGGCTCGAGTGGGACGAGGGCCCCGAGGTCGGCGGCCCCTACGAGCCCTACCGGCAGTCGCTGCGCGCCGACATCCATCGTGACGTCGTCGCGCGCCTGCTCGACGCGGGTGAGGCGTACGAGGCGTTCTCCACCGCCGACGAGGTCGAGGCACGCCATCGTGCCGCAGGCCGCGACCCCAAGCTGGGATACGACAACTTCGATCGTGATCTGACCGACAATCAGCGCGAGGCCTACCGGGCCGACGGGCGACCGTCGGTGGTGCGGCTGCGGATGCCCGACCACGACATCGCGTTCGACGACCTCGTACGCGGCACCATCACCTACAAGGCGGGATCGATTCCCGACTTCGCGCTCACCCGTGCCTCGGGTGATCCGCTCTACACACTCGTCAACCCGGTCGACGACGCCGCGATGAAGATCACCCACGTCCTGCGCGGCGAGGACCTGCTGTCGTCGACCCCGCGCCAGATTGCGCTGTACGAAGCACTGATCCGCATCGGTGTCGCGCAGGCGGTCCCGCAGTTCGGGCACCTGCCGTTCGTGATGGGAGACGGGAACAAGAAGCTCTCCAAGCGTGATCCGCAGTCGAGTCTGTTCCACCACCGTGACCGTGGCTTCATCCCCGAGGGCCTGTTGAACTATCTGGCGTTGCTCGGCTGGGGCATCGCCGACGACCACGACCTGTTCTCCCTCGACGAGATGATCGCCGCGTTCGATGTGCGACAGGTGAACTCGAACCCGGCCCGCTTCGACCTCAAGAAGGCCGAGGCGATCAACGCCGAGCACATCCGTCGACTGACGCCCGAGGACTTCGCCGCCCGGTTGCTCGGTTTCCTCGTCGACCGCGGGTTGCTGGCGGCGACCGCGGACACGTCGTCGTTCGACGTCATCGCCGAACTGGTGCAGACACGCATCCAGGTGCTCGGCGATGCCTGGCCGCTGATGTCTTTCCTCTACACCGCTGATGCCGACCTCGCGATCGACGAGGGGTCGGCGGCCAAGAACCTCGGACCCGACGCCGCGCCGGTGCTCGATGCGTCGATCGCCGCGATCGAGGGCGTGTCGGAGTGGTCGACCCCGGCCATCGAGGAGGCGCTGAAGGCGGCGCTCGTGGAAGGGCTGGAATTGAAGCCGCGCAAGGCCTTCGGCCCGGTGCGGGTCGCGATATCGGGATCTCACATCAGCCCACCGCTGTTCGAGTCGATCGAGCTGTTGGGCCGAGACAGCACACTCGCGCGCCTGCGCGCGGCCCGCGAAACCCACTGTCAGGGGGCCTGAGCAGCCGGTTTGTGATTCAGGTGCTCGCCTTTGATACCCTCCTTCTCGGCGCTTTTCGCGGCCTCCGCAGGTGTCTGCGGCAGTCTCGAGCGGCCCTACCTTGGGGTATGGTGTAATTGGCAACACAGCGGTTTCTGGTACCGCCATTCTAGGTTCGAGTCCTGGTACCCCAGCGTCGAGCGCGTCGGCGAGATTCGATTTTGGATCTCGACGATCGCTTCGGTAAAATAGCGGCGACGCTGTCGGGAACGGCAGATGTCGGCGTGACAAATAAAGATCCTGGCCCCGTCGTTTAGCGGCCTAGGACGCCGCCCTCTCACGGCGGTAGCGTGGGTTCGAATCCCATCGGGGCTACACGGAGAGTGTCCCTCTCACCAGCAAGTTTTGGTGAGGGGGACATTTCCGTTTCCGGGTCGCCGGGTGGTCGGGCTGCATTTTGACTACACGCAGTTGCCGATGCGCGCTCACGGTCAACGGTTCAGACATGTGGTCCGCTCGGTCTACACGCGACGTGCAGCTGCCCGGCGCGTTCCGGCCTTCACATAACCTCACATTCATGACAAATCGGGTATCGGCGAGTTGGGTGTTGGCATTCGCCGTTGTGATGATTGTGAGTGGTTGCTCGAGCTCAGGCGAGGACAGCGGCACTCGTTCAGCCCCTCCGTCGGGACTGGACTCAACCAGCTCTACGGGTCCAGCATCGTCGCCCACGAAAACGGCGACTGAGGACGGGCCGCTTGCGAAATCTATCGGTCAGCAGGCTGGCCTGGGGTGCTCAACCGGCCAGAAAGACTGCACCGATTTGATTCAGTTCACGGTGACCGACATCAGCGCTGCCCAGGGTTGTTCGGAGGCGCCGGCGGCCGGGAAACGAGCGCTCCACGTCGCGCTGTCAGCGAGCCTAACGCCCGCCACGACTGACGAGAACTTTTCTGCGGCTTCGACGCTGCTTCTGACGCAGAACTGGAGCGTCGTTGGCTCCGACGGCTTCACTTCCACGGACCTGGACATCGATACCTCGTGCGACTTTGACGCGGGCCCGTTCTACCAGGCGATGATGGCTGGCACAAAGCAGCGCGGAGACATTGTGTTTCAGGTGCCTGCGGACGCGACGACTTTGGCACTTGGCGGTCCTGCTGTGAGGCGAGGATGGACCTGGACGATCCCCGCGGCGTGACTGTCGCACATTCGCCGTGGCGTCGCGTGCGGCCAGGGGGAAGTCGGCCAAAGCGGAACAGTGCCCCACCTCGAGGACTGGGAAGGTCCGGAGGTTGGTTGCTGTCGGTTCGCTGAACGAGCTGCTGCGATCGCCTTGTTCTCGCAGGCGACGCCGTCATTCTTGCGGTCGAGCGTTAGTCGGTAACCTGGCGCTCCTGCGTGGATCGGCGCGGTGCCCGCAGCTCGCGCATCGTCGCACGTGGAGTAGTACGGCTCGCCGGCGCCGACCGCAGGGACAGGCGGTGTATTCGCGGGCGCCAGCGCCAGGACGTGCTCCAGCGTGGTCGGCGGCGGCGGCGTTGGGGCCGGCGCAGGTGTAGCTGTTGAGGTCCTCGAAGGACGCGGCGCGGGACTCGACGTCGTCGGGGCGCGCGGGGGAGTGGCGGCGCACGTGGTGAGAACGCGGACTCATCGTCTCCCACCCGCCCTGGGTGACCCACAGCTTGGGGATGGCCACGCGAACTCGCGTGCCGAACACTTGGATTGTGTGACGGGTCCGACAGCGTGACGCGGGGTCCTTTCACTCGTGCATCACTCGCGGCCGGATCCCGTGGCGCGAACGGAGTCTGGCGCCCACCCGTCGCCGGGCGGTAAGACTTGCCCCATGAAACGTCGCGTTGCCGCTGCCGTCATTGTCACGCTTGGTCTGTTCGCGGCTGCGTGCGACGCTGATCCACCGTCGGCGGACATGGTCCCATCGTCGTCTAGCTCCTCGTCTTCGGTGATGTCGTCAACTCCGAGCAGTACGACGTCTGAGGCACGTCCTCCGGCGCCGGTGGCGCCGCCGCCCGAGGCGCCCGCGGAAGTCGAAACGACGACAGACTCCTGCGTTCCGTCGCCGACAATCCCGGCCGGGTGGGATAAGGACTGTGATGGACAGATCGATGCCGATGCCCCCATCGGAGACGCTGGCTGTGACACCACCGAGTGCCTGCTCGAGAAGAACGATCAGGGTTTACAGCAAGGCGAAGCGACCGCAGAATGCTCCAGCGGAGAGGTGCGCAACGAGGGCGGCGGAAACTACTCGACGTGCGTGAACGGCCGATGGAACTACGTCGCGCCTACCTTCGACCCAAACTCGGGTGATGGTTACGGCCCCAACCAGCCCCTGCCGCCACTGTGCGTTCGATTCCCCGATCAGTACAAGTGCTGAAGAAGTTGGGAGAGGGGCCAGCTTTGTAGCCTGATCGATCTACACGGGTATTGAAGGCGCCGCGCGCCACAGGACTAGTTCCTACGATCCGCCCATGATTCGCAAACAGGGCGCATGGGGACTGTGGTGGCTGACGATCATCACTCTGAGCATTTACTACTTTGTTTGGTACGAACGAATCAACCGGGAGCTGGCCGTCGCTGTCGGTGTCGAACGCACTGCCTGGACCCGTTGGTGGTCACAGCTGATCCCCGTCTACGGGATCGTTGGCTTGCACCGGACCGCGAAGCGAGTCAACGAGGCGCACGCCATGGTTGGCTCGTCGACACGCGTCTCGCCGTTCGTTACGTGGTTCTGGGCGGCGGGCTGGTTTGCCTCGCACACCCGCTACCTCCAGCGGCGCATCAATACGCTCGCCGATGTCCACGCTGGCCGCAATTTGCAGTCTCGCGCAGCCGCCTAGCTTCGGCCGGCGTGAGCGGGTGAGAAGCCCGGAAACGTAAGCAGCGCCCCGATCTCTCGCGGAGAGAGTCGGGGCGCTGTCGTTTGGTGAGCTTCTCGTCGCGGGCCTAGCGGTGTTGCCGTGGCTCCGCTGTACGAGACCCCGCCGTCGCACTCTTCCGCGTGCGGGGAGCGGTGGGTCGCGAACCGGTACCTCGTCGGGTGGGCGAACCAGCGCGAGTACCCGTGCCGCATGAGCACGCGCCGCCTGTGCGATCAACGCCAGCATCAACCCCGGTTCTGATCCTGAGCCCACAGCAGCAGCGCACAGATCCCGGCGACGGACAGAAGGAGCGCTGTGATCGGGTCCATCCATCCCAAACGCAGGCGGTCGACGGAGGTTCCACCCGGATCTAACGGGGCTGCCGTCGTGCGTGAGAGCCGAAGTAGTAAGGTCCGCCCGGAATTGCTTCCAGCCCGGGACCTGTGACATCGAAGTGGATTTCGTGGCGGGTCCCGGCCATCGTTATCCAGCCACCAGGCGTCGCCACAGATGGGGAGAAGAACATTCCCGGCACCAACAGATATGGGGTGTAGACGAGCGGTGAATGTTCGTAATCGGGACTGGGGGCAGGTGGCTTCACAGCTCGGGATTCTGGCGCCTGAGTGAAATAGGCCTCGATCCGGTTTGCGCCCGGAATAAGCGTCACGCTCATCACATCTTCGCCGACGACGTCCGATTTCGCGCCGGTTGCTTGGACTGCGTCTATGAGCGATGCGCGTATATTCTCGGGAGAGTCTGCGCCGTACTCTTTGATGGCGGCCCGGCAGTGTTCCCTCACACCGACGTCGACGCTGCCAACGCTGTGGAACCCGAAGCGATTCAACGGTTGGTGTCGCTCGCCGATCTCGTGGTGGATCGCACCTGCCGTGCTCACCTGGGCCTCGAACATCACATGCCGAATGCCTGTTGACGAGGAAGTGAACTGCAATCCCGCTCCTAGCAGGACCGTTGTGTGCGGCTTGGCGGCGGCTGGGAGTCGTTGGTAGGCCCGGCCCATTGCGTCTTCAATGCGTTCGGTAATCGCGCGATAGTTCATCTTGTCCGCCGTCTGATGCCAGCCCCCCATTCCCACCATGCCCGACGACCCCGCTATCGCTTCTGCGATGAACTGATCTGTCGGCAAATTGTCGAGATATGCTAGACCGGTGTAACCGATCACGAGCCAGCAATCAGAACCGACGACGATCACCGTCTTGTTGCTCGCGATATCCCACGCTTCAGTCTGGTTTTTCGGATGTGTCCTCGTGATCAACCGATCGCTAGCATGGAACGCGTACGTACGCGTCACAGCACTCATAATTAGAGTCATCGGTTTCACGCTACCCACGCCAAACAGAGCCCGGGTTGAAAAGAAGACATCGGCGTGACCAGATTCCGTCTACTAGCATTGACTAGATTGAGTCTACCGGGCTAGACTATAGTGATGATCGCATCGGCACCCACTCGGACCATCGTGAAGCAGCTCAAGAAGGCTGGTTTCACCGGCCAGTCGGGAAAAGGCAGCCACGAGAAGTTCGTGTGCCCGACGGGCCAACACGCAGTGTCGGTCCCGACCGGGCACTCGACGATCTCACCGGGTGTCCGCCGCCAGGTCGAAGCCACCATCGCGGCCTGCGAGTGCTGAAGGACATAGGCGGGACTGAACCCGCCGCCGAAGGGAGAGAACCATGACGACGTACGCGATCGACGTCTACCGCGACGACAAGTTCTGGATGATCCGCATTCCCGAACTCGACGGCACGCACGGGCTTGTGGGTGAGGCAATCACCCAAGCCCGACGCGTCGGCGACGTCGAGATGGAATCCCGCGACTACATCTGCACGGTGACCGATTCGGCGCCCAGTGCCGTCGACGTCGAGATCCGATCGATGAGAATCGCGACGTTCGACGTTTTGATCGATGCCCGCTATGTCCAGGCGGAGCGCGAAAGGGCTCAGGAGATCGAGCGCGCTGCAGCGTTGGACTTCGCCAGACTCGCCCGTAATCTCGCGGCCCACGCGGTACCCGTTCGCGATATCGGGTCGATCCTCAACGTGTCCTATCAGCGCGCTCATCAGCTCGTCTCCGGTAGAGAGTTGGCCGAGATCGTGGCGCCAGCGAAGGTGGCGCCAGCGAAGGCGGCGCCCGCGAAGGTGGCGCCCGCGAAGGTGGCGCCCGCGAAGGTGGCGCCCGCGAAGGCGTCGCCCGCGAAGAGGGTAGCTAAAGCCGCTCCTAGGAAACGGGCCGTTGCGCAGAAGCGGAATCCAGCCAAGGGCGTGGTCGCCAAGAGGGCGGCAGCCAAGAAGGTGCCGTTCAGGACTGCGGCGACCAGCAAGGCGGCGCGCCGTTCGAATACTACATAAGTTGTAGAATTTCTACAGCCAATGTAGTATCTGGCGCGTGAAAGAGAATTCGAAGGCCGAGATGGACGACTTCGCCGGACTAATGGTCGCGGCGTATCGCCTGGCCGCAGCCGATGCGCGACTTTTCATGGCCGAGCACGGATCACCGACGACGACCATGGACAAGGCCCACCGACTCCGGTCGTTGATCCAGGCAGGTGTGACTCAGTCCGATCGTTTTCGATTGCATCCGGAGTACATGGAATTTGGACGCGTCCAGTTCACTGATGTCCAAACGAGCGCGACGCGTGTGCTTCGCAGCCGATCGGCGGTCGCGGTCGAGAAGGATGCCCGATTCGACGGTCAGTACATGCTTTTTCCTGAGCCTCAGCGAGTAGGTGGTCGCGGCCTACCGCAATTGCTCGTCTACGAGTTTGATCGCACCGGACTGAGCGCCTGGATGTGCGCCACGCGCCGGGAGGGAAGGTCTACGCGGCTTATCCCGGCATCTGACCTCGGCTGGATTGGCTTCTGGCCGTTCGACACACCCGGGGGCAGCGGGGGCGATGGCGGGGGACAGTTCGATCAGGGGCCCCAGGATCCTTTCGGCGATCTCGGCAACCCGGATATCGGCGAGGCCGGCGGGCTGTGAATCGTCTCCGTGCGTACCGCGATATCGAAGGCATCAACCAGACCGATCTGTCCGATCTATTCGATTTGTCTGTCGCGCAGATCTCAGCGCTCGAGAGTGGACGGCGAACCTTTAGCGGTGACCTTGAGGTCCTCGGGTACAGCAACCGTCGTCTGAGCCTGCCGGATATGTCGGAGCCAATCCACCGCGCTCGCGCCTCGACAGCGGTCGCCGCCAAGAAGCGGGCCAAGGAGTTGCTGCGGCTCGCCGGGGAGGTGTTCGCTGAGCTGGTCGCAGTGACACCCAATGCACCGAACGGAGACATGCTTCGCCATGCTCGGCCATCGAGATCGAACGACATAGAGGAAAGCGCACTCGATCTCCGCGGCGCACTTGGACAAGAGGAAAGCGGGCCGATTCGGAACCTCACATCGTTGGTCGAACGTGGCGGCGTTTGCCTCATCCCTATCGCCAATCTCGCTGGCCTCGACGGTATCTCGGCGTGGGTCAATGGCGTTCCGGTAATCGGATTGAATCCCTTTGTCCCGGGCGACCGGTTTCGTTTCAGCTTGGCCCATGAGTGTGCGCACCTGATACTGCATGACCGTAGGCACGACACGGTAGAAGACGAGGCAAACCGATTCTCCGGCGCATTGCTATTTCCTCGCGATGATTTCGATGCTGCAATGGTCGACAAGCCTAAGCTGGCCGATTTCGTCAATCTGAAGAGCAACTGGGGTGTATCAGTCGCCGCCATGATCTACCGGGCGCACGAGCTTGAATACGTAGATGACGCTCGCTTCAGGGCGTTACAGATCCAGATGTCGAAATGGCGCAAGACCGAGCCCGGGGAGTTTCAACCCGCCACCGGCGCGCTCCTGCCGCGACTGGTCGAGATCAACGGAGGGGTTCGAGAGGTCGCGGAAAAGCTAGGCGTTAACTCCCGACACCTAGCCGAGGTGGTCAATTGGAACCGGGTGCGGCTGGCGTCTGTCTGAAATGTGCGCTTAAGACTGCACGTCGTTGAAGGGTCGGTGCTACGGGACTCGTGACAGGCGAAACGCGATGCGGGTTTAGCTATCAGTGGCATTGGTTGCGGTCGTGTGATTCGGTGCGGCGTGCCCACTTTTGCCCACATCAGTTCGGGTAACACGGGTCCGACGGGGTGAATTCGGGGGAATAGTGAGGCTGGTCAGAGCCATTCAGAGGGTCTGACCGCGGGCCTGGTTCACCCTTACGGCGGCAGCGTGGGTTCGAATCCCATCGGGGCTACACAGAGATGACCCCCTCACCTGCATCCGGGTGAGGGGGTCATCTCGTTGTGGGGTCGATGGTTGTCACGCCACCCTCGGCGGTCCAGAGCAACGAACCGTGTTCGAAGTCCTGGCGGACACCGCCGGTCACCGGGTACTCGTTCGACGTCGGATAGCCCAGGGCGCCCGCCTGCCAGCCGGCCGCCGCGTAGTGGGCACCGATGAACCCGTGCACGTAGTAGCCGTGCGGCGACCCGTTCTGACGGAACAACACGCCGCCGGCGAAGGCCTGCACGCCCCCGTCGGGCAGCACGAGGTGCGGCCACACGGGATAGCCGAGCGGACCGCGCTCGTAGCCGTAGTCGTCGGCCCACGACTCGAACAATCCGCCGTGCGGGATCGGGACCGCGTGGATCCGTCCGTCGGGAGACCTCGGCATCGTGGGCGACCAATAGATGTGGCCGTGCTCGAACGCGGCGAACCGACCTCGGCCGTCGGGGGTCGATCGCTCGCCGGCGGTGATGCGGCGTCCGAGCCAGTTCGCAGCCACCCGCGCCGCCGCGTCGATCTCGTTCACGACCGCCGGCGCGATCCCGCAGACCGCCGCGAACTGATCGGCCGACAGACCATCGGCGGAATTCATGTCGCAGGGACCGAACGGCGGAGCGCCCTCGGGCAGCCCGCCGCCGTACCCTCTCCCGTCGGTGTACTGGTGGGCGATCTGGCCCGGCAGATCCGGGTTGCGGCCGTACCCCGCACCGATGACCCGCAGTCCCGGCGGCCGGGTCCGCCACATGCCGTAGAAGTCGGCGGCGTTGGCGTACCCGATGACGCGGCGGGCATCTCCGCCGACGAAATCGACGAGGTTCCCGTACGTCCTGTTGACCCAGTCCGATGCGTCGCCGGGAGGATTGCCGCCCGATTCCACGTCCACCATGAGCACCACGCGTGGATGCAGCCCGCCGGATGCATCGATCATGTCCCGCATGGTGTTCGCGGTCTCGAGCCAGTTCGGTCGCGCGTAGCAGTAGACGATCCCGACCCGCAGGCGACCGCTGTCGAGGGACCGGCGCACCCACGCGTAGTTCAGCCCGAAATTCGGATCGCGGAAGGTGCCGTCGTTCGAACGTATCGACAGGATCGGGTACGGGTAGCTGTCGTCGACAGGGACCTGGAAATAGGAGATGTCGGCGAAGAGTGTGTCGGTCATGACTCCCACCGATGGTAGGCATCGTCTGTGCCGGACCTGTGAACCTGCTGGTGATCGCGGTCGTCGCCCGTCTGTACGTGGCGGGGTTTGTACAGTGGGCCGGGCAGATCGACGAGCTGCACACGCAGCGGGGGTGGGGAACCGGATGGACACATACCGACACAATCACGCCGTGTTCGACGATGAACGCGTCGCCGCGGGCTACGAGCGACTCAACGCGACCGCCACGCGTTTCCTCGATGCCGGGGAACAACAGGCGTTGGTGGCCGTCGCGCCGCGATGCCGCGGGAAGGCGCTCCTCGACGTCGGTGTCGGTGCGGGCCGCACCACACCGCTGTTGAGGCTCATCAGTGACGACTACAGGGCGATCGACTACTCACCCCGGATGGTGGCGGCTTTCCGTCGGCATCACCCGGGAGTGGACTGTCGCGTAGCCGACGCGCGCGACCTCGCCGAGGTCGACTCCGGACGGCACGGCTTGATCCTGTTCAGCAACAACGGCATCGACGCGCTGGCCCGCGAGGACCGGGTACGTGTGCTCGGTGAGTTCCGGCGTGTCGTGGCAACCGACGGCGTGATCGTCTTCTCCACCCTCAACAAGGCCGGTCCGTCGTTCGGTGAGACGCCCTTCCAGCTACGCCGTCCGACGCAGCGGTCGATGTCGATGCGCGCGTTGGCCGTTCGTGGCCTGCGGTGGTTGATCGACCCGCGCAGTGCCGTTCGGTCGGTCCGGAACTTCCGGGCCCATCGCACACTCGCGGTCGATCACGGTCGGTGGGCGGTGGGTCCGCTGGCCGCACATGACTTCGCGCCGGTGGTGCACTTCACCACGGTCCCCGACCTCCGCGACACCCTGGCCGAGGCAGGGCTGGTGCCGGAGGTGGTGTTCGACGAACGCGGGCAGCCGGTGGACCTGGCCGCCACGGGATGTTCCGCCGACAACTTCACGGTCGTCGCGCACGCGGCGTGATGCCGAGCAGATCGCTCAGAGGAACTGCGCGGTGCTGCCGCCGACCGGCATCTCGGGGATCCCGAGCTTGCGGTGATCCCAGCTGCGGGTGCGGGTCCCGACGACGCGGACGGCGACGCGCTTGTTCATCATCTGGTCGACGAAGGGCCGCATCTCGTCGGTGTACTCGCCGGTGTAGCGCTCCCACACGCTGATCCCGACGCGCAGCAGGGTGTCGGGGTCGTCGACGATCTCGGCGTGACCCTCGACGGCCACACCCCGCAGGGTGTCGTAGGTGTCACCGGCCTCGACCATCACCGAGACGGTGGGGTCGCGGCGGATGTTGACCGCCTTCTGTGATTTCGCCTTGGTCTCGAACCAGATCTCGCCGTCGAGCAGCGCGTACCACATCGCGACGAGGTGAATCGACCCCGACGCCGACCGGGTCGCCAGTGTGGCGGTACGACTGCGGGTCAGGAAGTCGGCGATCTCGTCGTCGCCCATCACGATCTGTCCGCGCTGATTGTTGCCCACGTGGTGACACTCCTGCTCGTCGGTCGGCGCGCCTTGTGGCCCGTCGCGGTCCGACTCGACCATAAACGGCGGCCCGACCGACCGATCGGTTAGGCGTGGGTGAGGCGCTTGTGGATGGCCTCGGCGGCGGCGAGCAGATCGGCGGCCCAGCGCGATCCCGGTCGGCGCCCCATCCGGTCGATCGGGCCCGACACCGAGATCGCCGCGACCACCTCGCCGCTCGCGTCACGTACCGGTGCGGAGACGCTCGCGACCCCGGCCTCGCGCTCACCGGCGCTCTGCGCCCATCCGCGTCGGCGGATCTCCAGCAGGCCGCGTTCGCTGAAGGCGCTGTCGGGCACGAGCGCCCGCTGGGTCGCGGGATCGGCCCACGCGAGCAACACCTTCGCCCCCGAGCCCGCGGTCATGGGCAGGTGGGCGCCGACGGGGACCGTGTCGCGCAGTCCGGTGGGCGGCTCCATCGCGGCGACGCACACCCTCTGCGTGCCCTCCCGACGGTAGAGCTGCACCGACTCGCCGGTGATCTCGCGGAGTCGTGGCAACACCATCAGCGCGGCCTCCCGCACCGCATCGCCGGCGTCGGCGGCGAGCTCGGCGAGCGCCGGGCCGGGGCACCATCGGCCCGAGGGGTCGCGGACCAGCAGTCGGTGGGTCTCGAGTCCCATGGCCAGTCGGTGGGCGGTGGCCCGGGGGAGGGCGGTACGGGCGCACAGCTCGTTGAGGTTGCAGGGACTCTCGGCGCAGGTGCGCAGCACGGCGACGGATTTGTCGAGGACGCCGACCCCGCTGACGACCATGGCGGGACCCGCTTCTACGGTCCCGTCGGATGGGCTAGGATGTCTCACAGGTCGATACTAGACTCCCGAATATTGGTATGCACGTAGAACGTGGAGATCACCTGATGAGCACGCAGACGCAGACGAACCCACCCCGCACGCTGGCCGAGAAGGTGTGGGCCGAGCACGTGGTGCGGGCGGGCGAGGCCGACCAGAGCGGCCAACGCGACCCCGACCTGATCTACATCGACCTCCACCTCGTCCACGAGGTCACCAGTCCTCAGGCGTTCGAGGGCCTGCGCCTCGCGGGGCGGCCGGTGCGCCGTCCCGACCTCACCATCGCCACCGAGGACCACAACGTCCCGACGCTCGACATCGACAAGCCGATCGCCGATCTCGTCTCACGCACCCAGGTCGACACACTGCGCAGCAACTGTGCCGAGTTCGGTATCCGCCTGCACCCCATGGGCGATGCATCCCAGGGGATCGTGCACATCATCGGACCGCAGCTGGGGCTGACCCAGCCGGGCATGACCGTGGTGTGCGGCGACAGCCACACCTCCACCCACGGGGCGTTCGGCGCGCTGGCCATGGGTATCGGCACCTCCGAGGTCGAGCACGTGCTCGCCACGCAGACGTTGTCGTTGCGTCCCTTCAAGACGATGGCCATCACCGTCGACGGTGAACTGCCGGTGGGGGTGACGAGCAAGGACCTGATCCTCGCCATCATCGCGACCATCGGAACCGGCGGCGGCCAGGGACACGTCCTCGAATACCGCGGTCCCGCCATCGAGAAGCTGTCGATGGAGGCGCGGATGACCATCTGCAACATGTCGATCGAGGCCGGTGCGCGTGCCGGGATGATCGCGCCTGACGAGACCACCTACGAGTACCTGAAGGGCCGGCCGCACGCCCCCCAGGGCGACGACTGGGACGCCGCGGTCGCGCACTGGGATTCGCTGCGGACCGATCCCGGCGCGACGTTCGACGCCGAGGTCCACATCGACGCGTCGACGCTGACCCCCTTCGTCACGTGGGGGACCAACCCCGGACAGGGTCTGCCCCTGGGCGCCTCGGTGCCCGACCCCGCGCAGATCGCCGACGAGTCCGCGGCGCAGTCGGCCGAGAAGGCGTTGGCGTACATGGACCTGACACCGGGGACACCGTTGCGCGACATCGCTATCGACACCGTCTTCGTGGGGTCGTGCACGAACGGCCGCATCGAGGACCTCCGCGAGGTCGCCGGGATCCTGGAGGGCCACACCATCGCCGAGGGCATGCGGATGCTGGTGGTGCCGGGCTCGATGCAGGTGCGGGCGCAGGCCGAATCCGAGGGCCTGGGTGACATCTTCACCGCGGCCGGCGCCGAGTGGCGGCAGGCGGGGTGCTCGATGTGCCTGGGCATGAACCCCGATCAGTTGGCCCCGGGCGAACGGTGTGCCTCGACGTCCAACCGCAACTTCGAGGGCAGGCAGGGCAAAGGGGGCCGCACCCACCTGGTGTCGCCGGCCGTCGCCGCTGCGACCGCTATCCGCGGACGGCTCTCGGCCCCTGCCGATCTGAACGCCTGACCAACTCCGCACACTGCACGGTCCGAGAACCCGCACGCCCCACGAAGCGAGGTAGACGAGATGGAAGCCTTCACCACCCACACCGGAATCGGTGTGCCGCTGCGCCGCAGCAATGTCGACACCGACCAGATCATCCCGGCGGTGTATCTCAAGCGCGTGACCCGAACGGGTTTCGAGGACGGCCTGTTCGCCGCCTGGCGCAACGACCCGGATTTCATCCTGAACAACGAGCCGTGGTCGAGCGGCTCGGTCCTCGTGGCGGGCCCGGATTTCGGTACGGGATCGTCCCGGGAGCACGCGGTGTGGGCTCTCTCGGACTTCGGATTCCGTGTCGTCATCTCGTCCCGCTTTGCCGACATCTTCCGCGGGAACGCCGGAAAAGCGGGTCTGCTCGCCGCCCAGGTCGAGCAATCCGATGTCGAATTGATCTGGAAAAAGCTCGAAGAAACGCCCGGGACGGAAATCACGGTTAGCCTTGAGGATCGAACCGTGACGGTTGGTGACCTGGTGGTGCGCTTCGGGATTGACGACTACACGCGGTGGCGTCTGATGGAGGGTCTCGACGACATCGGATTGACATTACGCCAGGTAGAGGCCATTTCTGAGTACGAAAAGGTAAGGCCCCATTGGAAACCGGTGACGCTTTAGAAGGGTCGCCGAACCGCGCATCGTATGTCGTCTAACGACATTCCGCCTCGCCACGCCGAAATTCATTGTCGCCAGGACGTGGAACTTTTCGTTCTCGACGTTTACCGTGTGCTGTAGCTGGCTCAACGTGAGCCATCCAGCTTGCGGAGGTTGATTCAATGAACAAGGCAGAACTCATCGAGGTGCTGACAGACAAGTTGGGCACCGATCGAAAGACGGCGACCGACGCCGTCGAGCACGTGGTCGACACGATCGTTCGCGCGGTGAACAAGGGTGAGAGCGTGACGATCACCGGTTTCGGTGTCTTCGAGAAGCGCAAGCGCGCGGCTCGCGTCGCCCGCAACCCGCGTACCGGTGAGACCGTGAAGGTGCGTCCCACCTCGGTGCCGGCGTTCCGTCCCGGAGCCCAGTTCAAGGCCGTCGTCGCCGGCAAGCAGAAGCTGAGCGCGACCGGCCCCGCCGTCAAGCGCGGCAGTGGCGCGACCACCACCGCGACGAAGACCGCCGCGAAGAAGGCCCCGGCCAAGAAGGCCGCGCCCGCGAAGAAGGCTGCCCCCGCCAAGAAGACGGTCGCGAAGAAGACCGCACCGGTGAAGAAGGCAGTCGCGAAGAAGACCGCTCCCGTGAAGAAGGCAGTCGCCAAGAAGACCGCACCGGTGAAGAAGACGGTCGCCAAGAAGACCGCACCGGTGAAGAAGGCAGTCGCCAAGAAGACCGCACCGGTCAAGAAGGCCGCCGCGAAGAAGGCTCCGGCCCGCAAGGCCCGCGCTCGCTGATCGCTTGCGCGCCCGCACGACGCACACGACCCCCGACGGACTTCCCACCGTCGGGGGTCGTTTCGTCTGTGCTGCGCCCGCGCCGGGGTGCGGCTCAGCGCAGGGGGTTGTCGACGTGGTCGACCGCGACGATGGCGTCACCGGACATCGAGATGGCCCACATGCTCGCCTTGCGGTTGCGAGTCCGCGGTAGTGACACGTCGTGGCCGTCGGTCCACGCCGCGAGGAGCGGGGGAATCACCTTGCCCTGGCTGCAGATCACCGGCACCACCGAACGGTCCGCGGCGATCTCTCGTAGCCGCGCCAGCGCCGCGTCGGGGTCGTCGCGGTAGGCCTCCTCCGACAGCGTCGGCTCGATGCGGATCGGGGCGTCGAGCCGACGGGCCAGCGGCTCCACCGTCTGCAGGCATCGGGTGCGGTCGGCGGCGTAAATGTTCTCGGCGCCGAACATCAGGAACTGGTCGACGAGGCGCTGTGCCTGCGTCCGTCCCACGGGCTCGAGCGGCCGCAGCCGGTCGTCGCCGCGGTAGCGGGCCGACCGACCGGCCTTCGCGTGACGCACCACGAGCACGGTGTGCAGATCGGCGGGGAGACGGCTGAACTCCGACAGCACCTTTCGGTCGGCCCGGAAACTACAACGATCGCGTGCGCGCGGGATCGACAACCATTCGACGGCGTCGACCTCGTCGTTGACGGCGAACTCGCCCGCGACACATCTCGCCGACCAGTAGTGGACGTGCTTACGCCCCGACGACGAGGCGAGGTCGTAGTCGACCTTGGCCAGCCGCCGCCCGAGGGTGACGGTGTAACCGGTCTCCTCGGCGATCTCGCGGACGGCCGCGGCGACGAAGGTCTCACCGGGTTCGAGCTTGCCCTTGGGCAGGGTCCAGTCGTCGTATCGGGGGCGGTGGATGATCGCCACCTCGAGTCCGGCCCCGTCGTGCCCGTCTTCACCGGGGCCGGATGAGGTGTGCCGCCACACCACCCCTCCTGCGGCGTAGACCAATTTCTTCTGCGATGTCATCGTCTGGAGTCGTCCGCTCGTGGCTCGCGTGGGGAAACGGTGTCGCTAGGACGCTGCGTCGGCCCGATTGTGGTGGCGACGTGTCAGCTGCTGCTGGTGATCACGCACGTCCTCCCCGGCCGCCGGTGAGGCCGTCCACCGTCCGTTGGTCTCCAGCACCCAGCATCGGGTGGTGGGATCAAGTGCGGAGGAGAAGATCTCGCCGAGTTCGCGGGTCAGGCGCTGATCGCGGACCTGCGCCATCACCTCGATACGACGGTCGAGGTTGCGGTGCATCATGTCGGCGCTGCCGATCCAGTACTCCTCGAGGGCCCCGAAATGCATGATCCGGGAGTGCTCGAGGAACTGTCCGAGGATCGATCGCACGGTGATCGTCTCGCTGACGCCGGGCATCCCCGGTCGCAGCGCACAGATGCCGCGCACCACGACATCGACGGGCACACCGGCCTGCGACGCCCGGTAGAGCGCGTCGATGACCTGTTCGTCGACCAGGGCGTTGGCCTTCAACTGGATCCGCGCCCGATCGTCGCCGGCGAGGTGACGCTCGATCTCGAGATTGATGCGCGCGATGATTCCGCGCCGCACCCCGTGCGGCGCCACCAACAGGTTGCGGTACTCGTGTTTGCGCGAGTAACCCGTCAACGTGTTGAACAGGTCGGTGAGATCCGCGCCGATGTCGGGGGCGGCGGTGAACAGGCCCACGTCCTCGTAGAGCCGAGCGGTCTTCGGGTTGTAGTTGCCGGTGCCGATGTGGCAGTAGCGGCGGATCGTCGACCCCTCCCGGCGGACCACAAGGCATGTCTTGCAGTGCGTCTTGAGACCCACCAGTCCGTACACGACGTGCACGCCGGCCTGCTCGAGCTGACGGGCCCACTTGATGTTGGCCTGTTCGTCGAAGCGCGCCTTGATCTCCACGAGCGCCACGACCTGCTTGCCGGCCTCGGCGGCGTCGATGAGCGCGTTGACGATCGGGGAATCGCCGGAGGTGCGGTACAGGGTCTGCTTGATGGCCAACACCTGCGGATCCGACGCCGCCTGTTCGATGAACCGCTGCACGCTGGTCGAGAACGAGTCGTAGGGGTGGTGCACGAGCACGTCGCCCTCACGCAGGGTCGCGAAGATGCTCTTGGGCGTCTCGCGTTCACCGAAGGCCGGGTGCGTCGCGGGGACGAACGGGCGGTCCTTGAGTGCGGGACGGTCGAGGCCGAACACCTGGAACAGGCACGACAGATCCAGCAGGCCCGGGACCTCGATGACGTCGGCGGGATCGACGTCGAGCTCGCGGAGCAACAGCTCGAGCATGTGCTCGCTCATGTCGTCGGCGACCTCGAGACGTACCGGCGAACCGAAGCGACGCCGGGCCAGCTCACGTTCGAGGGCCTGCAGCAGGTCCTCGTCGCGGTCCTCTTCCACCTCGAAGTCGGCGTTGCGTGTGATGCGGAAGACGTGGTGCTCGACGATCTCCATCCCGGGGAACAGGTGCTCGAGGTTCGCCGCGATGAGCGTCTCCATGGGCAGCAGGATGGTGCGCGGGGTCCCGTCGTCGTCCTGCGGCGGCATCAGTTTACCGACCTCGACGAAGCGACTCACGTTGTCGGGCACCTTCACACGGGCGAAGTGCTCGCCGCCCTCGGTGACGTCCTTGACGGTGACGGCGAGGTTCAGACTCAGTCCACTGATGTAGGGGAAGGGGTGTGCGGGGTCGACCGCGAGCGGGGTCAGGACCGGGAACACCTCCTCGTGGAAGTACTCCGACATCCGTGCACGCTCGTCGGCGCTGAGCTCGTCCCACGACATCACGTGGATGTTGTTCTCCGCCAACGCCGGACGCACCGAATCGAGGAACACCCGCGCGTGGCGCTCGGCGATGGTCTGGGTCCGTCTGGCGATCTTGAACAGTTGTTCGCGAGGGGACAACCCGTCGGCCGACCGCACCGACAGTCCGGTCTCGTCACGCCGTTTGAGCCCGGCGACGCGGACCATGAAGAACTCGTCGAGGTTGGAGGCGAAGATCGCGAGGAACTTGGCCCGGTCGAGCAGGGGCAGCGAGGTGTCCTCGGCCAGGGCCAGGACGCGCGAGTTGAAATCGAGCCAACTCAGTTCGCGGTTGAGGTAACGGTCGTCGGGGAGGTCGGCCGCCTCGTCGGGCAGCAGTGTCGCCGCGGGCGGTGCCGCGGGCAGCGTCGACGCCTCCGTCGTCTCCTCGTTCACCTCATCGGTCGGTGCGGGGGGCGGGGGCGAGACGTCGGTGTCCGACGCCCCTTCGGTGTGGGTGCTCTCCGGGGAACTCACGCGACCATCATGACGCATGAGGCGTCGGTGTCGCGCCCAGGGACGGCAGCGATCCGCCCTCGAGGACCCGTGCGGTCGCCGGGCCGACGCCCAGGGCGCGGGCCACGCGCAGATCGTCGACGGTGTCGACGTCTGCACGCAGATCGGGCCATCGATCCGGGTCACCGGCGGTCAGGTCGACCGCACCGCCGGCCCGATGGGCGGCCGCGGAGTCGAGACCGAAACGCGTCGTCACCTCGGCGGTGTCGGACAGGATCAACATCGCGGTGCCCGAACCCGACCGGTCGGGGACGAAGGAGCGGTCGTGTGCGGTCGACTTCGCCAGGACCTCGCGGAGATGCGCGGCGCGCACCGTCGGCAGGTCGGCCTGCAACACGATGACCCGCGTGCCGGGCGCCCGATCGGTGGCGGCGGCGATGCCCCGGGCGAATGCCCGGTTCAGCGGGCCCCCGTCGTGCGCCGGATCTCCGACACCGTCGAGTGCCCGCGGGCGGTCGCCGACGGCGCGGGCCCCGAGTTCGGCGACTGCGGCGGCCACGGCTGCGTCCGGGGTGACCACGACGACGTCGGCGGCGCCGGCCGCACGCGCCGCGACGACGGTGTCGGCCATCATCGCGAGGACGAGGTCTCGTCGTGCCCCGGCCGACAACACCGGCGACAGCCGCGACTTCGCGTCGGTCAGGTCTTTCACCGCCAGCACCGCGGCGAGGCCACGACCGTCCCCACCCGCACCGGCGCTTGCGCCGAGCGGGTCGGACCTCGTGGCCGACCGCCGAACCTGCATCCGCCCATGATGCGACCTCGACGGTGCACGGCGAGCACTAGGGTGGTGCGCGAGTGGCGCGAGACCGTGCCGCGGGGTCGTCGACGAGGAGGTCGTGACGTGCGCGCAGCGGTGATGGGTTCGGGGTCGTGGGGCACCGCGATGGCCGCGGTGCTGTGTGACGCCGGTACGCCGACCGTGCTGTGGGCACGGCGTCCCGAGCTCGCCGCCTCGATCACCGACGACCACGTCAACCCCGACTACCTGCCCGGGATCGAGCTGCCCGCATCACTGTCGGCGGTCAGCTCGGCGCGCGATGCGCTCGAGGGCGCCGAACTCGTGGTGTGTGCGGTCCCGTCACAGTCGTTGCGCACCAACCTCGCCGGGTGGCGTGACCAGATCGGTCCCGACGCCACGCTTCTCTCGTTGGCCAAGGGCGTGGAGAGCGACACCCTCAAGCGGATGACCGAGGTCATCGCCGAGGTGACCGGTGCCGCCGACGATCGTGTGGCGGTGCTCAGTGGCCCGAACCTCGCCCGCGAGGTCGCGCAGCGGCAGCCCGCCGCGACGGTGATCGCGTGCATCGACGAAGAGCGCGCACAGCGCGTCCAGGACGCCTGCAGCACCGCCTTCTTCCGGCCCTACACGAACACCGACGTCATCGGATGCGAGATCGGTGGGGCGGTCAAGAACGTGATCGCGCTGGCCTGCGGGATGGCCTCGGGGGCCGGGCTGGGCGAGAACACCCTGGCCTCGATCATCACCCGCGGACTGGCCGAGACCATCCGGCTCGGAGAGGCGCTCGGCGCGCGCGCGGAGACCTTCGCCGGTCTCGCCGGAGTCGGCGATCTCGTCGCCACCTGTTCGTCACCGCTGTCACGCAACCGGTCGTTCGGCTCCCGACTGGGCGAGGGCCGCAGCCTCGTCGAGGCGCAGGAGGCGACCAACGGACAGGTCGCCGAGGGCGTGAAGTCGTGTTCGTCGGTGCGCGCGCTGGCGGCGGCCCACGACGTGGAGATGCCGCTCACCGACGCGGTGCATCGCGTGTGTCACGACGGCCTCGGTGTGCACGAGGCGATCGTCGCGCTGCTCAGTCGCTCGACCAAACCGGAGTAGCCGTACTCGGCCGGGGTGGTCAGGACCCGAGGTCGATAGACGCGCGGGGGAGGATCCGGTCGAGGATGCGCGAGGTGTCTGCGATCGGGCCGTTGCCGGAATTGCTGGGCAGCCACAGCGCCACGTACGGGCGATGATCGACGGCCACCCACAGCGTTCCCTGCGCGTCGGGGTCGCCGCTGCCGGTGGCGAACCACTGGACCGGGTCGACCACCTGCAGGGCCGAGGTCGGCGCCAGATCGGCCGGTCGGTCCACCCCGCACCGCAATTGCACAGGACCGGCGGCGTCGCCGGTCGGCTGCCACTGCACGAGTCCGCCGGACTCGGAACGATCGTCGAAACCGGCGAACGTCGCCGGCAGCGCGGCGAGCAGTCTGGTGCAGTTCGCGTCGGCCGACTGCGGCGCGGTGGCAGACGCCAACGGCAACTTCTCGCCCGAGGAGTCGGTACGGAACGCCGCGATGGCGATGAACAGCACGATCACCATCACCGGGATGGTGACGAGTGTCGCGATGAGGGCAGGGCTTCGGCGGCCGGAGGCGTCGCTCACGAGGGCCGCGCGTCGGTGACCACCGGGCACGTCAGGGTGCGGGTGATGCCGTCGACCTGCTGGATCTGCGGGACCACGGTCGACGCGAGGTGGGCGGCGTCGTCGGTGTCGACGCGGACGATCACGTCGTAGGGACCCGAGACCTCCTCCGATGAGGCGACACCGTCGATCTCGGCGATGGCCTTCGCGGCCTGGGCGGCCCGGCCCACCTCGGTCTGGATCAGGATGAACGCCGCGACCATGACCTTCCCTTCGTCGGTGTCGACACCCGCACCGCGGACGCACGACCACCCCACGTGGGGTGGACCGAACCGCAGTCGCGGGTCACCCACCCTCGCGGGCGCTGAATAGACTGGCCCATTGTCACCGACAACCCGGCCGGTGCGCGAATCGCAGACCGGAGGGCTCGCAGTGGTGGGATCCGGTGAAACCGCTGCGCAACGGGCTGTCGACGGCTCCGTCGGAGGTGTCGGGCCCACCGTGGCAGAGGTCGGCGAGCGAGCCCTGATCGCCCGGTTGACCGCGGTCGCCGAACGGGCCGCGCCGCCCGACGCCGGTCGCGGCGACACGATCGTCGTGGGGCCGGGCGACGACGCGGCCGTGCTCGACCTCGCCGGTTCCCTGGTCGTCAGCACCGACAGCCTGGTGCAGGACAGGCACTTTCGCCTCGAGTGGTCGACGCCGGAGCAGATCGGCGCCCGCGCGGCGATACAGAGCTGTGCCGATGTCGCCGCCATGGGCGCGCGCAGCGTGGGCATCGTCGTGTCCATCGCGTGCCCGCCCTCGACGCCGGCCGTCGTCGTCCTCGGCATCGATCAGGGGATGAACGACGCCGCCGCGGGGTTCGGCGCTCGTGTGGTCGGCGGTGACCTCGTCGCGGCCGCGGAGATGGTGGTGACCGTCACCGTCTTCGGCAGCACCGATGGCCGCCCGCCCGTGCGACTCGCCGGTGCCGCGGTGGGCCAGACCGTCGCGGTCAGCGGTCCGCTGGGGTCATCGGCGGCCGGGCTGGCCCTCCTCGCCGGCGGCAACGACGATTTCCCGGAACTCGTTGCCGCGCATCGTGTCCCGATCGTCGACCTGCGGCAGGGGCCGGTCGCGGCGGCCGCCGGCGCGCGGGCGATGACCGACGTGTCCGACGGGCTCCTCGACGAGCTGGAGACCATGGCGGCCGGCAGCGGGGTGGCCGTCGAGATCGACACGGCCGCCATCCCGGCGCATCCGCGGCTGCGCGCCGCCGCCGACGCGGTCGGCGCGGACATGGCGCAGTGGCAGCTCGGTGGTGGAGAGGACCACCAGTTGCTCGCGACCTTCGACGGTGCACCGCCGGACGGCTGGACGGCGATCGGTGTGGTGGTCGCACCCGGCGACGGACCTCGCGTGCGGGTCGACGGAGCACCATCGCCCATCCGCGGCTGGCAGAGCTTCTGAGGCGTCGGCGGCCGGGAGACCGTAGGGATGGACGAGCCGGATAGATTGGCCCGGTGGCCATCTACGCACTCGACGACCGTGTCCCCGAACTCGCCGACGACGCCTACGTCCATCCTGACGCGACCGTGATCGGCGCGGTGACGCTCGGACCCGGGGTGTCGGTGTGGCCCGGCGCGGTCCTGCGCGGCGACTACGGCACCATCACCATCGGCGCGATGACGAACATCCAGGACGGCAGCGTCCTGCACTGCACGCCGATCCATCCCACGGTGATCGGTGAGCGGTGCGTCGTCGGACACAACGCGCACGTCGAGGGCGCGACGGTGGGCGACAACTGCCTGATCGCCTCGGGATCGGTGGTCCTCAACGGCGCCACCGTGGGCGACGGCGCGATCGTCGGGGCCGGCGCCGTGGTTCCGTTCGACTTCGTGGTGCCCTCGCGGGCGATGGCGCTCGGGGTCCCGGCGAAGATCCGCGCGGGGTTCGAGGTCGCCGAAGGCCACGTCGACCTCAACGTGGAGATGTATCACCACAACGCGAAGCACTTCCGCGAGCATCTACGGCGGATCGACTGATGGCGCCGGAGTCGTCGTCGGGCAGGCCGCTCGCCGAGCTCGTCGATCCCGGATGGGCCCGTGCACTCGCGCCGGTCGCCGACACCATCGCCGACATGGGTCGGTTCCTGCGCGACGAACTCGCCGCCGGTCGCCGGTACCTCCCACCGGGCGATCAGGTGTTACGCGCGTTCACCGCCCCGATGGACGACATCCGTGTGTTGATCGTGGGACAGGACCCGTATCCGACCCCGGGACACGCTGTAGGACTGAGCTTCTCGGTGGCCCCGGAGACGAAACCGGTACCGCGGTCGCTGAACAACATCTTCACCGAGTACTGCGACGACCTCGGGTTCCCGCGCCCCGCCTCCGGCGACCTGTCGCCGTGGAGTCGATCCGGTGTGCTCCTGCTCAACCGTGTGCTCACCGTGGCGCCCGGATCGCCGGCGTCCCATCGCGGGAAGGGCTGGGAGACGGTGACCGAACGCGCGATCAGTGCGCTGGTCGAACGGGACGCCCCACTCGTCGCGATCCTCTGGGGTAAGGACGCGGCCTCACTGCAGCAGTGGATGCCCGGCGTCCCGGCGATCACCTCGGCGCACCCGTCGCCGATGTCGGCGAGTCGAGGGTTCTTCGGATCGAAGCCGTTCTCCCGCGCGAACGCGGCGCTCGCCGAACTGGGTGCCGAACCGGTGGACTGGCGACTGCCCTGAGTGGGGCCCGCCGCGCGGTGGGCGTCAGCGCGCGGTGAAGTCGGGGCGGCGCTTCGCGACGAACGCGTCGACCCCCTCGATGCCGTCCCGGCCCCCGGCGAGGGCCGAGATCGACGCGGCCTCGGCCGCGAGCTGATCGCCGAGTGGTGCGGTGGCGCCGTCGGCGAGCAGTCGCCGCGCGGCACGCAGTGCCGATCGGGGACCGGAGGCGAGGGTGGTGGCCACCTCGACCGCGGTCGGCAGGACGTCGTCATCGGCGTCGACGACCTGCGACAGCAGGCCCATCTCGAGCGCATCGGGTGCGGTGACGACGGCGTCGGTGAGGATCAGACGACGTGCACGAGCCGCGCCGACAATGCGCGGCAGCGCCCACGTCATGCCGCCGTCGGGCGACAGACCGATGCCGGGGTAGGCGGCGCGCAGTGAGGTTCCCGGACCGCCGACGGCGATGTCGGAGTGACAGACGATGCTCATGCCCGCACCCGCCGCCCAGCCGCGGACGGCGGCGACCACCGGGGTGTCGGCATCGGCGAGCGCGAGGAGGAGACCGTGGAATCGTTCGGCGAGCGATGCGATGAAGGCGGAGCGGTCGGGCGCCGCGGCGAACGACCGCACGTCGCCGCCGGCGCAGAAGTTGGCGCCCGGCCCGTAGAGCAGGACTGCGCCCACGTCGAGGGACCCGGCGGCGACCTGCCGCAGCGCGGCGGTGCCCTGGTCGAGCCCGTCGGGATCGAGGGTGTTGCCGCCGCGTTCGGTGGAGATCCGGACATGCAGAACCCCGTCGACGACGCGCACGAGGTCGCGGTCGACGGGGTCTGTGTCCGGGGAGGTCATGGGAAGACCTCGGTCAGCCGCGCACGACCTTGCCGGCCTTCAGGCACGAGGTGCACACGTTCAGACGCTTCCGGTTACCCGGGGCGACCTGTGCGCGGACGGTCTGGATGTTGGGATTCCAGCGTCGGTTGGTACGGCGGTGCGAGTGGGAGACCGACTTGCCGAAGCCGGGGCCCTTGGCGCAGACGTCACAGACGGCAGCCATCGTCGAACTCCTCAGGTGTGGGAACAAAGCGTGGTGTCGGTGCGCGGCGACATGCGTCGAAACGGCCTCACGACAACCCTGCAAGGATAGCGGCATGAACCCGATGGGGCCAAATGACGCCGAGGCACGCGCATCGCGTGGCGCGGCGCCGGGGGAGGGGCGGTCGACCCCGATGGACCCGCGGTTGCTCCGCGACTGGACCGAGGAATGCGTCCGTGGGCTGACCGCGGTGCGCGGCGAGATCAACGACCTCAACGTGTTCCCCATCCCCGACTCCGACACCGGCAGCAACATGCTGCACACCATGACCGCGGCCGCCGCGGCCTGCGCGGTCGCCCCGTCCGACGCCGACGCCCCCGAGGTGCTGCGGCGGGCGGCCGACGGCGCGGTCGGTCAGGCCCGCGGCAACTCGGGGATCATCCTGTCGCAGGTGCTGCTGGGCCTCGCCGACGCCGCCGGCATCGACGCCGTCGACGGTCACGTGTCCTTCAACCGGCTGTGGACCTCGGGGCTCGGACTCGCCGCCCTGGCCGCGACCCGCGCGGTGAGCGAACCCCGCGAGGGCACCGTCCTCACGCTGCTGCGCACGGCGGCCGCGGCCGCCGTCGGGGTCGCCGACGCGACCCCCGCCGACCTCGCGCGCGCCGTCGCCGACACCTGTGCCGACGACCTGGAACGGACCACCGAGCAACTGCCCGAACTGGCCCGCGCCGGGGTGGTCGATGCCGGTGGCCGCGGTCTGCTCGTGCTCTTCGACTCGATGGTCAAGGTGCTCACCGGCGTCTCGGCGCAACGCCGGCGTTACCAGGGGGTGCTCGCCGGGGGCGGCGACCCGGTCGGCCACGCGCCGTCGGGGGACGGGTGCGACGCCGTCGGATCCGACATGGACTACGAGGTCATGTACATCCTCGGCGGCGCGGTCGCCGACCGGATCCCGGTCCTCCGGTCGACGCTGGAGTCTCTCGGCGACGCCGTTGTCATCGTCGGTGACAGTTCTCAGTCGAGCGGCGAACGCTTCTCGGTGCACGTGCACACCGACGACCCCGGAGCCGCCGTCGAGGCCGGTCTCGCCGCGGGCGACGTCGCCGACATCAGGATCAGCTGCTTCGTGCTCGACGCCCACCGCGCGGCCACCGGTCCTGACGACCGACTGCCGAGCCGCCACCGCGGGGTCGTCGCGGTGGTCACCGGCGACGGAGCCGCAGAGTTGTTCGCCGACGCCGGGGCGCGCGTGGTGCGTGCCGACGACGGACTCGACGCCGCGACGCTCGCCCGCGCGATCGTCGAGCTCGACGCCGCCCACGTGGTGGTGATGGCCAACGGCGCCATCCCGGCCCAGGACCTGGTGACCGTCGCCGCCGACGCACGGTCGGCGCACCGTGCGGTGGTGTTCCTCCCGACCCTGTCGATGGTGCAGTGTCTCTCGGCGCTGGCCGTACACGATCTGTCGGCCGACGCCGACGCCGACGCCTACGCGATGGCCGAGGCGGCGGCCTCGACCCGGCGCGGCTCGGTGACCACCGCCACCGAACCCGCCCTCACGCTCGCCGGGACGTGCGAGCCGGGAGATCTGTTGGGGCTCATCGGGGTCGACGTGTTGGTGATCGGTCCCGACCAGCTCGCCGCGGCCACCGCCCTGGTCGACCTCATGCTCGGCACCGGTGGCGAACTCGTCACCGTGCTCGCCGGCGCCGACATCGGCCCCGATGTGCTCGACGGCCTCGAACGCCATGTGGCCACGGCACATCCGGGGGTCGAGTTCGTCTCCTATGCCTCGGGGCAGGCCGGTGAGGTGCTGCAGGTGGGGGTCGAATGAGCGTCCGGACCGACGACCCGTTGGGCGGTCTGCTCGGCGATGCGGCGGCCGCGACGTTCGCCGAGGAGATCGGTGTGCACACCGTCGGTGAGCTGATCCGGTACATCCCGCACCGCTACGTCAAACAGGGGCAGCTCTCCGCGGAGTCGCGACCCGAGGCCGGCGAGTGGGTGACGCTGGTGGCACGCGTGGAACGCGCCGACATGCGCTCGATGAAGTCCCGCAAGGGAAAGATGTTGGTGGTCAAGGCGACCGACGGATCGCAGTCGTTCAGCGTCACGTTCTTCAACCCCTACGCGATCGCCCGCGCCCTGACCCCCGGCGTGCGGATGATGGTCGCCGGCACGGTCGGGTACTTCAACAACACCATGCAGTTGACGCACCCGAACTGGATGGTGCTGCCCGACGAGGCCGGCGGGGTCGACTCGGTCGGATCGGCGATGATGTTGTCGATGGCAGGCGACGCCGCGCGCTCGACGGCGCCGTCGGAGGACACCGGATCCGCCGACCTCGGCGAGTTCGACCGGCCGTTCATCCCGGTCTATCCGGCCACCAAAGCCCTGCAGACATGGGACATCTGGCGCGCGGTGCGCACCGCCCTCGATGCCGTCGACACCGTCGAGGACCCCTTGTCCGACACCCAGCGCGACGCGCGCGGCCTCATCGCCGCCGACGCTGCGCTACGAGCCATCCACCTCCCCGAGACCTCCGACGAGATCGACGCCGCCCGAACACGTCTGACGTTCGACGAGGCGTTGGCGCTGCAGGTGGCGTTGGCGCGGCGGCGGTTCGCCGATTCCGGTCGCACCGGCCCCACCTGCGGTCACGTCGAGAACGGGCTCGAGGACGCACTGCGGGCGCGGCTGCCGTTCACCCTCACCGACGGACAGCAGACCGTCATCGGTGAGATCTGCGACCAGCTCGGGTCGGGGGAGCCGATGAGCCGGCTGCTGCAGGGTGAGGTGGGCTCGGGCAAGACCCTGGTCGCGCTCCTCTGCATGCTCCGGATGATCGACAACGGCTACCAGTGCGCCCTGCTGGCCCCGACCGAGGTGCTCGCCGCCCAGCACCACCGCACGCTCACGACCATGCTGGGCGGTCTGGCCCGGGCCGGTGAACTCGACGCCGAGGACCCCGCGACACGCGTGACACTGCTGACCGGGTCGATGAAGACGGCGGGCAAGCGTGCGGCGTTGCTCGAGGCCGTCACCGGCACCGCCGGGATCGTCATCGGCACCCATGCCCTGCTCGAGGACCGTGTGGAGTTCGTCAACCTCGGCCTCGTGGTGGTCGACGAGCAGCACCGTTTCGGGGTCGAGCAGCGGGACACACTGCGCTCCCGCCGCCGCGACGACCTGGTCCCGCACATGCTGGTGATGACCGCGACACCGATCCCGCGAACGGTCGCGATGACCGTGTACGGCGACCTCGACACCTCCACCCTGCGTGAACTGCCCGCGGGGCGCCGCGCGATCACCACCAACGTGGTGCCCCAGTACCTGCCGAAGTTCGAGAGCCGGCTGTGGGAGGTCGTCGACGAGGAGGTCGGCGCGGGCCGCCAGGTCTACGTCGTCTGTTCTCGCATCGGTGACGACGGCACCGCGGCGGGCGCGAAGTCGGAGGAGCGCGAGCAGCGCGGCCAGGGGATGCCCACCCGTTCGGCGGTGGAGATGTTCGCCGAGATCACCTCCGGCCCCCTGGGCCGCCACCGCGTCGAGCTGCTGCACGGTCGACTGCCCGCCGAGGAGAAGACCGAGGTGATGGACGCGTTCACGCGCGGCGAGATCGACATCCTGGTCTCGACGACGGTCGTCGAGGTCGGTGTCGACGTGGCGAACGCGACCACGATGGTCATCGTCGACGCCGAACGCTTCGGGGTGAGTCAGCTCCACCAGCTCCGCGGTCGCGTGGGACGTGGCGGACTGCCCGGTCGGTGCTTCCTGCGGACGGCCACGAAACCGGGGTCGCCGGCGATGGAACGGTTACGGGCCGTCGAGGCGTCCAATGACGGATTCGAACTCGCTCGGATCGATCTGATCGCACGCAGGGAAGGAGACGTCCTCGGTGCCCTGCAGTCCGGAGAGTCGTCGTCGCTGCGGTTCCTCTCACTCATCGACGACGTCGACGTCATCGCCGACGCCCGGGTGTTGGCCGCCGAGATCGTGCCCGGTGACATCACACTGGCCCGCCACCGGCCGCTGGCCCTGCTGGTCGAATCGGTCCTCGGACCGTCGCGCGCGGAGTTCCTCGCCAAACCCTGACCACGCGTACCGCTCGCGGATGGCGCGATGACCGGCCGGATGGCGTTGTCGGTGCGCGCGTGGGTGTCGTTGATCGCGTGGGTGGCGATCACCGTCACCGTCGCCACGATCGCGGTGTGGCCGTCGGAGCCGTCGGCGCCGCATCGCGACATCTCCGCGATACGGACCGCGCTCGCCGCGGTGCCGGTGGTGGCGCACCGCGCCCGGCCGGAGCACTACGACCGCGCGGCATTCGGGACGGCCTGGGCCGACGGTTCCGACGCCCAGGACGCGGGCAACGGCTGCGACACCCGCAACGACATCCTCGACCGCGATCTGCGCGACAAGACCTATGTCGAGGTCGCGTCGTGTCCGCGGGCGGTCGCCGGCGGTGAACTGCGCAGTCCTTACACCGGCGAGTGGATCGACTTCCGGCGCGGGCGTGGCAGCGGCGCCGACGTCCAGATCGACCACATCGTGCCGCTGTCCTACGCCTGGGACATGGGTGCCGCCGGCTGGGATCCAGCGACGCGGTTGCGTTTCGCCAACGACCCCGCCAACCTCGTCGCGGTCGACGGGGACTCGAACCAGGACAAGAGCGACTCGCCGCCGTCGGCATGGATGCCGCGACGGGCATCCTTCGCCTGCCAGTACGCGGTGCAGTTCGTGACCGTTCTCGTGACCTATCGGCTCTCGGTGGACGCGGGGTCGGTCCCGGTGCTGCGTCGATCACTCGACCGCTGCTGACCGGGGACGATGCCCCCGCGTTAGGCTTGTGCGATGAGCGCACCCACCGCCGACGCCGCGGTCGCCCGCCCCACCGGCCCGCCCGCGACGACACCGTCGGTGGCCGACGCCGGTGATCCGATCACCGCCGCCGTGCACGCCGCGGCCGGCGCCGCGAAGGCGGCCGCACGGGTGCTCGCCCGCCAGACCACGACGACCAAGAACGGTGTGCTGCTCGCCGCGGCCGACGAACTCCGCGCACGGACCGCCGAGATCCTCGCCGCGAACGCCCACGACATCGACCGCGCCCGCGCCGCCGGGACCGCCGACAGCCTGCTCGACCGGCTCCGGCTGACCGAGGCGCGGGTCGAGGCGATCGCCGACGGCCTGCGTCAGGTCGCGACCCTGCCCGACCCCGTCGGCGACGTGGTGACGGGCAAGACGCTGCCCAACGGGCTGATGCTGCGTCAGGTCCGGGTCCCGCTCGGCGTGATCGGCATGGTCTACGAAGCACGTCCGAACGTCACCGTGGACGCTTTCGGTATCGCCCTGAAATCGGGTAACGCCGTGCTGCTGCGCGGATCCTCGTCGGCGGCGCGGTCGAACGCCGCCTTGGTGGGCATCCTGCGCGAGGTGCTCATCCGCGCCGGTCTACCCGCCGACATCGTGTCGTTGCTGTCGTCGGACGACCGCGCGAGTGTCACCGCGCTGATCCGGGCCCGTGGGCTCGTCGACGTCGTGATCCCCCGCGGCGGAGCAGGTCTCATCGACGCCGTGGTGCGCGACGCGACCGTGCCGACGATCGAGACCGGTACCGGCAACTGTCACGTCTACGTCACGGCGTCGGCGGATCTCGATGTCGCCGAGAGCATCGTCGTGAACTCCAAGACGCGTAGGCCCAGCGTCTGCAACACCGCCGAGACCGTCCTGATCGACGCCGCCGTCGCCGACGTCGCGTTACCGAGACTCGTCTCGGCGCTACAGGCGCACGGCGTGGTGATCCACGGTGACGAACCGGGTATGGAACCGGCCGGCGACGCCGACTGGTCGGAGGAGTACCTCTCCCTCGACATCGCGGTGAAGGTGGTCTCCGGGATCGACGAGGCGATCGCCCACATCGACCGCTACGGCACCGGCCACACCGAGGCCGTCGTCACCACCGATCTCGCGCTGGCGAGCGAGTTTACCGAACGGGTCGACGCCGCGGCGGTGATGGTGAACGCGTCGACGGCGTTCACCGACGGCGAGCAGTTCGGCTTCGGTGCCGAGATCGGTATCTCCACCCAGAAACTGCACGCGCGGGGTCCGATGGGTCTGCCCGAACTCACCTCCACGAAGTGGATTGTGTGGGGCCAGGGACAGACGCGCCCGTGACCGACACCTCAGCCACCACCACGCCGCCCGGGCTCGGCGGCCCGGCCGTCTCGCCGGTCTTCACCGACACCGACGACGTCCGCACCCGGCTCGCCGCGACGGGTTATCTCGCCGACACCGCCACCGCGACCGCGGTGTTCCTCGCCGACCGTCTCGGCAAGCCGCTGCTCGTCGAGGGTCCGGCCGGCGTCGGCAAGACCGAACTGGCGCGGGCGATCTCGCAGACGTCGGCGGCCGAACTCGTTCGGCTGCAGTGTTACGAGGGCATCGACGAATCCCGCGCACTCTACGAGTGGAACCACGCCAAGCAGATCCTGCACATCCAGTCCACCGGTCAGCGCGGGTGGGACGAGACGAAGGCCGACATCTTCTCCGCGGAGTTCCTCCTGCCACGGCCGTTGCTGCGGGCCATCTCCCGCACCGACCCGACCGTGCTGCTGATCGACGAGGTGGACAAGGCCGATGTCGACGTCGAGGGGCTGCTCCTCGAGGTGCTCAGCGACTTCGCCGTCACCATCCCCGAGATGGGAACCGTTGCCGCGGTGCGCCGCCCGATCGTGCTGCTGACCTCGAACGCAACCCGCGAACTCTCCGAGGCGCTCAAGCGCCGGTGTCTGTACCTCTACATCGACTTCCCCGATCCGACGCGGGAGCGCGAGATCCTCGCCTCACGGGTACCTGGACTGTCGGACGCGATCGCGCGCGAGATGATCCGCGTGATCGGGGTGCTGCGGTCGCTGGACCTGCGCAAGAAGCCGTCGGTGGCCGAGACCATCGACTGGGGTAACACGCTGCTGGCGTTGGGGATCGGGGAGAAGCCGCGTGGTCGGCTCGACGACGAGGTGATCTCGCGCACCCTGGGCGTGGTCCTCAAGCACCGCCCCGACCTGAAGGCCGCGGCGGCGGAGTTGAAGCTCGACCGATGACCTCGCCCCTCGTCGGTCGCCTGCGAGGTGGGTCGCGCCGCGGCGACGTCGGTGCTCATCTCGTCGACCACCTCACCGGGTTCGTCGACGACCTGCGTGACCGGGGGATCGTGGTGGGGCCGGCCTCGTTGATCGACGCCGCGTGCGCGACGGAGGTCCTGGATCTGCTCGACCGCAACGGATTTCGCGAGGGACTGGCCTGCACGCTGGTCACCGACCACACCCAGCGCCCCGTGTTCGACGCGGTGTTCGACCTGTGGTTCCCGCTGGGGACCGGCACGCGGACCACCGACCTCGAACTGCCCACCGACGACTCCGGTGCGGTCGACATCGATGCGGTGCGCCAGATGGTCGCCGAGATGCTCGCCGACGGCGACGCGGAGGACGACGGGCGCCTGGCGCAGTTGATCTCGCTGATCGTCGACCAGATCGGCGGCTATCGCTCGACCCGTGGTGACGCGTTCTCGACCTACCAGGCGATGTCGACGATCCGCCCGCAGACCTTGATCGCCCGGATCGCCGCGGCCATGGCGGCGGCGTCGGATGACGACGCGGATGGTGGTGTGGGACCGCGCTATCGGCGTTCGGCCGCCGACCGGGTGGGTCGTTTCGGTGATCTGGTGTCGGAGGAGACGCGGCGCCGGATGACCGAGCGGTCGGGTCGAGAGCGTGTGGGGGAGTATGCCGTCCCCACGTTGCCGGAGAACATCTCGTTCCTCTCCGCCGGTCGCGCGGAGATGATCGAACTGCGTCGCACCGTCGACCCGCTCGCGCGTCTGCTCGCCGCGAAGCTCGAGGTGCGTCGCCGTCGGGCACGGCGGGGTGTCGTCGACATCCGCAAGACACTGCGTGCCTCGATGTCGACCGGCGGCGTACCGATCGACCTCACCTTCCGTCGCCCACGCCCCGGCCGGCCGGAGCTCGTCATCCTGTGTGACGTGTCCGGCTCGGTGTCGGGGTTCTCCCAATTCACGTTGCAGCTCGTCCACGCGCTGCGACAGCATTTCTCGGCCGTGCGGGTGTTCGCGTTCGTCGACACCGTCGACGAGGTGACCGACTACTTCAGCAGGCGTCCCGACGACATCGACATCTCGACCGCGGTGACCGAGATGCTGCACAACGCACGGCTGATCACCCGCGACGGCCATTCCGACTACGGGCATGCCCTCGCCGGGTTCGTCGACGACCACATCGAGTCGCTCACCCACCGTGGCGCGCTGCTCGTCCTCGGCGACGGCCGCAACAACTATCACGACCCGCGATTCGGGGCGTTGCGCACGTTGGTCGACCGTGCCCGCCACGCCTACTGGCTGAACCCCGAATCCGAGTCGCTGTGGGACACCGGTGATTCGGTCGCGCAGGACTACGCGTCGATCATCGAGATGCACGAATGCCGCAACGCACGCCAGTTGGCGCAGGTCATCGCCGACCTGCTGCCGGTCTGATCGTGTCGGTTCCCCCGGTGGTCGGGCACGTAGACTCCGCAGACATGCCCGAGATCCGTCCGACCACACCGGTCGAGTCGACCGCACCGGTCGGTGCTCGTCGACGGCGTCGGGTCGGCGTGATGGGCGGCACCTTCGACCCCATCCACAACGGGCACCTGGTCGCCGCGAACGAGGTCGCCGACCGGTTCGCTCTCGACGAGGTCATCTTCGTCCCGACCGGCCGCCCGTGGCAGAAGTTGTCCGATGAGAAGAAGTCATCGGGCGAGAAGAACGCAGCGGGCGACAAGAAGGCAGCGGGCGAGCGGGGGCTTCGCCACGGTGGGTCCACGGTGGCCCCCGCAGTCAGCCCGGCCGAGGATCGCTATCTGATGACGGTCATCGCGACCGCCGCCAATCCGCGGTTCTCGGTGAGCCGCGTCGACATCGAACGCCAGGGCGACACCTACACCGTCGACACCCTGCGCGACCTGTCTCGGCTGCACCCCGATTCCGACCTGTACTTCATCACCGGTGCCGACGCGCTCAGTTCGATCCTGACGTGGCACGACTGGGAGGAACTGTTCGCGCTGGCGCGTTTCGTCGGGGTCAGTCGCCCGGGGTACGAACTCGGTGCCGCGCACCTGGGCACCCACCTCGAGACCCTGGCGCCCGACGCGTTGCATCTCATCGAGGTTCCCGCGCTGGCGATTTCGTCGACCGACTGTCGCGACCGTGCGGCGCAGGGGCGGCCCGTCTGGTACCTCGTGCCCGACGGCGTCGTGCAGTACATCAACAAGCGGCGCCTCTACCGTGTGTCGCGCCCCGAGTCGCGCGGGGTGTCGGGCCCGTCGGCCGATCCCGACGGTGCCGTCCACCCCTCGGCCGTGCACCCCGCGGCGGCCGACCCCACCGACACACCCCGAGTTCCACCGTCTTCGAGAGGACACCTGTGACAGCCACACCCGAGGCACTCGCGATGGCGAAGGTCGCCGCCGACGCCGCCTCCGACAAGCTCGCCGAGAACGTCACGATCATCGACGTCTCCGAACAGCTTGTCATCACCGACCTGTTCGTGATCGCCTCGGCGGGCAACGAGCGTCAGGTGGGAGCCATCGTCGACGCGGTGGAGGAGAAGCTCCGCGAGGTCGGCCACAAGCCGCTGCGCCGCGAGGGTGCCCGGGAGGGCCGGTGGACCCTGCTCGACTATTCCGAGATCGTGGTCCACATCCAGCACAGCGAGGAGCGCGAGTTCTACGCCCTCGACAGCCTGTGGAAGGACTGCCCCGTGGTCGATCCCGAGACCCTCGCGTGAGTGGACCCGACACCGGGGACAGTTCTTCCGAGCGGATGACCCCGGTCGTGCGTCGCCTGATCCTGTTGCGGCACGGACAGACCGACTACAACGCCGCGAGCCGTATGCAGGGTCAGCTCGACACCGATCTGTCCGAGGTCGGCGTCGCCCAGGCGCGCGCGGCGGCCCGGGTGCTCGCCCGGCGGTCCCCGCGTCAGATCATCTCCTCGGATCTGCGGCGCGCGTTCGACACCGCGAAGGCCCTCGCCGACGTTGTCGATCTGCCGATCACCACCGACCGGCGACTGCGGGAGACCCATCTCGGGGAGTGGCAGGGGCTGACCCATCACGAGGTCGACGACCAGATGCCCGGGGCCCGCCGCGACTGGCGCGACGACTCCACGTGGCGTCCGCCGCAGGGCGAGAGCCGCGTCGACGTCGCCGAGCGTTCCATCCCGGTCGTGACCGAACTGGTCGACGGCTTGCCCGACTGGGGCAGTGGTCCCGACGCGGACAACCCGGTGGTGCTGGTCGCCCACGGTGGGGTCATCGCGGCCATGACGGCAGGCCTGCTGGGGCTGCCGCAGCGGTCGTGGCCGGTCTTCGGTGGGCTGGCCAACACCAGTTGGGTCCAGCTCAGTGGGCACGGTGACGCCCCGGTGTGGCGGTTGGACGTCTGGAACGCTTCGGCGGAGGTCGCCGACGCCGCCGTGCAGTGACGCAGTCGCCTCGCGATCGGGACCGCCTGCTGGTGCTGTCGGATTCGCTCGCCTACTACGGACCCGAGGGCGGGTTGCCCGCGGATGATCCGCGCATCTGGCCGACCATCGCCGCCGACGGGGTGGGGTTGCGGTCGGAGCTCTTCGGTCGGATCGGGTGGACCACCCGCGACGTCTGGTGGGCCATCACCCAGGATCCGCGGATCTGGGCGGCCATCCCGTCGGCCCGGGTCGTGGTGATCGCCATCGGTGGCATGGACACGCTGCCGTCGCCGTTGCCGACCGCGCTGCGCGAGCAGATCCGCTACCTGCGCCCGTCGTGGCTGCGCCAGGCGGCGCGTACCGCGTACGGGCGTCTGCAGCCGTTGCTGTCGCCGCTGGGGTGGCCGGTGGCGTTGCCTGCGCCGGTGACCGTGGAGTACCTCGAGAAGATCCGTGCCGCGTTGGCGATGGTGCGCCCCGATCTCCCGGTCATCCTGTGTCTGCCCTCGACGCACAGCAGTCCCTACTACGCGTTCGTGCACGGTGCCCGCGCGCGCCACACCAGCACGATGCGGCGGTGGGCGGCCGACCACGCGGTGCCGACGGTCGACTTCTACCCGGTGACCGCGGCGCACTTCGCCGCCGAGGACCGCGACGCCGGCCCGCTGGCGATGATCGCCGCCGACCACAATCCCGACGGCATCCACTGGGGATTCGCGTGCCACACCGCCATCGGTGCGCTCGTCACCGACGCCGTCCGCGCGGCGATGGGCGACGATCGGACGGTGTCGGCACCGCCGACACCGCGCTGAGCCGCGCCCCCTACGCTGGGCGGCGTGACCGTGGTGGTGGTGACCGATTCCTCGGCGCGGTTACCCGCGCCGATCCGTCAGCACTACGACATCCGCCAGGTGCCGCTGCACGTGATGAACGGCGATCTCGACCTGGCCGAGGACGTCGACGACATCGGTCCCGAGATATACAACGACCCGACCACCACCACCTCCGGTGCCGTGCCCGCCGATCTGGCCGCGGCGTTCGACCAGGCGGTCGCCGACAGCGGCGACGACGGTGTCGTGGCGGTCCTCATGAGCAGGCGACTGAGCGGCACGTGGGGTTCGGCGCGGGTCGCCGCGGAGAAGTTCCCCGGGCGGGTGCGGGTCGTCGACTCGCGGTCGGTGGGTCTCGCCGTCGGGTTCGCGGCCATCGCCGCCGCGCAGGCCGCCGCCGCGGGAGCCGACCTCGACCGCGTGTACGAGGCGGCCATCCGCACCGGGTCGACCAGCGAGACCCTGCTGTGCGTCGCACAACTCGACAACCTCCGCGCCAGCGGCCGGATCGGCGCGGCGACGAAACTCTTCGGGTCGGCGCTGTCGATCAAACCGGTGCTGCGGGTGGTCGACGGCACGCTGGTCGTCGCCGAACGGCAACGCACCCTGAGCAAGGCGATCGCCAAACTGGTCGACGCCGCCGTGGCCGCGACCCATCGTCGCCCCGCCACAATCGGTGTCCTGCACTGTGAGGCGCCCGACGCGGCCGCCGACATCGTCGCCCGGATCGGCGAACGCGTCCGCACCGTCTCGGTCATCACCTCCGACATGGGACCGGTGCTCAGCAGCCACGTCGGCAGCGGCGCCGTGGGCGTCGTGGTCAGCACCGAACTCGATCCGGTCGAAGGGTACGAGACCCCGGTCTGAGGGATCCGTCCACAGCTGGGTGTCCATCCACAGCCGAGGTGGTCACGCCGCGTCGTGAGCCGTCGAGTCCGCCGTGTCGGTCCTAGCGTCATGCCATGGCACTCAGCTCCCGGTCACCGCATCGTGTCGATGGTCTCGCGCGCCTGCAGTCTCCCACCGCGCCGTGGGCGAGGTTGGGCGACGACGTCGTGTCGGGACCCGATCTCGACCTCGACGACCCCGTTCGCGTCCCGGGGCGGCAGTCAGAGCACCCCGATGTCTCGACGCGACAACCCGATGGCGTCGGCGGGTATCCGGACGGTGGCACGGTCCGTCCCGACGACGTGTTCGACGCTGACGAGCTCCCGCGATCACCTCGGTGGGACCGGCCGGCGACGCCGCGGTGGCTCGACCCGTCCGCCGACATCGACGACGACATCGGTGACGCCGCCCCACGACCCCGTCCTCGTGGTCGGCGTCGTCGTGGGCTGCTGGTGGCACCACCGGCGGCGATCGCGCTGGTGGTGATCGGGGTACTCGCGTGTGTGGTCACCGTGTACACCGTCGTGTCGGGCTCGTCGGACGACGTACCGACCGTCGTCGCGTTCCCCTCCAGTGCCGGTGCGGCCGCACCGTCTGATCGTGACACTCCGGGCGCCGCCGCCCGGACCCCCTCGCGCACTGCACAACCGCCGTCGTCGGGGGCTCCCGCCGCCGCGGGCGCCCCCGTGGTGGTGAGTGTCGTCGGTCTGGTGCGCACGCCAGGACTGGTACATCTGTCGGCGACCGCGCGGATCGCCGATGCCGTCGCCGCCGCCGGTGGCGGTCGCCCGGGCGCCGACCTCCTCAGCCTGAACATGGCGCAGCCGGTGCGCGACGGAGATCAGATCCTCGTCGGGTTCGCCGATCCGTCCGGTGGGACACGATTGCGCAGCGCCGTCGTGTCGGGCGGAGGCGGTGGTGCGTCGACCGCGGCGACGCCCGGTGCCCGGTCGCCGGGTGCCGCCGCCGGCACGCCCTCTGCGGGGGCTGAGGGCCCATCGGCGGCGGGAGTCGTGGACCTCAACGCCGCCGACGAGGCGGCGCTGGACACCCTGCCCGGCGTCGGCCCCGTCACCGCGGCCGCGATCATCGAATGGCGCACGCGCAACGGGCGGTTCACCTCCGTCGACCAGCTCGCCGAGGTCGACGGGATCGGCCCGGGCCGCCTCGCCAAGCTCCGCGACCGGGTCAGCGTCGGGGCGGGGTGACGACCGACCCCGACCCCGTGTCCGCGGTCACCGACCTCCGGTTGATCGCCCCGGCGGTGGGGTGCTGGGCTGTCACCGTCGTCGGGGTGGTCGCGCCACCGGTCGTGACCGGATCGGTCGCCGCGGTCTGTGGTGTCGCCGCCGGTGTGTCGACGGTGGCCGTGCGCCGCGGGGGTCACCGACCGGCGGTGGCCGAGGTGTTGCTGGTCCTCGTCGCCACCGCGGGCATCACCGCCGGGTTCGGTTCGGCGATCACGATCCGTGCGGCGTACATCGCGGCGAGTCCCATGGCCGCCCCAGAACTCGTCGGTCACAAGGTGACCGCGGGGATGACCGTCGTCGACGACGCGCGGACCCTGCGCGGGCCGGGGCCACCCCGGGTGAGGATCGCTGTGCGCGCGGCGCCGGTGCGGTCGGGCGGTGCCCCGGTCGCCGCGACCTTGACCGCACCGGAGGAAGGATGGGCCGACCTGGTCCCGGGTCAGCGGGCGGTCGCCGTCGTCGCGGTCGACCGTCCGTACCGCTCCGACCTCACCGCCGCGGCCCTGCGCGCCACCACCCCACCTCAGGCGGTGGTTCCGCCACCGCGACACCAGATCTGGGCCACCGCGGTACGAACGCGTCTGGCGGGTCTCGCCCGACGACAGCTGCCCGCCGCGGAATCGGGCCTGCTGCCCGGGCTGGTGGTGGGCGACACCGAGGGCCTCCCCGACGATGTCGTCGACGAGTTCCGTACCGCCGGCCTGACACACCTCGTCGCGGTGTCGGGTGCGAACTTCGCGATCATCGCCGGTGCGGTGCTTCTCGTGCTGCGGGTCTGCGGCACGCCACGGACGCCCGCGGCGCTGCTCACGATGGCGGTACTCGGCTGTTTCGTCGTGGTGGTGCGGCCGTCGCCGTCGGTGGTGCGCGCGGCGCTCATGGGTCTCGTCGCCCTGATCGCGCTCGTCGCCGATCGGCGGACCGCCGCGGTGCCTGCCCTGGCGGTGGCGGTGCTCGGTGTCCTGATCATCTGGCCTGCGATGGCCGTCGACCCGGGCTTCGCGTTGTCGGTCGCGGCGACGGCGGGCCTCATCGCACTCGCGCCGCCGATACGAACCTGGTTGTGCGACCGAGGGTGTCCCCGCGTCCTTGCCGAGCTCCTGGCGGTGGCGACGGCAGCGCAGATCGTCACCGTCCCGTTGGTGGTGATGATCTCGGGTTCGATCGGGCCCGTCGGAGTGCTCGCCAACATCGCGGTCGCTCCCGCGGTACCGCTCATCACCGTGCTGGGGACCGTGGCCGCGGCGGTGGCCGGGGTGTCGACCGTGTCCGCGGCGGTGTTGATCCGTCTGTGCGAGCCGTCACTGTGGTGGATGCTCCACGTCGCCGACGTGGCCGCACGCGCGCCCGGGGCGACGATCACGGTTCCCGACGGCGTCGTCGGCGCGCTCATGGCGGCCGCGGTCGTGGTGGGTGTCGTGCTGGTGGTGCGCTGGGCCGCCGGCGCGATCTCGCGTGCGGCGCGCGGTTCGCCTCCGAGGGAGCGGCGCGGGTGGCCCGCTCTCCGCCGGTGGGTTCCTGTCCGCTGGTGGTTCGCTGTCACGGCGGTCTGGCAGCATGACCGACGTGAGCGACCGACTGCATCTCCTGCTGGGCGACGACGACTTCCTGGTCGAACGCGCCACGGCCGCCGTCCGCGTCGAGGCGATCGCCGCGGCGGGGGGCGCGGACCTGCCGGTGACCCGCGTGCGCGCCGGTGACGTCAGCGAACACGAACTGGCGGAATTGCTGAGTCCGTCGTTGTTCGCCGACGAACGAATGGTCGTGGTGGAGGCGGCCGGGGAGGCAGGCAAAGAGCCCGCCGCGGCGATCACGTCGGCGGCCGAAGAGCTCCCCGAAGGCATCACACTGGTGGTGGTCCACTCCGGTGGTGGTCGGGCGAAGTCGATGGTCGCCGCGCTGCGCAAGGCAGGTGCCCGCACGCACGACTGCGTGGGCTCGACCCGGGTCGGTGATCGCATCGACTTCGTGAAGAAGGAGTTCGCGTCGCACGGGGTGCGGGTGGGAAACGACGTCGTCACCCTGGTCGTCGAGGCCGTCCGCGCCGATCTCCGTGAGCTCGCCGCCGCGTGCAGTCAGCTGGTGTCCGACACCGGCGGGAAGGTCGATGCCGCGGCGGTCGCCACCTACTACTCGGGTCGTCCCGAGGTCACCGGGTTCGAGATCGCGGACTGCGCGGTGACCGGTGACCGTGCAGGCGCGCTGGAGGCGTTGGCGTGGGCGGGTCACCACGGGGTCCCGCACGTGTTGCTCGCCGATGCGTTGGCCGAGGCCGTGCACGGTATCGCCCGGGTGAAGAGTGTGGGTGGTCGCGACCCGAACTCCGCCGCCGCAGAGCTCGGCATGCCGCCGTGGCGGGTACGCAAGGTGCAGTCGCAGGCCCAGGCCTGGGATGCCCCCTCGATCGCGCGGGCGATGTCGGTGGTCGCGACGCTCAACGGTGACGTGAAGGGCCAGGCCGCCAACGCCGATTACGCGCTGCAGCGTGCGGTCGCCGAGGTGGCCGAGCTCAAGCCGTCGGTCGCCCGCCGCTGAGTCTCTCCACGTGCGTCGGGACACGAAAAACCCCGGACAATCCGAGAAGGACCATCCGGGGCTGCACTCACCGTGGACGTACCCGCGAGGGTGCGTCGGGGTGAATCAGAGCTTGTTGAGCGAGAGCGCCATGGCCGACTTCTTGTTGGCGGCCTGGTTCGCGTGGATGACACCCTTGCTGGCGGCCTTGTCGAGCTGACGGCCGGTGGCGGCGAGCAGCTCGGTCGCCTTCTCCTTCTCGCCGGCGTCGATGGCCGCGCGGAAGTTGCGGAGTGCGGTCCGCAGCGCCGACCGGACCGACTGGTTACGCCGACGGGCGACCTCGTTGGTCTTGTTGCGCTTCACCTGCGACTTGATGTTTGCCACGCGTCACTACCTCTTGATCTTCGATGCGGCGCCCGGTCGGGGTGCGCATCAGTTGCGGAAATCTCTGTCTCGTACTGCGAAGAATGTGGTGATCCCTCACCTGCTCTCGTCGGCGAGTCCGGACCAGCCGGACATGCCATGAGCACCAGCGATGGACATTACCGCACGCTGCGGTGACCGCCCAAATCCGCGAGCCGTCCGAGCAGCGCCCGCGAGGGGTACGTGATGTCCGATACAGTCGGCTGCGATGTCCTTTTCCCCGGGTTCGACCGCTTTCGCGGCGGTGTCTGCCACCCCAGTGCGGCCTTCTCGTCTCGCGACCCGATGAACCGTCCCACCGTCGTCATCCACGTGGGCCTGCCCAAGACCGGCACCACCTATCTGCAGGATCGACTGTGGCGCAACCGCGACACAGCCATGCGGGTCGGCGGCCTGCTCTACCCCGGGGTGGAGATCAGCGACCATTTCCATGCCGCGGTGCACCTGCAGCCGGAGCGGTACCTCGACTGGGTCGACCCCGCGCACGCCGACGCATGGGGGCGGATGGTCGCCCAGATGCGCGCGTGGCCGGGCACCTCGCTGGTGTCGCACGAGCTGTTCGCCACCGCCACCTCCGAGCAGGTGCGGCGGGTGCTCGGCGACCTCGACTTCGCCGACGTCCACGTGGTCGCGACCGTGCGTGACCTCGCGCGTCAGCTGCCGTCGGTGTGGCAGGAGAACGTCAAGAACCAACACACCAGCACCCTCGGCGAGTTCATCGAGTCCCTTCGCCACGACCCGGTGGACCGCCAGGAACCGTTCTGGGAGTTCCAGGATTTCGAGCGCATCCTGCGCACATGGGGCGACGGGCTGCCGGCCGAGCGGATCCATCTCGTCACCGTGCCGCGATCCGGTTCGGCCCCGCCCGCGTCGCTGTGGGATCGGTTCACCTCGGTTCTCGGGGTCGACGGCGCCGCCCTCGACATCCCGGTGCCGCCGAGCAACGCCGCCCTCGCCCCGGCGCAGGTGGAACTCCTGCGGCGACTCAACACCCATCTGCAACCCGACACCGTCGCGTGGAATCGCTACGAGTGGGCGGTCAAGCGGCACCTCGTCGGCGACATCCTCTTCGCCACCCCCGACCGCCGAGGCCGGACCCTGACCGCCGCTCAGTCGCGGTGGGCGTCGGAGCGTTCCGAGGCGATGATCACCGCCGTCGAGGACGCGGGCTTCGACATCGTCGGCGACACCGGCGATCTCCGCGTCGTCGCCACTGCCGTCGCCGACACCGATGCCGGGGCGACAGGGGAGCCGACGCCGGAGGAGACCCTCGATGTGGCAGCCGCCGCGCTGGCACGGATCCTCGCGACGATGCCGATGCCCACACCGCGTCGCGGGGTGCGCTCGCGCGTGGGGTCGGTGGTGCGCGGTGGTCGACGGAGGGCCGCCGCCGTGGCGTTGCGCCGCCGCGCCCGGTGACCGCCGCGTAAACACCGTTTCCACCTGCGACGCGACCCCGCGTCGACGGCAACCTCCTGCCGACTGGGCCCATGTGGGGCAACATGGTTGGTTATGAGCCCCGGGACATCCTCCGAGAACACCGACAAACGGACCTCGGACACACGACAGCGTCCGACCAAGGCATCGGCATCCGGTAGTGCGAGAAAGGCATCGCCGGCGGCCAAGACCGGCAAGATCGCCGCACCCGACCGCAAGCCGAGCAGTGCCCCGGCGGCGCGTCGGTCCGTCGGCCCGAAGAACGGACGCGTCGAGAAGTCGGGTTCGAAATCGTCCGGCGGTGCGACCGGCATCTTCTCGGGCTACTCCAAGGGACCGTACGAGAACGCCTTCGACGAGATGTTCGACGCGAACAGCGAAGTGCGTACTCCCTACCGGGGCATCCACAAGGCACTCGCGCCGTCGGACCGAGCCGACCTGAACAACCGTGTCGACGCCCTCGGACGTGCGTTCGTCGACCAGGGCATCACGTTCTCGCTGTCGGGTCAGGAGCGGCCGTTCCCGTTGGACGTTGTGCCACGCGTCATCTCGGCTGCCGAATGGGCCAAGCTGGAACGAGGTATCACCCAGCGCGTGAAGGCGTTGGAGATGTTCCTCGACGACATCTACGGGGAGCAGGAGATCCTGCGCGACGGCGTCGTCCCCAAGCGCCTGGTCACCTCGTGTGAGCACTTCCACCGGCAGGCCGTCGGCATCAAGCCGCCCAACGGTGTGCGGATCCACGTCGCCGGTATCGACCTGATCCGCGACGAGCAGGGCGATTTCCGTGTCCTGGAGGACAATCTGCGGTCGCCGTCGGGCGTCTCGTATGTGATGGAGAACCGCCGCACCATGGCGCGGGTGTTCCCGGACCTGTTCTCCAGCCACCGGGTGCGTGCCGTCGCCGACTACTCCAGCCAGTTGCTGCGGGCCCTGCGCGCCTCGGCGGCGTTCAACGAGGCGGATCCCAACGTCGTGGTGCTCACGCCGGGTGTCGCGAACTCGGCGTATTTCGAACACTCGCTGCTCGCGCGGCAGATGGGCGTCGAACTCGTCGAGGGTCGCGACCTGTTCTGCCGCGACAACGTCGTCTACATGCGCACCACCCAGGGCGAACAGCGTGTCGACGTCATCTACCGCCGGATCGACGACGACTTCCTCGACCCGATGCAGTTCCGGCCCGACTCGATGCTCGGGGTGGCGGGGCTGCTCAACGCCGCACGCGCGGGCAACGTGGTGATCTCGAGCGCGGTGGGCAATGGCGTCGGCGACGACAAGCTCGTCTACACCTACGTACCGGAGATCATCGAGTACTACCTGGGCGAGAAGCCCAGCCTCGGTAACGTCGACACCCTGCGGTGCTGGCTCGACGAGGAACGCGACGAGGTCCTCGACCGGATCGACGAGCTCGTCGTGAAACCCGTTGAGGGATCGGGTGGTTACGGCATCGTATTCGGACCCGACGCCACGCGCGACGAGCTCGACGTGCTGGCCCGCAAGGTGCGGGCCGACCCGCGCGGTTGGATCGCGCAGCCTGTGGTGCAGTTGTCGACGGTGCCGACCAAGATCGGCGACCGGCTGCAGCCGCGGCACGTGGACCTGCGGCCGTTCGCGGTGAACGACGGTGAGTCGGTGTGGGTCCTTCCCGGTGGTCTGACCCGGGTGGCGCTGCCGGAGGGGTCGCTCGTGGTGAACTCGAGCCAGGGCGGCGGTTCGAAGGACACCTGGGTGCTCGCGTCGCGGGCGTCGGAATCCGAACGCGAACTCGGCGGTGAGGAACTGGTCAGCGGCAAGGATCTCCCGCCGGCGACGCAGACCGAACACGGCCCCGAGGTCATGGCGAGCAGTCAGCAACAACAGCAGCAACAGGGCCGTTTCGGCACACAGTTCCAGACGCAGGGGGTCCTCGGATGATGTTGGCGCGCAACGCCGAATCGTTGTACTGGATCGGCCGATACGTGGAGCGGGCCGACGACACGGCGCGCATCCTCGACGTCGCGGTCCACCAGTTGCTCGAAGATGCCACCGTCAACCCCGACCGCACCTGCCGCCTCGTGCTGCAGGTGCTGGGCATGGAGGCACCCGACGACGACGTCGAGCTCGACGTGTGGTCGCTGACCGAGCGCGTCGCCTACGACAAGAAGGGCCACGGTTCGATCGTCGACTGCATCGCCGCCGGACGTGAGAACGCCCGTGGCGCACGCGAGGTCACCTCCAGTGAGATGTGGGAGTGCCTCAACACCACCTACAACGGGCTGTCGGAGGCCGAGCGGTCGGCACGCAAACTCGGCCCCTACGAGTTCCTCTCGTACGTGAAGAACCGCGCGGCGATGTTCGCAGGGCTCGCCGACGCGACGTTGAGCCGCGACGACGGATACCGCTACCTGCTGTTGGGTCGCTCGGTGGAGCGGGTCGACATGACCGTGCGGATGTTGCTGTCGCGAGCCGGCGACCGGTCGGGTTCACCGGCCTGGGTCACCGTGCTGCGGTCCGCGGGGGCTCACGACACGTATCTACGCACCTACCGCGGTGCGCTCGATGCGAGCCGCGTGGTCGAGTTCATGTTGTTGGACAGGCTCTTCCCGCGGTCGGTGTTCCACGCGATCACCCTCGCCGAGCAGTCGTTGATGGAGCTCGACAACCGTCCCAACAGTCGTGTGGGCGCCCGCGCCGAGGCCCAGCGCGTTCTCGGACGTGCGCGCAGCTCACTGGAGTTCATGCAGCCGGGGCTTCTGCTCGACGACCTCCAGGATCGGTTGCTCGCCCTGCAGGAGGCGTGTCGCGACCTGAACGAGGCTGTCACACTGCAGTATTTTCACGTCTCGCCCTATGTGGCGTGGGCCGACGTGCGCGCGAGCTCCGCCGAGGAGCACTTCATCGAGGAGAGTGAACTGTGAGCTGGCGCCTGCGGGTCGTGCATTCCACCGGATTCGCCTACAACGCACCGGTGACGTCGTCGTACAACGAGGCGCGATTGACCCCGCGCAGCGACAACCGGCAGAACGTCATCGTCAACCGCGTCGAGACCGTCCCGGCCACCCGGTCCTATCGCTACACCGACTACTGGGGCACCGCGGTGACGGCGTTCGATCTCCATGCGCCGCACGAGGAGTTGGAGGTGTCGGGGTCGTCGGTGGTCGAGACCGAGGCCGGGCAGCGTCCGAGTGAGTCCGAGCAGACCGACTGGGATGACCTGAAGTCGGAGTACGTGATCGACCGGTTCGACGAGGTGCTGGGCAAGACCGACTACGTCCCGCGCAACCGCCCGCTCGCCGCGACCGCCCGCAAGCTCGCCAAGGGGCTCGATCCCGAGGCCGCCGTGGTGGCCATCTGCAGCTGGGTGAACGCGGAGATGCAGTACGTGCCGGGTACCACCGGCGTGCACACCAGCGCGGTCGACGCGTGGAGCGAGCGCAAGGGTGTGTGCCAGGACTACGCGCACCTGACCCTGTTGATGTTGCGCAGCCTCGGGATCCCCGCCCGTTATGTCTCGGGCTATCTGCACCCGAATCGCGACGCGACGATCGACGAGGTCGTCGAGGGGCAGAGTCACGCCTGGATCGAGGCGTGGACCGGAGCGTGGTGGGGGTACGACCCCACCAACGACGTACCGATCAACGAACAGCACGTCTCCGTCGGTATCGGTCGCGACTACTCGGATGTGCCGCCGCTCAAGGGGATCTACACCGGCGGAGGCGCCACCGACCTCGATGTCGTGGTGGAGATCACCCGGTTGGCGTAGGGGTCGGGTACGGCGGTGATCTCCACAGAGGGTGTTGTCACAGAGGGTGTTGTCACAGTGGAGATCACCCGGTTGGCGTAGAAGTCGGGGTACGGCGGTGATCTCCACAGAAGGTGTTGTCTGGAGATCACCCGGCTGGCGTGAGCGGTCGGCATCGCCTGCAGGTCAGGCGAAGATGATGTCGATCATGCGGTGGATGTCCTCGGCCGTGGGGGTGGGCAGGGTGCCCCGACTCTCGACGAACCCGATGCCGGCGTAGACGAGCAACCCGGCCCGGATCCTCGCGTCCCCGGGCGCGAGTCCGAGTTCGACCAGTGTCTCCTCGACGACCTCGAGGATGTGGTTGTCGAGCGAGGCGACGGATGCGGCGACGACGGGGTTCGACCGGGCCCATTCCCGGACCGCGGATTCACGGGCCCAGGTGCCGGGGTCGACGAGTCGCCGGGTCATCTCCTCGATGCGTTGAGCGGGCGGTGCGATGCCCAATTCCTTCAGTCCGCGGAGGTAGGCGTCGGACTCCGCGGTCCAGGCTGCGGCCATGGCCTCGAACAGTGCGTTGATGTCGGCGAAATGCCAGTAGAAGCTTCCCTTGGTGACCTCGAGCCTGCGGCACAGCGTCACGATCTTGATCGCGCTGAGCCCTTCCTCGACCAGGAGCGTGAACGCGGCGTCGATCCAGTCCTCGGCGGACAGGCGGGCGGTGCGTTTCTCCGACGTCGAGCGCGCGTCTCGGCGTCGGGTGATCCTCGACGGTGTCGGGCCGACGGTGTCCGGTTTCGCGGTCGACGGCATGGTGTAGGTGTCCTCCGTCCCGGATCGCCCCGCCGGCGTGTAGCGGTGCGGCAGTGCCACTGATGGGTGTCGATGCCATCGACGCTTCGGACGCCGGTCAGCTGTTCACGCGCGCGACGACGAGCGACGCCACCAGCCTATCGGCCGGAAGTCCGAAATGATCGGAGGTGGAGCGAGGATCGTGGGCCTGCAGGATGTCGAGACCCGCTCCCGGCGCGGTCGATCGACCGGGGTCGCTCACGAGTCCGTCGGTGTGGGAGACGATGTCGCCGTATCGCACCCCGGGTGTCGGGAACACCCCGCGGCGCAGGCTCACGAGGAAGTCGGATCCGGTGACGATCTCGCGGCAGCCCGCGCAGAACGGGTCGACGAGGGGCCGCTCCAGTCGCAGGATCGTGTCGTAGGTGCCGAGTCGGCGGCTGATCTGTTCGACATCGCCGAGCCCGCCGATGTCGGTCCCGTTCCACATCGGTCCGACGGTGACCACCGCACGTACCTGCTCCGCTGTGATCCCGCGCTGGAGCGCGTACTGGACTGCCAGTGCGCCGGCGCCGTGTGCCACGACGGTCACCGGGCCGGTGGGTGCCGCGTCGGATCGAAACCATCGGAGCAGCTCGGCGCCCGACTGTTCCAGCGAGGTGAGACCGCCCAGGCGTGGTCCGCCGGCGCGGCGTAGCGCCTCTGCAGCCGGGGTCGACCCGTACTCCACGCTGACGGTGCAGTCCCCGGCGCGTTCGAGGGCACGACGCAACGGCGCCATCGAGGCCGTTGTCGAGGCGATGTCATGGACCAGCACGACCGACCGGACGCAACTCGTTGTCGGCGAGGCGGTTTCCGGTGCTGCACCTGCCGGCGACACGACAGTCGCGCCACTCACCGTGGCGACCGCGAGCGTCGTGACCATCGTGAGAACTCGTCGCCTGATCATCGTGACCGCCCGTCGTCGTTGTTTCGCAGATCCATTCGAAAGCCCCTCGACCAAACCATACCGAATGGTACTGTCGGCCGAGTTCGGATCGAGGAAGAGGGTGGATCGCATGGCGTACGACGTGAATCGCCGCGCATTGCTCCGAGGCGCGGCCGCGCTCGGGGGGCTCGCAGCGGTGGGGGGAATCGCCCCGCAGGTGGCGGCCCGACCCGACTACCCGCCGGAGTTCCCGTTCCCGCTGCCGTCGATCTTCCATTCCCCGCGACTGCCGAAGTTCGTCGACGAGATGGTGCGCCCGCAGACGCGATCGGCGCAGGGGCGACTCGACATCACGGCCCGCTCCACCGTTGCGCGGATGCACCGGGACCTCCCCGACGTACCGGCGTTCGGATACTCGGACATGACGTACCTCGGTGCCACCCTCGAGGGACGGGTGGGCGTCCCGACCACCGTGGCCTACCGGAACGAACTGCGGCGACACGTGTTCGCGAAGGACATCGACACGTCGTTGCACGGGGTCAGCGAGTCCTACCGCGACCGACCGCCGAACAGCATGCACCTGCACGGAGCGGTCACCGCACCCGACAGCGACGGGAATCCCGAGCGACTCCTGATGCCGCGTTCCGGTACCGCGATCCACCACTATCCGAACCGCCAGGATGCCGGGCACCTCTGGTACCACGACCACGCGATGGGGATCACGCGGTCGAACGTCTACGCCGGACTCGCCGGCAACTTCCTCATGCGCGACGACTACGACACCGGCGACGCCTCGAACCCACTGGGCCTCCCGTCCGGGGACCATGAACTCCCGCTCATCCTCCAGGAGAAGATCTTCACCGACGAGGGCCACCAGAGCATCCGGTCGACCCCGGTTGTCCCGCAGGGTAACTGGGAGGGTGGTGCGGTCGGCGATGTCGGCATGATCAATGGGACGGCCTGGCCGAAGATAACCGTAGACCGCGGGCTCTACCGGTTCCGTCTACTGAGCGCGACCTCCTACAGCGTCTGGACGCTGTACCTGTCGAACCGGATGCCGTTCTGGGTCATCGGCAACGAGGGTGGGCTGCTCGACGCGCCCGTGCGGGTGACGTCGTTCCGGATGGCGCCCGGCGAGCGGTATGACGTCCTCGTCGACTTCTCAGGACTGCGCCCCGGGGACACCGTGGACCTGTGCAACAGGGAGCAACCGCCCTTCCAGGCGGCCATGCTCGGCGAGGTCACCATGCCGGTGTTCGGTCGGTTCGTCGTATCGGGCCGAACGGGGTTCCGCGGCGCGGTTCCGCGCACCCTGCGCGGTGGCGCGTCGCAGCCCGCCGTGCTGCCCCGGCTCGCGACGGCCACCCGCGTACGGAACGTCACCGTGACCCAGCCGTATGCGCTGCGGCTGCCGCCGGCGATCATGTCGCTCAACAACCTCCGCTACTCCGACCCCCAGATGGAGATGCCCCAGCAGGGAACCACCGAGATCTGGAACATCATCAACATCACCCCGGATCCGCACCCCATCCACATCCATCTCGTCACGTTCCGGATCCTGGGGCGTCGGCCGTTGCGCACCGTCGAATACCAGGCTGCGCATCCACAACCCGCGATCGGCATCCGGTGGGCGCCCGCGCCCGACCGGTTCTACGCCGGGCCGTCGCTGCCGCCCGCGCCCTGGGAGGCGGGGTGGAAGGACACCGTGCGCACCGACGGGGGAACGGTCACCCAGATCGTGGTCCGCTTCCCGGCCGCGGAGGAACTCGGCTTCGATCCCGACGCGACCTTCGCCGCCGATCCCATGGCGGAAACGCTCGACACCACCGGCGGTCCGGTCAGCCGGTCGGCCCCTGACCACGCCCCCCACATCGGTGACACCGCTGCGGAACCGCAGACGCCGGAACCCGCTTCACCGCCGGCGCCTCCGGCCGATCACGGTGGCATGCACGGTGACACCCACGACGGCATGCACATGGCATCGGGCATGCATGACCACCCCACCACGCTGCAGGGGTACGTCTGGCATTGCCACATCCTCGACCACGAGGACCACGACATGATGTTGCGCTACCGAGTGATCCGCTGACCGCGGTGACCATCTCCACCGCTGCGCGCGGTTCCTTCGGTGCGGTCGGTGAGTTCTACGCGCTGTCCGCGGACACAGCACGGGCCGTGTTCCGTCGTCCGATGCAGTTCGAGGAGTTCGGTTCGCAGGCACTGTTTCTCGTGCGAGTGTCGCTCGTCCCCACCGTTCTCATGTCCATCCCCTTCACCGTCCTCGTGGTGTTCACGTTGAACTCCCTCCTGGGCGAGATCGGGGCGAAAGACCTCGCGGGCGCCGGTGCCGGATTCGGTGCCATCACCCAGATCGGCCCGCTGGTGACGGTTCTCGTCGTCGCAGGTGCCGGCGCCACCGCCATGTGCGCCGACCTCGGGTCGCGGACGATCCGCGAGGAGATCGACGCCATGGAGGTGCTGGGCATCGATCCCGTCGCGCGGTTGGTGGCGCCACGGGTACTCGCCTCGACGGTCGTCGCGATCCTGCTCAACGGCGCGGTGTGCGCGATCGGCATCGTCGGCGGATTCGTGTTCTCGGTCTACGTCCAAGACGTCGGAGCCGGTGCCTACGCGTCCGGGGTGACACTGCTGGTAGGGGTGCAGGAGCTGATGCTCTCGGAGGTGAAGGCGGCGCTGTTCGGCCTCGTCGCGGCGCTCATCGCGTGCTACCGCGGGCTCGCTGTCTCCGGCGGTCCGAAAGGGGTCGGCAACGCGGTCAACGAGACCGTGGTGTTCGCGTTCGCGGCACTGTTCGTGCTCAACCTCGTCCTGACCGCGATCGGGGTCGCACTCGGGGGGACGGTCCTGTGACCGTCGTACAGAAACCGGTCGTCCGGACGGTGACGGCGCAGTTGCGTCGCGTCGGCGACGGCGTCGATCAGTTCGGTGCGTTGGCCCGGTTCTCGGTCGTCGCGCTCGGATCGACCGGGAGGGCGGTCCGCACCTACCGCACCGAGACGCTGCGGATCATCTCCGAGTTGAGCCTGGGCAGTGGCGTTCTCGCGATGATCGGCGGCACCGTCGTCATCCTCGGGTTCCTCACCCTGTTCGCGGGCGCGACTGTCGCGGTGCAGGGTTTCAGCACCCTGGGCAACGTCGGGGTCGATGCGCTGACCGGCTTCCTCGCCGCATACGTGAACGTACGGGTGGTGGTCCCGGTGACCGCGGGTGTCGGGCTGGCGGCGACCATCGGTGCCGGCACCACCGCGCAACTCGGTGCGATGCGCATCAGCGAGGAGATCGATGCCCTCGAGGTGATGGCGATCTCGTCGATGCCCTATCTCGTCGGCACCCGCATCGTGGCCGGCATGACGACCATCATCCCGCTGTACGCCCTCGGGCTCATCACCTCGTTCCTGGCGAGCAGGATGGTGACCGTCACCGTGATGGGCCAGTCGCCCGGCGTGTACGACCATTACTTCGCCACCTTCCTCATCCCGTCGGACGTCCTGTGGTCGTTCCTGCAGGCGATGGTGATGGCGGCGGTGGTCATGGTCATCCACACCTATTACGGCTTCGGGGCGAGCGGGGGACCCGAGGGTGTCGGGGTGGCCACCGGCCGCGCGGTGCGGCTGTCGTTGCTCGCCGTGGTCGTCGTCACCCTCGTCATCGCGCTCGCCCTCTACGGCAGCTCCCGCCAGCTGCGACTGGCCGGGTGAGCGCCGTGTCGCCGGTGGTGTCAGCGCGTCGTGAATGGTTCGTACACAGGCTGTATGCGCTCGGCGCGATCTGCATCCTCCTCGCGATCGGCGGCCTCACCGTCGTCTCCTTCCGCGGTGACCTCACCGACAGGGTGTCGGTCACCGTCACCGCACCGCGTGCGGGACTCGCGATGAGTCCCGGCGCGCTCGTCACCCGGCACGGCGTCGCGGTGGGTCGGGTGACCGACGTCAGTACATCCCCCGCCGGGGCGGTGATCCGGATCGCGCTGTCGGCCGACGCTGCTCGCGATGTGCCGGTCGCCACCACGGTCGACATCGCCTCGCCCACCGTGTTCGGGGCCAAGGCGGTCGCGCTGACCGACCCAGCCGATGCGACGACCGTCCGCCGCGGCCTCACCGACGGCGCGTTCATCGCGGCCACATCGGTGAGTGTCGAGACGGACACGGTGTTCGAGTCGTTGACGCGGGTGCTGCGCGCCGTCGACCCTGCGAAGCTCAACGCGATCCTCGGGGCGGTGGCCGGCGCGTTGCGCGGCAACGGTGAGCGTCTGGGTGCCGCCATCGACGACACGGACACCGTGCTGCGATCGGTGAACGCGCGCCTGCCCGCACTGAACCGCGTCATCCGGTCCGGTGCCACCACCGCGCAGATCTACGCCGGATCTGCCGACGACCTCCTCACCGCGCTGCGAGGTCTCACGACCACGGCGCGCACGGTCACCGAGAAGCAGGCCGATCTCGACGCGGTGCTGATGTCGACGATCGGGCTCGGTGACAGCGGGAACAAGGTGCTGTCGCCGAACTCGGGTGCACTCGTGTCCGCGGTGCAGATGCTGCGGCCGACCGCCGAACTGCTGGCGCAGTACTCACCGGAGTTCAGCTGTTTCCTGCAGGGCGCAGATCGCGCCCGCGGGATGGCGGAGAAGGTGAGTGGCGGAAACGGTTCCACGATGCTCTTGAACTCCACGGTGCTGCTGGGCGTCTCGCCGTACACCTACCCGCGGAATCTCCCGAAGGTCGCCGCGTCCGGGGGGCCTCGGTGCGGCGCACTGCCGCGGGTGACCGCCGCGGACGTCCCGACGCCCTACGTCGTGGCCGACACCGGCGCCAACCCCTACGCCGATCGGGCGACCTCGCCCCGGATCGTGCCGGGGTCGATCCTGCAGCTGTTGCTCGGAACCGATTGGGCGGGCAGCCGATGACGGCAGGACGGTGGATCCGACTCGGTGTGTTCGTCACCGTCACGACCATGGTGCTGGCCGGGCTGTTCGTCGTGTTCGGCACTGTGCGCTTCGGGTCGCAGCGTGCGTTCCACGCCGAGTTCACCGACGTGTCGGGTCTGCGCGCGGGCGACCGGGTGACCGTGGCCGGGGTCGAGGTGGGATCGGTGTCCGGGGTGTCGATCACCGGACGCAACAGGGTGACCGTCGATCTCGGGGTCGACGACTCGTACCGGCCCACGCAGGGGACGCGCGCGTTGGTGCGTTACCTCAACCTGACGGGGGACCGCTATCTCGAACTGGCCGACGGACCCGGCGATCCGGTGCCGATGCGCCAGGGTTCGACGATCCCGGTGAACCGCACGTCCCCCGCGCTGGACCTCGACCTGCTGCTGGGCAGCTTCCGTCCGCTGCTACGGGCGGTCGCACCGGATCAGGTCAACGCGCTGTCGTCGGAGGTGTTGTCGGTGCTGCAGGGTCAGGGGGCCACCGTGGCCTCGCTGCTCGCGCGCACGGCGTCGCTCACCGCCGATCTCGCCGACCGCGACCAGGTCATCGGCAGCCTCATCACGAACCTGAACACCGTGCTAGGGACGGTCGCCGATCACCGTGACGACTTCTCGGCCGCAGTCCGTAGTGCCTCCGATCTCGCATCGGGGTTGGCGGCCGACCGCACCACCGTGGGAGCAGCACTCACCCGGATCGACGGTGCCGCAGGGACGTTGGCCGATCTGCTGATCGACACCCGCGATCCTCTTCGCGACGGGATCGGCCAACTGCGACGCACTGCGACGCAACTGGACTCCGGCCGCGACACGGTGAACAGCGTGCTCGGTCGCCTGCCCGACGCCTACGCGTCCCTGAGCCGACTGGGCGCCTACGGCAATTTCTTCAACTACTACCTGTGCGGGCTCCGGGTGAAACTGACCGGGCCCGACGGCCATGACCTCACCCTCCCGCTGATCGGGCAGACCACCGGGCGGTGCACCCCGCGATGATGAACAGGTATGAACGCACCGACACCGTGCGCACCGGGGCGGTGGGACTGATCGTCACCGTGCTGATCGCCATCGCCGCCGGCAACGTGGGGTCGCTGCCGTTCGTCGCCGGCGAGCGAGGGTACACAGCACAGTTCGCCGACGCCGGTGGACTCCAGGTCGGCGATAAGGTGGAGGTGTCCGGCGTGGAATCCGGTCGGGTGACCTCGATCGCGTTGGCCGGCACCCACATCGTCGTCGGGTTCTCGGTGTCGGGTGCCCCACGTCTGGGCGACCGCACGCGCGCGTCGATCGCGACCGCAACGGTGCTCGGCACCCGCAATCTGCGGCTGACATCCGACGGCGCGGGATCGTTGACCGCCGGAACGCAGATCCCCCTGTCGCGCACCACCTCTCCCTACGACCTCGGCCAGATCCTCGGTGACCTCGCCGCGAGCACCGGTGCCACCGACACCGACCAGCTCGCGGCGTCGTTCCGAGCGCTGAGCGACACGCTCTCGCGGACCCCCGACGAGCTACGCGGCGCGGTGGACGGCGTCGGTCGACTCTCGGCCACCATCGCCTCACGAGACGACGATCTGCGGTCGCTGCTGGATCGGGCGCGGCAGGTCACCGAGGTCCTCGCCCAACGCAGCGGTCAGATCAAAACATTGGTGGTGGCGGCAGATCAGATCCTCGGCGAACTCGACCGTCGTCGTCAGACCGTGAACACGCTGTTCGCGAACGTCTCTGCGCTGGCCCGGTCGCTCACCGACCTCGTACGCGACAACCGTGCGCAGTTGGCTCCCACGCTCGATCGCGTCAACTCCGTTCTGGCCGTGCTGCGGTCGAATCGGGACAACATCGGCGCGGCGCTGTCCAACCTCGGGCCGTACGTCACCGAGCTCGGTGAGGCGGTCTCGAGTGGCCCGTTCTTCAGTTCCTACATCAGCAACCTGATCCCGGGGCAGATCATCGAGCCGTTCATCCGGAACGCGATGACGAAGCAGGGACTGCCCGTGCCGCCCGCGCGTGCGGCGACCGGATCCTCCGGAGGTGGACGATGAGTGCTCGACTCCGCTGGGGCGCCCTCGCAGCGTTCGTGATCGTGCTCGCGATCGTGTCGTACACGGTCGTCCCGCGCCTGCGCACCTACGACGTGTCGGTCGATCTCGCCTCCGCGACAGGCCTCTACAGTGGCGACGACGTCCGGGTGCTCGGCGTACGGATCGGCGAGATCACCCAGGTAACCCCGCGCGGCGACCACGCCACGGTGCGCCTGCGGCTCGACAAGGGCCGACCGGTCCCGGCCGGAGCCGCCGCGGTCGTGCTCAACCAGAGCCTCGTCTCGGGTCGTTTCGTCCAGCTCACCCCGGCGTACGCCGGTGGCTCGCGGATGACCGACGGGGCGACGATCCCGATCGCCCGCACCGCGGTACCCGTCGAGTGGGATCAGGTCACCGCCCAGCTCACGCGCGTCTCCCAGGCTTTGGCGCCCCGGGCCGGTGACACCCGCGGTGCCGCAGCCGGTCTCGTCGATGCCGCGGCGGCCAACCTCCGTGGTCAGGGTGCATCGCTGCACGACACGCTGGGGAACCTGTCCACGGCGCTGCGCACGATCTCCGACGGCAGGACCGATCTGTTCGGGGTGGTCCGCAACCTCGAGGTGTTCGTACGGGCTCTGTCCGACAGTGATCAGCAGATCGTGTCGTTCAACAACCGGATGGCGTCGGTGAGCGCCATCCTCGATCGGAATCGTGACGACATCGGCGCCGCACTCGGCGATCTCGACGTCTCCCTCGGCGAAGTCCGGTCGTTCGTGCGCGACAACAGATCCGGCGTCACCGACGCACTGCGCAGTCTCGACGATGTGGCCGGCGAACTCGCCGAGCACCGCGACGACCTGGCGCAGGTGTTGCATGTGACCCCGACGGCCCTGTCGAATCTGAACAACATCTATCAACCGGCACACAACTCGATCACCTCGGCTCTCGCGCTGAGCAACTTCGCGAACCCCGCGCAGTTCGTCTGTTCCTCGATCGCCGCCGCGCAGCATAGCACCGCCGAACGCGGAGCAGATCTGTGCGTGCAGTACCTGGGGCCGCTGCTGTCCCTGCTCACCCTCGACTACCCACCCGTCGCCACGAACCCCACGCGGGGTGTGGGGGCGCTGCCCGGCCAGATCGTCGCGAGCGGACCGGGTGCGGGTGCCTCCGTCGCGCCCGACCTGTCGTCGATGCTCGTCCCCGGAGGTGGGCGATGAATCCGAGGCGCCGCCGTGGGCGGGGATGCGCTGTCGTCGTCGTGCTCGTCGCACTGGCCACGATGGTGTCGGCCTGTGGCTGGCAGGGGTTGAACTCGTTACCGCTGCCCGGGACGCACGGCCGCGGGGACGGTTCGTGGGATCTCCACATCGAGATGCCGGATGCGGTCACGCTGCAGCGCAACTCGCCGGTGCTGATCGACGACGTCGAGGTGGGACGGGTGGCCGATCTCGCGGTCCGCCACGGCCACGCGCTGGTGACCGTTGCCCTCGACAGATCCGCCCGCGTACCGGCCAATGCGATCGCGGCGATCGGTCAGACGACGCTGCTCGGGTCGGCGCACGTGGAACTCGCCGTGCCGCAGGGTCAGTTGGCGTACGGATCTCTGCGGGCCGGGGACACCATCGGACTCGCCCGTGCCGGTGCCTACCCGACCACCGAGCAGACGTTGGCCACCGTGTCGCTGTTCCTCGGGGGCGGCGGGATCGATCAGATCCAGGACATCCTCGCCGAGATCAATGCGGCGCTGGGCGGGCGGACGTCGGCAGCGCGATCGGTGATCGACGGTCTGAACGTGCTACTGGGCGATCTCGACGGACAACGTTCGCAGATCACCCGTGCGATCGACGGTCTCGATGCCCTGTCGCGGGAGGTCGCAGCCCAGAAGGACACCCTCGCCGGTGCCATCGAGGCACTGCGACCGGCGCTGTCGGTGTTGGCCGACCGGCGTACATCGCTGACCCGCGCGCTCGGCTCGCTCGGTGATCTGTCGCGAACGGCCACGTCGATCGTGAACGCGTCCGGCAGCGCGCTGCGAGCCGACCTGAACGCGCTGCCCCCGATCCTCGGGTCGCTGGCCGACTCGGGACGGTCGCTGACCGAGTCGACTCGCTACCTGCTGACCTACCCGTTCCCGATCGACACCTACGCCAACGCCGTGCGCGGTGATTACGCCAACGGCCAGGTGACGCTCGACCTGAGACTGAAGACGGTGGACAACGCCTTGCTCCTGGGGACACCGTTGCAGGGCATGCTGTCCGGCGTCGAGGGCATCGTCGGGCGCGATGCACCGGCCTCGTCGTCCCGCCCGGTGCCGAACCTTGCGCAGCTCCTGGCGCCCCGGCCGGCCGCACCTCCGTCCTCTGCGACCCGAGAAGGGGGGCCGACCCCATGACCCTCACCCGCACGATCCGGCGCAAACTCATCGTCTTCCTGGTGATCTCGGTGGTCGCGGTCGTCGTCGTCGCGGTGTCCTACGCCAGACTGCCGCAGCAGGCGGGGATCGGGCGTTACTCGATCACCGTCGATCTGACCTCGGCGGCGGGTCTCTATCCCAACGCGAACGTGACGTATCGGGGCGAGGTGGTCGGACGGGTGACCGGGGTCGAGGCGACGGCGACCGGTGCCCGGGCGCGCGCATCGATCTCGTCCGATGCCCACATCGCGGCTGACCTCGATGCCAGGATCGCGCCGATGTCGGCGATCGGGGAGATGTACCTGGCTCTCGATCCACGGTCGGGTGCGCGGGGTCCGGACCTGCGGGACGGTTCGGTGATCGCCGCCGACCGCGTGCAGGTGCCGACACCGGTCAGCACTGCCGTCGCGGAGATCCAGTCACTCCTGTCATCGGTCGATCAGGACAACCTGCGAACGGTCGTCGACGAGAGTTTCACCGCGCTCGACGGTCAGGGGCCCGCACTTCGACAACTCGTCGACTCGGTGAACCAGATCATGGGTTCGGCCGCGGATGCGGTCGAACCGACCGCGGCGCTCATCGACGGCCTCGGGCCTCTTCTCGACACCCAGGTCGACAGTGCGGACGCGATCCGTTCGTGGGCGGCATCGCTGGCCCGGGTCACCGGTCGGTTGGCAGACGCGGACGGATCGCTGCGGTCGGTGTTGGCGAAGGCGCCCGCCGCCGCCGCAGAGGCCACCTCGCTCTTCGACGACATCGCGCCGACGGTCCCGATCCTCTTGGCCAACCTCAGGACCGTGGAACAGGTCCTGGCTGTGTACAACCCTGCCCTCGAACAGGTGCTGGTCCTCTACCCGCCGCTGATCGCGGCCACGCAGAGCACCGGTCTGGTCAACGCCGACGATCCCGGCCAGAACACCTACTTCGCCACGCAACTCAACGACCCACCTCCGTGCATCGAGGGCTTCCTACCCCCGTCACAGCGCCGGTCGCCGGCTGACGTGTCGACGGCACCTGCCCCCAAAGATCTCTACTGCAAGGTGGATCCGGCCGATCCCCGATCGGTGCGTGGTGCGCGGAACCTGCCGTGCCTGGAGTATCCGGGGTATCGCGCGGCGACGGTCACCCTGTGCCGTGAGGCTGCAGGCGGGCGCCGTCCGGACTTCTCCGCCGGTGCGCCGGCCCCGCCGCTCCCATCCGACGACCCCGAAGCCGGTACAGCGGTGACGGCTCCGGCGCAGCGGGGGAGTGAGCGGCCGGTGGTGAGCGTGCGCCAGTACGACGCCCGCCGTGGCGAATTCCTCGACCGGGACGGTCGACTGGTCCGCGTGAGCTCGCCGGCCGGTGCCGACCGGATGACGCTGGAGCAACTCCTGGTCCCGCGCGGCTGACCCAGGAGACCGGCTCCACCGGCGGCGCAGGGTCAGATCGGCTCGAACCGATCGATGAGCCAGTGGCCGTCGACCCGGGTGAGGTGCACACGGATGGCCGTCGAGGTGGTCGATGCGGTACCGGCGGCCGGCGTCACCGACTGGTTGACGAACACGAGCGCGCCCGCCGATCCGTCCTCGAGGGATGTCGTCGAGGCGCCCGCGACACTCGCCTCAGAGGTGAGTCCCCGTGACTTCGCGTTGGGTGCCACCGCGTCGGAACCCAGTTTCCGGTAATAGTCCCGGAAGTCACCGGTGAGGAACTGTGACGCCCGGTCGAGGTCTGCGTCGACGGTTGTCGAGCTGTACGACAGGATCGCCTTCGTACCGTCGGTCGCCGCGGTCAGCACCGCGCCGCGCTGATCGGAGATCTGTTGGGCACGAAGGTGGTCGAGGTGGAAGGCGACCGCGGCACCGCCAAGCCCCAGGACCACGGCACCGACCATGACGGTGCCCGCGATCTGCAGTCGGCGTCGACGCGTCAACGGCGGGGGATCCTCTACGTCGGTGGGGGTCTCCTCGTCGTCGGACTCGAGCTCGGTGGGCGCGTCCTCGGTGGGCGTGTCATCGTCGGTGGGCGTCGGAACGTCGACCGTCTCGGCCTCGGCCTCGGTCTCGGCGTCGACGGGTTGATGCGTGGTCATACGGCGAAGTCCACCTTCGAGGTCAGGATGCGACCTCCGTCGTTGGTGAGGGCGAGTCGCAGTCGCCACACACGGGGCTCGTTGTCGGCGCCGGCCCCGTTGGTGACACTCGAGGTGGCCGAGACGAGGACCTGTGCGCCGCGCTTGTCGGAGCGCTCGAGGCCCGCGTCGGACACCGTGCCCTTGGTGGTCACCGAGGCCTGCTGCACGACGGACACGAAACTGTCTGCACGCGAGGCGAACTCGGCGCGGAAATCACCGGTCCCGCCGTCGAGGATCCGATCGGTGACTGCCTTGGCATCGGACGGATCGACCGTGATCAGGTTGACCACCATCTGCCGTGCGGCGGACAGGTACCGCGAGTCGAGGTCTGCACGCGCGGCGTCATCGGCGGTCTGCGCGTGTGTCCACCACGCCGCGGTAGCGGCGGCGGACACCAGTGCCACGACCGCCACCGTCAGTGCGATCGCGCGCAGTCGCGCACGTCTGTTCACAGTCGTCGACATGTCGGCGCCCTCCTCCTCGTCTCGTGATTCCCGGAACCGAATCACATACCATTCGGTATGGTACGCTCCGAATCGTGATCCAGGTCGCGCTCTGCGACATCCGTTCCCGTGAAGGAGGTCCGTCGCCGGTGGTCGCAGACGTCGTGGACAGTTTCCAGCGCATCCCGTTCCGGCCGGCCACCGACGGGCGCGTCGAGAGCCATTCCGGTCTGACGAGGCACTACCCGACATTGCCGGGTAACTTCATTGCAGGGCGGGAGGACTCGCGTGAGGTGGGTCTGTTGCTCGCACATCCGGCCTCGAGCTTCCTGACCCATTTCTTGCTCCGGGGTCTGGCGCAGCGGGGTATCCCGATCATGGGTATGAACACGCGGTACTCCACCAACGAGCCGGCCCTCATCATGGAGCGGGCCGCCGACGACCTCGGTCGCGGAGTCCGTTGGATGAAGGAGCAACTCGGCTTCGAGAAGGTGGTGCTGCTCGGGTTCTCCGGTGGCGGATCGCTGTCCGCGTTCTATCAGTCGGTGGCGACCGCGAACGTCACCGGCGCAGGTGTGGTCACCTCGACCCCCGCCGGCGACCCCGTCGACCTGTCCGACGTGGAGCCCGCCGACGGTCTCGTCCTCGTCGGGGCCCACCCGGGTCGCGCGCGGGTGTTACGGCACTGGATCGACGGCGCTGTCGTCGACGAGACGGACCCGTTCGCGGTCGATCCGGAACTCGATCTCTACCGAGCGGGTCGTGGGGTCCCGCTCGATCGGGAGTGGGTGGCCGGATACCGCGATGCCCAGCTCGCCCGGATGCGTCGGATCGACGAGTGGGCACTGGAGGAGATCGAACGACTGCGGCGCGTCGGTGCGTCCGACTGCGCCTTCGTCGTCCACCGCACGGTGGGAGACCCTCGTTTCGTCGATCTCACCCTCGATCCCAGTGACCGCGAGGTCGGTAGCATGTACGGCGACCCGCAGGCGGCGAACACCGCCGCGGGCGGGCTCGCGCGATTCGCCACCGCCCGGAGTTGGCTCAGCACATGGAGTTTCGATCGCACCAACGCCGACGCCCTGAGCAACCTGGCCGGCGTGGCCTCGCCGACGCAGATCGTCTGCCTGCGGGGAGACCAGGCTGCGTTCGTGAGCGACTCGCGCGACATGTTCGAGGCCTCGGCCGACCCCGACAAGTCCCTCGTCGAACTCGACGGACTCAACCACTACCTCGTCGACCAGCCCGACGGCGTCGAGAGGATCGCGGCCACGGTGGGCGACTGGCTCGTCGCGCGGGGCCTCGCCGCCGCTGATCACCCCCTGCGGCGTCACACAACATCGGAGACCGTATGAGCACCCATGTCGAGAAGCACGCGCCGTCCGAGGGGGGCGAACGGTCGGACGAGAAGGTCCGGCCCGTCGCAGCGGGGTCAGGATTCGACGACCTGGAACATCCTGACGTGGCCACCGCCTTTCCGTACCTGGAGGGCATGAACTCCCCGGGTGTCGCGAGGGCCCGCAAGGTCGTCCGTCGGCTGACGGGCAAGGACATGTTCCCGACGCAGGAACAGATCGACGGGTTCTGTGCGGACATGTTCACCGCCGACCCCGTGGCCGAGCGGTTCGTCGACGAGGTGTTCTACGGTGAGATCGGTCCGGTCGAAGGCCGCGCCATGCTCAAGAGAGCTCTCGCCGAGGGACTCTCGTCCATCGATGACCCGCCGCCGTCGATGGTCGCGTTGTTCGAGGAGTTCGAGTCGGTACCCGACTGGGTGGACCCCGAGATGGTCGAGGCCGGGGCCCGCATCTGGCGTCGGTGGGGCACGATGCTGTTCAGCGTCGCCGGCGGCATCACCCTCGAGATGTACACCGAGGCGGCCGTGGCCACACCGCTCTCGCTCGCCGGCGGCTATGCCGGGGACAACGCTCTGCGGCGTTTCCTCGAGACCGCGCGCTTCTGGATCGATGTGTCCGAGCCGGGCGAGCTGCTGCAACCCGGCACCACCGGACGTGCGACCGCGATGATGGTGCGGGTCATGCACGTGTCGGTGCGGCGACGCGTCGCCGAGCACCCCGAGTGGGACACGGCCAAGTGGGGCATCCCTATCAGCCAGGCGTACATGATGATGACGCTGCTCGGCGGCAGCGTCGCGCCGGCACTCGCCCTGTGGACTACGGGAATCCAGACCACCCGCTCGGAGATCTACGAGCTCATCCACTTCCAGCGGTACCTCGGTCACATCGTCGGCGTGCGCAGTCGCTGGTACCCGCAGACCATCGCCGACTCGCTGCGGTTGCTGGCGCTGGTCTCGGTGGCCCGCAGCCACGACGCCGGTGACAATGGCGCCGAACTCATCACGTCGTTTCCGCGGGCATTCGCCGCGCGCAGCGGACACCGCGGCCTGCGACGCCTCCGCGAGGAGTACAACGGCGGGATCTACGCCGCCTATGCGCGGGTGTTCATGTTCCCCCAGACCTACCGCCGCTACGAGATGCCGTCGGCGTTCCCCTGGGTGCTGTGGGTTCTCGGTCGGGTCCCGCTGATCGCGGCGGTCGAGACCGCCCGCCGGATCCCGCCCGTCGGGCGGGCGCACGAGAAGTGGATGCGCTGGCACCGCGAGAACTGGTACCGCGCCCAGATGGACGGTCGGGAGGCCGAATTCGACGCATCCGGCGCATTGCGCCGCTAGAGGCACGTCCGCACATCCGTTGTCGAGAAGAGAGATCCGATGACCCAGATCACCGAACGCCCGACCGACCAGTCCGCCGCCCCGAGCCCCACGGTTCTCGAGTACCTCCGGGGTTTCGGCAACGAGCACCACTCCGAGGCGTTGCCCGGCGCACTGGTGTGGGGACAGAACTCGCCGCAGGTTGCACCCTACGGTCTGTACGCCGAGCAGATCTCGGGCACCGCGTTCACCGAGCCCCGTGACGTGAACCGACGCACGTGGATGTACCGCATCATGCCGACGGCCGCCCATGGAGCCTATCGCCGCATCGACGACGGCCACCTCGCGACCGCCCCACTGGCCGGGCCGGCGGACCCGAATCGATTGCGGTGGAACCCACTTCCACCCGAGACCTCGACGGGGGATCTCGTCGACGGGCTCTACACCATCGGAGCGAACGGCGACGCACTCGCGCGCACCGGCATCGGCATACATCAGTACACGGCGGCGCGATCGATGACCGACCGCTACTTCGCCGACAACGACGGTGAGCTGCTCATCGTCCCGGAGAGCGGCGCCATCCGGGTGCGGACGGAGCTCGGGATCGTCGAGGCCGCGCCGGGGGAGATCGTCCTGATCTCGCGGGCCATCAAGTTCGCCGTCGACGTGGTCGACGGACCGATCCGCGGCTACGTCTGCGAGAACTACGGCGCACCGTTCGTGCTGCCCGACCTCGGTCCGATAGGCGCCAACGGGCTCGCACACGCCCGCGACTTCCGGCACCCGGTCGCCGCCTACGAGGAGGGCCCGCGCACATCGGAACTCGTCCTCAAGTTCAGCGGTCACCTGTGGGCCACCGAACTCGACCACTCGCCGCTCGACGTCGTGGCGTGGCACGGCAACCACGGCGTCCACGTCTACGACCTCGAGTCGTTCAGCTCCATCACCAACGCCAACGTGGACCATCCCGACCCGTCGGTGTTCACGGTGCTCACCTCGCCGTCGGGCCACCCCGGTCAGGCCAACGTCGACTTCGTGGCGTTCCCGCCGCGCTGGATGGTGGCCGAGAAGACGTTCCGACCGCCGCACTTCCACCGCAACGTCATGACCGAGTTCATGGGACTGATCTACGGGGTGCACGACTCCAAGGCCGAGGGGTTCCTGCCAGGCGGGGCCAGCCTGCACAACATGTTCGGCGCACACGGGCCGGATCTGGCGACGTTCGAGATGGGGACCACAGCGACTCTCGAGCCGCAGTACCTCGCCAACACGATGGCGATCATGTTCGAGACCCGCTATCCGATCGTCACGACGTCCACCGCGATGGGAGCCGGGCACCGCCAGCCCGACTACGACGCCGTGTGGTCGGGACTCACCCCCCACTTCGACATCACCGACCGCCCCGGTCAGACGAGGAACGCCCGATGACCGCACCCGTACCCGCCCGCCCAGTCGAACCGACGCTGCCCGATCCGACCCTGCGCATCGGCGGCGCGTCGTCGGGGGCATCCGACGGCGGGACCTTCACCTCGATCAACCCGGCCGACGAGTCGACGGTCGTCGAGATCGCCTCGGCGACGGCGGAGGACGTCGACCGTGCCGTCGCGGCGTCGCGGGCGGTGTTCGAGAGTGGCGTGTGGTCGGAGATGCCCGGCTCCGAGCGGGGCCGGATCCTCGCCCGTGCCGCCGATCTCATCGAGGCCGACGCCGAGAACCTCGCCGCGCTCGAAGCCGTCGAGATGGGGAAGCTGTACCAGCACAGTGTGATCGGCGACATGCCGGTCACCGCCGGCACGTTCCGGCACTTCGCCGGGTGGGCCGACAAGATCACCGGCCAGACGACGGCGCTGCCGGACTTCGCCGATCAGCACCGGTTCGGATTCACTCTCCGCCAGCCGGTCGGGGTCGTCGGCGCGATCACGCCGTGGAACAACCCTGCGGTGATCGCGGGATGGAAGCTGGCGCCGGCACTGGCCGCCGGCTGCACCGTGGTCGTCAAGCCCGCCGAGGACGCGTCGCTCTCGACCATCCGCCTCGCCGAGCTGCTCGAGTCCGCGGGCTTGCCACCGGGTGTCGTGAACGTGGTCACCGGTGTCGGGTCCGTTGCCGGCGCAGCGCTGGCCGGTCATGCGGGACTCGACAAGATCACCTTCACCGGGAGTCCCCGGGTGGGTCGTCAGATCCAGCCGCTCGCCGGCGAGAAGTTCCGGAAGATGACCCTCGAACTGGGCGGCAAATCACCCCAGATCGTCTTCGCCGACGCCGATCTCGACGCCGCGATGCCATGGATCGCGATGGGCAACTTCTACCACCAGGGCCAGGTCTGCGCCGCGGGCACCCGCGTCCTCGTCCACGAGTCGATCGTCGACGACGTCGTCGCGCGACTCGCCGCCGTCGCCGAGAGTTCGGTGATCGGTGACCCGCGCGACCCCTCGTCGACGATGGGCACCATCGTCAACGCCAAGCAGCTCGAGAGCATTCTCGGCTACATCGAGACCGGGAGATCCGAGGGGGCGCAGCTGATCACCGGTGGAGCGCGCGTGGACCGCCCGGGATTCTTCGTCGAACCCACCGTGTTCCGCGGCACCAACGATCACACCATCGCCCGCGAGGAGATCTTCGGCCCGGTGGCCACGGTCATCACCTTCCGCGACACCGACGAGGCGATCCGTATCGCCAACGACACCCGGTTCGGGCTGAACGCGATGATCTACACCTCGAATCTGTCCACCGCGCACTCGGTGATCCCTCGCCTGCGGGTCGGCACCGTGTGGGTCAACGGTTGGGGCGTCCCGGAACCGCACCTGCCCTGGGGTGGTCGGGAAGCCAGCGGTTTCGGTCGAGAACTCGGGCAGGCGGGGGTGACCGCGCACACCGAGGAGAAGACCGTGCACCTCGCCTTCTGATGACGGCTCCGACACCGGATCCCGGGGCCCGGCCTGATCCCGGCGCCCTGTCCGACCTCCGCGTCCTCGAGCTGGGATCGCTGATCGCGGGTCCGTTCGCGGCCCGACTGCTGGGCGACATGGGCGCCGACGTGATCAAGATCGAGGCACCCGGGCTGCCGGACCCGCTGCGCACCTGGGGGCAGGGCGAGGTCGACGGCGAGCGCGTGTTCTGGACGGTGCACGCGCGCAACAAGAGAGCCATCACCCTCGATCTGCGGACCGAGATGGGACGAGATCTGTTCCTCGATCTCGTCGCGACCGCCGACGTGGTGGTCGAGAACTTCCGGCCCGGCACCTTGGAACGATGGGGTCTCGGCTACGACGTCCTGTCCGAACGCAACCCGCGACTGGTGCTGGCGCGGGTGTCGGGGTACGGACAGACCGGGCCGTACGCACAGCGGGCGGGGTACGCGTCGGTCGCCGAGGCGGTCAGTGGGCTCCGCCATCTGAACGGGTTCCCCGGCGGCCCCCCGCCTCGGCTGTCGTTGTCGCTCGGTGACACCCTCGCCGGGGTTTTCGCAGCCAACGGTGTGCTGGCGGCGCTGCACGCGCGGGAACGAACCGGAGTGGGGCAGGTCGTGGACGTCGCGCTCACCGAAGCCTGTCTGGCCGTGCTCGAGTCCACCATCCCGGACTACGACGTCGGAGGTGTCGTGCGACAACCCTCGGGAACCCGACTCGAGGGCATCGCACCGTCGAACCTGTATCGCACCGCAGACGATGTCTGGCTGGTGATCGCCGCCAACCAGGACTCGGTGTTCGCGCGTCTGTGCGATGTCGTCGGCAGCCCGGAGTGGGCGAGTGACGCCCGCTTCGTCGACCACACCGCGCGCGGTCGGCACCAGGACCTGCTCGACGAGATGATCGGCGCGTGGGTCGGCGAACGTGTGGCCGACGATCTGATCGAGTCGTTCTCCGCAGCAGGCGTTCCCGCGGGAAGGGTCAACACCGTCGCCGAACTCGTCGACGACCCGCAGTTGCGTGCCCGCGACATGCTCGTCGGGCACGTCGACGAGCGCGTCGGTCGAACGGTGCTGGGGCCCGGCATCATCCCGCATCTCACGGGTACGCCCGGTTCGGTCCGGGCAGCGGGTCCGGCCCGGCCCGGACAACACAACCGTGAGGTGTTCACCGAACTCGGTCTGTCCGACGAGGAACTGGCCGCCCTGATCGATCAGAGGGTCGTGTGACCCGCGGCCACACACGCCTGAATGCGACACCCACCGGACACCGCATCCCATCGAACGGAGAACCACTGTGAGCAAATCCGACCTCGTCGAGGCCTGGAACGGCCCCGGCCGCGCGGACGGGTCGTTGACCGACGTGCGCCCCGACCACAACGCACTGCACCCATCGAGCAAGTTCACCGCCTTCGAGCACTGGTACTTCGACGCCGCGCTCGACAACGGATACACGGTGGTCGGCTTTCTCACCAAGCGTCGCCCGGAGGACCTGCCGCGCAGCCGGCCGTGGGTGGAGATCATCCTCTACGGTCCCGACGGCAGCCGTCGGCAGATCGCGCAACGCTACCCGGCGCGGGAATGCAGCTTCTCGGTCGAGAAATGCGACGTCACCGTCGGCGAGAACTTCGCGTACGTGACGTTTCACGACGAGTTACCGACCTACACGGTGCATTTCGCGGAAGAAGACGTGGTGATCGACCTCGAGTTCGCGAACGAGATCGCGCCGTGGATGCCCGGGCAGGGCGAGACCCACTTCGGCAACGGTGAGATCTTCGGGTGGTGCGTCGGCGGACCGCGCGCGAAGGTGACCGGCCGCCTGTCGATCGGCGCGAAGCGCTGGGAGGTCACCGGCACCGGGTACGCCGATCACAACTGGGGCGTCGGCGACATGCGCAAGGTGATCGACCGCTGGCACTGGGGGCGCCTCTACGTGGAGGACTACTCGCTGCTCTACGCCGTGGTGCTCACGCAGGAGGGCTACGGGTCGCACCAGATCGCCCCGGTCATGGTCGCCGACGGCGCCGAGGTGATCCTGAGTACGGGTGAGGCGGTTCTCGAGGAGGGCCCATTGCTCCCCGACGCCGACGCCGGTCGCGACTACCCCTCGTGGATCTCGCTGACCATCCCGGGCCGCCTCGAACTACGACTCGACGTTCGCACCGTCCTGCACGGTCACGATCTGCTCGGCGACATCCCCGTGGTCGGCACCAAGGTGTTGCGGCCGTTGGTGAGCCGACTCGTCGGGCATCCGGGGTACTTCCGGTTCGAGTCCGATTTCCGGTTGTCGGTCACCCGCGACGACGGTCGCGTCGACGTCCGCACGGGGACCACGCTGCACGAGCTGGTCGCCCTGCGCTGAAGCACCTCTCGGCGGGGGTGCGTCAGGACCAGCCGTAGGTGGAGCGCAGGGCAGCGGCGACGCGGTCGAAGCGCTCACGGTCGAGGATCGCACCCTCGCGGCGGATGCCCTGTTCGGGCACGTCGAGGACGCGGTCGAGACGCAGGTAGCTGGTCTTGTGACCCCCGTCCCAACCGCCGGTGCCGATCTCCATCCAGTTCGCGTCGTCTGCGCGGTGGCCCTGACTGGACAGCATCAGTCCCAGCAGGTGTTCGCCGTCGCGGCCGACGACGAGCACCGGTCGGTCCTTGCCCTGTGCGGCGTCCTCCTCGAACGCCACCCACGTCCACACGATCTCGCCCGGGTCGGCGGCACCGTCGAGTGCGGGGGAGTACTCGATGCGGCGCGCGCGGTCGGCGGTGGGTCGGTCGGTGTCGGTGATCGGCCGACCGGCACCGGCGTTCGCGCCGCCGTTGATCCGTGCCGTGATCGCGTCTCTGCCTTTGTCGATCGCGCCCGACTTCTGCAGTTCGCGGTACAGACGCGGGCCGTACTGGCGGGCTAGTCGGAGGGCGGTGGTGGTCCAGGGAGCCATACGACGAATCTAGTCAGGCCCGCCGACCGAGGAGGTGGGCGACCACGGCGTCGGCCGTCACCGCCGCGGTGGGTTTGCGGTCGGGACGCAGGTCGTGACCGGTGCCGGGGATCTCGACCAGGGTGGTGGCACCGGGGATCAGGGCCAGCGCCGCGGTGATCTCGCCGGAGGTGGCGAACGGGTCCGACGGCCCGTGCACGGCCACTGTCGGGCACCGGATCGCCGAGAGGTGTTCGGTACGTGCGCGTTCGGGCTTACCCGGAGGGTGCAGTGGATACGACGTGAGCAGCAACGCCTCGGCAACCGACGGATCCTCGGCGACGACCATCGACGCCTGGCGCCCGCCATAGGAGTGACCACCCACGATGTGCGGTCCGTCGCCGCCGGCCTCTCGGCCCAGCGCACGTACCGCGGCGCAGGCGGTGACGATCCCCGCGCGGTCGGCGGCGGCGCCCGACGGACTCGGCGGACCCTTCGGTCGCTTCTGTCGGTACGGCAGGTCGATGCGGGCGACGAGAAGACCCCTCTCGGCGAGCGTGTCCGCGAGCAGACGGAGCAGCAGCGCGTCGTGGTCGCCGCCGGCGCCGTGGGCCAGCACAGCTGTCGCGATCGGCGCGCCGGTGGGTCGGTGCACGATGCCCGCGAGCCCCTCGCCGCGCAGCGGTTCGAGGTCGGGGGACGACGTATCGCGGCCGGTCACCCGGCCCACGCTAGCTGCGACGCGTGAGCCCACGGCGAAGCGTGCGAAACTTGCAGGTACACGCCATGCGCCCCACGAGGAGTGAGTTCGATTCCCAGCTTCGCCGACACGACCTTCACCGATCCCGCCCGGATCCGGAACTTCTGCATCATCGCCCACATCGACCACGGCAAATCGACGCTGGCCGACCGGATGTTGCAGCTCACCGGTGTGGTCGAGGAGCGGGCCATGCGCGCGCAGTACCTCGACCGGATGGACATCGAGCGTGAACGCGGCATCACCATCAAGGCGCAGAACGTACGGCTGCCCTGGGAGGTCACCGAAGACGGTGTGACCACCGAGTACGTGATGCACCTCATCGACACCCCCGGACACGTCGACTTCACCTACGAGGTGTCGCGCGCCCTGGAGGCGTGTGAGGGTGCGGTGCTGCTCGTCGACGCCGCGCAGGGCATCGAGGCGCAGACGCTCGCGAACCTCTATCTCGCGATGGACAAGGACCTCACGATCATCCCGGTCCTGAACAAGATCGATCTGCCTGCCGCCGACCCCGATCGCTACGCCGCGGAGATCGCCCACATCGTCGGGTGTGATCCCGACAGCATCCTGCGCGTGTCGGGCAAGACCGGCGTGGGTGTCCGGGAACTGCTCGACGAGGTCGTCCGGCTGATCCCGGCCCCGGTCGGTGCCGACGAGGCGCCGGCACGGGCGATGATCTTCGACTCGGTCTACGACACCTATCGCGGCGTGGTGACCTACGTACGCGTGGTCGACGGCCGCCTCGAACCGCGGGTGAAGGTCGAGATGATGTCGACCGGCAGCGTGCACGAATGCCTCGAGGTGGGCATCGTGTCACCGGAGCCGAAACCGACCAAGGGGCTCGGGGTCGGCGAGGTCGGTTATCTCATCACCGGCGTCAAGGATGTGCGCCAGTCGAAGGTCGGCGACACCGTGACGACCGCCCGCAACGGTGCGACCGAGGCGCTGACGGGCTACCGCGAGCCGCGCCCGATGGTCTACTCGGGTCTCTACCCGGTCGACGGGTCGGACTATCCGGACCTGCGCGACGCGCTCGAGAAGCTCCAACTCAACGACGCCGCCCTCACGTGGGAGCCGGAGACCTCGGTGGCGTTGGGTTTCGGGTTCCGCTGCGGGTTCCTCGGACTGCTGCACATGGAGATCACCCGCGAACGGCTCGAACGCGAGTTCAACCTCGATCTGATCTCCACCGCACCCAACGTGATCTACCGACTCGTCGGCGAAGACGGCACCGAGATGGTCGTCACCAACCCGTCGGACTGGCCGGACGGCAAGGCCAAGGCCATCTTCGAGCCGATCGTGAAGACGACGGTGATCGCGCCGAGCGAGTTCGTCGGCACCATCATGGAGCTCTGCCAGTCGCGCCGCGGCGAGCTCGGCGGCATGGACTACCTCTCGGAGACCCGTGTGGAGCTGCGCTACACGATGCCGATGGCCGAGATCATCTTCGACTTCTTCGATGCCCTCAAGTCACGCACCCGCGGCTACGCGAGCCTGGACTACGAGGAGGCGGGCGAGCAGGAATCGGCATTGGTGAAGGTCGACATCCTGCTGCAGGGTGAGGCCGTCGACGCGTTCAGCGCCATCGTGCACAAGGACGGCGCCTTCGCCTACGGCAACAAGATGACCCTCAAACTCAAGGAGCTCATCCCGCGCCAGCAGTTCGAGGTGCCCATCCAGGCTGCCGTGGGCTCGAAGATCATTGCGCGCGAGAACATCCGGGCGATCCGCAAGGACGTTCTCGCGAAGTGCTACGGCGGCGACATCAGTCGTAAGCGCAAACTCCTCGAGAAGCAGAAAGAGGGCAAGAAGCGGATGAAGACCATCGGTCGCGTCGAGGTCCCGCAGGAGGCGTTCGTGGCGGCGCTGTCGTCGGAGGCGGGCGGCGACAAGCCCAAGGGCAAGTAGACACCGGGCGACCAGACGCCGGCCAGGGAAAAACGGGAGGTCGTGTCGGCTCGGTGATCGCTACGATCGGCCCATGGCAACCAACCCGGTCCTCGCGCCCAGTCGACACATCCACGGACTGCCCGATTTCGGATCGATCTCCGATGACGACTTCCTGCCCGCGTTCACCACCGCGATGGCCGAACATCTCGTCGAGATCGAGCAGATCGCGACGAACACCCAGGATCCGACGTTCGCGAACACGATTGAGGCGCTGGAACGTTCGGGTCGGTCGCTGGGGCGCGCGTCGAACATCTTCTTCACCCTCGTGGGGCCGGACACCAATCCGCAACGCAACGCGATCGCCCAGGAACTCGCGCCGTTGCTCACCGACCATCAGAACGCGATCACCCTCGATCCGCGGTTGTTCGCCCGCATCGAGGCGCTGTACTCCCGTCGCGACGAACTCGGCCTCGACGAGCCCTCACTCCGGCTGCTCGAGAGGCGCTATCGCGACGCGATCCGCGGCGGTGCAGGTCTCGATCCGGACGGTCAACAGCAGATGCGCGAGATCTCCTCGCGGCTGTCGGTACTGACCACGACCTTCTCCCAGCACGTGCTCGACGAGAGCAACGATGCCGCCGTCTTCGTCGAGACCGCCGCCGAACTCGACGGGTTGTCGGCGTCGGCGATCGCCGCGGCCGCCGACGCCGCGCGCGACGCCGGTCACGAGCGCGGGCACCTGCTGGCCCTCGAGCTGCCGACCAGTCAGGCGGCGGTCGCCGCGCTCACCGACCCGACGACCCGCGCGAAGGTCTTCGCAGCATCGACGTCACGCGGGACCCGCGGCAATGACTTCGACACCCGCGCGATCATCATCGAGATCGTCACGCTGCGCGCTCGACGCGCGGCGCTCCTCGGCTACCGCGACCACGCCGAGTTCACCATCGCCGAACAGACCGCACCGGATCCCGCGGCCGTGGAATCGATGCTGGGCGAGGTCATCTCGTCGTCCATGCGCGCAGGTGGGCGGGAACTGACCCGGTTGCGCGAGCTCGCCGGTGAACACATCGAACCGTCGGACCTCACCTACTGGCTCGGTGTCGAGCAGCGCAGCGGTAGCGCGGTCTCCCTCGACGACTTCGCCGACTACTGCGATCTCGACCGGGTGCTCACCGACGGCGTCTTCTACGCCGCGCGGTCGCTCTACGGCCTGCAGTTCGTGGAACGCACGGATCTGCCGAGTTATCACCCGGACGTGCGCACCTGGGAGGTGTTCGACGCCGACGGTGCCTCGATCGGGCTGTACCTCGGCGACTATTTCGCGCGCTCCAGCAAGCGCGGCGGTGCCTGGATGAACAACATCGTCGACCAGTCCGGGCTCCTCGCCGAACAGCCCATCGTCATCAACGTCTGCAACTTCACCAAACCCCGACCCGGCGGACGGTGTCTGCTGAGCTTCGACCAACTGACCACCCTGTTCCACGAGTTCGGTCACGCCCTGCACGGCCTGCTGTCGGAGGTCCGGTACCCGTCGCAATCGGGGACCTCGGTGCCGCGGGACTTCGTCGAGTTCCCCTCGCAGGTCAACGAGATGTGGTCACTGCACCCCGAGGTCCTCGCCCACTACGCACGCCACCACGAGACCGGTGAGGCCATCCCGTCCGAACTCGCCGAGGCCGCCCGCGCGGCGACGTCTGTCGAATCGGCCCACAGCACCATCGAATACCTGGCGGCCGCAGCACTCGACCTCGCGTGGCATCGCGTCACCCACGACGAGATCGTCGCCGGCGCACTCGATGTCGGCGTCGAGGCGTTCGAGGCCGACGCCCTCGCCCGCGCCGGTGTGGCGAGCGAACTGATACCGCCGCGCTACCGCAGCGCCTACTTCAACCACATCTTCGGCGGGGGGTACGCGGCCGGGTACTACTCCTACATCTGGTCGGAGGTCCTCGACGCCGAGACCGAACAGTGGTTCCTCGACCACGGTGGTCTCACCCGCGCCAACGGTCGCCGGTTCGCCGAGGCGACGCTGTCGCGCGGTGACAGCGTCGACCCCATCGCCTCCCATCAGGCGTTGCTGGGCCGTCCGGCGCAGATCGACCCGCTGCTCGCGCGCAAAGGACTCGTCAGCGTCTGACACACCGATCGGCCATGCGGTGACGCGCGCGGAGGGGCCCGGGCCCAGAATGATCGGGTGACCACCGAAGCCCGCGCCGACCTGTCGCGTTTCGCCCTGCTGAGCCTCGCGGCGTCGCTCGTCGTCATCACCCTCAAGGTGATCGCGTGGCAGGTGTCGGGTTCGGTGGGTCTGCTCTCCGACGCCGCGGAGTCGCTGGTCAACGTCGTCGCGGCCATCGCGGCGTTCGTCGCTCTGAAGGTCGCCGTGAAGCCCGCCGACGACGACCACAACTTCGGCCACACCAAGGCCGAGTACTTCTCCGCGGTGTTCGAGGGCGTGATGATCGTCGTCGCGGCCGGGATCATCATCGTCGCCGCGGTCGATCGACTCCTGTCGCCGGCCGAACTCGAGTCCGTCGGACTGGGTCTGGTGATCTCGGTGGTGGCGACGGTCATCAACGGTGTGGTGGGTCTCTACCTCATCCGCATCGGACGGAAACACCGGTCGCTGTCGCTGGAGGCCGACGGCAAACACCTGCTCACCGACGTGTGGACGACCGCGGGCGTCGTGATCGGTGTCCTGTTGGTGGCGCTCACGGGGTGGCTGCCGCTCGACCCGCTCATCGCGATCGCGGTCGCGGTGAACATCCTCGTCGTGGGCGGGCGACTGGTCTGGCAGTCCGGCGCCGGACTGATGGACACCGCATTACCCGACGACGAACGCGCGCAGCTCGACGCCGTCCTCGACCGTCACCGCAGCGATGAGATCGACTTCCACGACGTCCGCACCCGCGAGGCCGGCCACGAACGATTCCTGCAGCTGCACATGCTCGTTCCCGGTGAGTGGAGTGTGCAGCGCGGCCACGACCTCGTCGAGGCGGTGGAGAACGACCTCGTCGACGCCCTCGAGCACCTGCACGTCGCGATCCACCTCGAACCGATCGGCGACCCACGCGCCTACGAGCCGTGGCGCCTGGACTGACGGCGACGCGCGGTCGACCGGATGTCAGGAGTTGGCCGGCACGAACGTGCCGTGCGAACCCGCCTCCTCGGCGCGGATGACGTGCATGACCGCGTTGATCAGCGCCAGGTGGGTGAAGGCCTGCGGGAAGTTGCCGAGGTGGCGACCGGTGTTGGAGTCGATCTCCTCTGCGTAGAGCTTCAACGGGCTCGAATAGCTCAACAACCGCTCGCACAGGTGCTTGGCCCGGGTCAGCTCACCGATCTCCACCAGTGCCGACACCAGCCAGAACGAGCAGATGGTGAACGTCCCCTCCTCGCCGGAGAGCCCGTCGTCGGTCTCCTCCACCCGGTAGCGCAGCACCAGGCCGTTCTCGGTGAGCTCGTCGGCGATGGCGAGGACGGTGTTGCGCACCCGCTCGTCGTCGGACGGCATGAACCGCAGCAGCGGCACCAGCAGCAGTGACGCGTCGAGGGCGTCGCTGCCGTAGCGCTGGGTGAACACGCCGCGCTCGTTGACGCCGTGGGCGAGGATGTCCTCTTTGATCTCGTCGGCGATCTGCGCCCACGTCTGCGCGTAGGACTTCTCGCCGTGCATGGTGGCCAACCGCGCCCCGCGATCCAGCGCGATCCAGCACATCACCTTCGAGGAGGTGAAGTGCTGCGGTTCGCCGCGAACCTCCCAGATGCCCCGATCGGGTTTACGCCAGTGCTTCACCGCCTCCTCGACCTGTGCCTTGAGCACCGGCCAGAGGGTCTCCGAGATGGTCTCGTTCGACTTCATGTTGAGGTACACCGAATCGAGCATTGTGCCCCAGATGTCGTGCTGCGACTGGTTGTACGCACCGTTGCCGATGCGGACCGGCCGCGCACCGTCGTATCCCGACAGGTGGTTCAGCTCCTCCTCGTCGAGGGTCCGCTCACCGCCGACGCCGTACATCACCTGAAGGGGGTGGTGTTCGCCGTTGGTCGCTCCGGACACGTCGGCGATGAACGAGAAGAAGTCGTCGGCCTCGCGGTCGAGTCCGAGGGTGTAGAGGCCCCACAGGGCGAAGGTGGAATCGCGCACCCAGGCGTACCGGTAGTCCCAGTTCCGTTCGCCACCCGGCGTTTCCGGCAACGACGTGGTCGCCGCGGCGAGCAGGGCACCGGTCGGGGAGTAGGTGAGCCCCTTCAACGTCAGCGCGCTGCGCTGCAGATGCCCGCGCCACGGGTGATCGGGGAACGAGCCGATGTTGATCCACTGGCGCCACGACTCCGAGGTCGCCCACATCTTCTGCGCCGCCTCCTCCCAGTTCTGCGGCGCGGGCTGCGACGACCAGCTCAGGGCGATGAACCTGTTGTCGCCCTCGGTCAGTCGTGACCGGGCGCGCGCCTCGCGGCCCTCGAGTCCGAGCTTGAAGTTGGTGGTCAGTTTCAGTGTGGGCGAGGGGTGCTTCGTGTCGGTCGCGGTGGCGATCGCCTCGCCGTACGCCGGCCCGGAGTACTCCCACGTGGTGGTCCCGCGGTGGTAGTCGAAGGCCGGTTCACAGCTCAACGCCACCTCGACCGTGCCGCTGACGCATCGCACCGTGCGGAGCAGGATGTGCTCGGCATCCCAGTCGGTCGGCGTGCGGCGGTGTGTACGCGAGCGGGTGTCGTTGTCGTGCCAGGGTCCCATCACCAGCGCGTCGCGCACGATCATCCAGCCGGTGTCGGTCTGCCAGGTGGTCTCGACCATCAGACTGCCGGGCAGGTAACGGCGATCGACCGGCACGTTGACGCCGTAGGGGGCGAGCTTGAAATGTCCGGCGGAGCGGTCGAGGACCGCGCCGAAGATGCTCGGGGAGTCCGGTCTCGGGACGCACATCCACTCGACCGCCCCGTTGCGGGCGATCAGGCAGTTCGTCTCGCAGTCGGAGAGGAACGCGTAGTCGTCGATCGGTGGGAACGCGTTGTGCGTCGCCGTCGCCGGGGTGAAGCCGCTGATGTCGGACGCGTGGGCGAGCCCCGCGGTGCCCGGGACGGGTCGGCCGGTGTCGGTGGCACCGGGGACTGCGGTGGCCGCGCGTTCGTGGGCAGGGGTTGTCATCGCCCCATCATGGTTGAGGGGACACACAGAGCGCCACAGGAGACGTCCGGCCGCGTGGCCTCGCCGTGTGTGCCCGCGGTGCGGGCGTCAGGGCTTTAGGCCCAGGGTGAGTTAAACCATTCGCGCTACGCTGTGGCGGTGAACGGGATCCGGACGTGGTGGGACGGCGTCGAGGCGTGGTTGACCGGTTTGTCGTTTGTCCCGCAGCTGCTGGTCAGTCTCGTGGTGCTCGTCCCGCTGGCCATCGCGGCCGCGATCGTGCTCAACGCACTGGTCAACGGCGTGCTGCATCTCGTCGACCGGTTCGCGCCCGCACGTACCCGCCGCGGAGAGCCCTGACATGCCGCGCTCCCGCGTCACCCTCGCGCTGATCGCGCTCCTCGTGCTGGTGATCGTCGCCTGGCTCGCCACCCGTTAGTCCTGCTCAACAGGCGTTCGTCGCCGGATGCGCGTCGCCGGTCGGTGCCGGGGACTGCTGATAATCTCACCGCTGTGCTCGCACCCTCGCGCTACCGGACACACCTCCGGATGGCCCTCTTCGCAGTGGAATACCGCTGTGTCGCAGACATTCACTGTCGCTGACACCCGTTCCTTCCCGCGCCCGGTGCGCGCCCTGCCCGTCGGCGACGACCGCCACCTCGGCCGTGTCCGCACCGCCGACAACTCGACCCGCCGAAATCCCGTCCCCCTCGTGAAGGTTGTGTCCGTGCCCGACATCCGTCCACCGCGCCGCCGATGGCGCCCCCGCGGCCGTGCCCACGCCGTCTGCCTGCTGGCCATCGCCCTGGTGGCCACGCTCGCCGGTTGCGGGGGTGGTTCGACCGACACCCCCGGCGGCCGCGACATCTCGAGCGGCTCGCATCACGTGAACCTGATCGCCTACGCGACCCCGAAACCCGGTTTCGACAAGATCATCCCGGCGTTCCGCGACACCGACGCCGGCTCCGACATCGGGTTCTCCCAGTCGTACGGCGCCTCGGGTGACCAGTCGCGCAAGGTCGCCCGACGTGTGCCCGCCGACGTCGTCAACTTCTCCGTCGAGCCCGACATCACGCGTCTGGTGAAGGCCGGGGTGGTCGACGAGGACTGGAAGACCCAGCACCCCAACAACAGCACCCCGTTCGGGTCGGTGGTGGCGCTCGTGGTCCGACAGGGCAATCCGAAGAACATCCGTGACTGGGACGACCTGCTCAAGCCCGGCGTCGAGGTGATCACCCCCAACCCGGGCAGCTCCGGTTCGGCCAAGTGGAACCTGTTGGCGCCGTTCGCCGCCAAGAGCAACGGCGGGGTCGACGAGAAGGCCGGCCTGGCCTATGTGAGCGACCTCGTCCGCGATCACATCCGCGTCAACCCGAAGTCGGGTCGTGAGGCCACCACCACGTTCGAGCAGGGTCAGGGTGACGTCCTCATCAGCTACGAGAACGAAGCCATCATGCTGCAGCGCAAGAACGGCACCGCACCGCCATCGCAACGTGTGGACTACGTGATCCCTCCGCAGACGTTCAAGATCGAGAACCCGGTCGCGGTGGTGAACACCAGTGACGACAAGGCGTCGGCCGAGAAGTTCGTCGAGTTCCTCTTCACCGATGAGGGACAACGTATCTGGGCCCAGCAGGGCTTCCGGCCGGTCACGCCGTCGGTGATCGCCGCGACCCGCGCGCTGTTCCCGGGCACCATCGACAAGCTCTGGACGATCTCCGCCCTCGGCAAGGTCCTCGGCGCAGGCACCGCCGCCGAGAACAAGGGCAAGGACCTGACCGGCTGGAAGGCCGTCGACTCCGAGCTGTTCGGCACGAAGGGCGCGATCAGCAAGATCTACGACGCAGGAGGCAAGGCATGACCACGGTGCAGGTCGAACCCCCCGACACGCCACCGGCACCGAAACTCGCCGGGGGGCGCCGCATCACCGGTGCCGGGCCCCTGGGCATCGGCGTCGCCGGACTCTGGCTCACCGTCATCGTGTTGCTGCCGCTCGCGGCGATCACCACGAAGTCGTTCGACGACGGCTGGAGTGGTTTCGTCGACGCCGTCACCGCGGACAACGCCGTCGCCTCGATACGGGTCACCGTGTTGGTGTCGATCGTGGTCGCGCTGATCAACGTCGTGATGGGCACCGTGATCGCCTGGGTGCTCGTCCGCGACGACTTCCCCGGCAAGGGGATCGTGAACGCGCTGATCGATCTCCCGTTCGCCCTGCCCACCATCGTGGCGAGCCTGGTGTTGCTGTCGCTCTACGGGCCCAACAGCCCCATCGACATCCAGCTCAACGCCACCCAACCCGCGCTGGTGATCGCGCTGGCCTTCGTCACCCTGCCGTTCGTGGTGCGGCAGGTGCAGCCGGTCCTCATCGAGGTCGACCGCGAGGTCGAGGAGGCCGCCGCGTCACTGGGCGCCTCCAACTGGACCATCTGGGTGAAGATCGTGGTGCCGTCGCTGGCCCCGGCCATCCTCACCGGTGCGGGTCTCGCCTTCACGCGCGCCATCGGTGAGTTCGGATCGGTCGTGCTCATCGGCGGCAACATCCCCGGTGACACCCAGGTCGCCTCGCAGTACATCCAGCAGCAACTCGAGGTCGACGCCCCGGTCGACGCCTCGGCGGTGTCGGTGGTGCTGCTGGTGATCGCCTTCGCGGTCCTGTTCGTGCTCCGGATCGTCGGCCGTCGTTCGGCCAAGCGTGAAGGAGCCGACCGATGAAACTGTCGCCCACGTCGCGGTACGGCCTGCGGGCCGTCGCACTCATCTACCTGTTCGTGCTGCTGGTGGTGCCGGTCGCGCTGATCTTCTGGCGTTCCTTCGAACACGGCCTCGGTCAGTTCTGGGACTGGATCACCACACCGGCGGCGATCTCGGCACTGCAGCTCAGTGTGCTGATCGTGGTGATCGTGGTGCCGCTCAACGTCGTGTTCGGCATCGCCACCGCCATCGCGTTGGTGCGCGGTCGTTTTCGAGGTCGCGGTGTCGTGCAGGCGATCATCGATCTGCCGTTCGCCGTCTCACCCGTCGTCGTGGGTGTCTCGCTGGTGCTCCTGTGGGGCTACGGCGGTTGGTTCGGCGGTGTCGAGAGTCTCGGTTTCCGCGTGATCTTCGGTCTCCCGGGCATGGTGCTCGCCACCATCTTCGTCACGCTGCCGTTCGTGGTGCGCGAGGTGGAGCCGGTCCTGCGCGAGATCGGGACCGAGCAGGAGGAGGCCGCGGCCACCCTCGGGGCCAACGGTTGGCAGACCTTCCGCCGGATCACCCTGCCCGCCATCCGGTGGGGTCTCACCTACGGGGTCGTCCTCACCGTGGCCCGCAGCCTCGGCGAGTACGGCGCGGTGATCATCGTGTCGTCGGGGTTCCCCGGGATCTCGCAGACGCTGACGCTGCTGGTCTCCTCGCGCTACACCGACGACTACAACGAGTACGGCGCCTACGCCGCGGCGACCCTGCTCATGCTCATCGCACTGCTGGTGCTCGTGGCGATGACCCTCATCGAACGACGCGGACTCGCGGGCCGACTGGCCAAGGGTGCCCGTCGCGGCAGCACCGACGACACCGTTGTACCGACCGACGCCGCCACCGCACCGGTGCCGGACACGACCCCTTCCGACTCGCCCCCTTCCGGCTCGCCCCCTTCCGACAAGGAGTACGCACGATGACGATCTCGGTCTCCCGCGCGAACAAGCGCTACGGCGATTTCGCCGCCCTCGACGACGTGTCGCTGGACATCCCCGCGGGTTCGTTGACCGCCCTCCTCGGACCGTCGGGTTCGGGCAAGTCGACGCTCCTGCGGTCGATCGCCGGCCTGGACTCCCTCGATTCCGGTGTCGTGAGCATCAACGGTGAAGACGTCACCCGTGTGTCGCCGCAGAACCGGGACATCGGCTTCGTGTTCCAGCACTACGCGGCGTTCAAACACATGACGGTTCGCGAGAACGTGGCCTTCGGTCTGAAGATCCGCAAGCGGCCCAAGGCCGAGGTGACCAAGAAGGTCGACGACCTGCTCGAGGTGGTCGGCCTGGCCGGGTTCCAGACCCGCTATCCCGCACAGCTCTCCGGCGGTCAGCGTCAGCGCATGGCGCTCGCACGTGCCCTCGCGGTCGACCCGCAGGTGCTGCTGCTCGACGAGCCGTTCGGTGCCCTCGACGCGAAGGTCCGTGAAGACCTGCGCAAATGGCTGCGACGCCTGCACGACGACGTCCACGTGACGACGGTGCTGGTCACCCACGACCAGCAGGAGGCACTCGACGTGGCCGACCGTATCGCGGTCTTGAACAAGGGTCGGATCGAGCAGGTCGGCAGCCCCGACGACCTCTACGACCGCCCGGCGAACGAGTTCGTGATGGGCTTCCTGGGTTCCACCGCCCGGCTCAACGGGTCGCTGGTGCGACCCCACGACATCCGTGTGGGCCGTACGCCCGACCTCGCCCTGTCGACCGCCGATTCGGAGTCGGCCGCGACCGGGGTCCTCAAGGCGACCGTGCAGCGTGTGGTGCACCTCGGTTTCGAGGTGCGGGTGGAACTCATCAACGCCGCCACCGGTGACGACTTCCACGCTCAGATCACCCGCGGCGACGCCGAGGCGCTGTCGTTGTCGGACGGAGACGAGGTCTACGTCCGCGCGACACGCGTCCCGACGATCGCCGGCTGAACGGGCCCCGAAGCGTCACTGCCCGAACGGATCCAGCCCGTCGAAGGGTGAGCTCTGGTCGGGCGAACCCTGATCGGGTGAGCCCTGCTGCGACGGTGCCGACTGCGTGGACACCGTCGTGGTGGCGTCGTCCTTCGCGCTGCCGAGGGTGACGGTCAGCTTCTCGGACTTCCCGTTCGTGTCGGTGACGGTGATCGGGATCTGTTGGCCGGGCTGATGACGCAGGACCTGTGCCATGAGGTCGGCGTAGTTGCTGATCGGGCTGCCGTCGATGGCGGTGATCACGTCGCCCGAGCGCAGGCCGGCGCGGGCGGCGGCGCCGTCGGCCGAGACCGATCCGACGCGGGCGCCGTTGACGTTCGTCTGCGAGGCGTTGGTGGTCTCCGACAGTGAACCCGAGACGCCCAGAACGGGTTTGGTGGCCGTCCCGTTCTGCATGAGCTGCTCGGCGACGCGCTTGGCGGTGTCGACGGGGATCGAGAACCCCAGCCCGAAGGCCTGTACGCCGCCACTGGCGGCCTGTCCGGTGTCGACGGCGGAGTTCACCCCCACCACCTGACCTTGCAAATTCACCAGTGGCCCACCGGAATTGCCCGGGTTGATCGGCGTGTCGGTCTGCAGGCCGTTGTACACCGCGACCTGTGAACCGGACTCGTCGCCTGCGGTCACGGTGCGGCTCAGCGCGCTGATGATGCCCGAGGTGACGGTGTTCGACAGGTTCTCGGGGCTGCCCACGGCGACGACCTGCTGGCCGACCTGCAGTCCGTTAGACCGTCCGAGGGTGGCCGGGGTGAGGTCGCTGACGCCCGAGACCTTGATGACCGCGAGGTCGTACGACGGCGCGACGCCGGTCACGGTCGCGGAGTGGGTGCTGCCGTCGGGGAGGGTGACCTGGATCCGGCCACCGTCGCCGACACCGGACACCACGTGGTTGTTGGTCAGCGTGTAACCATCTGCGGTGAGGATGATCCCGCTGCCGACGGCGGTGCCCTGCGCGCCGGAGACGGCGATGTCGGCGGTGGACTTCGAGGCGACCTTGGCGGCGTAGGTGACCGATCCTGGAGTGGCGTTCACCGTTCCGGGGGACGAGGGCGCCGAGGTGAGGGCCGCCGGGGCGGAGTCGCGCTGGTCGAGGAGGGCGACGCCGCCGGCGCCGAGGCCGCCGCCGATCAACCCGGCCGCGAGGACGGCGACGAGGACCGGGGTGCCGGCTCGATGCCGGTTTGTCGGTGTACCCGGGCCGGGGGCGGTGGCCGACGGTGTGGTCCCGAAGGGAGCGGTTGCGTCCGGAATATGCTGTGGCGCACCGTATGTCGGGAAACTGCCGTGTGCCGGGGGCGTCGCGTACGCCGGGTTCGATCGATACGGATCATCCGCACCGTGCGCGGGACGGCTGTCCCACCGCTGCGTCGGGTGTTCGGACGCAGCGGACGCTTCCGGCCTGTCGGTCGCGTTCTCGCCGGTCGGGTAACGGTCGGTCGGGTTCTGGTCGTGTGGGTTCTCGTGCATGACACCACCGTCCGCGCCGAACCTGAGTGCAACCCGAGTGTTCCGAGGGGAATCAGCTGAGGCTTTGCCCAGGATTCCCGGCCACCGCGGCGCGGTATCGATCGCCGATGATGTCGATCAACCCCGGGTGTGCGCCGATCGGCTCGGCGATCACGACGTCGACCGACAGTGCGGCCAGGGCTTTCTCGACACGGTCGGTGAGGGTTCCCGCCGACAGGAAGTACGGGCCCACCACGATCCTCCGGGCACCCTTCGTCGTCAGGCGATCGACGGCCTCGCGCAGGTGTCGGGCCTCGGGACCCAGACGCGTGGCGAACAGCGGTTCGACACCCCGGCACGCGACGTACCCGGCGAGATCCGCGGCGACCGTCAGGAACTGCGCGTCGGCCCCGCGATCACGGCTCCCCACGGCGCACAGTATTACGCCGTCGTCGGCGTCGAGACCGGCCGCGAGCAGTCGGTCGGCGAGCGCGGCGAGAAGTCGCGGGTCGGGCCCCAGTGGCGGTGCCTGGGTGAACGACACCCCCGGTCGACGGCCGCGCTCGGCGTCGAGCGCGGTGGGCAGATCGACGCCTGCGTGGAACGCGTTCGAGAACAACAACGGAACGACCACCACGTGCGGACCCGCCACGGCGGCCACCACCTCGGTCACCGTCGGCTCGTCGAGGTCGAGGAAACCCAGGTGCACGTCGATATCGGGCAGCGCGGCGGCGACCGCATCGGTCACCTTCCGCGCGGTCACGGCGAAGCGGGGATCCCGACTGCCGTGTGCGGCGAGGACGAGCGCGTCGGTCACGCCAGGGCGGACAGGTGCAGCGGTGCCAGGGCGTCGCCCACCAGGCCGGCGGCGAGGGTGTTGCCGCCCTGCGGATCGATCAGCAGGAAGCTGCCGGTCTCGCGGTTGACGAGGTAGTCATCGGCCGCGACAGGGGCCGCGGTCTGCACGGTGATGCGCCCGATCTGGTTGAGCTCGAGGCGTTCCGGTCCGTCGTGGACCGACAGGTCCTGCTCGTCGAACAGGGCGTCGAGGGAACCGACGATGGCCGGGGTCGACAGCGTGCCGTGTTTGAGCAGCAGGCGGGCGCCGGGGACGAGCGGCTTGTCGCCGAGCCAGCAGACCGTCGCGGTGAACGACGAGATCGGTTCGGGCGCGTCGCCGACCGCGGCGATGATGTCGCCGCGGGAGATGTCGATGTCGTCGGCGAGGAGCACCGTGACGCTGCGGCCGGTGTGCGCCGAGGTGAGCGATCCGTCGGCGGTGTCGATGCCCGACACCGTCGTCCGGATACCCGACGGCAGCACCACGACCTCGTCGCCGACCCGCACGCGACCGGCGGCGACCTGCCCGGCGTACCCCCGGTAGTCGAGGTACTCCGCGGTCCGGGGACGGATCACGTACTGCACGGGGAACCGGAACCCCACCGGCGCGCGATCGGCCACGTTCGGCACCGACTCGAGGTGCTCGATGAGCGTGGGACCGGTGTAGAAGTCGGTGAGCTCGGACCGGTGGGCGACGTTGTCTCCGCGCAGCGCCGAGACCGGGATGGCCTGCACATCGGCGTCGTCCCAGCCGAGGGTGCCGGTGAGTCGGGCGAAATCGGCGCTGATCTCGGCGAACACCGTGGCCGCATCGTCGACGAGGTCGATCTTGTTGACCGCCAACACCAGTCGCGGGACACCGAGCAGTGCCATGACGGCGGCGTGACGGCGCGTCTGGGCGACGACACCGGTGCGTGCGTCGACGAGCAAGATCACCAGCTGGGCGGTCGAGGCGCCCGAGACCGTGTTGCGGGTGTACTGCACGTGACCGGGGGTGTCGGCGAGCACGAACGACCGCCGCGGCGTGGCGAAGTAGCGGTAGGCCACGTCGATGGTGATGCCCTGCTCGCGTTCGGCCCGCAGGCCGTCGACCAGCAGCGAGAGATCAGGGGTGTCGAGTCCCTTGTCGACCGAAGCGCGCGTGACGGCGTCGATCTGGTCGGCGAGAACGGATTTGGTGTCGAACAACAGGCGGCCGACGAGGGTCGACTTGCCGTCGTCGACGCTGCCCGCGGTCGCGATGCGCAGCAGGTCGGGATTCTCGACGCGCCCGCCGGAGGTGTCGGCGGGGGAGACGGTGGTGGTCATCAGAAGTAGCCCTCACGCTTTCGGTCTTCCATCGCCGCCTCGGAGACGCGATCGTCGCCGCGGGTGGCGCCGCGCTCGGTGAGCCGGGAGGCCGCGACCTCGGCAAGGACGGCGTCGTTGTCGGCGGCATCGGAGAGCACCGCACCGGTCGTGGAGCCGTCGCCGACGGTGCGGTAGCGCACCGAGAGCCGTTGCAGCTCTTCACCGTCGCGGGGTCCGCCCCACGGGCCCGGCGTCATCCACATGCCGTCTCGTTCGAAGACATCACGTTCGTGGGCGTAGTAGATGCCGGGCAGCAGTACCTGCTCGCGGGCGATGTAGCGCCACACGTCGAGCTCGGTCCAGTTCGACAGCGGGAACACCCGGACATGCTCGCCCGCGGCGTGTTTGCCGTTGTAGAGATTCCACAGCTCCGGTCGCTGACGCTTGGGGTCCCACTGCCCGAAGGCGTTGCGCAGCGAGAAGATCCGCTCCTTGGCCCGCGACCGCTCCTCGTCGCGACGCCCACCGCCGAACACCGCGTCGAAGCGGTGATCGTTGATGGCGTCGAGCAGGGGGACGGTCTGCAGAGGGTTGCGGACACCGTCGGGTCGCTCGGTCAGTCGACCGTCGGCGAGGTAGTCCTCGACGCTCGCCACATGCAGGCGCAGATTGTGGCGCGCGACGACCTCGTCGCGGAACGCGAGGACCTCGGGCAGGTTGTGTCCGGTGTCGACGTGCAGGAGCGAGAAGGGGATCGGGGCGGGCCAGAACGCCTTGATCGCCACGTGCAGCAGGACCGTCGAGTCCTTGCCGCCGGAGAACAGGATCACCGGTCGATCGAACTCGCCGGCGACCTCACGGAAGATGTGGATCGCCTCCGACTCGAGTGCGTCGAGGGTGCTGAACTGTTCGTCGTCGCCCAGCGATGGGGTCGTCGGCGTGCTCTGTTCGATGGTCATGAGGCGTGCAACCCACATTCGGTCTTGGAGCGGCCGGCCCAGCGGCCGCTGCGGGGATCGGAACCGGGAGCCGGTTTCGCGGTGCACGGCGCGCACCCGATCGACGGATAGCCCTCGTCGACCAGCGGGTTCACCAGCACACCACGCCGGTCGATGTAGTCCTGCATCTGCTCGTCGGTCCACGCCGCGATCGGGTTGATCTTCACCAGGCCGAATCCCTCGTCGAACGAGATGAGCGGTGCGTTGGCGCGGGTCGGCGACTCGACGCGTCGGATGCCGGTCACCCAGGCGCTGTACTGCGACAGCTGACGCTGCAGCGGCACGACCTTGCGGAGTCGGCAGCACTCACCCGGATCGGAGGCGAACAGGTTGCGGCCCAACAGTTCGTCCTGCTCGGCGACGGTCTGTTCGGGGGTGACGTTGACGATCTCCACGCCGTAGACCTGCTCGACGGCGTCGCGGGTGCCCAGGGTCTCGGCGAAGTGGTAGCCGGTGTCGAGGAACAGCACCTTGAGCTTCTCGTGGTCGAGCGTGGCGGGATCGATCGCGTCGACGGCGAGGTCGACCAGCGCGGCGTCCTGCATGTTCGAGGCGACCACGAAATCGGTCCCGAAGTTCTCGGCGGTCCAGCGCAGCAACTGCTCGGGCGTCGCATCGGGTCCGAGGTCACGGGCGCCGGACTCGGCGAGTTCGCGCAGATGCGCCTCGATGCGTACGGCGGTACTCATCGCAGATCCTCCTCCTGTGCCCGCAGGGTCCACTCCGCGAAGCGTTCCCCCTCCGAGCGGTGTTTGACGAAATTCCGCACGACGCGGTCGACGTAGTCGCCGAGTTCGCCGGTGGGCACCTTGTGCTGACGGACCTTGCGACCGAAACCGGCGTCCTGGCCCAGGCTTCCGCCGAGATGGACCTGAAAACCCTCGACGTGGTCGCCGTTGTCGTCCTCGATCAACATGCCCTTGAAGCCGATGTCGGCGATCTGGGCGCGCGCACACGAGTTTGGGCACCCGTTGATGTTGATGGTGATGGGCACGTCGAGCTGGGCGTCGATGTCGGCGAGGCGATCCTCGAGCTCGGGGACGAGCTTCTGGGACCGCTTGCGGGTCTCGGTGAACGACAGCTTGCAGAACTCGATCCCCGAGCAGGCGATGAGGTTGCGACGCCAGCGCGACGGTCGGCCGTCGAGCCCGTGGGCGGCCAACTCCTCGATGAGCCCGTCGACGTGGTCGTCGGCGACGTCGAGCACGACGAGCTTCTGGTAGGGGGTGAAACGGATACGGTCCGAACCGATCCGGGCCGCGGCGTCGGCGACGGCGGTCAGGGTCGAGCCCGACACCCGCCCGGCGATGGCGGCGAACCCGACGGCGTTGAGCCCGTTCTTGAGTTTCTGCACACCGACGTGGTCGCGCGGGGCGGTCAGCGGCGCCGGTGCGGGGCCGTCGACGAGTTTCCGGCCCAAGTACTCGTCTTCGAGGACCTGGCGGAACTTCTCCATGCCCCAGTCCTTGAGGAGGAACTTCAGCCGCGCCTTGGCGCGCAGGCGCCGGTAGCCGTAGTCCCGGAACAGCGACACCACGCCCTGCCACACGTCGGGCACCTCGTCGAGCGGGATCCAGGCGCCGACCCGTTGGGCCAGCATCGGATTCGTCGACAAGCCGCCACCGACCCAGAGGTCGAGGCCCGGGCCGTGCTCGGGGTGTTCGACGCCGATGAAGGCGATGTCGTTGATCTCGTGGGCCACGTCCTGCAGGCCCGAGATGGCGGTCTTGAACTTGCGCGGCAGGTTCGAGTAGGCGGGGTCGCCGATGTACCGGCGGACGATCTCGTCGATCGCGGGCGTCGGGTCGAGGACCTCGTCGAGTGCCTCACCGGCCAACGGGGAGCCGAGCACGACGCGGGGGCAGTCGCCGCACGCCTCGGTGGTCTGCAGGCCGACGGCCTCGAGACGGTTCCAGATGGTGGGGACGTCCTCGATGCGGATCCAGTGGTACTGGACGTTCTCCCGGTCGGACAGGTCGGCGGTGTCGCGCGCGAACTCGGTGGAGATCTCGCCGATGGTGCGCAACTGCTCGGCGGACAACGCGCCCTTGTCGCAGCGCACCCGCATCATGAAGTGGCTGTCCTCGAGCAGGTCGAGGTTCTCGTCGCCGGTCCAGGTGCCGTCGTAGCCCTGCGCGCGCTGTGTGTACAGGCCCCACCAGCGGAACCGGCCGCGCAAATCGCTCTTGTCGATGGAGTCGAATCCCCGGTGCGCGTAGATGTTCTCGATGCGCGCCCGGACGTTGAGCGGGTTGTCGTCCTTCTTGGACTGCTCGTTGGCGTTCAGCGGTTCGCGGTACCCGAGCTTCCACTGGCCCTCGGCGCGACGCTTGGTGGGTCGGGCGCGCCGCGCGGGCGCGTCGGCTCCGGTGGCGGGGGAGGTCGGGGTCATGAGATGGCTCCTGGAAGTGGTCGCGGCGCTTCGCTCGACATGCGGGCACCCACGGGATGGCGGGTCGCGGCGGACCCATCGACGTGTCGCGTGGCTCGGCGCAGGGGGCGATCGGAGTCGATCGCGGACAGACTGCGGGCGTGACGCGTCAGGGGAGACAGAAAGCGCTGCAGACGCGCTTGAGATCGATGTGGCGCCGTTCGGCCAGCCACACCCCGGGGAAGATCACGGTCGCCATAGTGCCACGGGCCTCCTCACGGCGTCTACTTGGGACTATTTGGATTCACGGTGGGCGCAACCCGAGATGCGCGACCGATCGGCACAGCGTGTCCTCCTGTGCGAACGCCATGCGTGATGCCGGTCATTCCCCGGCGGCGAGGGATGATGGACGACGTGACCGCGTCGACGAGGGATGAAGCAGGGGCGACGGGAGACCAGTTGGTCGTCCCGGCCTGCGACCCGGCGACGCCCCTGGGGCTCTACATCCATGTGCCGTTCTGCGCGACACGCTGCGGATATTGCGATTTCAACACCTACACCGCCGGCGAACTCGGCTCGGACTCCTCGCCGGAACGGTGGCACGCCGCAGTCGCGACCGAACTGGCGCTGGCCGCGGCGACGATGACCCCGGCCCGACCGGTCTCGACGGTGTTCGTCGGCGGCGGGACACCGTCGCTGCTCGGCGCGGCCGGACTGGCCTCGGTGCTCGACGCGGTCGGTGACCACTTCGACCTCGTCCCCGGGGCGGAGGTGACCACCGAGTCGAACCCCGAGTCGACGTCGCCGCGGTTCTTCGACGGGCTGCTCGCCGCCGGGTTCACGCGGGTGTCGCTCGGGATGCAGTCCGCGGCACCACATGTGCTGGCCACCCTCGATCGTGTGCACACCCCGGGTCGGGCGGTCGACGCCGCGCGCGAGGCGACTGCGGCCGGCTTCGCCCACGTCAACCTCGACGTGATCTACGGCACACCGGGGGAGACCGACGCCGACCTCGACGCGACCCTCGACGCGGTGCTCGCCGCCGGCGTCGACCACGTCTCGGCGTACGCGCTGATCGTCGAGGACGGCACGGCGATGGCCCGACGAGTGCGACGCGGTGAGCTCCCCGCACCCGACGACGACGTCCTCGCCGACCGGTACGAGGCCATCGACGCGCGTCTGCACGCCGCCGGCCTCCAGTGGTACGAGGTGTCGAACTGGGCGCGGCGTGGCGATCCGCAGGCGCGGTGCCGCCACAACATCGGCTACTGGGACAGCGCCGACTGGTGGGGCATCGGACCCGGTGCGCACTCCCACGTCCGGGGGGTGCGGTGGTCGACGACGAAACACCCGGGACGCCACGCCGCGGCCCTGGCGGCCGGTCGACTTCCCGTCGCGTCGGTCGAGGTGCTCGACGAGACCGAGAAGCACACCGAGCGCGTGATGCTCGCGATCCGGCGCGACTCCGGACTACCGCTCGCCGAACTCGACGTCGCCGAGCGCGAACGGGCACTCGCAACCGTCGAGGCGGGACTCACCGCGCTTGATCGCGATCGGGTGGTGCTGTCCAACCGTGGGCGTCTGCTCGCCGACGGGGTGGTGCGTCAGGTGTTGGCGGACTGAGAACCGGGTCGGTGGGGATGGGTGCCGTCGTCGCGGCGGCGTCGACGACCTCGCCCCGCGGAGCACGGCCGACCGGTGCGGTCTCGGAGACGGCGTCGATGTGCAGGGCGTCGAGATCGAGCAGCCGGGCGTGGATGACGTGGCGGTTGCGCAGGGCCGACCGCACCGCGCGGTGCAGTCCGTCCTCGAGGTACATCTCGCCGTGCCATCGCACCGCGTGGGCGAACAGGTCGCCGTAGAAGGTGCTGTCCTCCGACAACAACTTGTCGAGCGCGAGTGCGGTGGTGACCGTGGTCAGCTGGTCGAGACGGAACTGTCGGGGCGGGATCTGCGCCCAGTCGCGCATCGACAACCCGTGGTCGGGATACGGCTTTCCGTTGCGTACGCCCTTGAAGATCACGCCACCACCGTAGGCGTCCCGGCGGCCGTTCGGGCGGGTCGGTCACCGCGAGCGGTTTCCTCCGTAAACTGGACTCCCCGGCCACCGTCTGGTCGGTGGACACGCGCCCGCACGACACCGCAGACCACGGGTCTGCACCACCCACGGAGGTGATCCCCCTGTCCAGTACCGACGAACGCCGTTTCGAGGTCCTGCGCGCGATCGTCACCGACTACGTGGCGACCCAGGAACCGATCGGCTCGAAGGCACTCGTGGAACGACACCACCTCGGGGTGTCGAGCGCGACGATCCGCAACGACATGGCCGTGCTGGAGGCCGAGGGCTACATCGCCCAGCCGCACACCAGCTCCGGTCGGGTACCGACCGACAAGGGGTACCGCCTCTTCGTCGACCGGATCTCCGAGGTCAAACCGCTCTCCAGCGTGGAGCGGCGCGCCATCCTCAGCTTCCTCGACACCGGCGTCGATCTCGACGACGTGCTGCGGCGATCGGTGCGACTGCTGGCCCAGCTGACGCGCCAGGTCGCGGTGATCCAGTACCCGGTGCTGTCCACGGCCACCGTCCGTCACCTCGAGGTGGTGCCGTTGACCCCGTCGCGGTTGCTGCTGGTGGTGATCACCGACACCGGTCGAGTCGAGCAGCGGATGGTCGACGTCCCCGAGGACCTCGGCGACGACGAGATCGTGCGCCTGCGCGACATGTTCTCCGCCGCGCTGCACGGACAGCGACTCGAGGTCGCCTCGCACGCGGTCGCCGAACTCGCGAACTCCGCGCCCGACGACCTGCGGCAGGCGGTGATCCGCATGGCCTCGGTGCTCGTGGAGACCCTCGTCGAACGCTCCGACGACCGCCTCGTGCTCGGGGGGACGTCGAACCTCGCCCGCTCGGCGGCCGACTTCACCCCGGTCCAGGGGTCGATGGACTCGGTCCTCGAAGCGCTCGAGGAGCAGGTCGTGGTCCTCAAACTGCTCGCCGCGACACAGCTGCCCGGCACCGTCACCGTGCAGATCGGTGAGGAGACGAACACCGCCAACCTGCGTGGCGCGGCCGTCGTGTCCACGGGGTACGGTGCCTCGGGCACTGTTTTCGGTGGTCTGGGGGTTCTGGGCCCCACACGCATGGACTATCCGGGAACCATTGCGTCGGTCGCCGCCGTTGCCAGATATGTCGGTGAGGTCCTCGCCGAGCGCTGACCCCCTCGGCCGCGGGACCGGCGAACACCCGATGAACGATTCGAACGAGTGAAGGACACCGCTGCGCGTGGCACGTGACTACTACGGGACCCTGGGCGTCGCCCCGGGTTCCAGCGATTCCGAGATCAAGCGCGCCTACCGGAAGCTGGCGCGCGAACTGCATCCCGACGTCAACCCCGACGAGGCCGCCCAGCAGCGGTTCGCCGAGGTGTCGACCGCCTACGAGGTCCTGTCGGACCCCGAGAAACGTCGCATCGTCGACGCCGGCGGGGATCCACTGGCCACCGCCGGGTCCGGTGGCGGTTTCGGCGGTGGCTTCGGTGGCGGCGGCCTCGGCGACGTGTTCGAGGCGTTCTTCGGCGCAGGTGCCGGTGGCGGCGGCCGTGGACCCCGCGGTCGGGTTCAGCCTGGCTCAGACGCACTGCTGCGGATGCAGCTCGACCTCGACGAGTGTGCCGCCGGCGTCAGCAAGGAGGTGACCGTCGACACCGCCGTGCTGTGTGACGTCTGCAAGGGCTCCGGCGGTCACGACGGCAGCAAGCCGGTCAACTGCGACACCTGCAAGGGCGCGGGAGAGATCCAGTCGGTGCAGCGGTCGTTCCTCGGTCAGGTCATGACCTCGCGCCCGTGCCCCACCTGTGGTGGCACCGGGCAGACCATCCCCGATCCCTGCCGCAAGTGCGCGGGCGACGGGCGGGTCCGTTCGCGTCGCACCATGACGGTCAAGATCCCCGCCGGCGTCGGCGAGGGGATGCGTGTGCGGCTGCAGGGCCAGGGCGAGGTCGGTCCCGGTGGCGGTCCCGCCGGCGACCTCTACGTCGAGGTCGTGCAGAAGCCCCACGACGTCTTCGTCCGCGACGGCGACGACCTGCACTGCACGGTGAAGGTCCCGATGGTCGACGCCGCGTTGGGCGCGACCATCGACATCGACACCGTCCTCGGCGGCACGGCGACGGTCACCGTGGAGCCGGGCACCCAGCCCGGACAGGTCACCCGCATCAAGGGCCAGGGCATGCCGCACCTGCACACCGGTGTGCGCGGCTCGGTGCACGTCCATCTCGACGTGGTGGTGCCCACCCGCCTCGACCACAAGCAGATACAGAAGCTCAAGCAGTACAAAGAGGTCTCGACCCACGAGCACCTCGAGCTCGTCGACTCGCAGTCGGCCACCAACGGGGGTCTGTTCTCCCGCCTGCGCAACGCCTTCGCGGGCCGCTGACCCCCCACCCGATGTCACTGCCCGCGCGATGACGCCGCCGCTGTTCTGGATCGACGAGGTCCCGGCCGTCGGTGGTCTCGCCGACCTCACCGGGACCGAGGGCCACCACGCGGTGACCGTCACCCGGATCGTCGCCGGCGACCGCATCACCCTCGGCGACGGCGCCGGGAGGATCGCCGACTGCGAGGTGGTCGCCACCCTCGCCAAGGACCGACTGCGCGTGACCGCGCTGACCCGCAGGCAGGTGCCGCGGCCGTCCCCGCTCGTGACGCTCGTGCAGGCACTGCCGAAATCGGATCGCTCCGAACTCGCGGTCGAGATGGCCACCGAGGCGGGCGTCGACCGCGTCGTGGCGTGGCAGAGCGCGCGGTGCGTCAGCCGCTGGGTGGGCCCGCGCGAGGAGAAGGGCCTGCGGAAATGGCGGTCGGCGGCAGCCACCGCCGCCAAGCAGAGCAGGCGCGCCCACATCCCCGAGATCACCGGTGTCGCGCACACCGTCGACATCCGCGCGATCATCAGTGGGTCGATCGAGTCCGGAGGAGTCGCCGTGGTCCTGCACGAGGGTGCTGTCGAATCGTTGACCGCTGTCGGGATCGCCGACGCGACCGAGGTGATCGTGATCGTGGGGCCCGAGGGCGGGATCGACCCGTCCGAGCTCGACGACTTCACCGCTCTCGGTGCGCGGTCGGTGCGGATGGGCCCGGAGGTGCTGCGCACCTCGACCGCGGGCACCGTCGCCCTCGGTGCGATCGGTGCGATGTCGAATCGGTGGGGGCAGCGGTGACCCGGGTCCGGCCGGCCGTCTCCACCGCGCCCGAGCGCGTCAAGATCGCCTACGGCGATCGCAACTCGCAGTTCGGACATCTGCACCTGCCCGCCCCGACGCCGGTCGCCGCCGGCGAGGACCCGGCCCGGGTCCCGGTCGTGGTGATGGTGCACGGCGGCTACTGGTCGACCGATTTCGAACTAGTGGTCCAGACCCCCGTCGCACGTGACCTCGCCGCCCGCGGTGCGATCGTGTGGAACATCGAGTACCGGCGGGTCGGTGAAACCGACGGTGGTTGGCCCCGAACGGGTTACGACGTCGTCAACGCCATCCGCGCGCTCGACGGACCGGTCCGCGCGGCCCTGCCCGCCGACCTCGCGGCACGCGCCGACTTCCGCCGGGTCTCGATGATCGGCCATTCCGCGGGCGGTCAGCTGGCGCTGTGGGCGGCGGCCCGACTGCAGGCCCGCACCGAGCGGTCGACCATCACCGGCGTCGTCGTGCAGGCACCGGCGTCGGACCTCGTGCGGGCCGGTACGAACGGACATGCCGCGCTCGCGGCCTTCATCGGTGCCGAGTACGCCGCGACACCCCACCGCTACCGCGACGCGTCGCCGGCACACCTGTCACCGTTCCCCGCACATGTGGTGGTGGTGCAGGGCGAACTCGACACCTCCGTGCCACCGGAGATGTCGATGACCTACGTCGAAGGGGCCAGACGGGCCGGTCAATCGGTCGAACTGGTCACTGTCGCCGGCGAGGGGCACGACTCGTTCATGGACCCGACGAGCCGGTGCCACCGCGAGACGCTGCGCTGCCTGGGCATCTGACGTGCCGGCGTCGCCGTCGCGAGAGCGGTGGGTGCGTGATGCGCGGACGAAATATCGACGCGAGATCGCACGTTCATCAGCGATAGAGTGGGGGGAGCGCACGCCGCACCCCCGACCGGGCCCTACCTTGGGTCCGCCGACGAGATGAGAGTTCCACTACGTGACCGATGCCCACACAGCCGGGAATGGCCCCCGCGCAGCCGCCGGCCCGTCGGCGGAATCCAGCATGGAGGTGGCACCGGACGTCGTCATGGGGCTGCTCGGTACCGGTGACCGCAACCTGCGAGAACTGGAGAAGCTCCTCGCGGCCGACATCCACGTCCGAGGTAACCGGATCACCCTGCACGGCGCCCCCGCCGACGTCGCGACCGCCGAACGGGTCATCGCCGAACTGGTGTCGGTGGTCCGCCGCGGCACGGCGCTGAGCCCGGACCTCGTCCGGCAGAGCGTGTCGATGCTCACCGACGGCTCGGGGGAGTCGCCCGCGGAGGTCCTCAGCCTCGACATCATCTCCCGGCGCGGCAAGTCGATCCGCCCGAAGACGGTGAACCAGAAGCGCTACGTCGACGCCATCGACGTCAACACCATCGTGTTCGGTATGGGCCCCGCCGGTACCGGCAAGACCTACCTCGCGATGGCCAAGGCCGTGCAGGCCCTGCAGACCAAGTCGGTCAGCCGCATCATCCTGACCCGACCCGCGGTGGAGGCCGGCGAACGTCTCGGCTTCCTGCCGGGCACGCTGCACGACAAGATCGACCCGTATCTGCGTCCGCTGCACGATGCGCTGCACGACATGATGGATCCCGACGCGATCCCCAAGCTCATGGCGGCCGGGGTCATCGAGGTCGCACCGCTGGCGTACATGCGCGGTCGCACCCTCAACGACGCGTTCATCATCCTCGACGAGGCGCAGAACACGACCGGTGAGCAGATGAAGATGTTCCTCACGCGGCTCGGCTTCGGATCGAAGGTCGTCGTGACCGGTGACGTCACCCAGGTCGACCTGCCGGGTGGCGCCGAGAGCGGGCTGCGTGCGGCGAGCCGGATCCTCACCGACATCGACGACATCCACTTCGCGACGCTGACCAGCGCCGACGTCGTCCGACACCGCCTCGTCGCCGACATCGTCGACGCGTACGGACGGTTCGAGGCCTCGCAGGACATCGCGCCGGGCGCCAACCGGGCGGGTCGTCGCGCCGCGGGCAACGGTCGGCGGTCGTGACCCGATGAGCATCGAGGTCTCCAACGAGTCGGGGGTCGAGGTCCCCGAACGGATGCTCGTCGACGTCGCCGAATACGCGCTCGGCCAGATGGACGTGCACCCCGGCGCCGAGTTGTCGATGGTGCTCGTGGACAACGAGACCATGGCCGAACTGCACCTGCGGTGGATGGACCTGCCCGGTCCGACCGACGTGATGAGCTTCCCCATGGACGAGCTCACCCCCGGCGGCCGCCCCGACACCCCCGACCCGGGACCGGCCATGCTCGGCGACATCGTGCTGTGTCCGGAGTTCGCGGCGGTGCAGGCGGCGACCGCGCGCCACCCCGTCGAGCACGAACTGGCGGTCCTCACCGTGCACGGCGTGCTGCACCTCCTCGGCTACGACCACGCCGAACCCGACGAGGAGAAGGAGATGTTCGGCATCCAGGGCCGCATCATCGACGAGTGGTACGCCGACCGGCGCGCCGCCGACCGCGCCCGCGCGCAGTCGGCGAAGGACGCGACCCTGCTCGACCGCATCGGGTTCACCTCCGCACCATCCCCCGACCGCAAGGAGCTCTGAGGGCCGTGCCCACCGACGTGTGGCTCCTGCTGCTCGCCCTGGCCCTGATCCCGCTCGGAGGTCTGTTCGCCGCGATCGACGCCGCCCTGCTGACCGTGTCGGTCGCCCGGGTCGACGACATGATCCGTGAGGGCCGAGGCGGTTCCACCCGACTGCGCGCCGTGCTCGTCGACCGCGCCACCTACGTGGGTCTCACCACCCTGATGCGCATCGTCTGCGAGATCGCCGCCACCACCCTGGTCGCGGTTCTCGCCGCCGAACAGCTCAGCCGTGTGTGGGCGATCGTCACCGTCGTGCTGGCGATGGCGGTCGTCAGCTACGTGATGGTCGGTGTCGGACCGCGAACCCTCGGCCGACAGAACGCCTACTCCATCGCCCTGCCGTCGGCGGTGGTGCTGCAGGCCACCGGTTTCCTGCTGCGGCCGGTGACGCGACTGCTGATCCTGCTGGGCAACGCGATCACCCCGGGTAAGGGGTTCCGCAACGGGCCCTTCGCCACCGAGGTCGAACTCCGTGAACTCGTCGACATGGCCGAGGCGCGCGGTGTGGTCGACGCCGGCGAACGCCGGATGATCCAGTCGGTCTTCGATCTCGGCGACACCTGCGCGCGCGAGGTGATGGTGCCGCGGCCGGAGATGATCTGGATCGAGTCGGACAAGACGGTGGTGCAGGCGATGAGCCTCGCGACCCGTTCCGGGCACTCCCGGATCCCGGTGATCGGCGAGAACCCCGACGACATCCTCGGTGTCGTCTATCTCAAGGACCTGGTCGAACGGTCCATCAGGGCCGACCGTTCCGACTCGCCGGTGTCGGTCGCCGAGGCGATGCGTCCCGCGGAGTTCATCCCCGATTCCAAGCCACTCGACCGCGTGCTGGCCGACATGCAGCGGATCCGCAACCACATGGCGCTGCTCGTCGACGAGTACGGCGGCATCGCCGGACTCGTCACCATCGAGGACGTCCTCGAGGAGATCGTCGGCGAGATCAACGACGAGTACGACACCGACGAGGTGTCGCCGATCGACGACCTCGGCGACGGTCGGTACCGGGTGTCGTCGCGTCTGCCGGTGGAGGATCTCGGCGAATTGTTCGACATCGAGATCGACGCCGACGACGTCGACACCGTCAGCGGCCTCGTCGGTCTCGCGCTCGGACGCGTCCCGCTGCCCGGTGCGCGGGTCACCTCGCACGGCCTGATCCTGCTCGCCGAGGGTGGCCCGAACCGGCAGGGCCGTCTGCGCATCACCTCGGTCGTCGTCGAACGTGAACACCGACCCGACGACGACGCCGCCGAGACCGCCGGGGAGGATGTCGAGGCGGCGGGCGCAGGCTCGCGCTCGTCGGAAGGGGTGTCGTGACCACATCGTCGATGGGTACGCGCGACGACGCGGACTTCCGTTCGGGCTTCCTGTGTTTCGTCGGGCGACCCAACACGGGCAAGTCGACGCTCACCAACGCCCTCGTCGGCGAGAAGATCGCGATCACCTCCAATCGCCCCCAGACGACGCGCCACACCATCCGCGGCATCGTCAACCGCCCCGACGCGCAGCTGATCCTGGTCGACACCCCCGGACTGCACCGGCCGCGCACCCTGCTGGGACAGCGCCTCAACGACCTCGTCCGTGACACCTACTCCGAGGTCGACGTCATCGGGCTGTGCATCCCGGCCGACGAGACCATCGGTCCCGGAGACCGGTGGATCGTCGATCAGATCCGGCAGGTCGCACCGAAGACGCCGCTGTTGGGTGTCGTGACCAAGATCGACCGCGTCACCCCCGACCGGGTCGGTGTGCAGCTGCTGGCGCTGTCGAAGCTGCTGGGCCCCGAGGGCGAGGTGGTGCCGGTGTCGGCGAAGTCGGGGCAGCAGCTCGACATCCTCACCGACGTGATCGTCTCCATGATGGAGCCCGGCCCGGCGTTCTACCCCGACGGGGAACTGACCGACGAACCCGAGCTGGTCCTGATGGCCGAGTTCATCCGCGAGGCAGCGCTCGAGGGTGTGCGCGACGAGTTGCCGCACTCGCTGGCCGTGGTCATCGAGGAGGTCATAGAGCGCGAGCCGACCCGCGACGACCGACCCCCGATGGTCGACGTCCACGCCACGTTGTTCGTCGAACGGGACAGCCAGAAAGGCATCGTCATCGGGCACAAGGGTTCTCGCCTGAAGGAGGTCGGGACCACCGCCCGCGGTCAGATCGAACGACTGCTCGGTACCCGCGTCTACCTCGACATCCACGTGAAGGTCGCCAAGGACTGGCAGCGTGATCCCCGACAGCTCCGCAAGATGGGCTTCTAGCCCGTTGTCCGGCGCACACGAGAAGCCCGAACCCGCCGACACCGACACCGTAGCCGGGTCAGTGACGCCGGTTGCGTCGACGGGTGACGGCGGGTCGACCCATGCGGTGCGGGCGCTGCTGGCCACCCCGCGTTTCTGGGTCGCGCCGATCGCCGCGGTGGTGGGCATCATGTGCCTGCTCGCCGCGATGTACATGGGCGCGATCGTCAACCCGGAGCGCCACCTCCACGACTTCTCCGTCGATCTCGTCGTCGAGGACACCGGTGCGTCCCAGGGCGCTGACGCACCTCGCGCCCAGTTCGGCAACGAGGTCGCCCAGGGGATCGTCGACGGTACGAAGGGCACCGGCCTGTCGCTGCGCACCACCGACCGGGGGACCGCGCTCGACCGGTTGGCCTCGGCGCAGACCTACGGCGTGATCATCATCCCCGCCGACTTCTCGCAGTCGGCCATCGATCTCGCGGGGTCGGTCGTGGGTCGCGATACGCCGTCGCCGCCCACCATCGACGTGCTCACCAACCGTCGGTCGGGCACGTTCGCGTCGTCGATCCTCACCACCGCGGTCGACAGGATCAAGGCATCGGTCAACGAGCGCTTCGGCGCGCAACTCACCCAGACCGTGCGGGACAGGCTGGCGCAGAACGACATCCCGTTCGTGGGATTGGCGTCGTACGCGTTCGCCGCGCCCGTGGTGTTCGACGTCTCCGACGCTCAGCCGCTCCCCGGCGGCGCCGCGAACGGGCTGTCGGCTTTCTACTTCACCATCCTGCTCGTCCTCGCCGGCTTCACCGGGGCGCTCATCGTCCACTCACTCGTCGACGGCATGCTCGGCGTCATCCCGATCGAGTTCGGCCCGCGGTACCGACTCCGCCGACGGTTGCCCATCTCGCGCCGCGGAACGCTCGTCGTGAAGTGGTGGATCATGTTCCTCATCGCGATGGTGCAGTCGGCGCTCTACATCGCGGTGTGCGCGGCGGTCGGTATGGACAACCCCGCGCCGTTCACGCTGTGGATGTACTCGACGCTGGTCATCACCGCCGTCGGCGTGACCGCGTCGTCCATCATGGCGCTGTTCGGTACGCCCGGCATGATCGTCAACCTCGTGTTCTTCGTGATCCTGGGTCTGCCCTCGTCGGGTGGCGCGGTACCGCTCGAGGCCAGCCCACGGATCTTCACCTGGCTCGCCGAGGTCGAACCGATGCGCCAGATCTACCTCGGCGTCCGGTCGATCCTGTACTTCGACGGCGACTTCTCCGCCGGTCTCGGCCACTCTCTGGTGACGACCCTGATCGGCCTGCTCATCGGTTTGCTCATGGGCTCGATCGCCGTCCGGCTCTACGACGCCAAGGGGTGGCAGCGGGCGCCGGGATCCGAGCTCGACGAACCGGAGACCTCTGATCCGGTGTCGGTCACGACCGAGGCGAGCCCGACGGTGCGAGAATGACCGGGTGAGGCTGTATCGGGATCAGGCGGTGGTCGTACGCCAGCACAAGCTGGGCGAGGCCGATCGCATCGTCACGCTCCTCACCCATCAGCACGGTCTGGTCCGCGCGGTCGCCAAGGGCGTGCGGCGCACCCGGTCGAAGTTCGGTGCCCGCCTCGAACCCTTCGCCCACGTCGACGTGCTGCTCTATCCCGGGCGCAATCTCGACGTGGTGACACAGGTGGAGAGCATCGACGCGTTCGCGTCGTCGATCGTCGCCGACTACGGGCGTTACACCAGCGCGTGCGCGGTGCTCGAGACGGCCGAACGCCTCGCCGGCGAGGAACGCGCGCCCGCCGACCGGCTGCACAAACTCACCGTCGGCGGCCTGCGGGCGATCGCCGATGCCGTCCGTCCGCGCGACCTCGTACTCGACGCGTTCCTGTTGCGCGCCATGGACTTCGCGGGATGGATGCCCGCGCTCGACACCTGCGCGAGGTGCGGTGCGCCGGGACCGCACCGCGCGTTCCACGTCGCCGCGGGCGGCGCGGTGTGCCTGCACTGTCGGCCCGCGGGTTCGGCGACGCCGTCACCGGGCGTGATGGACCTGATGGACGACCTCTACCGTGGCCGGTGGGAGCACACCGTCGACGTCAACGACTCACTGCGCCGACAGGCCAGCGGCCTGACCGCGGCGCACCTGCAGTGGCACCTCGAGCGGCAGCTGCGCACGTTGCCCCTGATCGAGCGCGAGGCGCCGCACCGACTGGGAGAGGACAACCGTGATGGCTCTACGTCGCCCCGCGAAGCGGTCCGCTGAACCGGTCGCCGACCGGGTGATCCGCCCACCCGATCCGCATCCGTCCGGGGCGCGCCCCCCGCTGCTGCAGACCGAGCTCATCCCGCGTCATGTCGCGCTGGTGATGGACGGCAACGGCCGGTGGGCCACCGACCGCGGACTACCGCGGACCGAGGGCCACAAACGCGGTGAGGCCGTGCTGATGGACTCGGTGTGCGGCTGCATCGAACTCGGTGTCACGTGGCTCTCGGCGTACGCGTTCTCCACCGAGAACTGGTCGCGCAGCCCCGACGAGGTCCGTTTCCTCATGGGCTTCAACCGGGACGTGATCCGGCGCCGGCGCGACGAGATGCACGAGATGGGGGTCCGGGTCCGGTGGGCCGGGCGGCGACCTCGCCTGTGGGCCAGCGTGATCCGCGAACTCGAGGTCGCCGAGGAGATGACGAAGGACAACACCGTCATGAACCTGACCATGTGTGTCAACTACGGCGGGCGAGCCGAGATCGCCGACGCCGCACGCGACATCGCGCGCCGGGTCGCTGCGGGCGAGCTCGATCCCGAGCGCATCGACGAGAAGACCGTCGCCCGCCACCTCGACGAGCCGGACATGCCCGATGTCGACCTGTTCCTGCGGCCGTCGGGGGAGCAGCGCATCTCGAACTTCCTGCTGTGGCAGTCGGCGTACGCCGAGATGGTCTATCAGGACAAGCTGTTCCCCGATTTCGATCGCCGCGACCTGTGGGCCGCCTGTGTCGAATACGCCTCGCGTGACCGCAGATTCGGCGGCGTGCGCGAGCCCGGTGACCCCGCGTGACCGACACCGGATCGACGCCGACGCCTGCCGTCGCGCTGATGGACAGGGCGGCGAACCTCATGTCGGCGATCGCGACGGTCGACCACGTGGCGGGGGAGACGTCGATGACCGTGGCGTTCGAGGGCACCCGCGCCGCGGTGCAGTCGATGACGCTCTCCGAAGGGCTCGATGTCCTGTCGGTGACGCAGGTACTGGCCTGGGATCTGCCGAACACCGACGCCCTGCGTGACGACATCGAACGGCTCTCGGCGCAGATGAGTTTCGGTGCCATCAAGCGTGCCTCGACCGATGTCACCACCGATGTGTTGGCGCACTACACGTTTCCCGCGGGCACCCTCGGCGACGCGGCGCTGCTGACGATGGTCCACCTCGTGCTGTCGACCGGCACCGAGATCTCCGGCGAACTCACCAGCTGAGATCGACGCGCGTCGGCGCGCACGAGGTCGACCGGCTCGCGTTGGAGATCAATCCTTGTGGTGATGCGCGGACCGGCGTGCGTCGCTGTACTCGACGTCATGACCACCACGCCGGCCGCCCCGCTGGCACCCGCGCAGCGATCGCTGGCGCCGGACCTCGCCCGCGGGGTGATGCTTCTCGCCATCGCGCTCGCGAACTCGCACTACTTCCTCACCGCGCCCGAGATCCGCGGAGGATATCCGCAGTCCGAGTCGATCCTCGATCGCTCTGTGGCATGGACGTTGTCGACGTTCGTCGACGGACGCGCCTTCCCGATGTTCGGATTCCTGTTCGGTTACGGGGTCGCGCTGTTGGCCCGGCGTCACGGCGAACTCGGTCGCCGCGGGGTCCGACGCCTGCTCCGCAGACGCGCCGCCGCCCTGATCGCCGTCGGGGTGATCGACGGGTTGCTCTTCTTCGTCGGCGACATCCTGGCGATGTACGGCGTGCTGCTCTTCGCCGGCATGTGGGCGATCTGGTGGGGCGACCGGGTGCTCATCGGCCTCGCGGCGCTGGTGTTCGCCATCGGGTGCGTGCCCGGTGGCGTCGGCAGCCCGGTGAGTCCCGACGGTCCGGGTCCGGAGATGCTCCCGCACGACATCACCGCCCTCCTCGCCGAACGCCCGCCGGCGATCGTCTTCGTCGCGTTGCTGGGACCGGTGGGTTTCCTCGGGCCCTTCCTGCTGGGGCTCGTGGCCGGACGACATCGCATTCTCGAACGGGCCGACGAGTACCGAGTGCTCCTGGCGTTCACGTCCACGATCGGCATCCTCGTGGCTGTGCTCGGTGCGCAGCCCGCCGCCCTGTTCGTCTCCGGGGTGACCGGCGAACCGTCGCAGGGTGTGCTCGCCGCCATGTCGACACTGCACGATCAGTCCGGTGTGCTGGGCGGGGTCGGCTACGCGGCGTCGATCGCGGTGGTCGCGTCACGCGTGCGGCGAGGACGAGTCGTCGAAGCGCTGTCCGCGGTCGGACAACGATCCATGTCGTGCTATCTGATGCAGTCCGTGGCCTGGGCGATACTGTTCACGCCGTTCGCGCTCGACCTCTCCGGCACCCTCACCGTCGCGAGCACGGCCGGGGTGGCGACCGCGGTCTGGCTCGTCTCGGTGATCGTCGCCGATGTCCTGCGTCGGCACGACCGCCGCGGACCGTTCGAGGTGTTCCTCCGACAGGTCACCTACGGCCGCAGGTGAACTGAGCGCCGGCGCCGGTGATCTCAGCGACAGTCCGCGCAGACCCCGAAGATCTCGACGGTGTGGGTCGGGTCGGTGTAGCCGTGGCGTGCGGCGACGGTGGCCGCCCACTCCTCGACCGGGTCGGCCTGCACCTCCACGGTGGTGCCGCACATCCGGCACACCAGGTGATGGTGGTGGCCGGCCGAACACCGCCGGTAGCGAGACTCGCCGGAATCGGTGCGCAGCACGTCGATCTGGCCCGCGTCGGCCAGCGCCTGCAGGTTGCGGTACACGGTGGTCAGACCGATGGACTCCCCGTCGGCCTTGAGGCTGTCGTGCAGTTCCTGCGCCGAGCGGAACTCGTCGACGGTGGTGAGCAACGACGCGATCGCGTGGCGCTGTCGCGTGGACCGGACGCCGGTCACCGGTGGTGCGCTCGCCGCCTCAGTGTGGTGGGCGCTCATTCGCCGTGTTCGGTGGCGTGTGCGACCGCGTCGGTGACGATGTGCGAGAGGTGGTCGTCGACGAGTCGGTAGAGGATCTCGCGACCGTTGCGCTCCCCGTGGACCACGCCCGCGGCCTTGAGCACCCGCAGGTGCTGGCTGATCAGCGGCTGCGTGACGCCGAGGTGACCGACGAGTTCGTGGACGCACTGCTCACGCTCGAGCAGCTGCAGCACGATGGCGATGCGCACCGGCGCGGCCAGGGCGCGCAGCAGTTCTCCGGCCGCCTCGAGCGCGGCGCGATCGGCTCGCACCCCACCGGTCGCGACCTCGCCGGAGTTGTCCACCATGGCCTGCCTCTCGTCGTGCGGCTTAATTGAAATCATTTTCATATGCGCTCCCGACCATGTCAAGGCGGCCGGACCGCCGGGGCTAGTCTGGGTCGGTACTTCTTCCCCGAGACCGAAGCTGGAGTGTGCGTTCATCGTGGCCGGAACAGTCGATGCCGTCGTCAACCTGTGCAAGCGGCGAGGGCTGGTGTACCAGTGCGGTGAGATCTACGGCGGCACACGATCGGCGTGGGACTACGGCCCGCTCGGGGTGGAGCTCAAGGAGAACATCAAGAAGCAGTGGTGGCGTTCGATGGTCACCTCGCGCGACGACACCGTAGGACTCGACTCGTCGGTCATCCTCCCGCGCCCGGTGTGGGAGGCCTCGGGCCACGTCAGCGTCTTCAACGACCCGCTCGTGGAGTGCCTGAACTGCCACAAGCGACACCGTCAGGACCACCTGCAGGAGGCCTACGCGGAGAAGAAGAGCACCGCCGCCACGACGGTGGATCCCGACGCGGTCGCCATGACCGACGTCGTGTGTCCCGACTGCGGCACCCGCGGACGGTGGACCGAGCCCCGCGACTTCAACATGATGCTCAAGACCTATCTCGGACCCGTCGAGTCCGAAGAGGGACTGCACTACCTGCGTCCGGAGACCGCGCAGGGCATCTTCATCAACTTCAAGAACGTGATGACCACCGCGCGCAAGAAGCCGCCGTTCGGCATCGGTCAGATCGGCAAGAGCTTCCGCAACGAGATCACCCCAGGCAACTTCATCTTCCGCACCCGCGAGTTCGAGCAGATGGAGATGGAGTTCTTCGTCAAGCCCGGCGACGACGAGCAGTGGCACCAGTACTGGATCGACACCCGCCGCCAGTGGTACATCGACCTCGGGATCGACCCCGAGAACCTGCGGTTGTTCGAGCACCCGGCCGAGAAGCTGTCGCACTACGCCAAGCGCACCGTGGACGTCGAGTACAAGTTCGGCTTCGCGGGCAGCCCGTGGGGTGAGCTCGAGGGTGTCGCCAACCGCACCGACTTCGACCTGAGCACGCACTCGAAGCATTCGGGGGAGGACCTGTCGTTCTTCGACCAGGCATCCGGCGAGCGCTACACCCCGTACGTGATCGAGCCCGCGGCCGGTCTCACGCGGTCGTTCATGGCGTTCCTCTGCGACGCGCTCGTCGACGAGGAGGTGCCGAACGCCAAGGGCGGCACCGACACCCGCACCGTCCTCAAGCTGGACCGGCGTCTTGCGCCGATCAAGGTCGCGGTGTTGCCGCTCTCGCGCAACGAGCAGCTCTCACCGAAGGCGAAGGCACTCGCCGCCGAACTGCGGCAGCACTGGAACGTCGAGTTCGACGACGCGCAGGGCATCGGCAAGCGATACCGGCGCCAGGACGAGATCGGCACACCGTTCTGTGTGACCGTCGATTTCGACTCGCTTGACGACGATGCGGTCACCATCCGTGAACGCGACACCATGAGCCAGCAGCGCATCGCGATCAGCCAGGTGTCGTCGTATCTGGCGGGCGAGCTCCTCGGCTGCTGAGGCGGTCGCTCGCATCGGGCGGTCATCGGGAATGGATGATGCCGCCCATCTCTGCCATAGTCGGGGTCAGAAGTCGCCATGCCGGCACGGGGTCGGCGGGAGAGATGGCGAGACGAGAGAAGTGGGTGTGTCGTGAGTGGTTCGGTGACAGGCAAGGTCGTGCATTACGACGCCAATCGTGGATTCGGTTTCCTGGCGCCCGATTCCGGTGGCGCCGATGTGTTCCTGCACATCAACGACATCGACATCGACGAGTCCGCCCTCAAGCCGGGCGCCCAGGTCAGCTTCGACGTCGAGGCGACCGAGCGGGGTTCGAAGGCGGTGAACGTCGCCGTCACCGGCGCGGGCTCCGACTCGGCACCCCGCGGCGGACGGCGCGACGACCACGGTGACCATCGCGAGCGCGACAACCGTGACCACCGCCCCGAGCGCAACGAACGGAACGATCGCAGCGAGCGTGCTCCGCGCCGCGCGTCGCGTCCGAGCGACGCCGCGGTCCTCGACGCCACCACGTTCGTCGAGGAACTCACCGAGATCCTGCTCGACGCCTCGGGTGACCTCACCGCGACCCAGATCATCGCCATCCGCGGTCGCGTCGCCGATTTCGCCGTCGCGCGCGGCTGGGTCGTCGACTGACCCGTGCTCGCACCGATCGCCGACTACGACGACCACGCGACGGCGCGCATCGTCGTCGAGGCGCCGAAGTCGTCGATCCTGCCCGGCACCCACACCGACCACCGCAGCGAGTTCGCCCGCGACCGTGCCCGTGTGCTGCACAGTGCGGCCCTGCGACGCCTCGCCGACAAGACCCAGGTCGTCGGCCCCCGCGAGGGTGACACGCCGCGAACGCGTCTCACGCATTCGTTGGAGGTCGGTCAGATCGGTCGCGGTATCGCGATCGGTCTGGGGTGCGATCCCGACCTCGTCGAACTCGCCGGCCTCGCCCACGACATCGGGCATCCGCCCTACGGGCACAACGGCGAACGTGCGCTCGACGAGGTCGCCTCGGACCACGGCGGGTTCGAGGGCAATGCGCAGAACCTGCGCATCCTGACCCGCCTCGAACCGAAACTGCTCGATCCCCGCGGTGACTCCGTGGGGCTCAACCTGACGCGCGCGTCGCTCGACGCGACGCTCAAGTACCCCTGGACGCGACCGCGTCCCGGAGCAAAGTTCGGTGCCTACGCTGATGATTCGCCGATGCTCGACTGGGTGCGCGACGGCGTCGACGGGACCCGACAGTGCCTCGAGGCGCAGGTGATGGACTGGTCCGACGACGTGGCCTACTCGGTCCACGACGTCGAGGACGGGATCATGGGCGGTCGGATCGATCTGCGCAGCCTGTCCGACCCCGCCGAGCAGCGCGACCTCGCCGAGATCGGGGTGCGCGAGTTCGACGGACTCGATGCGAACGCGCTCATCGAGGCGGCCGGAAGGCTGGCCGACCTCGAGATCGTCCGTGCCGCACATGGTTACGACGGAACCCTCGCCGGTTCGGTCATCCTCAAACAGCTCACCAGTGAACTGGTGGGTCGTTTCGCCTCCGCCGCGATCGCCGGCACCCGCGAGGCGTCGGGCGACGGCCCGATGCACCGCTACGACACCGATCTGTCGGTACCCGCTCTGGTGGCGTCAGAGGTGGCCGTGCTCAAGACCGTGGCGCTGCGGTTCATCTTTTCCGACGTGCGGCACAGGGCCCACCAGCAACGCCAGCGCGACCGGATCCATCGCGTCGCGGCCTGGCTGCTGCGGGCGGCGCCGGGAGGTCTCGACCCGATCCTGGTCCCCGCCTTCACCGCGGCCACCGACGACGCCGCGCGCATGCGGGTGGTCGTCGATCAGATCGCGTCGATGACCGAAGGACGCCTCGAACGCACCGACCGACAGAATTCCGGGGCGCAGGCGCACCTTGGCTGAGGATGTGGCCGGACGGGTGCCGGGGGACAGGACCGACCTCACGCCCGGGATCGTCTGGCGTGCGGGCGCGTTCGCGGTGGCCGCCATCGTCACCTTCGGTGTGAGCCTGCGCCTGATGTTCGGCAGTGCGTCGTCGCTCATCGACGAGATCCGCGACGGCTACCACCTCGATTCCGTCGAGGTCGCGCTCCTGACGACGGGCCCGGTGGTGTGCCTGGGCCTCGGCGCGAGCGTCGCACCGCGACTGGCGCGGAGGTTCTCCGTGCTGTCGGTGGCGACGGTCGCCATGGCCGTGCTCGCCGTCGGCACGGCACTGCGCGCGATCCCGGGATGGCCGATCCTGCTGATCGGAACCCTGCTCGGTGGCCTCGGTATCGCCGTCGCGAACGTGTTGGGGCCGGTGCTCATCCGACTGCTGTTCCCGCATCGGATCGGGGCCATGACCGGACTGCTCACCTCGTTGATCTGTGTGAGCGCGGGCATCGCGTCGGGCATCACGCCGCCCCTGACGCGCGCCGTCGGGGACAGCTGGCGGATCGGGTTGGGGGTGTGGACGATCCCCGCTATGGTCGCCGCGGCCGCCATGGCCGTGCTGACCGTCGGCCGGGCCCGCGGCCTGCGTCGGGATGCGCTCGCGGCATCCGGGGGACCGGCCGTGCCCCCGCCCGCTCGAACGGTTGCCCTCGGCGCCCGGATGCGCTGGGCGATCACCGGTTTCATGGGGATCCAATCGTTGCTCGCCTACGCCACGGTGGCGTGGCTGCCGACGATCTACCGCGACCGCGGCGTGAGCGCCGACAAGGCGGGACTGATCTTCGCCGTGCTCAGCGTCAGCAGCATCGTCACCGCACTGGGCGTACCGGTCCTCGCGACGCGGATGCGGTCGCAGCGGGTTCTGGCTGTCGCCGTGGTCGTCCTCGCCACGGCCGGCATCCTCGGGGTGCTGAGCACGGGCACCTGGGGAGCATGGCCGTGCGCGGTGCTCATCGGACTCGGACAGGGCGGGGCGTTGTCACTCGCTCTGGTGCTGATGAACCTGCGGACCGCCTCGGCCGCCGAGGCGACGGGGATGTCGGCGTTCGCGCAGACCGTCGGCTACCTGCTGGCCGCCACCGGTCCGATCGCGATGGGAGTGCTGCACTCGCTCACCGACGGGTGGTCGGTCCCGCTGATCGCCCTCGCCGCGACGATGGTGCCCCTGGCGGCGTGCGGTGTCATCGCAGGTCACCCCGGCTCCCACGATCGTAGGACGCCGACGGTCGCGACGCCGGTGTCCTGAACTCCACAGACCGACACGGGCGGGGCCGGCGCGGCCCGCTCACCGATACACTCGTTCAGTGCCCGGCCGAATCCCTGATCGTGACATCACGGCGATTCGCGAGCGCACGAACATCGAGGACATCGTCGGCGACTACGTCGCGCTGCGCCGCGCGGGCGCCGACAGCCTGAAGGGGCTGTGCCCCTTCCACGACGAGAAGTCACCGTCGTTCCACGTGCGCCCCAACCACGGCCACTTCCACTGCTTCGGGTGCGGCGAGGGTGGTGACGTCTACACGTTCCTGCAGAAGCAGGAGCACGTCTCCTTCGTCGAGGCGGTCGAACAGCTCGCCGACCGAATCGGGTACCAGATCAACTACGAGGGCGGTGGGACCAGTGTCGCCCGCGACCGCGGTACGCGCGCCCGCCTCGTCGCCGCGAACGCCGCCGCCCAGAAGTTCTACGCCGAGCAACTCCTCACCCCAGATGCGAAGCCGGCGCGCGACTACCTGCTCGAGCGTGACTTCGACCAGGCCGCATCGGTGCAGTTCGGCTGCGGTTTCGCGCCGTTGTCCTGGGATTCTATGACCAAGGCGCTGCTCGCCCAGGGCTTCGAGTTCGCCGAGCTCGAGGCCGCCGGTCTGTCGCAGCAGGGTCAGCGCGGCCCGCGCGACCGCTTCCGTCGCCGACTGCTGTGGCCCATCCGCAACCTCGCCGGCGACGTCATCGGCTTCGGTGCCCGCAAGTTGTTCGACGACGACACCATGGGCAAGTACATGAACACCCCCGAGACGATGCTCTACAAGAAGTCGCAGGTGCTGTTCGGTCTCGACCACGCGAAGAAGAACATCGCCAAGGGACACCAGGTGGTGATCGTCGAGGGCTACACCGACGTCATGGCGATGCACCTGTCGGGCGTCACCACCGCGGTCGCCGCGTGCGGAACCGCGTTCGGCGAGGACCACCTCGCGTTGTTGCGACGTCTGCTGATGGACGACTCGTACTTCCGCGGCGAGGTCATCTACACCTTCGATGGTGATGCGGCCGGAAAGGCCGCGGCGCTCAAGGCATTCGAGGGGGAGCAGAGCATCGCCGGCCAGACGTTCGTGGCGATCGCGCCCGAGGGGATGGATCCGTGCGAGCTGCGACAGAGCGGTGGCGACGGCGCCGTCCGGGATCTGGTCGCTCGCCGGATCCCGATGTTCCAGTTCGCGATCAAGACGATCATCGCTGGCTACGACCTGGACACCGCCGAGGGCCGCGTGCACGCCCTGCGCGACGCGGTGCCACTGGTGGCGAGGATCAAGGACTACGCCCTGCGCGACGAGTACGCGCGTCAGTTGGCGGGCTGGGTCGGCTGGGACGACGAGCGACAGGTCCTCAATCGGGTTCGCGAGCAGTCGTCGTCGACGTCGGTCACCACCGGCGCGGCGGCACGCTCGCAGGCCCGCTCCCGCGCCGGTGCGCAGCTGGCCGGTGCGGGCTCCGGTGCCGTGGGCGCCGCGCGGCCGTCACCGGGCGATCCACGGCTGTGGCCCCAGCGTGAGGCGCTCAAATCCGCGTTGCAGCATCCGGCGGTCGCGGGCACGGTCTTCGATTCGTTGCCGGTCGAATGTTTCCCCGAGCCCGCATACGCGCTGATCCGGACCGCGATCGCCGGTGCGGGCGGTACGGCCTCGGGACTGAGCGGCGCCCAGTGGGTGGAGACGGTGGGCCGCGAACTCGACAACCCGGTGTTGGCGTCGCTGATCACCGAACTGGCGGTCGAACCCATGCCTGTCGAGGAACACGCCATACCGCGCTACATCGGCAGCGTGCTGGCGCGGCTGCAGGAGATCTGGGTCGGGGAGCAGATCGCCGACATCAAGTCGCGTCTGCGCCGGATGTCACCCGGTGACGACCCCGACGCCTACAACTCGGTGTTCGGCGATCTCGTGGCACTCGAGGCGTACCGACGGAGTCTTCTCGAGCAGGCCGTCGACCCCAACACGCCCGTCGGCTGACTCAGTCGCGCGCGTCGCGGGGTGCGTAGACGGTGGTGGAATCGTCGATCTGGTGCACGCGGGTCAGCGGGGGCTCGGGGTTGATCTTCTCCGACAGCTTCTGGCGACCGATCTCGATCGCCTTGCGCGTGGCCGGCGACTCCGTCACGGCGTGATAGACGCCGTTGATCTGGTCGTAGCGACGCCGACCTGCCTTCGCGCCGAGCACATAACCGACGCCGAGCAGGGCGAGCAGTCGAACCATGCGGTGAGCCTTCCGTGTGGAACACGATGTCCGGGATCTCCGGTGCCGACGCCCACGCGGAGCGGCGGGGCGGGCGCACCGGCGGTGGGTGGGAGTCGCTGACCATCCTGCCCGATGCGGGTGGTGTGCACACCTCCGGGCAGGCGCCGTGACGGCGACCCGACGTCGCGACGGCGCCGATTTGGTGCCGGGCCGACCCCATGGGATAAAGTCGGCCCAGCGGTTCGGCCGCGGGCGGTGCCCGTTGTCGTTCGACAGCATTCCCCCATAGCTCAATTGGCAGAGCTTCCGACTGTTAATCGGACGGTTACTGGTTCGAGTCCAGTTGGGGGAGCCGGTGGTCGCGCCGACCCGGGGCGGTAGCTCAGTTGGTCAGAGCCGGGGACTCATAATCCCTTGGTCGCGGGTTCGAGCCCCGCCCGCCCCACCGCGCCCTTTCTCTCACCGGGTGATCCCGGTCCCATCCACGTCGCCGTCGGCGACGAACTGTCGATATGGGTTCCCCCTCACGCCTCGCCGAACAGGGCGGTGACATCGCATCGGCGCATCCGTTGCCACCGCATGCCTCGCCTCGTGCACGTGTTCAGGTAATGACGTGGGGTAAACAACCACCCCGTTGGTCGCACCTCGCGGGACGGCAGCGGTTATCCTTAGCCGCAGTCATAGGGTCTGCGATCTCGCGTGCGATCACAGGCCTGCCCGTAACGATCCACCCGGACCCGACGACAGTCGTGTGAGCAGACGACACGTCCACATCGGCTCCACGACGAGAAATCTCCGAAAGTTCCACGTCTTTCGCACAGAATGGGAGTCTCACGGTGAGTGTGATCGACCGAGCGGACACGAAGGACCTGGGCATGCAGGCTGACACAGGTCGGGCGGGGTCCGAGGAGCGTTCGCGCCCCCGCGTGGCGATCGCCCACGACTACCTCACGCAGCGCGGTGGCGCCGAGAAGGTGGTGCTGTCGATGGCGCGGGCCTTCCCCGACGCCGTGATCTACACCACGCTCTTCGATCCGGAGAACACCTACCCCGAGTTCTCCGACATGGACATCCGGGTCTCGCCGTTGAACAGGGTCGGTTTCCTCCGCCGCAGCCACCGGGCGGCCCTCCCGCTGCTCCCGGCCGCCGCGTCGTCGATGCACATCGACGCCGACCTGGTCCTCGTCAGCTCCAGCGGGTGGGCCCACGGCTTCCGCACCTCGGGCACCAAACTCGTCTACTGCTACTCACCGGCGCGCTGGCTCTATCAGGCCGAGGCCTACCTGGGTGAGTCGGCGGGCTGGAAGAAGCGCCTCGCGCTGTCGGTGCTGACGCCGTTCCTGCGCCGGTGGGATCGACGTGCGGCAGCCTCGTGCGAGGAGTACCTCGCGATCAGCCACGCCGTCCAGGGGCGGATCACCGCCGCCTACGACCGGCCGTCGATGGTGCTGCCGGCGCCCGCCACGATCACCGTCGAGCCCGAACCCGAGGTCGTCGACGAGGTCGCCGACTGGGCGTCGGACGGCTTCCATCTCTGCATCTCACGCCTGCTGGCCTACAAGAACGTCGACAAGGTGATCGAGGCCTTCCGCGGGACCGACCGTCGCCTCGTCGTCGTCGGACGCGGCCCCGAGGCCGAGCGTCTGCGCGCACTCAAGCCCGACAACGTCGCTATGGTGTCCGATCTCAGCGACCGCCAGATGGCGTGGCTCTACAGCCACTGTTCGGCCGTCGTCGCCGCGTCGTACGAGGACTTCGGCCTCACCCCGATCGAGGGTGCGGCCTACGGAAAGCCCGCCGCCCTGCTCCGCTGGGGTGGCTTCCTCGACACCGCCGTCGAGCACGTGACCGCCGAGTACTTCGACGAGCCCGAGCCCGAGGCCATCCGTGCCGCGGTGACCCGCGTCGAACAGCGTCACTGGGACTCTGAGAAGATCGCCGACCACGTGACGCGCTTCTCCGACGACCACTTCGCCGCACAACTGCACGAGATCGTCGACCGTCTCGCGCCGGACCCAAAGGACATCTGGTGACCCAGAAACGTGCCCTGATCACCGGTATCACCGGACAGGACGGTCTCTATCTCGCCGAGCTGCTGCAGAAGAAGGGCTACGAGGTCTGGGGCCTCGTCCGTGGCCAGAACAACCCCAAGGTGGGTGCGCTCCGCGAGGAGTTCCCCGACGTCAAGATCGTCACCGGCGACCTGCTCGACCTGTCGAGCCTGATGAAGTCGATGACGCTCGCGCGCCCCGACGAGGTCTACAACCTCGGCGCCATCTCCTTCGTCGCGTACTCGTGGGAGAACGCCCGCCTGACCACCGACGTCACCGGCGGTGGCGTGCTGAACATGCTCGAGGCAGTGCGCCTCTACCAGGACATCTCCGACCACGAGGTGCGCTTCTACCAGGCGTCGAGCTCGGAGATGTTCGGTCGCGTGCAGGAGGTCCCGCAGAAGGAGACCACCCTGCTGTGGCCCCGGTCGCCCTATGGGGTCGCCAAGGTCTACGGCCATTACATGACCATCAACTACCGCGAGTCGTACGGGATGCACGCCAGCTCGGGTGTCCTGTTCAACCACGAGTCGCCGCGTCGCGGCATCGAGTTCGTGACCCGCAAGATCAGCAACGCGGTCGCCCGCATCGCGTTGGGCCTGCAGGACTCGATCTCACTGGGCAACCTCGACGCCAAGCGCGACTGGGGCTTCGCCGGCGACTACGTCGAGGCGATGTACCTGATGCTGCAGCAGGACGAGGCCGACGACTACGTCATCTCGACCGGCGAGACCCACTCCATCCGTGAGTTCCTCGACATCGCGTTCACCGAGGTCGGGATCGACGACTGGGAGCGATACGTCAAGATCGACCCGCAGTTCTTCCGGCCCGCGGAGGTCGACCTGCTGATCGGTGACTCCACCAAGGCGCGCGAGAAGCTGGGCTGGACCCCGAGCGTGTCGTTCCCCGAGCTGGTCCGGATGATGGTGGCCGGTGATCTCGAGTCCGAGCGAACCCGAGCACAGTCTGCGCCGCCGGCCGTTCATGCTCGATGACGTTCGCCCCGGACCGCGCGTAGCCCTCGTCACCGGGATCTACGGACAGGACGGTTCGTACCTCGCCGAGCGCCTCCTCGCCGAAGGGTGGGAAGTGCACGGCGCCTACCGTCCCGGCACGGCGATGTCGGAGACCGCACCGGCCGATCTCACCGGTGCACACCTGCACGGATGCGACCTGGTCGACGACGAGGCAGCGGCCGCGCTCGTCACCGAGGTGTCGCCCGGCGTCGTCTTCCATCTCGCGGGTGCCTCGTCGGTGGGGCGGTCGTGGCAGGCGCCGGTGGCCACCGCGCGGGTCAACGCCGTGGCCACCACCGCCCTGCTCGACGCCGCGATGGGCGTCGCCGACCACACCGGTGACCGCGTCGTGTTCGTCAACGCCTCGAGCGCGGAGATCTTCGGGACCGCCGCCGGTCGCCTCGACGAGTCGACGCCCATCTCTCCCTCGTCTCCCTACGGCGCCACCAAGGCATACACGCACCTGTTGGGCGCGGTCTACCGTGATCGTGGGCTGGCGGTGAACAACGCGATCCTCTTCAACCACGAATCGCCGCGCCGCGGAACGGAGTTCGTGACCGGGAAGATCGCCCACGGCGTGGCCGCCATCGCGCGGGGCGACCGTGATCGACTGTCCCTGGGGGACATGACCGCACGCCGCGACTGGGGGTGGGCCCCGGACTACGCCGACGCGATGTACCGGATGGCCGTCCGCTCGGACGCCCGTGGCGACGACTTCGTGATCGCCACCGGCACCTCGCACTCGGTTCGCGATTTCGTGGCCGCCGGATTCGCGGCGGTGGGGATCGACGACTGGGAGCACCTCGTCGAGGTCGACTCCGCCCACATCCGTCCGGTGGACCCGTCGGATTTCGTGGGCGACGCCGCGCATGCCCGAGCGGTCCTCGACTGGGCGCCGACCGTGGAATTCGGCGAGATCGTCCGGAACATGGTCGAATCGCACATGACGCACCCGGTCGCCGCCCGATGACCTGATCGTGGCCGAACACGGCCTGATCACGAGAGCCCGTCGGAGTGGACGACACCCGATGACGAACAAGGAGAAGGTGTGACCGTCAGCAAGCAGTCCGATGCCGAGAAGTCGAGCGCGGCAGGCGAACCCGCGAAGACCCTCACGCTTCCCGATCCGCCCGGATGGAAGACGCGCTGGAGCTTCGAGGAACTGTCGGTGGGCTACAAGATCCGCAACCGGATCGGTGGTCTGCTGTTCAACTCGTTCGTCACCCACATCCCGTTCCACGCCATCCGCCGCAACTACCTGAAGCTGTTCGGCGCCACGATCGGCGAGGGCACGACCTTCCTGCGCGGCCTGCAGGTGTTCGACATCGACCTGCTCAACATCGGTGAGAACTGCTCGATCGGTTTCCGTGTGCTGTTCGACGCACGCAGCGGCATCGCCATCGGCGACAACGTGGTCATCGCGAGCGACACGCAGTTCATCGCAGGCGGCCACGACCCCAACCACAAGGACTTCCCGCCCGTGTTCGCGCCGCTGCAGGTGGGGGACTACGCCTGGGTCGCGACCCGTGCGACCGTGCTCGGCGGCGCCCACATCGGCCGCGGTGCCGTCGTCGGTGCGTGCGCGTGTGTCACCCGCCCGGTCAACGACCTCGAGATGGTCGCCGGTGTGCCCGCCAAGGTGAAGTCGATGCGCGACCCCGACGCGCTGCAGTACACGCCGTACTACCGACCGCTGTTCTTCTGACGGACCGCGGCCGCACGAACATGGTCGACCCCACACAGGAGCCGACGGAGTCCACACGCCTCCGGCCGTCCCGAGTCGTCTACGTCGCACCGGAATCCACCGCCGGTGGTGTCGGGCACTACAGCGACGTCTTCGTCGCCGAACTCCGCCGCCAGATCGACGACGTCATCGAGTTCCGCCACCCCGGTCCCGGCACCGACACCGTCGCCACCCTGCGCCGCCGACATCGCGAGATCCTCGCCGCGGTGGACGTCCCCGGTCGTGTCGCCCTGCACGCCGAACTCTCCGGCGGGTCGGTCGAGTCGTTCTGGCCCACCGCGTTCGTCGAACGCAGGGCGCCGTCGGTGGTGAGCACCGCGACGGTGCACGACCCACCCGGTGTGGTGTGGTTGCCCGGGCGCACCCGGCTGCTGTCGAAGTCGCGGGTGGCGAGCCACGCCCTGCACTATCCCGGTAGGCCGATCACCCGTGCGGTGGAGCGGCGCGTGATCGGCGACCGCTCGATGTTCGCGCTCACCCACGCCGGCGCCGAGGCCCTCGGCGCAGCCTTCCCGCGGGCAACCGTGCACCACGTCCCGCTGCTGGTCCTCGACCGTCCGGAGATCGCCCCCGCCCACGAGCGTCCGCGTGCTGTCGGCATGTTCGGACTCGTGTACCGCGGTAAGGGATTCGAGCACATCTCGCGTATTCGGGCCGCCCTCGACCCGTCCATCGCGTTGCGTGTCGCGGGCCGCGGTACCGAGGCGCTGCCGCCGGTCGACGGGGTCGAGATCCTCGGTGGTCTCGACGGATCCGACCTCGACGACTTCTTCGCGTCGGTGCGTACGCTCCTCGTGCCCTACGGCCAGCGCACCCTGTACGGGCCGGTGTTCCCCGCCTCATCGGTCGCCGCCCACGCGATCGCTTACCTGACCCCGTTGGTCAGCACCGCGCACGGCGCGCTGGCCGAGATGGCCGACGACGGTGGGGCGGTGGTCGTGGGCGGTCCCGACGACGACTCCGATCCCATCCCGGCGCTGAGCGCGGCCGCACAGTCCCTGGTCGACGACGACGCGCGGCTGCGACGGCTCGTCGACGAGTTGACCGTGGTGCGGGCCGACAGGAGTCCGCGCAACGTGGTCGACCGGTTCGTCGACGTCTGGTCGCGATGAGCTCGGCACCCGACTCGAGCTCGACGGATGCGGGTTCACCTGATGCGGGCGCACCGGTGCTGTCCGGTCGCCAGCACATCACCAAGGCCCTCATCGCGGCGCTGTGGACCTACGGCGGTCGCGGGACCGGATTGCTGTGGACCGCCTCGCTGATCGGGCAGGTCGGCGTCGGTGCCTACGGTCAGTACGCGATGGCGTACGCCGCTGGTGCAATCCTCTCCGCGCCACTGGACAACCCCTTCGCGGTCCGCGCGATCCGCGAGAGCGAGGACCGGTTCGTCCGCGAGCGATCGCTACGCGTGCTCATCGCGCTGGCGATGATCGTCCCCGGACTGCTGCTGACGCCGTTCTCCTACATCATCTGGTTCGGTCTGGTCGCCAGCGGCGGCGAGATGATCTTCAGTGCGTTGAAGAGTCGCCGCCTGCGCGACGGCCACCCCGACGTGGTCCAACGCTGGGACACCATCCGTCAGGTGTCGGCGGTCGTCCTCGGCGGTGCGTACCTCTACCTCGCCCCCGATCCGTCGTTGACCGTCGCCAGTGTCCTGTTCGTCATCCCGTACCTCGTGGTGGCGCTGCTGGCGGTCTGGACCATCCGCGGTGATCGGCCCCAGTTCCCCGGCCCGCCGAAGATCGCCGCGGTGCTCTTCGGCGAAAACCTCGCGGTGGCGCTCTACCTGCAGGGTGACGTGCTGCTGCTCGGGTTCCTCACCGACAGCACCACCGTCGGTTACTACTCGATCGCGGTGGTCTGCGCCTGGGCGCTGGCACAGGTGGGTGCGGCCCTGGGCAGCACGTACCACGAGAAGCTGCGCGACGGCGACGGCCGCGTCAGTTCCGGACCGCCGATGCGGCACACGGTGATCCTGGCCGCGGCAGCCGGTTCGGTGCTGTTCGTGGCGGGCTTCGTGGCGCTGTTCCTGCCCGTCGCTACCCAGATCGCCGCCGCGATGATGATCATGTCGCTGTTCGTGTGCCTGCGCGTCGTGATCTTCGTCGACACTGTGATCCTGTCGATGCAGCGGCGCGACATCGTGCGCAGCAGCGCCTACGCCGTCGTGGTCGTGATCAAGCTGGCCATGGTGGCCGGTCTGGTGTGGGCCGGCGCGGTGGGCGCAGCGATCGCCACCGTCATCGCCGACGTCATCCTGCTGACGGTGTTCACGATCGCGCTGCGCAGGCCCGTCGCCGGATCGTCACACGACCCGGGTGGGATCGCGAGCGACACAGACGGGGTCGCGTCCCACCCCGACCACGAGAAGGGCCACTGAGACGATGACCCGTGTCACCTACCTGCTGTCGAAGGATCCGGTCGCCGAGCACGGTGGCGACATCGCGCTGTCGCGCCTCATGATCGAGATCACGAAGACGTTCGCCGACGTCGAGACCATCTGTCTGTCGACCGTGACCGACGCACCGCCGGTGCCGGGGCTGACCCGCGTCGCCAAACCCGCACCGTCGATGCGTATCGTCCCGCGCAGTCTGGTGCACCGTCGCAGCATCGTCCACGAGCGCTACGACCATCCCCAGCTGCGGTCCACCATCGCCGCCCACCACGGTCGATCGGACGTGTGGGTGGCCGAACACAGCTACATGGCCGAGAGTTACCTGCGCGCCCGCGAGCCCGGCGTGCGGTTCGTCATCAACACCGTCAACACCGAGTCGCAGGTGTGGAAGGCGACGCGTGGGGTCATCGGGCGACTGCAGAGCCCGTTCATCCTGCGCGACGAGGTCCGGGTGGCCCGTGCGGCCGACGCCGTCGGCACCTACGACGCCGAGGAGGCGGAGATGTACCGCGCCGAGGGTGCGGCGGGGGCGCGATGGATCGACCTGACGATGCCGCCGGCCGCCCGCCTCGCGCTCGCCGACGCCGGACCGCGATTGGTGTTCATGGGCACCCGCGACTGGCCTCCGAATCAGGAGGCCTTCGAGATCGCGCTGCGTCTGTGGCCACGGATCGCCGAGGGGATCGAGGGGGCCGAGTTGTACATCGTCGGCGCCAAGGCGGCCGGCGCCCCGGCCGTGACCTACCCCGACGGGGTCGTCGACCTCGGTTTCGTCGACGACCTGCAGTCGTTCCTCTCCAGCTGTCGGGCGCTGATCGCGCCGGTCGCGACGGGCGGCGGGGTACGGGTGAAGATCCTCGATGCCGCCAGCCGTGGGCTGCCGGTGATCGGCACCTCGGCGGCGATCGGTTCGCTCGGTCCGGTGTTCGACCTCGACCCGTTCGACGACGAGGCGCGGTTCGTCGAGGAGGCCCGGCGGTATCTGCTCGACGCCGCATACGCCGAGACGCAGTCGCGCACACTGCACGACCGCAATGCGCAACGCTGGGCCGACGGCGTCCCGCAGCGGGCCGTCCGGGAACTGGTGTGTCCCTGACCGCTCAACGGTCGAGCATCCCCACCCCGCCGCGCGTCGGCGTCCACGAGATCGACCCGTTCTGGAACACCACGCGGACGCCCCCGCCGGGAACCGGTGTCTCGTCGGTGGTCGCGAGGCCGTAGCGCGGATCCCACGCCGAGACGATCCCGTTGCCGATCACGTGGGTGCCGGTCGTCGGCGAGCTGAAGATGCGCAGCGCCGCCGCGGTGTCCTGATAGCCGTCGACGAAGAACGCGACGGGGTAGGTGTCGTAGGCCGCCATCCGCTCCACGATCTGGTTGGGCGACGAGATCAGTCCCATCGGCGTCGAGTAGACGGCGACGTTCTCGTAGTAGCGCCCGAGGATGCCGGTCGAGGTCACCGGGACGACGGGACTCAGGATGCGGCCCCACCCGGGTTCGGCGTCGACCGCCCTGATCCGACGGTCGACGACCGCGTCGGGTATCCCGTTGCGTGCGTAGGCCGAGAGCGTCGCGACGACGGGCTTGGGGGTCCCGTCGGAACGCTCTAGGCCGAAGTTGTTCTCGGTGTCGCCGTCGCCGGTCGCCCGGTCGCGGTCGGTGTAGTAGAAGACCGGACCGACGTAGGGCAGTTCGATCCACTTCTGGATGAACTCGGGGATCCGGCGGGCCTGTTCGGCCTCGGAGACCTCGACGGTGGGGATGCCGAATTCGGTCGCCCAGATCTTTTTTCTTTCATCGCCATTAGCGATCATCAATTGTCGGAGTCCCGACAGTTGCCGACCGGGGGAGTTCGGCAGGCGCCATCCGTCGGCGAGGCTGAGGTCGTATTTGTAGGGATGGAACGACAACGCGTCGAAGTTGCCAGCTGCGCCGTTGGCGTACATCGCGGTCAAGAATTTGACAGGATTGATCGTCGATGCGGAATCGATCACCGGGCCCAGGCCGCCGGCGACGACGACGAGGGATCGGTCGACCGCCTTGATGGCCTGATACGACGCCTTCAGCAGGGCGGTATAGGTGACCGGATCCGGCTGCGGTCCGTAGAACAGGCCGGCGTTGGGCTCGTTCCAGACCTCGTAGTCGGCGATCTTCCCCTGATAGCGACGCGCGACCGTCGCGGCGAACGCGGCGAACCGACCCGGGTCGCGTGGTCGGACGTAGGGCCCCTCGCCCCCGGGTGCGGCCGCCCAGACCGGTGTCGAGGACAGGGTTGCGAGGATCTTCACCTTCGCCCGCACCGCGTCGTCGACGATGCGGTCGGTGACCGCCCAGTCGAAGGTGGTCGGGTTGTCGGGCTGTATCAGGCCCCACTGGATGGGCAGGCGGATCGAGTCCAGTCCCGTGCGGGCGGCCAGGTCGTAGCTGCTACGCGTCTGCTCGGCCGAGTCGAAGTAGGGGCCGGTCGACAGGGCTATGCCCTGGGTCGTCTTGGACTCGTCGACGGCGATCGGATTCGCCGACACGCGGTCACTCGGTGCGATGACCACCCCGGGTTCGGCGGTCGGACCACTGCTGCAGGCGGCTGCGCTCAGGCCGACGAGGACCACCGACACGAGGAGGGCGACGCGGGATACGGGGTGCCGTGGCCCGCGCGCCGGAGATGAGTGTGCGGGTGCCCGGCGCGTCACTGCGCCCGGGCGTGGGCGGGCACGCGCGGGGGTGTGGCGTCGACGACGGGTGCCTGCGGCACAGGTCTCGGTAGCGGTGAGGGGACGGGAGGAGGTTTACCCCGTCCGACATCATCGAGTTCCATCGCCAATTCATGCGTGTATTTCAAGAATGTCACCAACAATGACAGGGCCGCGACGGTGGCAGGAATGGTCACCGTGCCGATGTCCAATTGCATGGTGAGGAAGAAGAAACCGATGAACCCGCCGCCATAAAATGCGTAGTTCCACTGCGTGGTTCGTAGGCACTGATATGCGAGATAACTCGCGTACAAAAATGTCAGCACGAAAACCGACGCCACGATCACGCCTCCGCGATATGTCGCGAGAAGGGGCGCGTTGGCCACGAAATTCGTCGCGATCGATTTCGACGGATCCTTGAATTCGATGAGCCCCCAGCCACGGCCGAACACCCATTTGCCGCCCATGTAGGACGGGAAGTCCTTCAGGGCGTCGAGGCGTGCGCTCGAGCCCGCGTCCTGCGACCCGAAGGAACTGAAGATGCGGTTGCGGATCTTGGGTACCGCGATCGCGACGCAGAACCCGAGGAAGAAGACCCCGACGATGCCCAAGCGCTGGCGGGCACGCAGGCTCGCGAAGACCAGCATGAGGATCACCCCGACGACCACCGCGAACAGCGACGCCCGGCTCAGCGTCAGGGCGAGGGCGAGCAGCAGGATCGCGCCGCAGACGACTCGCTGCCACCCGCCGAACACGACGGCGCAGATCAGGGCGGCGATGAGGATGGCGATGCCCGCGGAGTTCGGTTCGAGGAAGGTTCCCGCCAGCCGCGCCACCGCACCACTCTCGGTGTAGACGAAGAAGCTGTTGTCCTTCACGCCGTAACCCAGGATCGACAGGGCGTTGAGCACGCGCCCGCCCGAGTCGCCGAACACGATGCCGATGGCCAGCAGGGATGCCGCGGTCGCCGACACCACATAGATCTGGCCGAACCTGCGCAGCTGGTCGCGGGGGAGGCGCAGCAACACGATGATCAGCAGTGTCGCGGTGGTCCACTTGACGTACTCCATGATGGCGATGAGGTTGAACCCGCTCGCCACCAGCGACACGAACGACACCCCGACCAGGGCCAGAACCCAGCGCTCGAGCGTGCTGAACCCGGTGACCTCCCACGGATGGATGATCGTGGCGAGCAGGGAGCCCATCGCGAAGCTGAACACCATCGGGACGTGCACCCCGGGCAGGTATCCGGCGGGGAACATCCCGGCGACGAAGGCCAGCAACCACAGCAGCCAGATGGGGTGGCGGAGGCCGATGTAGACGCCGACGATCATCGCCAGACCGGCGAGGGCGCCCTTGAGGGCCGACCCGCCGAGGTAAATCGCACCGAATGCGGCGAGCAGAGCGACTGCGACCACGATGACGCGATAGACGACCTTCACGTGAGTGATCTTTGCATCTCGATGAGGGAGTGCAAGTCGGTATGGTCGTACGGGCGTCCCCGGCGCGTCGGGGAACGTCGGGTTACGCTAGTTCGGGCATGGCAGGCGAGTAACGCTCGCGCATTGTCGTATCGTTCGGGCCGGTGGTCATATCGAACGTGACCCCGTCGTGGACGGATCGTGAACACCCGTCGTAGACGGATGTGACCCTGCCGACGACGAATCGTTCATCAGTTTTCTTGCCGGACCGTGTCCGGCCTGAAGGGAGTCCATCGCGTGGCTATTCGCGAGTATGTACGGATATTCGTGAAGTTCTGGTGGGTGATCGTGGTGTTCGCCGTGATCGGCGCGGCAGGTGGATACGCCTACAGCGTCTTCTTCCAGGACTCCGGGTACGCCGCGACGTCACGCCTGTTCGCGACGGCCGAGGGTGGGTCGTCGGTCGGTGAGTCCTACCAGAACAACCTGTTCGCGCAGGAACGCGTCAACTCCTACGCCGCGATCGCCACGAGCGATCAGGTCGCGCGTCGCGCGTCGGCCGCGCTCGGCGGGGCGGTCAGCGCCGACACCCTTCGCGCCCACACCACCGCGGCGGCCATCGACAAGACGGTCATCATGGCCGTGACCGTCACCGACGCCTCGCCCCGTCGCGCCCAGTCCTACGCCAACGCCGTCGCACAGCAGACCGCCGTCGTGGTCCAGGAACTCGAGACCTCGCGTCGCGGCGGCGGTGCCGCGGCCACGGCGATCGTCCTCGACGACGCCGACCTCCCGTCGACCCCCGTCGGGTTCTCGGTCTGGATCCTGCTCATCATGGGTGTCGCCGCCGGTCTGGTCGTGGGCATCCTCGTCGCGGTCGGTCTCGCCCTGCTCGACCGCCGCGTACGCGACAGTTCCTCGGTCGCCACCAGCAGCGGTCACCATCTCCTGGCGGAGATCCCGACGAGTGACCTCTACGTCGAGGCCGCCGTCACCGGCAGCGGCGAGGGCATGGAGCCCTTCCGCACGCTGCGTACCAACATCCGTTTCATCGGTGCCGCCGCGTCGGCCAGCGGGACCTCACCGCGCGTCATCACCGTCACCGGTCCCGGCGCGGGTGTCGGACGGACCACCGTCGCCCTCGGACTCGCCGGCGTGCTCGCCGACTCCGGGCACGACGTGCTGCTCATCGACGCGGACCTCGCGGGCAACGGCGTCGCCCGCGCCATCTCCATCACCTCCGACAAGGGGCTGTCCTCGGCCGTGGTGGGCGAGGGTGACCTGGTGTCGAACGTGGTCCGTCTGCGCGAGAACCTGGCGGTGCTCCCCGCGGGGAAGCGCCCGCCGACGGCCGGCGAACTCATCTCCTCGGAGGGTTTCGACGAGGTGCTGTCGCAGGCCCGTCGTCGTTTCGACTTCGTCGTGCTCGACACCCCCGCGACCGATGCCTCGACGTCGGCGGCGGTGTGCGCCGCCCTCTCCGACGCGACCGTGGTGCTCGCGCGGCTCAACCGGACGACCCGCCCCGGCCTGAAGTCGTCGGTCGAGTCGCTGGTGGCGCTCGGTGTCCAGGTGGTCGGGGTGGCCGTCACCCACGCTGCGGTGTCGGGAGCCACGGAGAAGGTCGCCGCCACCTCGGAGCGTGGATGAGCGGGTCGCGGGCATGACACGACCGCTTCGGCGGTCGACGGACACCGCACCGGTGCGACGCCGTCCGAGTCGTCGGACGGCCCGGTCGATGCTGCTCGGCGCCGTGACGATGCTCGCGGTCACGGTGACCGCGGCCTGCTCGGTGTCGCCGCCCGACGACACCTCGGTCCCGATCAACCCCTCGGTGTCGGAGCCGGCGCTGGTGTCGCAGTACCCGAACGTGACGCTCACCGCTCCCCGCGACTCCAACCGCCCCGGCGGTGTCGTCGCCCTCCAGGACCCGCCCAGCCCCGTCGACCCCGACCTCTCCTCGGTCGGGGTGTCGATCCGGCGGATCATCTACCGGTCGACCTCCGGTCTCGACAACTCGCCGACCCAGGTGTCGGGGATCGTGGTCGTGCCCAACGGTCCGCCGCCCGACGGTGGCTGGCCCGTCGTGGCCTACGGTCGTCCGAACTCGGGCATCCGGCCGGACTGCGCACCGTCGCTCTTCGGCTCGATGCTCGGCAACGCCGAGGTCATGGCCAACATCGCCGTGTCCGGGTACGTGGTGGTGATGTCGGACTACCAGGGCATCGGTCAGACCGGGGCCGTCGTCCCGTTCCTCGACGCGACCACCTACGGCAACAACCTCATCGACGCCGTGCGCGCCGCGCACGCGCTCAACCCCTCCGTGGTCAGCACACGATGGATCTCCTATGGCGGTGCCCTGGGAGGCCTGGCCTCGTGGGCGGCCGGTGACCGATCGGCTGCCTACGGCCAGGGGCTCGACCTGCTCGGCTCGGCCTCGATCGCCCCATGGGCGAACATGACCGGACTGGTCGACCGTGCGGTCAGCGGGACTCTCACACCGGCGCAGTACTCGGTGTACATCTACACGCTGCAGTCGATCGCCGACTCGAACCCGTCGATGAACCTCGACGACTACCGGTCGCCGTACGCACGCAGCATCTGGCCGACCCTGCTGCAATGTCTGCCCACCGCGCAGACCTCGGTGGAGGACATCGGTCGCGCGATCACCTCACTCGGGCCCGACGACCTCAAACCCGACTCGGCGGCGGCAGCGGCCTTCCTCAAGTCGCGGATACAGGCCCGCGCGGCCCCGGTGGGTGCGAACAAGAAGCCGGCGCTCATCATCTACGGCACCGACGACGAGGTCGCCGATGTCGGACCGACCGAGGCCGCCATCACCCAGGCATGCCAGGACGGACAGAGTCTCTTCGTGGTCCGTCGTGAAGGGGAGACCCAGGAGGATCTCAAGGCCGACCAGGCCGTGGACTTCGTGAACACCCTGCGCCTCGGTGGCGGCAACGTGACGAACTGCGGGGACCGGCCGTGAAGTCGCCGTCGACGTCGACCATGAGCGACTACGGTCGCATCCTCTGGCGGTCATGGATCACCGTGCTCGTCGCGGTCGTCGGTGGCATGGCCGTCGGCTGGTTCGCACAGAGCATGGAGAAGCCGGAGTACACGAGTCAGGCCGTCCTCGTCGCCAAGGCGCCGGGCCCGCCGTCGGTGGTCGCGGCGTACGCGAGCGATCTGTCCGGCCGCGCCGAGATCGAGACGATGCGCAATCTCGCCGTCTCGCAGCAGGTGCTGTCGCGGGTCATCGTCGCCGACAGCGCGAAGGCGCTCGGTCCGAACGTGACGACCGCCGACCTCACCTCGCGGATCACCGTCTTCCCGGTGCCCAACAGCGCGGTGTTCCGGATCGTCACCACCGGCGACACCGCCGAGGCGGCCACCACGCTCGCCGCGTCGATGGCCGATCAGATGCGACAGGTGGTGAGCGAACTCGAGCCGGTCGGCACCGAGTCGGTGCAGTCGGAGCTGTTCGTCGTCGACGCCTCCACCCCGGCGGGTGCCGCCACCGAGACCAGCCTGACGCAGGCGATCGGCCTCGGCGGTGCCATCGGTTTCGGTGTCGCGGCGATCGCGCTCATCGCGGCGAACATGATCGGCAACCGGGTCGGGGACGGCCGCGACGCCCTGCACACACTGCGCGATGTCCGAGGACTGAGGAAAACATGACGATGCGGAGACCTGTGACGAAGCGCGACACCCACCGATCGCGCGGACCGCTGACCGGACGTGTCCGCTCGCTCGCCGCGATCGGGTGCGTCGCCGCGGTGCTCGCCACGACCGTCGCGTGTGGTTCGGACTCCGACAGTTCTGATTCCGATCCGGCGCAGTCCACCATCGGCGCACCACTGGCCGTCGACACCCGCGACACCGGGGTCGGGTCGATCGTCAGCGCCAATCAGATGCCGCTGCTCGACCGGCGCGTGAGCGCGGCATCGTCGATCGCCGCCCGCGTGGTCTACCGCTCCACCTCGGGTGTCGACGACAGCCGTACCGAGGTCTCGAGCGCGATCTTCATCCCGTCGGGGACGCCGCCCACCGGCGGGTGGCCCGTCATCGCGCTCGGCCACGGCACCACCGGTGTCCTCGGGGAGTGCGGCCCGACGCTGGATCCGACCCTGCTGGGGATCTCGATCATCGCCAGCGGTCTGGTGAGCGAGGGCTTCGCGGTCACGGTCACCGACTACCAGGGCCTCGGCGCACCCGGTGTGACCGAACCGACACACCCCTACCTCGACGCGGCGACCGAGGGCATGAACGTCATCGACTCGGTGCGCGCGGCGCGGCGCCTGTCGCCGTCGGTGTCCAACCGATGGGCGGCACTGGGCACCTCGCAGGGCGGCCAGGCCGTGTTCGCGGCCAACGAGCTCGCCGGCTCCTACGCGCCCGACCTCGACCTGCTCGGCACCGCGGCCGCGTCTCCGCCCCTCGACATCGCGCCGCTGGCACAGGCCGCGGCCGAGCGCAGGCTCACCGAGGATCAGCGCGGTCTCATGCAGTGGATGCTGCTGGTGCTCAAACACGAGAACCCGGCCTTCGATCTGGACCTTTACCGTCGAGGTGTCGTGGAATCGAACTGGGATCTGTTGTCGCAGTGCAGCGCTGCGTTCACCGAGCGCCGAGCCGCGGTGATCAAGGAGATCAGCCCCGACGACCTCACGCCGTCGTCGACCGAGGCCACGAACGCGCTCACCGACCTCCTCGCGCGGCGCAGTCTGCCGAACCGCCGGGCCGCGGCACCGATCCTGGTGCTCTACGGCGGCCGCGATCAGCTGGTGACGCCGCAGTGGACCACCGACGCCGTCGTGCGGGCCTGCCGCCTCGGCGACACCATCCAGTCGGTGTTGCAGCCCGACCGTGGCCACGCCGACGTCGACATCTCGATCGCGACGAGCTGGTTGCAGAACCGGTTCAACAACCGGGCCGTCGTGAACGACTGTGGCCGCCTGACCTGAGTCGTGCGGTTCGTCCGAGTGGTCACGAGGTCAGACGGCGGTTATGGTGTGCTCGTGAGAAGCGGCAGCCGTCGGTTCTCGCAGGGGGTGGCAGGGGGGCCTGCAGGACAGTTTTTCGGTTGTACCCAACACTCTCGTGACCTCGTCACGGTGACCCACCGGCATTGTGTGTCGCAGCCGTGACTCCAGGACGCCACCGCGCATCGCGTGCGCGATCGGCCGCAGACCGCGAAACGGGCCACATGACCGCGAACACACCACACCGGCCGGGACACCTCCCGGTGATCCCCGCCGCCGCGATCTCCGGGACACCGGTGACGGCGACGGTGGCGCCGCGACGCCGCGGACGCATCAAAGGCCTCGACGGACCTCGAGGCATCGCCTGCATCGCCGTTCTCGTCGTCCACGTCGCCGCGCACTACTCGCCCGACACGACCGTGGCCAGCAAGATCGGCCTGCTCGGTCAGTCGCTCATCTTCTTCTTCGCGCTCTCGGGCTTCCTGCTGTTCCTGCCGTTCGTACGCGCACTGTTCCTCGGTGCGCCGAAGCAGCCCGACGTCCGCCAGTACTTCACCCACCGCCTCCTGCGGATCTTCCCGGTCTACATCGTGATCTTCCTGATCGCGAACTTCGCGTTGCAGGCCGCGTACCTCACCAACGCCGAGAAGTCCCTGGTCGTCGGGTCGCAGTCGGGCACCGGGATGATCACCGACCCGCTCACGTTCATCGCGAACCTGTTCTTGGTCCAGACCTACTTCCCGAGCCTCATCCAGACCGGCGTGAACCCGTCCTGGTCGCTGACGCTGGAGTACGCCTTCTACGTCGCCCTGCCGATCGTCGGCGGGCTCATGTTCTATCTGCGCCGGCGGATGCGGTGGAGCCCGGTCGTCATCGGGATGATCCCGGCGGTCCTCTTCGTGGTGATCGGTGTGGCGGGCAAGGTGTTCGCCTACTACCTGTCCTCGCGCGCGGGCATCACCGATGTCGCCGAACAGAATTTCGGTCCGAACTGGTCGGCGGTGGTGTTGCGCAGCTTCCTCGGCGGCAGCGACGCGTTCGCCTTCGGCATGGCCGCGGCGACGATCTTCGTCGCGGTGGAGGTCGGCGCCGAGGGATCGACACTGGGTCGTCGACTGCGGAAGTGGTCGGTGGTCGGTCTGGTCATCGCGACGTTCGCGATGCTCGCGCTGCTGGTGCTGCAGTCCAACTTCCAGGTCACGGCGACCGGACTGGCGGCCGGACTGTTCATCCTGATCATCGTGCTCCCGCTCGCCGAGGGACGGCGATCCCGGATGGCCGACATCCTCGACTGGAAACCCTTCGAGTACCTGGGCAAGATCTCGCTGGGAATCTATCTGTGGCACTTCCCCCTGCTGATCGCGCTCGGGAAGTGGGGTCTCCTCGGCGGCGATGACATGGTCTCGATGATCCGCAACATCGTGACCGTCGGTGTCGTGTCGGTAGCCTGCGCGGCGGTCACCTACCGATTCGTGGAAGAGCCGGGCCTCAAGTACGCCCGCAAGTTGCGCATTCGGTAGCACTGGTTCGCTACAGTCAACCTATTAGAGAACAGCAACGTAGGTTTCGACGACTTCGCGCCGGTGCTCTCGCCGCCACGGCGGTCGCCGCCGTCGCGGTTTTCGCCGTGATCACCTCCGGTTGCGGGTCTAGTCCGGCCGGGGACGACCCCGAGATGCCGACGCAGTCGACCAGCCCCACACCCGTCGCGGCCGCGCCGCGTCTGGTCCCGATCGGGGTCAACGGCGGCAGCATGCTGATCGTCGAGGACGACGTCGTGCTCGAGAAGTCGCTGTCGGCGATGAACGACCTGCATGTCCGTCAGTTGCGACTCGACATCGCCTGGCCCTTCGTCGAACCCGTCGAGGGCGTCTTCAACTGGGCGCCGGTCGACCGTGTCGTCGACGCCGCGCGGGCACACGGTATCGACATCGTCGGTGTCATCGACTACACCCCGCGCTGGCAGGCCGGAGGATCCTCGCAGTTCACGCGTCGACCGTCGTCGGCGACCGAGTTCGGACGCTTCGCAGGCGACGTTGCCGAGCACTTCTCGGGTCGGGTGTCCACGCTGGAGATCTGGAACGAACCCAATGGCGGGTACTTCTTCCGACCGAAACCCGACCCGGTGTTCTACACCGCGATGCTCAAGGCCGCCTACAGGCAGATCAAGGCGGCCGACCGGCGGATCACCGTCCTAGGAGGTTCGGTCGCGACCGCTGTCGACACCGCCACCACGATGAACGGCCTCACCTTCGTCGAGAAGATGTACGCCGCGGGCGCGGCGGGGTACATGGATGCACTCTCGGTGCACCCGTACTCCTATCCCACGTCGTACTCCACCGACCCCACCGACCCGGACGGGGCCATGCGGATGGTGGCCGGGATGTACTCGGCGATGCGGGCACACGGCGACGGTGACAAGAAGATCTGGGCCACGGAGGTGGGGTTCCCGACCTCGGGCACGCCGATCTCCGACGCCGCGACACAGGCGGCGATCATCACCGAGTCGATCCGCGAGTGGTCGCAGCTGTCGTTCGCGGGCCCGATCCTGGTGCAGGAGCTGCGTGACCGCTCCGACGACTCGTTCGATCGCGAGGACACCTTCGGCATCATGCGGGTCGACTTCTCGCCCAAACCGCTCTACACGTCGTTGAAGAGCCTCATCGCGGGTGATCTCAACGACGACGTGGTCTTCCAGCGGGTGCTCGGGGCGTCGGCGCGCGCGCAGTTCCCGATCGGTGGAGCGGTCACCCCGTGGTACCGGCAGTCGTCGCCCAGGGGGACCCAACAGATCCGCCAGGAGTTCACCGGTGGAGCGGTCACCTGCTGGATGGATCGATGTTTCGCGTCGCCGACCGCGGTGGTCAGTGCCATGGACGCGGCCGGGTCGACACCTGTCGGTCCGATGGTCGACGGACGGCAACCGGTCGACGATCTGGTGGACACCGAGTACTTCTGGTCACCGCGGACGGGCGCGCACGCCCTGTCGGGTGAGATGCTGGACGCATGGCGACCGCAGTTCGGACTACCGATGACCGATGAGTTCCGCGACGGGAACGCGACCGTGGTGAGGTGCCAGTTCGCGACCCTGCGCAGGCCGTCCCGCGGCTCGGTGACCGTGGACCCGGTGTGAGGAGACCTGCAGCGCTCACCCGACCGATCACATGGAGCATCGCGATCATCCTGGTGCTCGTCGTGGCCGTGGTGGTCGTCCTCGTGGTCGGGTTGTCGAACCCCGACGGCACCGACAACCCGGCGCGCGGAGGCGACACCCCTGGATCGGTGATCTCGGCGAAACCCATGGACGACCTCCCGCTGCTCATGAAGCTCGGCAAGGTGAAGGGGTCGGTGGTGCAGTACGTGTCCACCGACTCCTCCGGCCGGCGCACCCGGGTCAGCGGCACGGTCTTCAAACCGGGCGGTGAGGCACCCGAGGGTGGATGGCCCGTCGTCGCGGTCGCGCACGGGACGCTCGGGATCAACACCGAGTGCGGCCCGTCGACGTCGCCGGACCTCCGCGGGCTGATCGGCCTCGCGCAGGGGCTCCTCGGGGCCAAGTACGCGGTCGCGATCGCCGATTATCAGGGACTGGGGGCCGCCGGGGTCCACCCGTACCTCGACTCGGACACCGCGGGCCGCAACGTCATCGACTCGGTCCGCGCCCTGCGTGCGGTCTTCGACGACATCTCCCCGCGATGGGGCGGCTTCGGTTCCTCACAGGGCGGGGGTGCGATCTGGGCTGCCGACGAGGATGCGAAGTCCTACGCGCCCGAACTCGACCTCGTCGGCGTCGTCGCCGGTGTCCCGGCCGCCGACGTCGTGGGCCTCGTCGCCAAGGCCCGTGCCGGCACCCTGACCCGCGACCAGGCCCCGGCGCTGCAGTGGGTCGTCGAGGCGGCCGCCCGCTCACATCCCGACATCGTCCGTGACGACTACCGCAGCGGCAGCGCGATCACGAACTGGGACGTCCTGTCGGCGTGTGCGGGCTCGCTCGTGAGTCGCCGCGACGCCGCCGTGGACGCGCTCGGACCGTTCGACCTCGCACCCCGCACCGACGCCGCCGCCGCACGCCTCACCGATCTGCTCCGGTCGTATGCGTTGCCGCGCAAGGCCGTCAGTGCACCGATGTATGTGCTCTACGGCGACGCCGACACCTACATAGACAAGTCGTGGACGAAGGCGGCGGTGGCGAGAGCCTGCGGGTTCGGTGACCGTCTCACCATCAGCGAGCAGGCGGGCAAGGGGCACGGCGACATCAACCTCGACAACGCCCTGCCGTGGTTGCAGTCGCGGTTCGCGGGTGCGACCTCCGAGCAGGACTGCTGACGGCCGTGTCGGCGGCAGTCGGGGGCGGACGGACCGAGCCCACCGCACGCGATGTCGCCAAGGCGGCGCGCCGTGCCGAGATACTGCGTGCCGCAGCGCATCTCATGGCGCGTCGCGGGTACGCGGCGGTCCGTCTGGAGGACATCGGCGCCGAGGTCGGGATCAGCGGGCCGGCGATGTACCGGCACTTCGAGGGCAAACACGATCTGCTCGCACAGTTGCTCATCGACGTGTCCGCTCGACTGCTCGTCGGCGGACGGGCCGCGCGCGCCGCGCCCGGGGCCGCCGAGGTCCTGCGCGCGCTGATCGACCGCCACGTCGATTTCGCGGTGTCCGAACCCGACCTCATCGAGGTGCAGTTCCGCGATCTGTCGTCGCTCGACTCCGATGCCCGCCATCTCGTGCGCCGTCTGCAGCGCGACTACGTCGACATCTGGGCCGAGGTCCTCGTCGAGCACCTCGCGGTCGCCCGGGACGAGGCGCGGACCAGGGCACATGCGGTCTTCGGCCTGATCAACTCCTCGCCACGGCTGCGCGACGTGCCCACCCCGCAGGTGCGTGACCTGCTCGTCGCGATGGCCCTCGCCGCCGCCGAGCAGCGGGTCTGATCCGGGTCACCCGGGCCAGTTCACCCGGTGGGGTCCCTGATGGACGCCTGTACGTAACGCCGATCACCCAGAATCAGATGTAAGCGTCGAGACCTCGTGCAAGCACGCTCGCGACGCGGGGAAACCAGTTAGGCTGTCAAACCAGTTCGTGACGAATCGGTTCGTCGCACACCAGTACGTCGGTGGCCGCCCTGAAGGGAGTGTCGTGACCTCGTTGCCGTTCCGCCCGCACGCACGCCCCACCGTTCCCGCCTCCGACGCCCGCTTCGTGCAGCCGCGTTCGCAGCACTGGATGTACAAGTACGCCGCCCGAGCCCGGATCGTCGATCTCGTCGTCATCACCGTGGCCGTCGCGACCGCACTGATCGTCCGCTTCGGCTACCACCTCACCCACACCCTGGGTCGCTTCAGCTGGCCCGCCATCTTCGTCGCGGGCGCGATCGTCGTCTGGTGGTTCGGGATGCTGCGCATCACGCAGAGCTCGGACCGCCGTGTGCTGGGCAGCGGCCCGAACGAGTACAGCCGCGTGCTCACCTCCTCGGTGACCACGTTCGGCGTGTTCGCCATCGTCGATCAGTTGATGGCCCTGAGTGTCGCGCGGGGCTTCCTCGCCATCGCGTTCCCGCTCGGTACGGCGCTGTTGCTGCTGAGTCGCTGGAGCATGCGGCGCTACCTCGTGAGCATGCGACGGTCCCGCAAGTACCTCGAACGCGTGCTCATCATGGGCGGTGTGCGTTCGGCACGGCCGCTGATCGACCGACTCGAGGCCAACCCCGAGCTCGGGTACGAGGTCGTGGGCCTGTGCGTGCCGGTGGAGAAGCCGACCGATCCCGAGATCATCGAGTCGCGTGGCCGCCTCATCCCGGTGTTCGGGGACTTCTCCGATGCCCGCAGCGCTGTCGCACTGTCGGGCGCCACCACCGTCGCGGTCACCTCGGCCGAGGTCCTCGGCCACTCCGCGATGCGGGAACTGTCGTGGGATCTCGACGACATGGACGTCGAGATGCTGGTGTCGCCGGGCGTCACCGACGTCGCCGGCCCGCGGATGATGGTGCGGCCCGTCGCAGGGCTGCCCCTGCTGCACATCGACAAGCCCGCCTACGAGGGCGCGAACCGTTTCCTCAAATCGGCGTTCGACCGCAGCGCCACCGCGGTCCTGCTGATCCTGCTGTCGCCGGTGCTGCTCGCCTGCGCGATCGCCGTCAAGGTGAGCTCGCCGGGTCCCGTCTTCTACCGCGGAGAGCGTGTCGGACTGGGCAACGAGCCGTTCCCGATGTGGAAGTTCCGGTCGATGGTCGTCGGCGCCGACGCACAACGTCAACTGCTCGCCGATCAGAGCCAGGGCAACGGTGTGCTGTTCAAGATGGCCGACGACCCCCGCGTCACCCGCGTCGGCAAGTTCCTCCGCAAGTACAGCCTCGACGAACTGCCTCAGTTGTTCAACGTCATGGGTGGCTCCATGAGTCTCGTCGGGCCGCGACCGCCGCTGCGGGAGGAGGTCGAGACCTACGACCACGTGGTCACCCGCCGGATGCTGGTGCGACCCGGCATCACCGGTCTGTGGCAGGTCTCGGGCCGCTCGGACCTCTCGTGGGAGGAGTCGGTGCGTCTCGATCTCTCCTACGTGGAGAACTGGTCGATCATGCAGGACATCCTCATCCTGTGGCGGACCGCGAAAGCCGTCGTCTCCCGCGACGGCGCCTACTGAAACCCTCGTACGCCCGCCGCGCCGTCGCCGCCCTCACCCCTGCGGTGGCCTCCGCCGACTGACCGGCACCGGTGTCGGGTTGCGGAACACCCGCAGGATCACCGCCACGGCCGCGTCCTCGTCGAGACCGAACCCCCGTCGGAGTCCTCGGTCGATCGTTGCCAGCGCGCCACCGTGGGCCTGCGAGACCGTCTGTCGTTCATCGTCGTTCGCGGCGTAGAGCGACGGCGGCACCATCGGGGCGACCGCGAGGCCCAGGGCGGTGGCCCGCAGCCACACCGCCTCCATGAGCATGCCGCCGCGCACGAAACTCTCGCGGTCCCAGTCGGCGAGGCCGATCGCGATCAACGCCGACGCCGATCGCGCCGCGCCCGCGGTGGGGGCGCCGAGCACCGATCCCGCACCCCAGGCGTCGAGGTGGGCCATCACGTCGGGTCGGGACACGAGATCGAGCATCCCGCGCGCCGCGGGTGGCACCCCCAGTGACTCGATGTCGACACCGGTGTCGGGGTCGCTCGAACCCGGTCGTCGGGTCGCCGCCGTCATCTCGGCGTGCAGGGCCGGTGTGAGGTGCCGGATGCGCGCGCCGTCGCCCAGCAGCGCGGCGCAGGTCTCCAGGCGCGCGCGGTCGTGCAGTACGTGGACACCCGCCCCCGTGGCGGCGAGCGATTCGATCTCGGCGGTCTGCAGGGGTGAGGCGTCCCCGGGGAGTCGTGACGTCGCGCGCCGCATCACGAGGTCGATGTCGACGGCGCGCTCGTCGGTGCCGGTGCCCAACTCGTGGTGGACGGCCATCCCGTCGTCGTGGATCGTGGTGCGCCCCAGACGCCCCCGTGCCGACGCCGCGACCTCCATGTTGTGGGCGAGCGCACCGAGGGCGACCGCGCTCATCCTGCGCTCGAGATCGGTGGTGCGCGGCGGGTCGGTCACCCGGATGCGGGCGTCGATCCCGTCTGCTCCGATCGCGATCGACCAGGGCTGGCCGTTGTAGGGCGATGGTGCGCGCGACCCGGCATGGGCGATGGCCTCGGTGTCGGGCAATCGTCGGAAGGTCGAGGCGACATCCGGGTCCCCGGGCGTCGGCGGCGGTGCGGCCGGGAGGTCGTCGAGGGGGTCGCGTACGCGATCGAGGACGGCGTCGAGGTCGATGCGAACACGTCCCGACGGCAGGGGGAGGCCGAGTCCGAGACGGCGCACCGCGGCCGCACACGACGCGCCGCCGAGCGCGACGTCGCCGCCGAGTTGCGGCCAGGTCGCGAGTGTCGCCCCCACCTCGAGGGCCGAGGCGGCCATCCGCGCGGTGACGCGGGTGGGGTCGAGCAGGGCCAGTGCCAGCGGCACCTTCTCGCCCGCGGTCAGTCCGGCGAGGCCCGCCGCGTCGATGTCACCGAGCAGTCCGTGGAACAGCGGGCGGTCGGGCGACAGGTCGTAGCGCTCCACGTCGAGCACGCCGCCGTCGCTGGTCTCCATGATCACGGGTATCCCGGCCGCGCGTGCCCGGTCGCGGATCAGCACCTTGGCGTCGAAGGAATCGCATTCCTCGGCGACGAGATCGAGTCCGTCGAGAAAATGTGCGGCGGTGGTCTCGTCGATACCGACCGGCATGATCTCGACGGTCAGATAGGGGTCGATCTCGGCGATCCGCCGTGCGGCCACCACCGCTTTGTTGATGCCGATGTCGAAGACGGTGGCCGGGACACGGTTGAGATTCGACAGATCGATCTCGTCGAAATCGGCGAGTCGTAACGTGCCCGCGAGCCCCTCGATCGCGATGGTGTGGGCGACGCAGTGTCCGACGCTCAGTCCCACGACCCCGACCCGGCGCGTACGCAGCACGGCGTCCTCGGCGAGGGTGATCTTGTTCTGGTTCCGGTCGAGACGCAGGCGGCGGAAGCCGCTGGGCGCCAACAGGTGTACGAGAGTCGACCGCCACGGATAGTGGACCCACCGGGAGTCGCCGAGCTGGTGGTCGTCGGCGGCGGGGACCACCTCGCGGAGCGAGGACCGTTGCGCCGCCAGGGTGTCGGTCACCTGAACGGAGGGGTCGTCCCGGAGTGATGAGATTCGGATGCGATCGCGTTCGTCCGACGGGTCGAGGATCTCCACCGTGGCGAGATCAGATGTGGGACGCGATGAATTCGTCGACGAATGATCGGACATTGCCGTGCCTCATTTCCCGCAGGTGTTTAATGTTTGTCGGGCGATGTCGAGAATCATCATCGACTGTCGTACAGGGGTTGTCGGGGGACATTCACGAACGCATATTGCGTATGTATTCCGTCGAATTCTGTGCATTATTCGGCATCATCGGGTGATTTTTCTGCCGATATCGTCGCCGTGTCATGCCCCCGGAGTTCTCTCGACGCTGAAAGGTTCTCGATGTCTGTCGCAACAGCTGTGCAGTCTTCCTCCCGTCCGGCCGACCGGCTTCCCCTGGCCGAGGCGACGACGATGATCGACCCGTCGACCGGATGCCGACTCACGATGGCCACCCCCGACGCCGCACCGGAGCTCTGGATCCGCTACCTCGACGGCGCCCGCGCGGTGTACCGGGCCCATCAGGTCTCTGCGGCCCTCGACTACGACACCGTCGTGGACGGGACCTCCACCAGCATGTTCTTCGCCGTGACCGACGACCACGACGACCTGCTGGGCGGATTGCGTGTGCAGGGCGCGTACGTCTCGGTGGATCAGACCCACGCGGTGCAGGAGTGGTCGGGGTGCGTCGGTCGCGACGCGTTGATCGACGCGATCGAGCGGCGCCTCGACCACGGGGTCGTCGAGGTGAAGACCGCGTGGGTCAACCCCCTGGCCGACGACCCGTCGGGGGTGTCGTCGCTGCTGGCGCGGGTCGCCCTGCCGATCATGTGCGCCACGGGCGCGCGGTACATCATGGCCACCGCCGCCGAACACGTCCTGCGTCGATGGTCGACGTCGGGGGGGCGGGTCGACCGGAGCGTCCCCGCGTCGCCCTACCCCGACGACCGCTACCGGACGAGTCTGATGTGGTGGGACGCCGCAACGCTCGCCGCGCAGGCCGACCCGACCGTGTACGCCCAGATGCGCCACGACACCGCGGGTCTGCTCGGTCCCGACGCCCTGCTCGCCGCGGCGCAGCAGACCGACGCGATCGACCGGAGCCGTCACGCGGCCTGATCCGTCACGTCATCCAGCGGGCGGGCACGGCGGAATCGCCGTCCACGAAGTGGATCGGCGACGACGACAGGCACACCACACGGTCTCGGCCTGCGCTCTTCGCCACATAGACCCATCGATCGGCGAGATGGGTGAGGTGGTCGATCACGTGCGAGATGTTCGGGCGCCCCGATCGGGTGCTCGACAGCGGCGCCGCCACGGCACCGATGCTCACGGTGACCGTCGATCCCGCGGCCACCGCCTCGCGGATCCGTTCGGCCGTGGCCGACAGTGCGGACTGGCCGGTGGTGCCGCAGAGCACCACGAACTCCTCGCCCCCGAACCGTCCGATGAGGCTGCGCTCGGGTGCGGCGGCGGTGATCGCGGCGACGGTGTCGACGAGAACGGTGTCGCCGACGGCATGGCCGAGGCGGTCGTTGATCGCCTTGAAGTGGTCGACGTCGATCAGCAGGAACCCGACCTGGTCACCCGCGGTCGCGACGGTCGCCAGCAGATCGCCACTGCGGGCGAGGAATCCACGTCGGTTGAGCAGCCCCGTCAGCGGGTCGGTGTCGCCGAGGACCGCGTAGCGCTCCATCGTCACCTCGAGGGAGTTGCGCAGCGCGGCGACGATGAAGACCGGGACCATCACGTTGGCCACGCCGGCGCCGCATCGCACTATGACCCCGACGACGGAGGTGACGTCGATGAACGCCAGGCCGATCGCGAGCGCGACGGCGAAGATCGAGAACGACACGACCACGCGGCGTGGCGACGACATGGCCGCGATCGCCGGTATCGCCGCGAGCAGGGTGATGATGACCCCCGACGCGGCGGGCTCGGTGACCACGTAGGCGGCCACCGCGATCCCGACCATGCCGATGAAGCCGAAGACGGCGAACAGTCGATCGCTGAGCCGGCCGACGACCAGTGTCGTGCTGAAGACCAGCAGTGTGAACATCCAGACGGTCACGAGCCAGGGCAGGCCGCCGTCTCGGATGAAGGCGGGCTGCAGGAAGCCCAGGACCGGAAGGGGGAGTGAGCCACTGGTGCTCAGCAGCACCGCGGCCGATCGCGCGTCGAACCGCCGCAGCAGTGTCGTGGTGGAGGAGCGGCGTCCGACGGCGACCTCGGTCCGTGGATCGGTGTCGAGTTGGGAGATGGAGTGCATCCGGCGTCGCCGGGACTCGGCGACCGCGGCGTCGGCGTGTGCGTCCGGCTCGCGCGGCGGGGCCGACGGCGGACGCGGGGTCATCACGGGGGGCATCGGATCGGGGTTCGCCGCACGACCGCGCGGCGTCTCGGGGTCCGTGTGCACGTCGTCAACTATGCCCTGTTCATCGCGGTTTCGTCACAGGTCGCCCGCGCCGGGGACCGGCGGTGGTGAGGGCGGCGTCGATCGTTGTCGGAGAGGTCCACACAGAGGTCGCCGATGCTGTGACAGCACACAAATCAGTCGGCCGACGGCCACGGGTAGTCCGCGCTGTGCATGACGATGTCGCAGCGACCACAGATCCAGATGCGCTGTGGTGGGTCGCTCCGGTTGTCCCAGCCGACCAGCATCCTTCGGCCGCCCAACCGGTGGCCGAGCGGGCAGTGCGAGGGGAATCGCTCGATCAGGGGCGCCATCATCCACTCCAGACTCGGCCCGCGACGAGATCGCTCGCGACACTACCGGTGTCCCCCGACGGCGCGTCACCGACGAGCCGTACCGACAACGCGTCACGGCCCGGCGGACCCGGAAGTAGAACACGTTCCATTTCCGTGTCGGAGTGACTAGTGTCACCGCTAGGACGCGTCGGGTCATCACCGGCGACGACGATGTGGAGGCTGTTCGTGAAGACCAAAGGTGCACTGCTCAGGAACTTCAACGAGAAGTGGGCGATCGAGGAGATCGAGATCGGGGAGCCGCGTGCGAGCGAGGTGCGCATCCGGATGGAGGCGGCCGGCATGTGCCACTCCGATCATCACCTGGTGACCGGCGGTATCCCCATGGCCGGGTTCCCCGTTCTCGGTGGACACGAGGGCGCCGGTGTCATCGAGGCCGTCGGCGAGGGTGTCACCGACTTCGTCGTCGGTGACCACGTGGTGCTGTCGTTCATCCCGTCGTGCGGCAAATGCCCGTCATGTCGCTCCGGGTTGAGCAACCTCTGCGACTTCGGCGCGATGCTGCTGCAGGGTGAGGCCGTGTCCGACAACACGTTCCGGGTGCACACCGCGGCGGGGGAGAACGTCTACCCGATGACGTTGCTCGGTACGTTCTCGCCCTACATGGTGGTGCACGAGACGTCGGTGGTGAAGATCGACCCGTCGATCCCCTTCGAGGTGGCCTGCCTGGTCGGCTGCGGTGTGCCCACCGGGTTCGGGTCGGCAACGCACAGCGCCAAGGTGCAGGTGGGCGAGGACGTCGCGATCGTCGGCTGTGGTGGCGTGGGCATCTCCGCTCTGCAGGGCGCGGTGCTCGCCGGCGCGCGCAACGTGTTCGCCATCGACCCGGTTGAGTGGAAACGCGAGCAGGCCATGAAGTTCGGCGCCACCCACGCCTTCGCGAGTGTGGAGGAGGCGGCGATGACCATCGCGGAGGTGACCGAGGGCGGCATGGCCAAGAAGGTCATCGTCACCGTCGGCGAGGTCCACGGCTCCGACGTCGACCTGTGGATGGGCATCACCGCCAAGGCGGGCACCTGCGTGCTGACCGGCATGGGGTCGATGATGGAGACCGACGTGACGCTCAATCTCGCGATGCTCACCCTGCTGCAGAAGAACCTGCAGGGCACCATCTTCGGCGGCTCGAGCCCGAAGCTCGACATCCCGATGCTGCTGTCGCTGTACAAGACCGGCAAACTCAACCTCGACGACATGGTCACCCGGCAGTACCGCCTCGAGCAGATCAACGAGGGCTATCAGGACATGCTCGACGGCAAGAACATCCGCGGCGTCATCCGCTTCACCGACGAGGATCATTGACCGTCTCCGACGAGGGACCACTGACCCGCAGCCGCGTCTGACACCATGATCGGGTGTCCGACATCGACAAGTCCGTACTCGATCGACTCGACGACTGGCCGGTGGACTCCGTGTCGGCCGCGGTGGTGGTCGGCGGCGAGGTCGTCGCCACGCACGGCGACACCGGGCGGAGGTATCGACTCGCGTCGGTGACCAAACTGCTCAGCGCCTACGCGGTGCTGGTCGCCGTCGAGGAGGAGGCCGTCACCCTCGACCGGCCCGCCGGCCCGTCCGGGTCGACGGTGGCGCATCTGCTGGCCCATGCCTCCGGTCTGGCCTTCGACGCCCCCGACGGCGGCGACGTGCAGATCGAGGCCGGGGTGGGGGAGAAGCGGATCTACTCCAACGCCGGCTTCGCCGTGCTCGCCGACGAGGTCACCGGTGCAACCGGCATCGGGTTCGCCGACTACCTGCGCGAGGCGGTCTGCGAACCACTCGGGCTGGGGTCGACGGTGTTGGACGGTCCGGCCGGACACGGCGCGGAGTCGTCGGTCGACGATCTCGCGCTCTTCGCCGCCGAGTTGCTTGCGCCCCGGTTGCTCGCCGAGGCGACCGTCGCCGAGGCGACGTCGGTGCAGTTCCCGGGTCTCGACGGCTTCGTGCCCGGCTATGGGAGGCACCGTCCGAACGACTGGGGTCTCGGGATGGAGATCCGGGGCGAGAAGTCGCCGCACTGGACCGGGGCGTCGAACTCGACGTCGACGTTCGGCCATTTCGGGCAGTCCGGCACGTTCCTGTGGGTCGATCCCACGATCGACTCCGCGTGCGTGGTGCTCACCGATCGCGACTTCGGGGCGTGGGCCAAGCCGCTGTGGTCGGAGTTCAACGACGACGTGGTGGCCTGGATTCACGATCGATAACTCTGTGCACTGGCGCAACACAGGTCACATGAGGCACACTTGTGGTGCGCAGTGTGCTATCGCCGGATGTCGCAAGGTCGTTGGGGAAGACGCTCCTCGTCGACATCCCGGAGGTTGGAACAGTGCGCACTCTCGAACAGTTCGCGGACCGGACGACGGGCGTGGTCTACATCCACTCGTCGCCCACCGCGTTGTGCCCGCATGTGGAGTGGGCTCTGTCGTCGACCCTCGACGCCCGCGCGAACCTGAAATGGTCGGCGCAGGAGGCGGCGCCGGGTCTACAGCGCGCGTCCGTCGACTGGACCGGTCCCGTCGGTACCGGCGCGCGACTGGCCAATGCGCTGCGCGAGTGGTCACCCCTGCGCTTCGAGGTCACCGAGAACGCCAGTGACGGCGTCGACGGTGAACGCTTCTGTCATGTTCCCGGGCTCGGTCTGTGGCGGGGCTCGATGAGCGCCAACGGTGACGTGATGATCGGCGAGATGCAGCTGCGCGCCATGCTCGACGCCCAGGCCGACGGCATCGGACTCGCCGGACGTCTCGACGCGGCCCTCGGCACCGCCTGGGACTCGGCCCTCGAGGAGTTCCGCATGGGTGGCGCCGGCGCCGAGGTCACCTGGCTGCACCAGCGCGTCGGCTGACCCCGGCCACTCGACGGACGCCCATACGCGGACGCCCACACGACACGACAAAGGCCCCGGACCGTGGTCCGGGGCCTTCGTCGTGTCGTGTCAGAGCGCGAGCTCAGATCACAGGGGGATGTTCTTGTGACGCCCGCGTCGCGCGGGTGCCGAGGCCAGCGCCTCGGCGATCATGCTGCGTGTCTTCGCCGGATCGATGATCTCGTCGACGACGCCGATCGACTGTGCGCGACCCACGCCGCCGGCGATGGCCTCGTGCTCGACCGCGAGGCGATCGTGCAGTGCCTCGCGCTCATCGTCGGCCGCGGCCGCCAGCGCCTTCTTGTGCAGGATGCCGACAGCGGCCTTCGCACCCATGACCGCAACCTCGGATCCCGGCCATGCGAACACCGCGGTGGCCCCCAGCGCACGGGAGTTCATCGCGATGTAGGCCCCGCCGTAGATCTTGCGGGTGACCAGCGTGACGCGGGGAACGGTGCACTCGGCGAACGCGTGCAGCAGCTTCGCGCCACGACGCACGACGCCATCCCATTCCTGACCGACGCCGGGCAGGTACCCCGGGACGTCCGTGAGCACGATCAGCGGGATCCCGAAGGCGTCACACAGACGCACGAACCGGGCCGCCTTCTCGGCGCTGAGCGAGTTGAGGCATCCACCCATGCGTAGCGGGTTGTTGGCGACGACGCCGACGCTGCGTCCCGACAGCCGACCGAAACCGACGACGATGTTCGGCGCGTACTTCGCCTGGATCTCCTCGAAGCTGGAGATTTCGGTCTCGCCGTCGGCGGCGAGGTCGGTGTCGAGCAGACCCGCGACCACCGGGTGTACGTCGTACGCCCGTCGGTTCGACTCCGGCAGGAGCGCCTTGAGGTCGGTGTCGCCGGCCTCGGCGCGCTGCCTGCTGAAATGTCCCTGCTGGCTGAACGTCGCGATGAGGCGACGGGCACGCCACAGGGCGTCGGGCTCGGAGTCGGCGGTGATGTGGCTGACGCCCGACTTCTTGCCGTGGGTCAGCGGGCCGCCGAGCGACTCCATGTCGACCTGCTCGCCGGTGACACTGCGGACGACGTCGGGGCCGGTGACGAACACCCGACCGGCCGGCGCCATGATCACGATGTCGGTGAGCGCCGGTCCGTACGCCGCGCCGCCCGCGGCGAAACCGACCACCACGGAGATCTGCGGGACGTACCCCGAGGCCCGCACCATGGCCTCGAACACCTTGCCGACCGCGTGCAATGCCTCCACGCCCTCGGCGAGGCGTGCGCCTCCCGAGTGCCAGATCCCCACGATGGGGGCCTGTTCGGCGATCGCGGTGTCGATGGCGTTGACGATGTGCGCACACCCGACGACACCCATGGCGCCGCCCATGACGGTGCCGTCGGTGCAGTACGAGATGGTGCGCACGCCGTTGACGCGACCGACGGCGGCCTGCACACCCGACTTGTCGCGGGAATGCAGCAGCGACATCGAACCCTCGTCGAAGAAGTTCGTCAGTCGCAGCAGCGGGTCACGAGGATCTGCCGAGTCCTCGTGCGAGGTGATCGGAGCCATGGTTGTCATCGTTTCTCCTAACAGTTCCGGCGAGTCACTCACCACACGCAACTGTGTCGTTGGTGACGGGTGTCAGTAGCGCCCAAAGGCGAGCGCCACGTTGTGCCCACCGAATCCGAACGAGTTGTTGATGGCGTAGTCGATGTGCCCATAGCGCGGCTCACCGGCGACGACGTCGAGGTTGCACTCCGGGTCCATGTTGTCGAGGTTCAGCGTCGGCGGGATGACCCCGTCTTCGATGGCCTTGACGGTCAGGACCGATTCCAATGCACCCACCGCGCCGATGGAGTGCCCGAGCGCGGACTTCGGTGCGTACACCGCAGCGTGCTCGCCGATTGCCGAGTTGATCGCCATCGCCTCGGCGGTGTCGCCGATCGACGTCGACGTCGCGTGGGCGTTGACGTGCGTGATGTCGGTGCGCTGCAGACCTGCGGTCTCCAGTGCGCGCGCCATCGCGCGTGCCGCACCCAGTCCCTCGGGATGGGGTGCGACGAGGTGGTACCCGTCGGACGTGATGCCCTGGCCGAGCAGACGCGCGTGGATGTGCGCGCCGCGGGCCCGGGCGTGATCCTCGCGCTCGAGGATCAGCAGTGCGGCGGCCTCGCCGAAGACGAAGCCGTCGCGGTCCTTGTCGAACGGACGCGACGCCGCGGCGGGGTCGTCGTTGCGTGTGCTCATCGCCCGCATCATCGCGAAGCTGGCGATCGGCACGGCGTCGATGAATCCCTCGACTCCGCCGGTGACGACCATGTCGGCGTCACCGAGGACGATGTGGCGCCACGCGTGGGCGATCGCCTCCGAGCCTGACGAACACGCCGAGACCGGGGTGATGACGCCCGCGCGGGCCCCGACGTTGAGGCCGATGACCGCGGCGGGTCCGTTCGGCATCGTCATCGGGACGGCCAGCGGCGACACCTTGCGGTAGTTGCCGGTCAGCGTCATCGCGTCGTGTGCGGCGATGAGTGCATCGCCGCCGCCGAGACCGGTGCCGAGAACGACCGCGAGGCGGTCCTTGTCGACATCGGGCTCGCCGGCCTGCTCCCAGAGGCGCTTGCTCATCACATGGGCCATGCGCTCGACATAGCTCATGCGCCGGGCCTCGACGCGGGACACCTCTTCGGTCGGGTCCTTGACGAGCTTCCCGCCGATACGAACGGGGAGTTCGTATTTCGTCAGGAACTCGTCGGTGAGGGTCTTGATACCGGTCTCACCGGCCAGCAGACCCTTCCACGTGGAGTCGAGATCTTCACCCACCGACGTCGACGCGACCATCGAGGTCACGACGACGCTGGGGAAGTTCCCGGCTGCCGTGGAGAATTCACGAAGAGTGGAGGTCAATTACGTCACTCAGCCTTCTTGGCGGCGTCCACCTGAGCCTGGATGGCCGCAGCGGCCTCGGGGTTCTCGGCCTCGAGCTTCTGGATGTAGCCCACCGCGTCACCGACGGTGCGCAGACCGGCCAGATCCTCATCGGGGATCTTCACTCCGTACTTGTCCTCGGTCTGCACGGCGATCTCGACCATCGACAGCGAGTCGATGTCCAGATCGTCGACGAAGGACTTGTCGAGCGTGACCTCGGAGGGCTCAATACCGGTGACCTCTTCGATGATCTCCGCGATGCCGGCAATGAGTTCTTCCTGAGTCGCCACGGGGTGGCTCCCTTCTTGTCGTGTTCGTCCTGACGTGTTCCGGAACGATGGCCTGGCCATCGTCTGGACGGGCGCCAGCGGCGCCTTTCCGGGTACTCCCGCGTGTGCGGGAGCAACTATCCAAGTCCTGTGATGCCCTCGAGATCGTCGGGCGTCTTGCATGCGCGAGTGGGCGTGCCCTTCAGCTCGCGCTTGGCGATCCCGGTGAGTGCCCCGGCGGGTGGTAGTTCGACGAGCGAATCGACGCCGAGTTCACGCATCGTCGCCGAACAGAGATCCCATCGGACGGGATTGGTCACCTGGGAGACGAGACGCGCGAGCGCCTCGACGCCGGAGGTGACCGGCTTGCCGTCGAAGTTGGACAGGAGCACAGCGGTGGGATCCTGCGGGGTGATGGCCGCGGCCGCCGCGGCGACCGCATCCTGGGCCGACGCCATGTAGTGCGTGTGGAACGCCCCGGCCACGGACAGCTTACGGGTCCGCGCCTTCTCCGGCGGGTCGGCGATCAGCGTGTCGATCGCCTCGACGGTGCCGGCGGCAACGATCTGACCGACCGCGTTGCGGTTGGCGGGCACCAGGTCCAGTTCGGCGAGGCGGGCGAGCACCTGCTCCTCGTTGCCACCGAGCACCGCGGCCATGGTGGTGGGCACCTCGGCGCACGCCTTGGCCATCTCGGCTCCGCGGATCGCCGCGAGCGACACGGCCTCGTCGCGGGTGATCACGCCGGTGATGGCGGCGGCGGCCAGTTCACCGACGGAGTGTCCGGCGACGACGACGTCGGCGGGGATCCGGTGGCGCTTTCCGAGCTCGTCGAAGGCCAGCAGTGCCGAGACGACGACGAGGGGCTGGGTGACGGCGGTGTCGGTGATCTCCTCGGCGGTCGCGGTCGTCCCGAGTCGCTCGAGGGGGAGCCCGGTCAGCTTGGACCACGTGGCGACCTGGTCGGCCGCGCCGGGGAGCGCGAGCCACGGCTCGAGCATTCCGGGAGTCTGGGAGCCCTGTCCGGGCGCAAGCAATGAGAGCACTTGATCAGAGAACACCCTCCGGGCCCCCGATGCTGGTGTGGAGGGCACCGAACCTTGTCGCCGCGTTTTGTGTGGTTCCTACAAACGACTGTGCGGACGTATCCACTTCGTCACCGGTTCGAGATTCGTGATCCGCAACAGGGTCATCTCGCCGTAGGTGGGAAAATACACACAAATTTGTGACGTACGTTACTCATGGGGCTCATGAGAGGGTTCCTTGGTGCACCTGAGCCAGGCGACCAACCGTCGATGCGACTCGCAACACGTAGGCGTCACGCGGGTTGGTCGGGTCTCGACCCGTCACCTCGGCGATCCGTTTTAGTCGATATCTGACAGTATTCGGATGAACGAACAGTTCCCTCGCGCACGATTCGACCGATCCGCCCGAATCGAGATACGCATCGAGGGTGTTGGTCAACGTGTCACCGCCCTTGGCCAACGGCGTCACCAGGAAATCGTTGAGTGTCCGCACCGCGGCCCGGTCGCCGAGGAGTGCGCGCTCGGGCAGGAGTTCCCAGCTGTGCACGGGCCGCGGCGCCCCGGGCCAGCCGGCGACGGCCTCCATCCCGGCCAACGCCTCCACTGCACTGCTGTGGGCCGCGCCCAGCGACGGCGTGGTGTGACCGATCACGACCGGGGCATCGGCGAAGTGTGTCAGCAGGGTCGTCACGAACGGGTCCGACGAGTCCATCTCGCCGCTGACGATGGCGACGAGCAACGTGCCCTGCACCACCGACAACGCCGACCGGTCATGTCGCCGGGCGCTGTTGTGGATCGCCAACGGCACCGACACGTTCTGTTCCGGCGGTGGGTAACCGACCACCACGGTGGCCGTCGCATCGGAATCCCAGTTCAGGGCGGCTGCCCGCGACAGCAGGGTCGGACCGGTGTCGCCGCGGACGACCGCGTCGACGACCAGCGCCTCCACCCGCGAGTCCCAGGCGCCGCGCGACTCGGCCGCCGAGGCGTAGATGGCGGCCGCGGCGAACCCGATCTCGCGTCCGTAGCGCAGTACCGACTCGGTCAGCGCGCGCAACTGCGCGTCGTTGCGCGCGAGCAGCGGCAGCCACTTCTCGAAGAACTCCATCGCGACGCGCACCATCTCCACCGACTGCAACAGACTGATGCGTCGGGTGAGGTCCTGCGGGACCACCTGGAAGGCCTGCACGGTGAACTTGAGGTTGCCGTCGGGATCCTGCAGCCACTCGACGAAGTTGACCACCGCGGTCTGCACCACCAACTGCACGCTCGCGCGCTGACCGGCCTCGAACTCGGCGAAATACGGCAGCTGGTCCTGCATGGAGTGGACGGCCTCGGTCGCCAGACGGCCGCTGTACTGCTTGACCCGCTTGAGGAGCGTGTCGGGCAGGGCGTCGTGGACGTCGGCCGGCGCCGGTACCCGAGCCCCCCGCTCGCTGAACAGGTCACCCGGACTCTGTTCGGGTGCGTGAGGGGTCTCGGTCACCGGTTCACACTAGTGCGCCCCGTGGTGACGTCGCACCGACTCACGCCACGCCCGGATCGCTGGTCTGCTCGGGTGCGGCGAGGACGTCGGTGATGTCGTAACGCTGCGCCGCCTCCGCCACGACCGAGGTGTCGAGATGACCGTCGCGGGCCAACCCCGCCAGCACACCCACGGCGATCGACTCGGCGTCGACGTTGAAGAAACGTCGGGCCGCGGGACGGGTGTCGGAGAAACCGAACCCGTCGGTGCCCAGGGTCAGGTAGGTGCCGGGCACCCACGCGCGGATCAGCTCGGGCAGCCCGCGCATGAAATCGCTGACCGCGACGAACGGGCCCTGTGCCGACGACAGCGCCGAGGTGACGAACGGCTGTTCGTGCTCGCCGTCCGGATCGCGCAGCGACGCCTTCTCGTAGGCGACGCCGTCGCGGGTCAGCTCACCCCACGAGGTCACCGACCAGATGTCGGCCGCGACATCCCAGTCCTGCGCCAACAGCTCCTGCGCCCGGACCGCGTCGGTCATCGTGACGCCGGACACCAGGATGTTCGCCGGGTACTGCTTCTCCTCGGGTGCGGGGTGGCACTTGTATATGCCCTTGAGCACACCGGCGACGTCGAGGTCCTCGGGCTGCGGCGGCTGTGAGATCGGCTCGTTGTAGACGGTGATGTAGTAGTAGATGTTCTCCGGGTCGTCGCCGAACATGCGCCCCAGGCCGTCGACGATGATGTGCGCCATCTCGTAGGCGTAGGCCGGGTCGTAGGCCACCACCGCGGGATTCGTCGACGCCAGCACCAACGAGTGTCCGTCGGCGTGCTGCAGGCCCTCGCCGGTCAGCGTGGTCCTACCGGCGGTCGCGCCGATCACGAAGCCGCGCGCCATCTGATCGGCCGCCGCCCACAGGCCGTCGCCGGTGCGCTGGAAGCCGAACATCGAATAGAAGATGTACAGCGGGATCATCGGCTCGTCGTGGGTCGCGTACGAGGTCCCGACCGCGGTGAACGACGCCGTCGACCCGGCCTCGTTGATGCCCTCGTGCAGGATCTGCCCGACCTCGCTCTCCTTGTAGGCGAGCATCAGATCGGCGTCGACCGAGGTGTAGAGCTGGCCGTTGCGGTTGTAGATCTTGAGCGACGGGAACCACGAGTCCATACCGAAGGTGCGCGCCTCGTCGGGGATGATCGGGACGACCCGCTTGCCGACCTCCTTGTCACGCATCAGCTCCTTGAAGATGCGGACCAGCGCCATGGTCGAGGCGACCTGCTGCTTGCCCGAGCCCTTGGCCATGGCCTTGATGACGCCGTCGGTCGCGGGCTTGAGCGCCTTGCTCTTCGTGCGTCGTACGGGCAGGAAGCCGCCGAGCGTCTTGCGACGGTCGAGCATGTACTGGATCTCCGGCGCGTCGGCTCCAGGGTGGTAGTACGGCGGGAGGTACGGATCCTTCTCGAGCTGGGCGTCGGTGATCGGGATGCGACAGCTGTCGCGGAAATCCTTGAGATCGTCGAGGGTCAGCTTCTTCATCTGGTGCGTCGCGTTACGGCCCTCGAAGTGCTTGCCGAGGGTGTAGCCCTTGATGGTGTGGGCCAGGATGACGGTCGGCTGCCCCTTGTGGGCCATCGCCGACGCGTAGGCGGCGTGCACCTTGCGGTAGTCGTGGCCGCCGCGCTTGAGCTTCCAGATGTCGGCGTCGCTGATGTCCTTGACCAGTTCCTTCGTACGCGGGTCGCGCCCGAAGAAGTGCTCACGGACGAATGCGCCGTCGTTGGCCTTGAACCCCTGGAAGTCGCCGTCGGGGGTGGTGTTCATCAGATTGACCAGGGCGCCGTCGCGATCGGCGTGCAGCAGCGCGTCCCACTCGCGCCCCCACACCACCTTGATGACGTTCCAGCCGGCGCCGCGGAAGAACGACTCGAGCTCCTGGATGATCTTGCCGTTGCCGCGCACGGGGCCGTCGAGCCTCTGCAGGTTGCAGTTCACGACGAACGTGAGGTTGTCGAGGCCCTCGGTGGCCGCGACGTGCGCGAGACCGCGCGACTCCGGCTCGTCCATCTCGCCGTCGCCGAGGAACGCCCACACGTGCTGCTCGGAGGTGTCGGAGATGCCGCGGTCGTGCAGGTAGTGGTTGAACCGCGCCTGATAGATCGCGTTCATCGGGCCCAGCCCCATCGAGACCGTCGGGAACTGCCAGAAGTCGGGCATCAGTCGCGGGTGCGGGTACGACGGCAGGCCGCCGCCCTCGCCGGCGTGGCTGTGCTCCTGACGGAATCCGTCCATGCGGTGCTCGTCGATGCGCCCCTCGAGGTAGGCGCGGGCGTAGATGCCGGGCGAGGCGTGGCCCTGGATGAAGATCTGGTCGCCACCACCGGAGTGGTCCTGGCCGCGGAAGAAGTGGTTGAAGCCGACCTCGTAGAGCGCGGCCGACGACGCGTAGGTGGAGATGTGCCCGCCGACACCGACCCCGGGTCGCTGGGCGCGATGCACCATGATCGCGGCGTTCCACCGGATGAACGCGCGGAACCGACGCTCGACCTCCTCGTCACCGGGGAACCACGGTTCGCTCTCGGTGGGGATGGTGTTGACGTAGTCGGTGGAGGTGAGCGCGGGGATCGACACGCGCCGTTCGCTGGCGCGCTCGAGCAGGCGCAGCATCAGATAGCGCGCACGGCCCGGACCCGCGTGGTCGAGCAGGCCGTCGAACGAGGCGAGCCACTCGTCGGTCTCCTGCGGATCGATGTCGGGGAGGTACGAGGCGACGCCCTCGCGGATGACGCGCACCCGGTCGCTGCCGGTCGTCTTCGGTGCGTCCTGGGTGCTTTTGTCGGTCACTGGTGAGTGTCTCCTCGAGTCGTCCGGCGCAGGGGAGTGGCGGCCGGTGCGTGCAGTGGTCGGAGCGGATGGTGTGTGTATCTGCGCCGCGTGACCTCGGTGCGGGCATGGGTGCGCCCGGATGGGAGGTACGTCACCAATCGTGCCGTATGTGACGCAGGATTGGTGAAGGTGTGGCGCACCTCGCCGACTCCGACATCGATCGCCCAGGTGAGACCCACTCGGCGGTGGTGTTGTGACCGTGGGGAGCGCTGGTGCACTATCTCCTGTGTGAACCGACTCCGGGGGTGCGGGTGGGTCCGCGCCCGCGCCGTCGGCGCCGTCGCGACCGGCATGGTGATCGTCGCGCTGTCGGCGTGCGCCACGACGGTGGACGGGGCCGGCCGTGTCGATCCGGTGCAGGTGTCGGACTATCTCGCGACCCGGTCCTCGGTCGCGGAGCGTGCGAGTGCCGACGCGCAGACCGCCGCCGACTACGCGACCTGTGCCGCGGTGACGTCAGCGGCCGCCACGGCGTCGCGCGCCTACAACGCGTTCGTGGCGCGATTGAACTCCACGCAGTCGTTCGACGACCTCGCCCGCACCGACGGTGCCGCCGTCGATGCACTGAATCGGGCGGGCGCAGACGTGACCGGCGCGGTCACCGGTGAGACCTCCGAACAGGTCCGATCCACCGCAGGCGGGTTCGCGGCACGCAGCACCGACCTCGCGCGCGTGGTCGCGGGCAAACAGCGCGACGCGCTCAACGCCACCTCCACCGCGTGGGAGCGCGCCCGCGACACGGTGTTGTCGGCGTGCGGCCCCGTCTCCGGCGGCGGGCCCGTCGCCGCCGAGGCGTCGGCCGCCACACCCGGCGGCTGATCACCACACCGACACCCTCGGACCCGACCACTTCTGCAGACGCGCCGTGCGACATCGGACTCGGCTTGCAACTTCGCCATGCAGACTGTTCTCTAGAAGCAGTCGAACCGGTACACCGCTGTCGGGTCGAACCGACCGGGTGGAGCACACGGTCATGACACGTCACAGGAGGTCATTCGCGTTGGTTGCCGCCGCGCACGGAAGTCGCGCCGAGAAGCTCGGGTTCACCGCCGGGATGGTGGTGCAGGAGCTCGGGTGGGATGACGACACCGACGACGAACTACGCGCCGACATCGAGGATGTCGTCGGTGCGGAGATGCTCGACGAGGACTCCGACGACGTCATCGACGTGGTGGTGCTCTGGTGGCGCGAGGACGACGGCGATCTCGTCGACGCCCTGATGGACGCGATCGGACCCCTCGCCGACGACGGCTACGTATGGGTGTTCTCGCCCAAGACCGGCACCGACGGTTACGTCGACCCGGCCGAGATCGCCGAGGCCGCGCCGACCGCCGGTCTCACCCAGACCTCCGCGATGAACCTCGGCGACTGGTCGGGTTCGCGGCTCGTGCAGCCCAAGGCGCGCACCCCGAAGCGTTCATGACCGGTTCGCCCACCACGCCGTTCCTCGACCCCGTGTCCCGCATCGTCGACGACGCCGAGATGCCCGTCGGACCGCTGCAACCCGGCGCGCTCGCACCGGATTTCGAACTGCGCGACCAGAACAACCAGAAGGTCGCCCTGCACGCCCAGGTCGGGGCGAAGAAGGTCGTCGTCGTCTTCTTCCCGCTGGCGTTCACCGGCACCTGCGAGGGTGAGCTCGGCGCTCTCCGCGATCGGCTGCCCGAGTTCGACAACGACCGGAGCACCGTGGTCGCGGTCTCGGTCGGACCGCCGCCCACCCACAAGGTGTGGTCGGCCGCTCAGGGGTTCCTGTTCCCGATCCTGTCGGATTTCTGGCCGCACGGGGCGACCGCGCGCGACTACGGGGTGTTCAACGCCCACGCCGGTTACGCCAATCGCGGGACCTTCGTCGTCGGTCTCGACGGTGTCATCGCGTTCTCCGACATGGTCGGCCCGGGCGAGGCCCGTGACGACGCCCTGTGGACCCGCGTCCTCGAGGCCCTGCGGACCTAGAGGCGCCTACTCCGCCGATTTCGACTCACCGACCACGCAGGCTAGATTCGTCTGCGTCGTCGCCCCGTGGGTCGGCATACGAGCGCGCATAGCTCAGTGGTTAGAGCTCTGGTCTTACACACCAGCGGTCGGGGGTTCGAATCCCTCTGCGCGCACCCACAGCCTGCACGCGCAGGCGCGCCGGGTCGGCGCATCGTGCTCAATCGGTCCCGGCCGGGCGGGGCGGGTGTAGCGTGAGTGACAGAACACGGTTCGCATCGCATCTCGAGGAACCGATTGCGCCGGCGATGGAAATCCTTCGATCGCCGCCTGTACGCCCCGTCGGATCACGCTTTCAACGTCGACGCGACGAGGGCACGCTCGTGAGGACACCAATGGACTACACAGAACTCTTCTCGCACACCTCGGATTCCGAGGCCCCGGCGACGACCGGCGACGCGCCGGCCCACATGCCGGTGTTCTCGGACTCCGATTCGACCAGGGCCCAGCAGGATTCGTCCGACCGGCGCTGAGACTCACTCCACCTCAACGGCATCGAGGTAGCGTTGTCCGATGTCGCGGTGTCGCTGCGCCAGAACGCGACACTCGTCTCGTAGTGCGGCGGGCTCCATCACGGTGAATCCCGCCTCGAAGCGGTGCAGCCACCACGCGATCGACTCCATCGTCCATCCGAACAGCCGTATCTCGCATGATGTCTCGTCGCCGGCCTCGATCGTCCCCCACTCGTCGTAGACCATCGGGGCGATCTCGCTCGCCGGCGCGTGCACCCGGATCCTCGCCACCGCGGCTCGGGCGATCGCCCCGAGCCCCGCCGTCACGTGCGCCGCGGCCCCGCCCTCGGGAAGCGCTCGCGGGGTGAATCGCGGACCGGTGGGTATCACCGGGGTCAGCCGATCGACGCGAAACGACCTCCAGTCGTCGCGCCCGAGATCCCAGGCGAACAGGTACCACCGAGAACCGCTCCGCACCAACCGGTACGGTTCCACCTCCCGCCGCGAACGCGTCCCCGCATGGTCTGCGTAGTCGAAACGCAGGCGCTCACCCCGATGGCACACGGCCGCGAGATCGGACAGGACGGTCGCATCGACCGACGACCGCGGCGGACTCGCCGCGACGGTGTCGACCTGGAGTGCGTCGAGCCGATGGCGCAGACGCGACGGCATGACCTGCCGCAGTTTGGCCATCGCGCGCGCGGCGGCGTCATCGAGACCGGTCACCGAAGCCGTTGCCCCCGACTGCAACCCGACCGCGACGGCGAGCACCTCGGAGTCGTCGAGCAACAGCGGCGGCATCTGCGCTCCTGCGCCCAATCGGTAACCGCCACCCACGCCCACCGTCGCATCGACCGGGTACCCCAGTTCCCGCAACCGGTCGACGTCGCGGCGAACGGTTCGCGTGGTCACGTCGAGTCGGTCCGCGAGGTCGGCACCCGACCAGTCCTGACGCACCTGGAGCAGCGAGAGCAGACGGAGCAGTCTCGCGGAGGACTCGATCACCATGCGGGCAGTCTTCCAGACATTGCGGACAGTTTCGGTCCTCGATCGTCGTCGGGCGGACACGGTCAGCACGCGTGCTGCACGCCACGCCGCGTCGATGCCCACCTGTGACGACTCCGTGTCACTTCTGAGCTCATTGGTCACTTCAGCCTCAGTAGCCTCCTTGTTGTCTCTCTGTGTCGCCCGAGGGGTTCGGTCGTGGGTCGCACAGGGACGGATTCGGGGAACGAGAGGAACACCGCATGCACATGTGGACGCGTCTGCGGAACATGGCGGCCGCTCTCGGTGTGGTCCTGGTGTGCGCGGCCGGCCTCGGGGTCGGCCAGGCGCTGCTCGTACCCGCGGTGGCCTCGGCGGCGCCGACCACCTCGCTGTTCAACTCCGCCCAGTACAAATTCGCCCACCGTGATGTCCCGGGCGGGCTGGGTGACATCGCGGCCCTGCTGCGGATCGCGCCCGACGATGCGCAGGCGCTTGCGCTGCAGGCGATCTGGGCCGACTACGTGTACGACTTCCCGCTCAAGGCCGCAGCGCAAGGCCGTCTGAACGCGGTCTCACCGGCCACGGCGGCCGGTGTCAACCGAGTGTTCGGTGCGATCGGCGCAGGTGTCGCGACCCTTCCCAACCCGTTCCCGAGCGTGGTCGGCCCGCAGACGGCGATCGTGGCCCTCGGATACGGCCTGCTCGACAACGGTGCGATGCGGCCCGAACTCGAGCAACGCATGGGCGCGGTGTGGCGCCAGGCGATCATCGCGCCGTTCTCGCCCATCGTGGTGACCGGCGGCGCGCCCCACAACGGCGTCACCGAGGCCGCAGCGATGCGCAACTGGTTGGTGGCGCGGGGGATTCCCGCGTCACGCATCCTCACCGAATCCCGGGCCGGCTCGACGGTGCAGAACGCCTTGTTCACCGCCGCGATGGTCCGGCCCCGAGGAGTGGTCAACGCCGTCGTGGTCAGCAGCTCGAACCACGTCCGCCGTGCGGTCACCGACTTCGTCCTCGCCGGCCTGCCCGTCATCGGTGTCTCGTCGCAGGTCGAGGGCTGGCTGGACGCTGTCCTACCACCTCTGCGGGATGCGCAGCTGTCGATCTATGTCGACGCCACACGCACCTTCGGGGTGCCCGCCACCCGCTGAGGGAACCGTGGGCCGCCGAGGTCAGCCCGTGACGAGCCCGGACAACGCGATCCGCGGCAGGTGGATCCATCCCTCGCGCGCCGCGACACCGGCCATCTCCGCGGAGGGGAGACCGGTGGCGCCGAGCGCCACCGCGCGGGCGAGCAGTGCGGCGACGACCGCGTCGACGGCGTCGTCGCTGGCATGACACAGCGCCCCGAAATCGCCGAGATCGAGCCACGGCGCCTCGACCGCGAGGTCGGCCAGCAGGGCTGCGCGGGCGCCGATGTTGGCGGAGCCCTTGTACCCCCGCGAACGCAGACCCCATGTGCGCAGCGCGGCCGCCGGATACACCTCGGCGGCGATGCCGTGCACGCGGTCGGACACGCCGAGCGCACCCAGCACACTCGAACACCGCAGTGCCACATGGGCGATCAGATCGGCCGACACGCTCAACGGGATCAGTCCGGTCTCGACGCGCACCACCTCGTCGGTGTGTCGCCGGACCAACGGACCACGCGCCGCACGGGTGTTCAACGGTCCGGTGGTGGGGGCGGCGCCGTGGTGGTGGGCCACCACGAACTCCACGAACGCATCGGGCCAGCCGAACGGCGCGTCGATCCCCACACGGTCGGCGCCGTCGGCCGCGGCGATCAGATCGGCATCGTTCGCCCCCAGTCGCAACGCGCTCACCGTGGCGCGGTCCGACTCCCACTCGACGACCGCGCACGCCGTCTTCGCGGGCTCGGCGGCGAGGTCCACCCCGACCGTTCGCATCGGCCCACCGTAGCGATCGGATCGATCAGGCGGCGTCACGCACCATGATCCGCACCGCGGCGGCGAAGACGGCGTAGAGGGCGTCCCAGCTCGCCGATGAGTCCAGTGCCTCCGCGGCCCCCTCGACGTCACCGGATGCAGTGGCGGCGTCGGCGCGGTGGAGCCACTGCAACGACCTGATCCGGCAGACCTCCATCGAGTCGACAGCGGCGCCGCGGTCGGTGCCACACAGCTCGGCCACATCAGCGGCGTCGGGGAGCAGTCCGGCACGACCGCGGTCCACCGCCACACGCAGCGCGGCCGGCATCGAGACGTCGGCGGGATCCGACGGTGCGGTGAGAGCCGCGGTGAGGGAGGGCAGTTCGTCGGTCATGAACGTGTGCCACCGATCGATCGCCTCACCGATCGTGGTGCGCGGATCGGCGCCGAGGTCGACGGCGAACTCCACATCGACCACCGATCCGTCGACGACCAGCTCGAATCCCGCCCAGGTGCCGATCACCGCGCGAGCGTGGTCGACGGTGTCGGGATCGACGGCGCCACGGATGGTGGTCCACAGCATGGCGCTGCGTTGCGGTCCCCACACCTGCAGGTGGGCGGTGGCGTCGGGGTAGGTGAGTTCGACCGCGTCGTGCACGTCGATGCCGACCACTCCGGCGAGCCGGTCACGCACCACACGACCGACCACGCGCGAGACCCCGGCCGAGGGGTGATCGGCCATAGACTGCGCGCGCGCACGAATCGACGCGTCGTCGCGCAGAAAACTCGGATGCGGCAGTGCCAACAGCGTGCGGGCCAGATCGACGGCCTCGGCGACGAGTGCCGCGATCTCGTGGTGCTCCACGATTCGTACGAGGTGGCCGCCCTCGGCGTCGGACCATCCCGCCGGGACCGCGGGGATCTTCGCCCGTCCACCGGCCGGGACGGCCACGATCGCGCACACCATGCCGGTGGGCAGGCGACGGAAGCGCAGATCACTCGCCGAGCCGCGCGCGACGTGCTCGCGGCTCAGGTCGATCGCCTGGTCGTCGCGGGGTCCGCGCAGCCGTTCGGTCAGCGCCGCGGTGAACCCCGCCCAGGCGCGGTCGATCACGTCGTCGAAGTCGACGTCGGTGGTGGGCGACGACATGGCGGCTCCTCTGCAGCAGTGCGACGCCACCGGCAACGGCGGGACGCGAATGGTCGATCGTGGCCTGAGACTAGGTGGGGGTACCGACAGACCGCGGTGTGCGACAGTGGCGGGGTGCTGTTCCCTCTCCTGACACCGGGTTTCGTCGCCGACCGGCCAGATGTCCCGGCCTTCGTGACCGTGGGCGACGAGACGTTCTCCCACGCCGACATCGTCGGGGCGGCGACGTCGGCCTCCGAGCGCCTCGGCGGGCTGAACCGCGTCGCGGTCGAGGCCGTGCCGTCGATGCAGACCGTGGTCGCGGTGGTCGCCGCGCTGCTCGCCGGTGTGACCGTGGTGCCGGTCGCGCCCGACAGCGGCGGCACCGAGCGACGGCACGTGCTCGACGACTCCCGCGCGCAGGCCTGGCTGGGGGCGACGCCCACCGACCCCTGCGACCGGCCACACCTGCCGGTGCGGCTCTACGCGCGATCGTGGCACCGACATCCCCAGCCGCCCGCGGACACCGTGGCGATGATCATGTACACCTCCGGCACCACCGGGGCCCCCAAGGGCGTCGTGAGCACCCACGGGTCGCTCGCCGCCGGCATCGACGCCCTCGCCGACGCCTGGGCGTGGACCGCCGGCGACACCCTCGTGCACGGTCTGCCGCTGTTCCACGTGCACGGTCTGATCCTCGGGCTCGTCGGCCCGCTACGCATCGGCAGTCGACTGCACCACACCGTCGCGCCCCGGCCGCAGGCGTACGCATCCGCCGCGCAGGGCCCGTATCCGGGTTCGATGTACTTCGGTGTCCCGACCGTGTGGTCGCGGATCGTCGCCGAACCCGACCACGCACGTGCCCTGTCCGGTGCCCGCCTGCTGATCTCGGGCAGCGCACCACTGCCGCCGACGGTGTTCGATGCCGTGGCCGAGCTGACCGGACACCGACCGGTCGAGCGCTACGGCATGACCGAGACGCTCATCACCCTCAGCGCCCGCGCCGACGGTCCACGCCGGGCGGGCTGGGTCGGTACACCGCTCGCCGGGGTGGAGACCCGATTGCGCGACGAGTCCGGTGCCGACCTCCCACACGACGGGGAGGCGGTGGGGGAACTCCTCGTGCGCGGTCCGATGCTGGGGGAGGGATACCTCGACCGTCCCGAGGCGACGGCGGGTTCGTGGCTGCCCGACGGGTGGTTCGCCACCGGCGACGCCGCACTGATCGCACCCGACGGGATGCACCGCATCGTGGGGCGGCTGTCGACCGATCTGATCAAGTCCGGCGGCTACCGGGTCGGCGCGGGGGAGGTCGAGGCGTCGCTGCTGGAACATCCGACCGTGTCCGAGGTGGCCGTCGTCGGGCCCGCCGACGACGATCTGGGTCAACGGATCGTGGCCTACGTCGTCGCCCATCCCGACGCGGCGACCGACGCCGCTGCGGCGCAGGGCCTCATCGACCACGTCGCGGACGCCCTGTCGGTGCACAAGCGACCGCGCGAGGTGCGATTCGTCGATTCCCTGCCGCGCAACGCCATGGGCAAGGTCGTCAAGAAGGTGTTGCTGGAGACGTAGCGCCGGGGTCGTCGCCCCGTCCCTCGTCACCCCTTCCCTCGTCACCCCGTCCCTCGTCACGCAGAACGGTTGCGCCGGCGGCGAATCGGCGGGTGTCGGCGTCGTCGCGGATCGACGCGGGGACGGCGCCGGCGAGCAGTGACTTGACCACCGCGGCCGAGGTGGCGATCTCGTCGTCACTCGCGACGATGATGATGTTCCCGTAGCGCCTGCCCTTGAGCATCGCAGGGTCGGCCACCAGCGCGAGGTGCGCGAATCGTGCACCGATGGTGGCGATCTCGGCGCGGGCGCCGGCGAGATCGCGGGTGTCGGCACAGTTCGCGAGATAGAGCCCGCCCGGGCGCAGCACGCGATGCACCTGCTCGGTGAACTCGGCGGTGGTCACGTCGGTCGGCGTCGTCGCACCCGCGAACACGTCGCGGATCACGATGTCGCGACTGTCGGTGTGCAGCGCGGTCGTGACCTCGCGGGCGTCGCCCACACGGAGTCGCAGCACCGGCGCGCGCGGCAGGTCGAAGCGGTCGCGCACCAGCGTCGCCAACGCGGCATCGACATCGACGGCCACGTGCCGCGACCGTGGGTAGGCGGCGGCGAGGCGGCGGGCCAGCGAGCACGCGCCGGCCCCCAGGTGCAGCACCCGCAGCGGGTCGTCGGGGTGATGGCGGTCGTCGATGACGGCCGCGATCCAGCGCATGTACTCGAACTCCAGGCGCAGGGGGTCGTCGGTGACGATGTGGGAACTCTGCACGCCGTTGACCTCGAGCAGCCAGCCGGTGCCGTCGTCGTCGGCGGTGATGCGCGCGGTGCCGGTGTCGATGGGGTGGACGCCGGCGGGCGCGGTCGACGCCTCGTCGGTGATCGGGGCACCCGCCGCGGTCCGGGCGGGTGGTCTGCGCGGGTGTCGTCGTCCGGCCACATCGACGACCCTACGGGCGGACCGCGGAGCCGGCGCCGCGTGGCAGGGTGGTGCCGGTGATCACCCCTTCGCCCGACCGCCGTGCCCCACGTGCACTCGGGCTGATGCTCGGCGTCGCCGCCGACCTGATGTTCGCCGACCCGAGGCGTGGGCACCCGGTGGCCGGCATGGGCACCGTGGCCGGGCACATCGAGCGCGTCGTGTACCGCGACAACCGATGGGCCGGAGTCGTGTTCGTCGGTGGGTGCCTGGCGTCGGTACTGGCGATCGCCGAACCCCTGCGTCGTGTCGGTGGAGCCCGTGCGGTGGCCGCCACAGCGGCCGCGACGTGGACGGTGCTCGGCGGGACCGGACTCACCCGGGTCGCTGCGGCGGTCGCCGACGCCCTGGAGGCCGACGACGAACCGGCCGCGAGGGCCCTGATCCCCAGCCTGTGTGGCCGCGACCCCGAGAGTCTCGATCGTGCCGGGATCATCCGCGCGACCGTGGAATCGGTGGCCGAGAACACCTCCGACGCCACCGTCGCGCCGCTGGTCTGGGGCACGGTCGGTGGGGTGCGTGGCCTCATCGCCTACCGGATGGTCAACACCCTCGACGCGATGGTCGGTCATCGCACGCCGCGCTACAAGCGGTTCGGTTGGGCGGCAGCACGACTCGACGATGTCGCGAACCTCGTGCCGGCACGCCTCGCCGGATTGGTGGTCATCGCGATAGGCGGCCGTCCCGTCGACGCGGCGGCGGCGTGGCGTCGCGACGCGGGAGGCCACCCGAGTCCGAATGCCGGTGTCGTGGAGTCGTCGTTCGCGGGCGCGCTGGGCATCGGACTGGGGGGCACCACGGTGTATCGACACCGGGTGGAGGAGCGACCCCGTCTGGGCGACGGCCCCGCACCCGAGGTGGCAGACCTGCGGCGAGCGATCACGCTGTCGCGGCGGGTGCAGCTGGTGAGCGCGGTACTGGCGGCGGGCGCCGCCGGTGTCCTGCTCGGTTGATTACTCGGCTCAGTCGCCGTAGCGGTCGGCGAGCTTGCCGCGCACGCGGTCCTCGCTCGCGCCGGTCTGATCGGGACCCGCGCCGATGGTGCCGCGCACCCGCGTCTGTCCCATCCCCGTCGACGATGCCGAGGTGAGTTCCTTGCGCCGCTGCCGGGCGCGGGCCGCGCGCTCGGACAACGCCGACTCGGCCAGTGCCGCCGACTCGAGGGCGTCGGGTGGTGCGGCGCCGGTGCGGATGCGCTCGGCGGTCTCGGCGCGGGCTGCGTTGGCCTCGCGACGGTGGCGGATCTCCGATCGCACGAAATACAGCAGACCCAGTGGCGCCATCACGCCGAATGCGATCCACTGCAATCCGTACGACAGGTAGGGCCCGGAGTCGAGCTGGGGGATGGGGATCTCGGCGAGGCTGCCGGGTTGCCCCGACGACAACTGCAGGTAGGCGGGCATGGTGGTGAGCCCGACGGTGCGGCCCAGTACGGCCGGATCGATCGTGTAGACCTGCAGCACGCCGGACTCGGTTCGGGGTCCCTTGCCAGGGCTGGTCCCCTCCGGCGCGCGGATGCGGGCATCGACGGTGGTCGTGCCGGTGGGCGCCGCGGTCACCGGCGGCAACGCGGTGCCCTGCTGCGGACGTACGTAACCGCGGTTGACCACGAACACCCGACCGTCGGATGTGCGGAACGGGGTGAGCACCTCGAACGCGGGGCTGTCGTCGACCGACCGCAGCCGGACCACCGCCTGCGCCTCGGGCAGGTAGGTACCCGTCACCGACACCTCGCGCCACTCGGTGTCGGTCGGTATCGGACCCGAACCGGGATACACGGTGTCGATGGGGACCGCTGCCTTCGACACCGCGCTCTTGATCAGATCGTTCTGGTGTTCGGTACGACCGTTCTTGCCTAGTTGCCACGGTGCCAGGACCCAGAAGCATGCGACCGCGAACGCGACCACGACGAGCGCGAGGACCACCCAGCCGGGACGCAGGAAGGCGCGGAGCACTCGCATACCTCGACGGTACAACCTCGCCCGGGGGTCGGCGGGCGCCGCGATCGGTGAGCGGACCTGCATGTGTCGACTACGCTGAGTCGGCCGGAGCCCGACAGGCCCTCACGCGAAGCCGCCGCCGTGAGCGTTGCCTCGCCGCCTCCGAACTCCCACCTCGCCCGTCCCCACGCGGCGCAGGTGCCTCACCGAACGGACCCACCCCCACCATGCGTGATTTCGCCTGCCGTAACTGCGGCCAGCAACTCTCCTTCGAGAACACCCTCTGCCTGAAGTGCGCCAGCGCGCTCGGCTTCCACCTGCCGTCGCGCACCATCGTCACCCTCGACGACAACGGTCAGACCGAGATCGACGGATCGACCCTGATCCGTTGTGCGAACAACATCGTCGCCAAGTGCAACTGGCTCGTGGTGAAGGGTGCCGGCGACGACGGCCTCTGCGAGTCGTGCGTGCTCACCCGCACCCGTCCCGGCGACGGCGACACCGAGGCGATTGCCGAGTTCGGCGACGCCGAGGCGGCCAAGCGTCGGGTGGTGCTCGAGCTGACCGAGTTGAACCTGCCCATCGTCGGTCGCGATGACGACCCGAGCACCGGTCTGGCGTTCGACCTGTTGTCCAGCGCCCAGGAGAACGTCATCACCGGTCACGCGAACGGGGTCATCACCCTCGACCTCGCCGAGGGCGATGACGTGCACCGCGAACAGCTCCGTGTCTCGATGGACGAGCCCTACCGCACCCTGATCGGCCACTTCCGCCATGAGATCGGTCACTACTACCAGATGGCCCTCGTGGGCGACGGCGAGCACCGCCAGCGGTTCGAGGAGCTGTTCGGCAACCCCGACGACGACTACCAGGCCGCGCTCGACCGCCACTACAACGACGGCCCGCCCTCGGACTGGAAATCCGACTTCGTCTCCTCCTACGCCACGATGCACCCGGCCGAGGACTGGGCGGAGACCTTCGCGCACTACCTGCACATCCGCGACACCCTCGACACCGCAGCGGCATTCGCGATGGCACCGGCCGGCGCGACGCTGGCCAGCTCACTCACCGGCGACGTCGGTTTCGATCGCATCATCGAATGGTGGCTGCCGCTGTCGTGGTCGCTCAACCAGATCAACCGGTCGATGGGTCACCAGGATCTGTACCCGTTCGTGCTGCCGGCCAAGGTGCTGGAGAAGATGCGGTTCGCGCACTCGTTGATCGAGCCCGTCAAGGTCTGACCGACTCGTGCGGGGTCGTCGACCGCGCTACGGGGCGGGTTGCTCGCGGATCCAGTCGAGCAAGCCCGGTACGGCGGCCTCGATCTGTTCCCGGACCCGCGTGAAGTCGCTCTGGTCGCCGTAATACGGATCGGCGACGTCGAGATCGTCGCCGACGGCGGGGTCCACATCCGGGTCGAAGCTGCGCAGCAGACGCGCGCGCTCGCCCAACCGCTTGCGCCGCAACGCCTCGAGGTGTCCGCGGTCGAGCGCGACGATCAGATCGGCGTCGCTGTGCTGAGCGCCGAGAACGGCTGCGGCGTGCTCGTCGGAGTACCCGTTGCGCCGCAGTTCCGTCCGCGCGCGGTCGTCGGCGGGTTCACCGACGTGCCACGAACCGGTGCCGCAGCTGTCGATGCGCACCCGATCCGACAGTCCGGCCTCGGCGACGGCGTGGGTGACGATGCTCTGGGCCATCGGGGACCGGCAGATGTTGCCGGTGCAGACGAACGTGATGTGGAGCCGGTCAGACACCGAGCACCTCCCGCAGCTCGCCCACCGTGGACACCTGCCACCGTGCGTCGGCACCCTCGCCGTCGAGCGCGTATCCCCAGCCGACGAGGACCGCGGGGATGCCGAACGCGCCGGCGCCGTGGATGTCGTGAGAACGGTCGCCGATGATCACCACGTCGGGTGTGCCGCCGTCGGCACTCGCGGTCGGTGCCACACCCAGGCCGGACAGCGCATGCGCCACCACGTCACCCTTCGTGCGGCGGGTCCCGTCGTCGCTCGCGCCGGCGATCACCGTGAAATACCCGGCGAGACCGAAGTGCTCGAGGATGCGCGTCGCCGTGGTCTCGTTCTTCGAGGTGGCGACGGCCATCCGGCGCCCGGCCGCGGCCAGGTCGTCGAGCATCGCCTCCATCTCGGGGAACACCGCGTTCTCCAGCCACCCGATGTCGGTGTACCGCGCACGGTAGGCATCCATCGCGGCGGCCGCGCGGTCGTCGTCGAGACCCAGTGTCCGCAGGGTGTCGAGCATCGGCGGCCCGGCGATGCCCTCGACGACCGTCGGATCGGGTTCGGGATGACCGACGGTCGCCAGCGCGTGTCGAAAGCTGTTGGCGATGCCGTCGAAGGAATCGGTGATGGTGCCGTCGAGGTCGAACAACAGGGTCGTCGTCGCCGCGGCGGGATCGGTGGAGACCGGCACCCGACCATTCTCACCCGACGTGCGGAGCCCGGGCCACGCAGGGGCGCGAAGTAGAGTCGGGAGTCGTGATCCCGTCGGCCACGCAGCACCAGACCGCCACGGGTACAGACCTCACCGCACTCGACCGCCACGGCGACGACGACGTCGCGGCGGGCATGGTCGATTTCGCCGTCAACGTCCGTGGCCGGACGCCGCGCTGGATGGTCGACGCCCTCGCCGAGCGGCTGCCCGACCTGGCCGCCTACCCCCTCCGTGACGATCACGACGCCGCCGTCGACGTGATCGCGCGGGCCCATCGTCGGGATCGCCGCGAGATCCTGCCGCTCGCCGGTGCCGCCGAGGGGTTCTCGCTGCTCGCACGGTTGCGCCCCGGGAACGCCGTCGTCATCGCCCCCACCTTCACCGAGCCCGAACGCGTGCTGACCTCTGCCGGTGTCCCGGTGACCCGCGTCGTGTGCGCCGCACCGTGGGATGTGACCTCCGCCGACGTCCCCGCCGACGTCGACCTCGTGATCGTCGGCAACCCGACGAACCCGACCTCGGTGCTGCACCCCCGTGAGGCCATCGAGTCGTTGCGGCGTCCGGGACGGATCGTGGTGGTCGACGAGGCGTTCGCCGACGTGACCCTCGCCGTGCGCGACGGGGCCGAGATCGACGAACCGGAATCCCTCGTCGATAGCGCGTATCCGGACGTGATCGTGATCCGCAGCATCACCAAGACCTTCGCCCTCGCGGGACTTCGCGCCGGATATCTCTGCGCCGCAGCAGATGTCATCGATCGCCTCACCGCGGGTCGCCCCCACTGGCCGGTGGGCACGCTGCAGCTCGCCGCACTCGCCGCCGCACTGTCGGAACAGGGGAGGGCTCATGCGCGCGAGCAGGCCCGGGTGGTCCGATCCGACCGCGAGGCGATGTGCGCGGCCCTGGCCGCGGCCGGCATCACGGTGTGCGGCACGCCCGCGGCGTCGTTCGTGATGGTGCGGGTGACCGAGGGCACCGCGGCCAAGAACCATCTCGCGCGTGAGGGTTACGCGGTACGCAGCTGTGCGAACTTCGCCGGGCTGGGTCCCGATCACCTGCGTCTCGCCGTCCGCGACCGCGAGGCGGTTGCCGGTCTGATCGCCGCCTGGCCACGCCGCGACGACACCGGACAGCTCCCGCACCGCACCGCGTGCACCGACCTACCCTGTACCGACTCGAATGACGGGAACTGACGTGGCCGCCCTGCGCCATCTGATCGAACTGCTCGACGAGACCTACCCGCCGCGTCACGCCGAGTCCTGGGACAGTGTCGGTCTCGTGTGTGGCGACCCCGGTGACACCGTCACCGCCGTGTTGATCTGCGTCGATGTGACCGACGCGGTGGTCGACGAAGCCGTCGCGACCGGTGTCGAACTGATCGTGGCGCACCACCCGCTGCTGCTGCGCGGTGTCGACACCGTCGGTGCGCACACCCCCAAGGGGCGATTGATCCACCGCCTCATCCGGTCGGGATGCGGGCTCTACACCGCGCACACCAACGCCGACATCGCCCGCCCCGGGGTGTCCGACGCCCTCGCCGACGCTCTCGGGGTCACCGACACGCGGCCTCTCTCACCGCTGCCGAGCCCGCCGTTGGACTCCTGGGTGGTGATGGTCCCGCGCACCGCGACCGACGCGGTCGCCGAGGCGATGTTCGCCGCCGGTGCCGGCGCGATCGGCGAGTACAGCCGGTGTCGGTTCACCGTCGCGGGGACCGGCGAGTTCCTCCCCGGTCCGTCGGCGAACCCGGCCATCGGTGACGTCGGTGAGGTCGCCTCCGTCGCCGAGGACCGCATGCAGATGGTCGCCCCCCGCGGCCGACGCGACGCGGTGGCCGCGGCCCTGCGCGCGGCGCATCCCTACGAGGAACCGGCCTTCGACCTGATCGAACTCGCCTCCACCCCGTCCGACATCGGATTGGGGCGGGTGGGCGTCCTCGCCGAACCGATGTCGTTGCGCGCGTTCACCGATCATGTGGCGACGTCACTCGCGACCGCGGCGTGGGGCGTGCGGACGGCGGGCGATCCCGACGCCATGGTCTCGACGGTCGCGGTGTGTGGTGGAGCCGGCGACTCGCTGATCGACGCGGCCGCCGCGGCCGGGGCCGACGTCTACGTCACCGCCGACCTGCGTCACCACCCCGCCGACGAACACCTGCGCGCAGGTGGCCCCGCGCTCGTCGACGCCGGGCACTGGGCGACGGAGTTCCCCTGGTGTGCGCAGGTCGCCGCGGTGCTCGGCGCCCACGACGCGGGGCTGGTCATCTCGCAGTTCGACCGTCCGACCGACCCGTTCACGCTGCACGGCGCGGGCTCCACCAGCGCCGTCACGGGCGAGGCACGCCCCGACCGGTAGTGTCGCCAGAACCCCTACAGAACAGGACACCCTCGCGACATGAAGGCAGATCCGGCCGATCAGAGAGCACTCCTCGACCTGGCCGAGGTCGATGCCGGGGTCTCGAGGGCCACCCACCGGCGGTCCCACTCGCCGGAGGCCGCACGGGTCGCCGAACTCGTCGAGGCCCTGCGTGAGTACCGGGATCAGACCGTCGCCGCGCAGATCGCGGCCGAGGACCTCGCCCGCGAGGTGCGACGCCTCGAGAACGACATCGCCGTGCTCGACACGCGGTTGAGCAAGGACTCGGCCCTGCTCAACGGCGGCACCCTCACCGGCAAGGCGCTCACCGAGATCGAGCACGAGATCGCGGGCCTGCACCGTCGGCGCGGTGTGGCCGAGGACGAGCTGCTCGAGGTGATGGAACGTCAAGAGGCCACCGCGGCAGAGGAATTGCGCTGCGGAGCGCTGGTGACCCACACCGAGGAAGAGATCGAGAAGGCCGACGCCGACGCGGCGACGGCGATGTCGGAGATCGACGTGACCGCAGACGCCGCGCGCGCCCGTCGCGACGAACTGCGCGGACAGATCGACGACGCCCTGCTCGCCGTCTACGACAAGCAGGTGGCCCAGGGCCGGATCGGCGCGGGCCTGCTGCGTCAGGCGCGGTGCGGGGCCTGCCGCATGGAGATCGACCGCGGAACGCTCAGCCGCTACGGGCAGGCACCCGCCGACGAGGTGCTGCGCTGCGACGAGTGCGGCGCGATCATCGTGCGCACGCACGAATCCGGGGTCTGAGCCGGATGCGGGTCATCGTCGAGGCCGACGGCGGATCGCGCGGCAACCCCGGCGTCGCCGGATACGGCACCGTCGTGTTCGACGCCGACCACCGGACCGTCCTGGCCGAGCGCAAGGAGTACATCGGACGCGCCACCAACAATGTCGCCGAATACCGTGGGCTCATAGCGGGTCTCGGGGCTGCGAGGGATCTCGACGCCGACGAGGTGTCGGTGCGGATGGACTCCAAGCTGGTCGTCGAGCAGATGTCGGGTCGGTGGAAGGTCAAGCACCCGGACATGATCCCGCTGGCGGAGCAGGCCCGCGATCTCGTCTCGGGCTTCTCACACGTCGACTTCGCGTGGATCGCTCGCGCGGAGAACTCCCACGCCGACCGCCTCGCCAACGAGGCCATGGATGAGCAGGCGCAGGGGCAGATCGCGACAGGTGGTGAGTCGGCCGCCCCGGTCGAGAAGAGCGCTTCGGCGGCGAAGACCGGGCCCGGTTGGACCGGGGCGATGGGGGAGCCCACCCGGTTGTGGCTGGTGCGCCACGGGCAGACGGCGCTGTCGGTGGACCGGCGCTACAGCGGACGTGGGAACCCCGAGCTCACCGAACTCGGTGTGCAGCAGGCCGATCGGGCGGCGCATCGCATCGCCTCTCGCGGCGGTGTGAAGGCCATCGTGTCCAGCCCGTTGTCGCGGGCGCGGGCGACCGCCGGCGCCATCGCCCGCAAGCTCGATCTTCCGGTGCACGAGGTGGAAGGCTTCACCGAGACCGACTTCGGCGAGTGGGAGGGTCTGACGTTCATCGAGGCGATGCAGCGTGACCCGGAACTGCACCGCGCCTGGATGTCCGACACGTCGGTCGCCCCTCCGGGTGGGGAGAGTTTCGACGCCGTCACCGAGCGTGTGCGGGTCGCGACCGACCACGTGGTGTCGGAGTACGGACCCGGCGACGTCGTGGTGGTCAGTCACGTCACGCCGATCAAAACCGTTCTGCGCCATGCCCTCGACGTCGGTCCGTCGATCCTCTTCAAGCTCCACCTCGACCTGGCGTCGCTCTCGGTGGCCGAGTTCTACTCCGACGGAGGAAGTTCCGTCCGCCTCGTCAACGACACGAACCATCTGTCCTGATTCACGGCCGACCGTGACGAACCCGAACCGGGTGTGCTGACCACAGATCGTGAGTTGACGGCGAAACGACGCACACTCGGCGACGACTTTCGGCACAGTCGGCGGTAGTAGAACGCGACCGGACAAGCGAAATACACCAGCGTTCAACAACATTCACTAAAATTAACCACCCACCCCTCGAACATCCGTGCTAGGATAGATGTACAGATCCACCTGGGGAGGGGGCAGGCCGATGAACAGCATCCAATCGGATTACGCTGCCCTGGAACAGATCGTGGACAGAATCCTCACTGCCGACTCCACCTCGTGCACCGACGAGGAGGTCGCGGATCTCGCCATTCGCCATGAGCGCATCGCCCGGCAATTGGAGGCCGCCGGCAACAAAAGGATCCTCGAGGTGTCCGACCGCGACGCCCACCGCGCCGTCGGATGTGTGAACCTGACCGAGTTCCTTCGGACGACACTGCGCGTGACGCAACCGAAGAAGCGGCTCAAAGAAGTGCAGGCGCTCGAATCGATGCACGCGATGACCGGAGAGAAGCTGCCACCGGTCTGCCCGAACGTCGCTCGGGAGTTGGCGGCCGGATCGATCGGCCCCGACCACGTTCACGCCGTGCTGGATGTCATGGCCAAAATCCCCACCGCGGTCGAGCCCGAGCACCGAGCGTTCGCAGAACAGACCCTCGCCGAGTTCGCGACCACACTCACCCCGAAAGAGATCACCGCCGCCGGGGTACGGATCCTCGCCCACCTCGATCCCGACGGCACCCTCACCGACGACCGTGACCGCGCACGGAACCGGAAGCTGTCTGTGGGTTGCCAGGACAGCCAGTTGATGTCGAAGCTGACCGCCACCTTGGACCCGACCACGCGCGCCCTGTTCGACGTGGTGCTCGCGAAGTGGGCGGCACCGGGGATGAACAACCCCGACGACGATCAGTCGCCTCACGGCGACGGCAGCGAGATCAGCAGCGATGCACTACGGGAAGCAGCAGATCGGGACTGCCGCTCGCAGTCCCAACGCAACCACGACGCCCTCAAAGCCCTACTCGACGCCGCCGTCAACGGCGGCTTGCTCGGTGGGTCACACCGCGGGCTGCCGCCGCAGATCATCGTCTCCATCACCGACGCCCAACTCCGCGAGCACGCCGGCGTCGTACGCACCACCACAGGTACCGACCTCCCGATCGGTGACGTTGTGAAGCTCGCCGCCGACGCCCAACAACATCTCGCGGTGTTCAGCGACGTCACCAACGAGCCCTTGTTCTTCGGGCGCACCCGCCGCCTCGCCTCACAAGCGCAACGGTTGATGGCTTTCGCGCAGTACCGCGGTTGCAGCAAGGACGATTGCGGTGTCGCCTTCGCCCACACCGAGATGCATCACGCCGAACAGGATTGGGCCGACGGCGGGCTCACCGACTCCACCCACCTGGCCCCCGCCTGCGGACCCCACAACCGAGCCGTCGGAACCGAACCCCATCAGTGGTCCACCGAGAAGATCACCGACGGCCCCGACAAAGGCCGCTACGGCTGGCGCCGCAACACCGACCCACCCGAAAAGCTCCGCGCCAATCACCTACACCGGATCGACGAACTCCTCGAACGATTCCGGAACCCGCCTGACGTCGCGGCAGTGAGCAGGCGCTTCGACATCACTTGGCCTGAGTGTGAGCTCTATCCCGCTGCTTGATGGGTGTTTGGGTTCTACCGCCGCTGACGGTGCGGAAAGCCGTTGTCGAATGTGCGTTGTTCACGTCTCGGCTTGCGTAATGCTGCGAGCACACTCAGCGACGACTTTCGGCACAGTCGGCGGGAGTAGAACGCGACCCGGCCGCTCAACTCAAGTGACGAGCCACAACATGGTGACGGCAGCGACGATCGACGGGGCACCGGCGACGAGGCCGAGGGCGGAGAAGCCGGCGGCGGAAACCGCGACACCGTCGCGGCTGACGATGCGGCGCCACAGCAGATTCGCCAGCGACCCCACGTAGGTGATGTTGGAGCCGATGTTGACGCCGAGGAGCATTGCCAACAGCGCGACGGTCGGGGCGCCGGACATCGCGGCGAGCAGCAGCAATGTCGCGGGGATGTTGTTGATGACGTTCGCGACCACCGCACCGATCGCGGCCACGCCGAGCAGCGCGAGAAGACCGGTGCCGTTCGGGACGATGCCGGCCAACCAACGACCGATCGCGCCGTCGGCGATGGCGGCGACCAGGACCCCGAGTGCGAACACGAACAGCAGGAACAGGGGATTGATCGCCTTCACCACATCGACCACGCCCGACGCCCTGCGCGCCATCGCGATCACCGTGAGCACCACGGCACCCGCGGTGGCGAACCACACCGGCTCCACCCCGACCTGAGACGACAGGACGAAACCGACGAGCGTCGCGCCGAGGACACACAACGCGGTGACCGGCGCGAGCCCGGGATCCTGTGGCTCGTGATCGGGGACGTCGGCGATCTCGGCGCGGAACCACCAGCGGTGCACCGCGTACTGCACCACGAGCGTCGCGAGCCACGGCAGGGCCATCAGCAGGGTGAAGCGGCCGAAACTCACGCCGGTGGCCGAGAACGCCAGCAGGTTGGTCAGATTCGAGACCGGCATCAACGACGACGCCGCGTTGGCGAGACTGATCGTCGCCACCGACAGCGGCCGTGGGCGCACCCCGAGGCCGCGGGTGACCGCGATCAACACCGGGGTGAGCAGGACGACGGTGGCGTCGAGATTGAGCGCGGCCGTCGTGACCGCCGCCCCGACGAATCCGAGGGCGAACAGTCGTCGACCGTTGCCGGCTCCCGCGCGACCGATCTGCCGCGAGACCCACCCGAACACCCCGAGCACCTCACACGCGTGCGAGAGCGCCAGCAGCGCAGCCAGTGTGGCGACCGTCGACGCCAGACGGTGGATCTCGTCGAACGCCTCACCCAGCGTCACCGCGCCCACAGTGATGGCGATCGCCGCCGCGGGCACCGCAACCGTCGCCTCGGGAAGCCCTCGCGGACGCCACACAGCGAACGCGAGCGCCAGCACCATGAGCGCCACTGCGCCCGCTGCCATCATCTCTGTCGTCCCCGTGTCCTCAGCCGAGGATCCTGCGGAGTGTGCGCAGGTTGCGGTTGGTGGTCGTCGCCTTGTACGCCGACCTGCCCAGGACCTTCCCGAAGGCGCTGCTGAGCGTCTGCTTCTGTGGCACCGACCAGTAGACGACGCCGTCACCTCGGGCCACCGATTCGACGTCGCCGTCGATGTCGACACCGAGCAGTTCGTCGAGCACCGCATCGTCGGCCACGAACACCACATACGCGTGGACGCCGTCGCTCTCGTCGAACGGATAGGCCCCGGTGACGTCGGCAACGTGGTCGACGGTGTGGACGAACACGAATGCCTCGTAGCCGAACCGCTTGCCGAGGGCCGGTTCGATCAGCTCGCGCAACGACGACGGCGTGTGGTCGTCGTCGGCGTCGAACACGACGTTGCCGGTGGCCAGCACCGTGCGCACCTCGGTGAAGCCCAGATGCCCGAATTCGTCACGCAGATCGGACATTCCGACCCGCACGCCACCGACGTTGATGCCTCGGAGCAGGGCGACGTAGCGGGCCACCGCGCCAGGGTAGCGCCCCGGCAGTTGTCGTCGCCGACGCTACCGCCGGCCGACCGGGACCCCGAGCGCGCGTGCCACCGTCGGCCAGGCGCGGTGCAGATCCTGATTCCAGTACCCCCACGAGTGCAGTCCGGCCCGGTAGTCGATGGTGGTTCGCACACCGGCGCGTCGTGCGGCGCGGTCGAACAGTCGGGTGCACGTCAGCGCTCCGCTCTCCAACACACCACCGACCGGCGACGCGATGCCCGCGAGTCCGAGGGACAGATCGGGCAGGCCGTTGCCGACGGCGAGGTAGAGCGCGGTGCCCCTCAGCGCACCGACCTGTGATGCCGGGTCGTGCGCCCGCCACTGCGCGTTCCCCGGCCGACCCCACATGTTGTCGGGGTTGCCACCGCGGGTGAGGATGCTGCCCTGCGTGGCCGCCGCGGCGGTCGGGTCGAGGAGATCGAGACACCCGCTGAACGCCGCGACGCCGCGGTAGAGACCCGGGTGGCGGACGGCGAGCATCATCGCGCCCGTGGCACCCATCGAGACACCGCCGATCGCATTGGTGCCGTTGCCGCGGAACGTCCGGTCGATCACCGGGGGCAGTTCGGAGGCGAGGAACGTGTCCCATTTGTTCACGCCGAGAACGGGATCGGTGCGGTCCCAGTCGGTGTAATAGCTCGCCGTCCCGCCGATCGGCAGGACGACGTTCACGGACTTGTCGGCCATGAAGCGCACGATGTCGGTCTGGTCGGTCCACCCGCTCTGGCGGTAACCGGTGAGGACGCCGGCGTCGATACCGTCGAGCAGGTACAGCGACGGGCGCGGTCGGCTCCGGTCACGGGGGAGCAGTACGTCGACCGAGATGATCTTGCGCATCGACGGGGAGAACACGCGCAGGCGCGCCTTCTGCGACGAGGTCATCACCACCGACACCACCCGCGCGGCCGGGGCGGTCGACGGGGTCTGCGTGACGCCGGGTGACGTCGTGACGCCTGGCGTCGGGGGCGCCGCGTGGGCGACAGGCTGGTTGAGCGCTGCCGTCGCCACCAGCGCGACGAGAGTGAGGATCACGGCGACGAACCGCATGATCCTCGGACGTGCCGCATCGGTTGTGCCGAGTGTCTGTGTGTCGAGCGTGGCCATTGTTCGAACCCCCCAGGTCGCGTACACGTCGCCGGTCCGGTGCCGCCGTGTGTGCGACGACGACCGGAGTACAGACGACCGGCGGTTATCATAAGCGGGCGAACGAGCCGACCGGGCGATCGCGGTCTGCGGGAACGGTCGCCGTCGGGCGATACGCCCGTGATCGAGGAAAGTCCGGACTCCACAGAGCAAGGTGGTTGCTAACGGCAACCCGGGGTGACCCGCGGGAAAGTGCCACAGAGAACAGACCGCCGACACCGCACGCCCTCGGGCGTGGGGTTCGGTGAGGGTGAAACGGTGCGGTAAGAGCGCACCAGCGCCGTGGGTGACCACGACGGCTCGGTAAACCCCACCAGGAGCAAGGTCGAAGGTCGCACCGCGAGGTGCGGCTGCGCAGGCGTTCGAGGGCTGCTCGCCCGAGCCTGCGGGTGGACCGCTCGAGGCACCCGGCGACGGTGTGTCCAGATGGATGATCGCCCCCGACCCCCGTGGTCGGGACAGGATCCGGCTTACAGGTCGACTCGTTCGCACCCCGCCCGGCGCAGCCGCGCCCACCGGGGTCTGCCTGTCAGAAGGCGTCGGCGATGGCGTCGTAACGGTGCAGCGCCTCGGCGTGACGTTGCTGTTCGCGGGCGTCGAGACGGCCGAGGACGAAGGCGTCACCCGGCGCGGTGACGTTCGCGGCGACCTCGGCGAGCAGTTCGCGACTCAGCGACGCGTCGTTCGCATCCCCGAGCAGCGACTGGATCTTCTTGGCCGTCGAGCCCACCCGCTTGTGTCGGGAGACGCCGAGCGTCGCGCCCGCCTCCGCGATGTAGCGCAACCGCTTGGCCTTCTTGCGGACCGTGTGCATCTGCTCGGTCCACTCCTCGGTTCCCCGGTCGAGCTCGGCGAGCTTGCGTTGCGCCTTGCGCACCGAACGACGGCTTGCGTCGACGGCGTCACGCAGGGCTTTCTTCGCGGGCCGCTCACCGTCGGGGCCTGCGACCGGATCGGCCAGGTGTGCGTCGATGGCGTCGAGCAACGTGAAGTAGCGGGCGGAGTTCATGCCCGTCACCGCGACCCGCAGGCCACGCCGGTACCTGCGTTCCTGTTCGTCGACGAGTGCGGCCCGCAGCGCATCCGACGCGTTCTCGTCGGTGAGGAGTTCGGCGTAGCGCTGTGCGGTGACCTCGGCGTCACGGGCGACCCCGAGCACCGAGGCCAACTCCCTGAGCTCGTCGCCGATGGTGTCGCGCGCGGTGCCGCCGAGAACCGTGTCGAACGCGCGCAGCACGCTGCGGAGCCTGCGTGTCGCGACCCGCATCTGGTGGACCGCGTCGTCGACGTCGGCACGTACCGCCGGGTCCCACTCGACGAGCTGGTCGCGGTGACGCGACAACTCGGTGATCACGAGTTCGAGCGCGGTCGGGTTCTTCGGCAGCGGCTTCGTCGAACGGTGGGAGGGCATCGCGCCGATGGTGCGGGCGAGCTTCGACGCGCTCGAGGCGGTGGTGGCGCCGGCCCCGCGCAGCAGTTCCTCGGCGGGTCCGAGGAGGTCGGTGTCGCCGTCCACGAGTTCGAATTCCCACTCCGACCACGTCTGGCCGGTGCCGCCGGGCAGCAGCGATCGCGCGGTCACCAGATCGGCGCACAAGACGGCGAGCAGACGGTCGTCGTCGTCGCGTGCCTCGGTGATCTGGCGTCGGGTGCCGATCACCGCCACCGGCGACAGTGCCCGCCCGCGTACGTGCACCCGGACCGGCTCGAGCAGCTCGCCGGGCACGGTCGCGTGCGCGATGCCGGTCGCGGGATCGGCGTCGTCGGGATCGAGCGGCACCTGTCGCTCGCGGCGTCCGCCCGTACCCGCGGGCCGCTTGAGATGCCACCCCTCGTCGTGGCCGCCGGTGCGGCGCCGCAACGTGATCCGGTTGTCGGCGAGGTCGAGGTTCTCGGTGTCGAAGTAGGTGGCGTCGAGGTTCTCCTCGATCGGGCCGGACGTGGAGGCGACACCGGGTAGCGCGGTCAGGTCGGGGATCGGCCGTCCGGCGGCGACGTCGAACTTGAGCTCGATCTCGATCTGCTCGTGCGCGGTCATGGGGTGCGTGTGTCCTTGTCCTCGGTGGTGTCGGTGCCTGCGGGCGTGCGCGCGAAGCGGTCGGTCGCCTCCACCAGATGGTGTTTGATACCGGCCTCGAACGAGGCGTGACCGGCGTCGTCGACGACGCGTAGATCGGCAGACGGCCACGCGCGGTGCAGATCCCACGCACTACGCATCGGGCACACGACATCGTATCGGCCCTGGACGATCACGCCGGGGATGTGGGCGATGCGGTCGATGTCACGGAGCAGCTGACCGTCGTCGAGGAAGCCGCCGTGGGTGAAGTAGTGGTTCTCGATCGAGGCGAACGCGAGATCGAAACGCGTGTCGACGTCGTCGCCGTCGGGGGTCGGCAGCAGATGACTGGTGCTCTGTTCCCAGTTCGTCCACGCCGTGGCGGCCGCTGTGCGCACGTCGGGGTCGTCGGAGGCGAGGAGTCGCCGGTAGGCCGCGACGAGATCGCCGTCGCGCTCGGACTCGGGGATCGGCGCGAGGTATCCCTCCCACACATCGGGGAAGAGGTGTGCGGCACCGCCGTTGTAGTACCAGTCGATCTCACTGCGGCGCAGCAGGAAGATGCCACGCAGCACCAGCTCGGTGACCCGTTCGGGGTGGGTCTGGGCGTAGGCCAACCCCAGGGTGGAACCCCACGACCCGCCGAACACCTGCCACCGCTCGACCTCGAGATGGGTGCGGATGCGTTCCATGTCGGCGATCAGGTGCCCGGTGGTGTTGACCGAGAGGTCGGCGCCATCGGCGATGTGCGGAGTCGAACGCCCGCAACCGCGTTGATCGAACAGGATGATCCGGTAGTGCGAGGGATCGAAGAAGCGGCGCTGATCCGCCGACGTCCCCCCGCCGGGCCCGCCGTGGACGAACACCACGGGCTTCCCGTTCGGGTCGCCGCTGCATTCGACGTAGATGCGTTGCCCGTCACCGACGTCGAGCATCTCCTGCCGGTACGGCTCGATCGCCGGGTACAAATCGCGCATGTGACCACTATGCCGGGTGTGGCCACCTCATCGGTCACGCGCGCGGCGCGCGGGTCGTCGGTTCAGTAGCTGTGCTCGGGACCGGGGAACGTCCCACGGCGCACCTCGTCGGCGTACTGCTCGGCCGCCACACGCAGGTCGGTGCCGATGTCGGCGTACCGCTTCACGAACTTCGCGGTCTTGCCGTGGGTGAAGCCGGCCATGTCCTGCCACACGAGAACCTGTGCGTCGGTCTCGTTGCCCGCACCGATGCCGACGGTGGGGATGGTGAGCTTGCGAGTGATCTGGCCGGCGAGGTCGGCCGGGACCATCTCCATCACGACGGCGAATGCGCCGGCCTCGGCGACGGCGATCGCGTCGGCGACGAGCTGATCGCCGGCGTCGCCGCGGCCCTGGACGCGGAAACCGCCGAGGCCGTTGACGCTCTGCGGTGTGAACCCGATGTGGGCCATCACCGGGATGCCCGCGGCGCTCAACGTGGCGATCTGGTCGGCGACGCGCTCACCGCCCTCGAGCTTCACCGCGTGCGCGCCACCCTCCTTGAAGAAGCGGATCGCCGAGGTCAGTGCCTGCGCCGAGCCACCCTCGTAGCTGCCGAACGGGAGGTCGGCGACCACCAGCGCATGCGGGGCACCGCGCACCACGCCGCGGACCAGCGGAAGCAGCTCGTCGATGGACACCGGGATGGTGGTGTCGTAGCCGTAGACCACGTTGGCGGCGGAGTCGCCGACCAGCAGTACCGGGATCTGCGCCGCATCGAAGATGCGGGCGCTGGAGTAGTCGTAGGCGGTGAGCATCGACCACTTCTCACCCTCGGCCTTCATCTGGGCGAGGTGGTGGACGCGGGTCACGCGGCGGGGAGAGGTCGGCGCGGTGGAGGGGGCGCCATAGACAGAGCTGTCAGACATCGTCGTCTCTTTCGTGCCTCGAGTCTCGCGGTGCGAGTACCCGGGTGGATGTGGACGCCACCAGTGTGGCACTCGCACGCCACGACGTCCCAGGTCTCTGCGGTGTGCCGTGCCTCACATCGTCTCCGCGTCTTCCTCGCGGAGGTCCGGGTCGGCCGCGCCGTGCCACGATGGGGCGATGCCGCACCCGACGTCGACAGTCGAACCGTCCCGCCGGCAGCGTCGGGGACTGCGCTGGTCGGTTCTCGCCGCGGTGCTGTTGATCGCCGGTTGCGCGAGCACGAACACGCAGCGGTTCGATCTCGGCGCACCGGTGCCGGATTCGAGTTCGAACGGGTCGGGCACCTCGGTGGAACCGGATCCGACGGCGGCGCCGGTGAGCGGACCGCTCGCCCGGTTCTACGGCCAACGCATCGCGTGGGGGTCGTGTGCGGAGTTCGCCCCCGACGGTGGATATCCGCAGCAGCGTAGTCAGTGTGGCCGACTGACCGTCCCGGTCGACTACACCGACCCGACGGGTGCGACGGCGTCGCTCGCGGTGTTCCGGCTCAAGGCCGCCGACCGGGCGAACGGGATCCTGCTCACCAACCCCGGCGGGCCCGGGGGATCGGGTGTCGACTTCATGGCCTCGGCCGCCGCAGACTTCGCCGACCGCGACGTGAGTCGGACCCTCGACGTCGTCGGCTTCGATCCCCGCGGCGTGGGACGTTCGACGCCGCAGATCCGCTGTCGGACCGACGCCGAGCGCGACGCGGTGCGTGCCCGCGACTGGGTCGACACCAGCCCCGCCGGTATCGCCGCGGTCGAGAAGCGCAATGCGGCTGTGGGTTCGGCATGCGCGCGTCAGATGGGCGGCGACTTCCTGGCCCACGTCGGAACGGCGGACGTGATCGCCGACATGGACGTGCTGCGCGGCGCCCTGGGCTACGAGCAGCTGAACTATCTCGGCTACTCCTACGGCACGCTCATCGGCGCCGATTACGCCGAACGGTTCCCGACCCGTGTGCGGGCGATGGTCAACGACGGCGCCGTCGACCCGTCAGCCGACCCGGTCGCCGACGTCGTCGCGCAGACCGCGGGATTCCAGCGAGCGTTCGACGGCTTCGCCGCGGACTGTGTCACCCGACGTGGCTGTGCGCTCGGCACCGACCCGGCCCGGGCCACCGCGCGGTACCAGGAACTCACCCGACCGCTCATCGGTCGGCCCGCGCCGACGACCGATCCGCGGGGACTTACCTACGGCGACGCCCTCACCGGCACCGGGCAGGCGCTCTACAGCAAGAACCTGTGGCGGTACCTCCGCGACGGCCTCGCCGAACTCGCCGGCGGACGTGGCGACACCATGCTGCGGCTCGCCGACCTGTACGAGGGACGCGACCGCTCGGGTCGCTACGACAACAGCGCCGACGCCTTCACCGCCATCCGCTGTGTCGACGGACCACCCATCACCGACCGCGCGACGATCGACCGACTCGACACCGATCTACGACGGGCGGCGCCGTTCCGCGACGACGGTCGGGGAACCGGGCGCGGTTCGGCCGACGAGTGCGCGTTCTGGCCGGTGTCCCCCACCTCGCAGCCGCATCGGATCGCCGCGGCCGGTCTGCCGACGACGGTGGTGGTGTCGACCACCGACGATCCCGCCACGCCGTACGCCGCGGGTGTCTCGCTGGCCGGTCAGCTCGGTGCCCGCCTGATGACCTTCCGGGGCACCCAGCACACCGCGTCGTTCGAGGGCAACGCGTGCCTCGACGACCCGTTGACGAAGTACCTCGTCGATCTCACGTTGCCGCCGGTGGGTGCCACATGCTGAGACGCCGGTAGTCGAGCCCCAGTTGAGCGACCCCGATCCGCATCTGTAACACGGATTTAACAGCGCGCTTCTAGCCTCTGAACCATGGACCGCCAAAAGGAATTCGTCCTTCGCACCCTCGAAGAACGAGACATCCGATTCGTTCGACTGTGGTTCACCGACGTCCTGGGCTATCTCAAGTCGGTGGCCATCGCGCCGGCCGAACTCGAGGGTGCGTTCGCCGAGGGGATCGGCTTCGACGGATCGTCGATCGAGGGGTTCTCGCGGGTGTCGGAGGCCGACACCATCGCCAAGCCCGACCCGTCGACCTTCCAGGTCCTCCCGTGGACGACGAGTGCGGGCAAGCACCACTCGGCGCGAATGTTCTGCGACATCGCCATGCCCGACGGCACACCGTCGTGGGCCGACTCACGCCACGTGCTGCGGCGGCAGCTGAACAAGGCGGCCGACCAGGGTTTCACCTGCTACGTCCACCCCGAGATCGAGTTCTTTCTCATGAAGGACGCGCCGACCGACGGGTCGCCGCCCACGCCGTCGGACACCGGCGGCTACTTCGACCAGGTCGTGCACGGCAGCGCGCCCAACTTCCGACGCCACGCCATCGACGCGCTGGAGTCGATGGGCATCTCGGTCGAGTTCTCCCACCACGAGGGCGCCCCCGGCCAGCAGGAGATCGACCTGCGCTACGCCGACGCACTGTCGATGGCCGACAACGTGATGACCTTCCGCTACCTCGTGAAGGAGGTCGCGATCGGTGAGGGCGTGTGGGCGACGTTCATGCCCAAGCCCTTCAGCGAGCATCCCGGTTCTGCGATGCACACCCACATGAGCCTGTTCGAGGGCGACACCAACGCCTTCCACAACCCCGACGACCCGATGCAGCTGTCGCAGACGGGCAAGCACTTCATCGCCGGGATCCTCCACCACGCCTCGGAGCTGAGCGCGGTCACCAACCAGTGGGTCAACAGCTACAAGCGACTCATCCACGGTGGCGAGGCCCCGACGGCGGCGAGCTGGGGCGGCGCCAATCGTTCGGCACTGATCCGGCTGCCGCTCTACACCCCGAACAAGGCCTCGTCGCGGCGCATCGAGGTCCGCAGCCCCGACTCCGCCTGCAACCCGTATCTCACCTTCGCGGTGCTGCTCGCCGCCGGACTCAAGGGCATCGCCGAGCAGTACGAACTGCCCGACGAGGCCGAGGACGACGTGTGGGCGTTGACGTCGGCAGAGCGCCGCACCATGGGCTACAAGGAGCTCCCGGGCAGCCTCGGTGACGCACTGAAGGCGATGGAGTCCTCGGAACTGCTCGCCGAGGCGCTCGGTGAGCACGTGTTCGACTACTTCCTCCGCAACAAGTGGACCGAGTGGAACAACTACCGCAGCCAGGTCACGCCGTTCGAGCTGAAGAGCTACCTGGCGCTGTAGGCGCGGATCGGCCGGTCGCGCGCGCTGTGGCGCGGTGGCGCCGACTACGGTCGTGTCCGTGAGTTCACTCCCATCGAGGGCGGCGGTACCCGGCCCTGCGCGTCTCGGATTGATCGACGACTCCGCGGCGGCCGATCTGGCGACGCTCGGGTGGACCACGCCCGCTGATCTCGATGTGCTCTGGGCGCTGTCGCGCGCGCCCGACCCCGACCTCGCGCTGCGCGCGCTCATCCGGTTACGTGCCGCGGTCGGCGACACCTGGACCGAGGTCGACGACCGCATCCGTGGCCGCCGAACCTTCCGCGGCCGGCTGTTCGCGGTACTCGGTGCCTCGGAAGCCCTCGGCGATCACCTCGTCGCCGAGCCCGACACCTGGCATCTGCTCGACCCCGACCCGACAACCGACGACGGCCTGCCCGGGTTCGACGAGGTGCTGGCCACCATGCTCGCCGCGGTCGACGCGGTACCGGAACCCGGCGCTCTCGAGCGTGGCGACCGCGTCTATCGGGCGGGGATCACGGGCCCCGCCGCGGTGGTCGCGTTACGGACCGCGTACCGGAACATCCTGCTGCAGTTGGCGGCCCGCGATCTCGCGCCTGCCGTGGAGGACGAACCGGTGCTGTGGTTCCCGCAGGTCGGTCGGTACCTCGCCGACATGGCCGACGCCGCCCTGACCGCCTCGCTCGCCGTCGCGATCCGTGAGGTCTGCGGCGACGCGGCGTTGCCGGTACGTCTCGCGATCATCGCGATGGGCAAATGCGGTGCGCGCGAACTGAACTACGTCAGCGACGTCGACGTCATCTTCGTCAGCGACCCCGCCGACGGCATGTCGGCCCGCATCGCCGGCGAGGTCATGCGGATCGGCACGCTCGCGTTCTTCGAGGTCGACGCCGCGCTGCGGCCCGAGGGCAAGGCGGGCGCACTCACCCGCACGCTCGCCTCGCACGTCGCCTACTACCAGCGCTGGGCCAAGACCTGGGAGTTCCAGGCGCTGCTCAAGGCGCGACCGATGACCGGCGACATGGCCCTCGGCGCCGAGTACCTCGACGCGGTGTCGCCGATGGTGTGGGAGGCCTCCGAACGCGAGGACTTCGTGCCCGAGGTCCAGGCGATGCGCCGCCGGGTCGAGAAGATGGTGCCCGCCGACCTGCGGTCGCGCGAACTGAAATTGGGCAGCGGCAGCCTGCGCGATGTGGAGTTCGCCGTGCAGCTCCTTCAGCTGGTCCACGGTCGGGTCGACGACTCGCTGCGCGTGCTATCGACCGTCGACGCGCTCACCGCGCTCACCGCCGGGGGATACGTCGGCCGCGACGACGGCGCCAACCTGACGGCGTCGTATGAGTTCCTGCGGCTGCTCGAACACCGTCTGCAGCTGCAGAAGCTCAAGCGCACCCACCTCTTGCCCGAGTTCGACGACCGCGAGGCCATGCGCTTCCTCGCCCGCGCGGCCCACATCCGGCCCGAAGGCGATCTCGACGCGGCGGCGTCGTTGCGCGCGGAGATCCGCAGGCAGTCGCTACGGGTGCGTCGTCTGCACGAGAAGTTGTTCTACCGTCCGCTGCTCGACGCCGTCACCCGCATCGATGCCGACGAACTGCGACTGTCGGATGCCGCGGCCACCAAGCGCCTCGCCGCACTCGGTTACAACAAACCCGATCACGCGCTCAGTCATCTGCGCGCGCTGCTGTCCTCGGCCGGGCGCCGCGGTCAGATCCAGGAGCTGCTGCTCCCGACGTTGCTCGAATGGCTCAGCAACACACCCGATCCCGACGCGGGGCTGTTGAACTACCGCCGCCTGTGCGAGAGCCTCGCCGACCAGGACTGGTTCCTGCGGTTGCTGCGGGACGACGGTCTTGTCGCCGAACGGTTGATGCATGTCCTGGGCGCGTCGGCGTATGTCTCCGAGCTCCTCATGCGGTCGCCGGAGGTGATCCGCCTCTACGCCGACTCCGCGTCGGGCCCGAAGCTGTGCGAGGTGCCGCTGTCCGACGTCGCCAACGGTCTGATCGCCTCGGCGGTCCGCCAGTCCGACGCCAAACGTGCGATCGCGGTCGCGAGGTCGCACCGGCGAGCCGAACTCGTCCGGGTCGCCTCGGCCGACATCCTCGGGATGCTCGACACCCCGGCGGTGTGCGCGGCGTTGTCGGGTGTGTGGGCGGCGGTGCTCAACGCGGCGCTCAAGGTCGTGATCGCCGAATCCGCCGCTGCTCGTGGGGCCGCCGCCCCGGCGCGGATCGCGGTGATCGGGATGGGGCGTCTCGGCGGTCAGGAACTCGGATACGGCTCCGACGCCGATGTGCTGTTCGTCTGCGATCCGATCCGGCCCGAGGGGGACGGTGGCGAGACAGGGGAGGTCGACGAGGCCGCGGCGGTGCGGTGGGCCAACACCATCGCCGACCGTGTCCGCACCCTGCTGAACACCCCCAGTGCCGATCCGCCGCTCGAGATCGACACCGGTCTGCGGCCCGAGGGGCGCAACGGACCGGTGGTGCGGACGTTGGCGGCCTACCGCGCCTACTACAGCCAGTGGGCGAAGCCGTGGGAGATCCAGGCGCTGTTGCGCGCCCATCAGGTCGCCGGTGACGAGGACCTCGGCGTCGCCTTCCTCCACATGGCCGATCGCATCCGTTATCCCGATGGAGGTGTCTCGGCCGACGCGGTGCGTGAGATCCGTCGGATCAAGGCGCGAGTCGACGCCGAGCGGCTGCCGCGCGGGGCCGATCCGGCGACGCACACGAAACTCGGTCGCGGTGGGCTCGCCGATGTGGAGTGGACGGTGCAGCTGCTCCAACTCCGCCACGGGCACCGTCTGACCTCGCTGCACAACACCTCCACGCTGCAGTGCCTCGACGCCATCGGATCGGCCGAGATCCTCTCCGAGACCGACGTGGGGCTGCTCAAGGAGGCATGGTTGACCGCGACCAAGGCCCGCAACGCCCTGGTGCTGGTGCGAGGCAAGGCGATCGACCAACTCCCCGGGCCGGGGCAGCAACTGCGCGCCGTCGCGTTCGCCGCGGGATGGCCCGAGGATCAGGCGTCGGAGTTCCTCGACAACTACCTGCGGGTCACCCGTCGCGCCAAGGCCGTCGTCCTGAAGGTCTTCGGTGGCTGATCCGATGTCGGTGTGGCCGTGGTGAGGACGGCCGCACACGAACGACGTCCGCTGGCACGCTTCGCAACTGTCGTCGCAGTGCTCGTCGGTTGGGCGCTCGCCGCGGTGGTGATGACGGCGCTGTGGTTGCACTGGTATCCGGGACGGGGGCGGGTCTCCACCGCCGCGGCCTCGGCGGTGCCGTGGCTTCTGCTCGCGGCGGTCCCCGCGGTACTCCTGCTGGGGCTGGCGCGCCGGTGGATCTCGGTGGCGCTGACACTGGCCCTCGCTGTCGCCGGCCTCACCACCCAGCTGCCGCTGCTGGTCGCATCCACCGCGCCCGCGGGCCGTGCGATCGTCGTGGTGCAGTTGAACATCAAGCTCGGTGCCGGCGACGTCGGCGAGCTCGTCGACATCGTGTCGCGTGAACGCGCCGACCTGCTGACCATCGAGGAACTGACACCGCAGGCGCTCACGCGCCTGCAGGCCACCGATCTACGGGCGACGATGCCGTATCTGTATGCGGTCCCCGGAACCGGTGGGGTGGGAACGGCGATCGCGAGCCGGTACCCGTTGCGCGACACCGTCGCCCTCGACGGTTACGCCCTGAACAACCTGCGGGCGGTCGTCGATCTGCCGGGCGCCCCGGCGACGACGGTGTTCGCGGTGCACCCGATCCCGCCGTATCCGTACAAACCCGATCGCTGGGTGCGGGAGATGCGCACCCTGCGCGAGACCGTCCACGCGGCCCGCGGGGCCCACGTGATCGTCAGCGGTGACCTCAACTCGACCTGGGATCACCAGCAGTTCCGTGCGTTGGCCGACAACGGGTTCGGTGACGCGACCGAGCAGGCCGGGGCGCGCTGGGCGATGACCTATCCCGCAGACCGCTGGTTCCCTCCGGTGATCGCCATCGATCACGTTGTGTCGCATGGTTTCACCGCGCGCTCACTGCGCACCGTGTCGGTGCCGGGATCGGATCACCGCGCGCTGGTGGTGCGGCTGGCGGTGAACTGATCCCGCCTGCGTCAGTCCGTGGTCTGTGCGCGTGCCAGGGCGGCGACCGCCTGGGCCAGCGTCTCGACCGACTCCGCGAGCAACGCGTGTCCGCGATCGTCGTCGAGGTGGGATTTCGCGATCGCGGCGATACCCGCCGCGGTGTCGGCGCGTTCTGCTGCCTGTTCGAAGCTCACGATCGCTCACCTTTTTCTCGTCGTCGCGCGGGGATCGTCGATGTGACCCCTCTCCGACGACCCTACTGACCCGGCCCGGGTTCGCGGGTCCGGTCCGGGCGAGAAGAGTCGGGGCGGGGAGGCGGTGTCAGGCGGCGAGAAACCGTTCGATGCGGATGTCCTCGATCGGGTAGCCGGCGTCGAGCAGCCACTCGCCGAGGGTGTCGACGTACTCGCTCGACCCGCACAGGTACAGAAGTGGTCGTGACTCGACGGGCAGGATCGCCGCCGTGAACTCCTCGCGGGTGATGCGCCCGGGTGGGCGGGTGTCGCCGGGCCCGGCGGTGCGGGTGAAGAACCAGTCGACGTGGAGTCGATCGGCGGCGGCCAAGGCGGCGAACTCGTCGCCGAAGAACGCCTGCTCGGGCGATCGCGCGGAGTACAGCAATCGCATGGTCGTCTCCGGTCGGGTGGTCTCCCGGAGGCGGATCATCGCCATCAGCGGTGTGATGCCCGAACCGCCCGCGACGAGCTGCACCGGCCGGGAGGGATCGGTGTCGGCGCCGCTGTGAGTGCCTGGTTCGGCGCCGGTGTCGACCGGGGGCCAGACGAACTGCATGCCGATGGGGCCGGCGATCTCGACCTGTTCGCCGATCTCGAGGTCGTGCACCAGGAACGGCGACACCTCACCGTCATCGAGTTCCTCGACACCGACGGCGACGGTGTCGCCGCCCTCCCGCACATCGGACAGCGAGTACGAGCGCGACGTCGAATAGCCATCCGGCGCGGTCAGTTTGATGTCGATGTGCTGTCCGGCACGAGCGCCGGGGAAACCGGGGATGTGCAGCCAGATCGACCGCGCGGTGTCGGTCTCACGCACCGCGCCCACCACGGTCGCGACCCGCCACGTCGTCATCGCGTCCACCTGTCACGCATAGCGTTGCTCACGCCACGGGTCGCCGTACATGTTGTAGCCGTTGGCCTCCCAGAAACCGGGTTCGTCGGCCGACATCAGGTGCAGCTCGTGGACCCACTTCGCACTCTTCCAGAAGTACAGATGGGGCACCACGAGCCGAGCCGGGCCGCCGTGTTCGGCAGCGAGCGGCGTGCCGTCGAAGGTGTGGGCGATCATCGCCTTCCCGTCGACGAGGTCGGCCAGCGGCATGTTCGTGGTGTATCCGCCGTAGCAGCTCGCCATCACGTGCGTCCCTGCGTCGCGCAGCCCGGCGGCGTCGAGCAGGGTGTCGACCGACACGCCCTTCCACCTGGTCCCCAGCTTCGACCATCGTGTGACGCAGTGGATGTCGACGGTGATCTCCTGCTGCGGCAGGGCGGTGAACTCTGCCCACGTCCACCGATGGCCGCCACCGTCCGGCGCCGTGAGGGACAGCGCCCAGCGCTCGGTGCGCACGATCGGGGTCGCGGCCAGCGACATCACCGGGAAATCGGTGGTGAGGTACTGACCGGGCGGCAGCTGCGGTCCGGGACGCTCCTTGCGACGGAAGCGCGGGTTGATGACGGCCATGGGGACAGTATCGACGCTTCGCGGCCCACAGACGACTCCACCCGCCCTACTCGAGAGCAGGACGGGTGGAGGGTCGAGTTGCTGTGCGCGACTCAGCAGTCGGTCGTCGGAGACGACTCAGCAGTCGTAGTAGAGCGAGAACTCGTACGGGTGGGGACGGATCTGCACGGGCATGATCTCGTTCTCACGCTTGAGGTTGATCCAGGTCTCGATCAGGTCCTCGGTGAACACGCCACCGGCGGTGAGGTAGTCGTGGTCCTCCTCGAGGCGGTCGATGACCGCGGCGAGCGACGTCGGGGCCTGCGGGATGCCCTTCGCCTCCTCCGGCGGGAGCTCGTAGAGGTCCTTGTCGACGGGCTCGTGCGGCTCGATCTTGTTCTTGATGCCGTCGAGGCCGGCCATCATCATCGCGGCGAACGCCAGGTACGGGTTGCCCGAGCTGTCGGGGCAGCGGAACTCCAGGCGCTTGGCCTTGGGGTTGTTGCCCGTGATGGGGATACGCACGCAGGCACTGCGGTTGCGCTGGCTGTAGACCAGGTTGATCGGGGCCTCGTAGCCGGGGACCAGACGCTTGTAGGAGTTCACCGTGGGGTTGGTGAACGCCAGCAGCGACGGTGCGTGGTGCAGGATGCCGCCGATGTAGTGGCGCGCCAGGTCCGACAGGCCCGCGTACCCGGCCTCGTCGTGGAACAGCGGCTTGCCGTCCTTCCACAGCGACTGGTGGGCGTGCATGCCCGAACCGTTGTCACCGAAGAGGGGCTTGGGCATGAAGGTGACCGACTTGCCGTTCTGCCACGCTGTGTTCTTGCAGATGTACTTGAACAGCATCACGTCGTCGGCGGCGTGGAGCAGGGTGTTGAACTTGTAGTTGATCTCGGTCTGTCCGCCGGTGCCCACCTCGTGGTGGCCGCGCTCGAGGGTGAACCCCGAGTTGGTCAGGTTGGTGGAGATCTCGTCGCGCAGGTCGACGTAGTGGTCGTAGGGCGCGACGGGGAAGTACCCGCCCTTGGGGCGCACCTTGTAGCCCAGGTTGGGGGTTCCGTCGGGATCGACGGGCGAGCCGGCGTTCCACCAACCCGACGACGACTCGACCTCGTAATGCGTCGAGTTGATGTCGGAGCTGAACGACACCGAGTCGAAGATGTAGAACTCGGCCTCGGCGCCGAAGAAGCAGGTGTCGGCGATACCGGTGCTGGCGAGGTAGTCCTGCGCCTTGCGCGCGACGTTGCGCGGGTCGCGGCTGTAGGCCTCACGCGTGAACGGGTCGTGGACGAAGAAGCTGAGGTTCATCGTCTTGGCCTTGCGGAACGGATCGATCCGCGCGGTCGCCGGGTCGGGCAGCAGCATCATGTCGGACTCGTCGATGGACTGGAATCCGCGAACCGACGAACCGTCGAACGCGAGACCGTCTTCGAACACGCTCTCGTCGAAGGCCGAGGCCGGGATCGAGAAGTGCTGCATCACTCCCGGGAGGTCACAGAAGCGGATGTCGACGTACTCGACGCCCTCGCTCTTGATGCCTTCGAGAAGTTCTTCCTGTGTGTTGTACACCTGTCGGTGACTCCTTCATGCTGTCGGCCGCTGTGGTCACAGGTGGCCGGTTACGGGGTGTTGCGCACTCCATACACTAGCCGCCGCGTCTGCGCTGATCGGCGGCCTATGATGCATTCATGGGTCGTACAACTGGTTCGTGGCTGTCGGGTCCGCAGGCAGGCCTCGACAACACCGACGTCGGGGCATATCGCGGTGAGACCCTCGGCCTGCCCGAATCCGGTCCGGGTTCGCTCGTGTCGTCGTGGCAGCGCGTTCTCGGGCTCTTCGTCGACTGGGTCATGTGTTACGGCGTGTCCCTGCTGTTCGTGGGGTTCCTGTCGCCGTCGCTGTCGACCGTGGTGCTCGCCGTCTGGTTCGTCGTCGGCGTCGTGACCGTCACCCTGTTCTCGTTCACCCCGGGCCAGTTCATCGTCGGGATGCGGGTCGCCCGTGTCGACGGCGGGGGATCGGTCGGCATCGTGCGCGCCGTCGCACGTCAGATCCTGATCGTGTTCATCGTGCCGCCGCTGGTGAACGACGCGATCGGTCGCGGGATGCACGATCGCGCCACCGGGACCGCGCTGGTCCGCTCGCGCTGACCTCTCGGATCGGACGCGTCGTCAGCGTCGACGCATCGAGCGCTGCACATTGCGCATCTTCGCTCCGGCGGGCATCGGGCCCTTGGGGATCCCCGGGCCGCCCTGACGACCACCGAGCGCGGCGAGACGTGATTCGAGAGCGTCCATCCGCTTGCCGTTGATGTTCTTCGGCAGCTTGTTGAGATGTCGCTCGAGACGCTTGAGCGGGACCTGACCGTCGTCGTTGCCGACGATCACGTCGTAGATCGGGGTGTCGCCGACGACGCGGGCGATCTTCTTCTTCTCCTGCGCCAGCAGGCCTTTCACGCGATTCGGTGCGCCCTCACCGACGAGGATGACGCCCGGCTTGCCGATCACGCGGTGGACGGCGTCGAGGTGCGAGGTACCGGTGACGGCCTGCTTCACCCGCCACTGACCGCGCAGGTTGTCCAGGGCCCAGCCCGCGGCGCCCGCCTGCCCCTCGGCCTTGGCGAACACGCTCTTCTGCACACGGCGACCGAAGATGATGAAAGCGATCAGCAGACCCAGGACCACGCCGAGCGGGATGAGGAAGAACAACGCGCCGACGAGCAGACCGATGACGGTGAACACCGCGATGCTCGCGACGAGGCTGCCGATCATCAGCGGCAGCAGCAGCTTGTCGTCCTTGCGCTGCATCTGGAAGGCCTGCCAGAGCTGCTTGCGCCGGTCGCGCGACGCCTTCTTGCGGGCAGCCTTCGCAGCTGCCTTCGCCTCTTTGGTCGCCTGTGCCTTAGCCATGGGTTTCAGGATACTGGCGGTGCGGACGCCGATCGCCGCGGGCGGCGCCATCGCGCCGCCGCCGGCATCCGGGTCAGCGTGCGGCGAGGCGGGAGAGCACCGAGGTGGCCTCCTGCGATGCGCCCGATTCGTCGGCGAGGTGCGCCATCGACTCGGGCAGTTCGCGGCCGTGACGCCGCATCGCCTGCGCGTAAAGGCGCCCCGCGCGGTACGACGACCGCACCAGCGGACCCGCCATCACGCCGGCGAAGCCGAGTTCGGTGGCGAAGTCGGAGTGTTCGACGAACTCCTCGGGCTTGACCCACCGGTCGACCGGGTGATGCCGCGGCGAGGGGCGCAGGTACTGCGTGATCGTGATGATGTCGCAGCCGGCGTCGTGCAGGTCGGCCAGGCCCTCGCGCACCTCGCCGGGCGTCTCGCCCATGCCGAGGATCAGGTTCGACTTGGTGACCAGACCCGCGTCGCGCGCTGCGGTGATGACGTCGAGGCTGCGCTGGTACCGGAAGGCGGGACGGATCCGCTTGAAGATGCGCGGCACCGTCTCGACGTTGTGCGCCAACACCTCCGGGCGGGATCCGAACACCTCGGCAAGCTGATCGGGCTCGTTGTTGAAGTCGGGGATGAGCAGCTCGACGCCCGTCGCGGGGTTGAGGCGCTTGATCTCGCGAACGGTCTCGGCGTATAGCCATGCGCCGCCGTCGGGCAAATCGTCGCGGGCGACACCGGTGATGGTCGAGTACCGCAGACCCATGGCCTGCACGCTCTCCGCGACCCGACGGGGCTCGTCGCGGTCGAGGTCGTCGGGCTTGCCGGTGTCGATCTGGCAGAAGTCACAGCGGCGGGTGCACTGTTCGCCACCGATGAGGAAGGTGGCCTCGCGGTCCTCCCAGCACTCATAGATGTTGGGGCACCCGGCCTCTTCGCACACCGTGTGCAGGCCCTCACGTTTGACGAGCTTCTTGAGTTCGGTGAACTCCGGGCCCATGGTCGCGCGGGTGCGGATCCACTCCGGCTTGCGCTCGATCGGGGTCTGCGCATTGCGCACCTCGAGCCGGAGGAGCTTACGGCCCGCCGGGGCCGCGGGAGCCGCATCGGTGGTGTCCGGGGAATGGTCCTGGTGAACAGTCACCGGATCGATGCTACGCCGTGCCCGACCAGCGGCACGTCGGGCGCAGGGCCCGTCGCCACGGTCGGATCACCCTCGGCGGAACCGGCTGCGAGTGTGCCGTCGAGCGCTGCGGAGACGGCGTCGGCGACGGCGTCACGCACGGAGTCGACGGGCACCGCACGGCCGAGTTCGACGGCGAGTGATGTGACCCCGGCGTCGGGGATCCCGCACGGCACGATGGTCCCGAACGCCGACAGATCGGGTTCGCAGTTCAGCGCGAAGCCGTGCAACGCGACACCGCGGGCCACCCGGATGCCGATCGCACCGATTTTGCGTTCGGGGCGCCTGGTCGCCGGATCGGCTGCCACCCACGCGCCGGACCGTCCTTCGACACGTCCGGCGACTACTCCGAGAGACGCGCAGACCGAGATCATGGCCTCTTCGATGCGGCGCACGTAGTCGACGACGTCGAGGGGCTCGGCGAGAGCGACGATGGGGTAGCCCACCAGCTGCCCCGGGCCGTGCCAGGTGATCTTGCCGCCGCGGTCGACGTCGACGACCGGCGTACCGTCCGACGGTCGGTCCTCGGGTGCGGTGCGCTTGCCCGCCGTATAGACGGGTGGGTGCTCGAGCAACAACAGGACGTCGTGGTCGAGAGTCCCGTCGGCGCGGTCGGCTGCGAGGCGGTGCTGCAGCTCGAAGGCATCGGCGTACTCCACGAGCCCCGACGATCGGACCTCGATCGGGGTGGTGACGCGACGTGCGCGTCCCGACCGCGGGTCAGGCATTGGCGTACTCCATGCCGTCGTCGATGGTGGGGTGGACGAACGTGAAACCGGCGTCGGTGAGCGCCTTGGGGACCGCGCGTTGTCCGCCGAGGAGCATCTCGCGCGCGAGTTCGCCACCGGCGAGGCGCAGCAGCGGCGCGGGCACCGGCAGCACGGCCGGTCGGTGGACCGAACGGCCGAAGGCGGCGGTGAACTCGGCGTTCGTGACCGGCTGCGGCGCGGTGAGATTCACCGGACCCGACAGCTCGTGGTCGAGCACGAACCGGACCGCGCGGACATGGTCGACGAGGCTGATCCACGACATGTACTGGTGGCCGGCGCCGAGTCGACCGCCGAGACCGAGCTTGAACAGCGGACGCAGCTTGCCCAACAGACCGCCCGACGGCGACAGCACCGGCGCGGTCCGGATGGCGACCACCCGTGCGTCGGTGGCCAGCGCCGCGGTGCGCTCCCAGTCCTTGGCGAGCTCGGCGAGGAAACCACTGCCCGCAGGGCTGTCCTCGGTCATCTCGGGGAAGTCCCCGTCACCGCTCCCGAGGTTGCCGTCGCCGTCGGAACCGAAGCCGTAGATGCCGGTGGCACTCGAGCTGATGAACACCGGGACCCCGGTCGCGAGGATTGCGTCGGCGAGCACCTGGGTCGGCACCATGCGGCTGTCGCGCAGCTTCTGCTTGAACTCGCCCGACCAGGGCCGGTTGCCGATGCCCACTCCGCAGAGGTTGATCACGGCGTCGACACCGTCGAGCGCGTCCGGGGTCAACCCGAACGACTCGGGCGCCCAACCGATCTCGTCGGGCGTCCGCGGCTCGTGACGCACCAGGCGTCGCACCTCGTGCCCGTCGGAACGGAGCGACGCGGTGAGTGCGGTACCGATCAGGCCGGACGAACCGGCGATCGCCACCCGCATCAGACTCCCAGGTCCGCCCCGAACGCCGCTTCTTCCAGACGATGCTTGACCGTGGTGAGGAAGCGACCGGCGTCGGCGCCGTCGACCAGCCGGTGGTCATAGGTCAACGGCAGGAACGACATCGAGCGCACGGCGATCGACTCCGAACCGTCCTCGGCGGTGATCACCGTGGGCCGCTTGACGATCGCACCGGTGCCCAGCATCGCCGCCTGCGGCGGGACCAGGATCGGGGTGTCGAACAGTGCGCCCTGGCTGCCGATGTTGGTGATGGTGAACGTGCCACCGGCCAACTCGTCGGGCTTGAGCTTGTTCTCCCGTGCCCGCGACGCGATGTCGGCGATGGCCCGGGCGAGCCCGGCGATCGACAGGTCGTCGGCGTTGTGGATCACCGGCGACAGCAGACCCTGCTCGGTGTCGACGGCGATGCCGAGGTTCACCGACCCGTGGTAGGTGATCTCCTTGGCGTCCTCGTCGATGCTGGCGTTCACGTTCGGGTGCGCCTTGAGCGCCTCCACCGTCGCCTTGGCGATGATCGGGAGGTAGGTGAGGTTGACCCCCTCCGACGCCTTGAACGACGCCTTGGCGGCGGCGCGCAGGGCGACGACACGGGTCAGATCGACCTCGAAGACCTGCGTCAGCTGTGCGCTGGTCTGCAGGGATTCGCGGGTCTTCTTCGCCGTGATGAGGCGGATCCGGTTGACCTTCTGGGTGGTCCCGCGCAGCTCGGCGAGCTCGGGACGCACACCCTTCGGGGCCGACTTCGTCTCGGTGGGAGCCGACGCCGCAGGTGCCTGGGCCGGTTCGCTCTTCTCCTGCGCCGGGGCCTTGGCCGCCTCGGCCGCGGCGAGCACGTCCTGCTTGCGGATACGGCCGCCGACGCCGGTGCCCTTGACCGAGTCGAGGTCGACGTTGTTCTCGCCGGCGAGCTTGCGGACCAGCGGGGTCACGTACGGCGTCGACGACGCGCTGTCGGACGAGGAGTCGGACTTCTTCGCGTCGGGTTCGGGCTTCTCGCCGGTCTCCGACGACGACGGCGGGGTCTCCGGCTCGCGCTGGGACTCCGCGGTCTCGCTCTTCGGCTTCTCCGACTTCTCGGGTTCGGCCTTCTTCTCGGGTTCGGGCTCGGACTTCGCCTCGGGCTCGGGTTCCTTCTCGGGTTCGGGTTCGGGCTCGTCGGAACCCGACGAGGCGGCGTCGGCCGAACCGATGACCGCGAGTCGTCCACCGACCTCGACGACGTCGTCCTCGTTCGCGATGATCTCGAGCAGGGTGCCGGCGACCGGCGACGGGATCTCGGTGTCGACCTTGTCGGTGGACACCTCGAGCAGTGGCTCGTCCTCGGCCACCTCGTCGCCGACGGACTTCAACCAGTTTGTGACGGTGCCCTCGGTGACCGACTCGCCCAGCTCGGGCATGGTGACGTCGGTGCCCTCGGAGCTCCCACCGGACTTCGCGCCCGCGGTCGGCTTCTTCGCCGGCTCGTCGGCGTCGGCCGACGGTTCGGGCTCGTCGGCGGGGGAGTCGCCCTCGGTGTCGGTGGGCGCGGTCCCGCCGGCCTCGTCGGAGGAATCGTCGGAGTCGGACCCGGCGTCGTCATCGCCGTCGTCGGAGGAATCGTCGGACGAACTGCTCGCCTCGTCGGCGTCACCGATCTCGGCGAGTGCGCCACCGACCTCGACGACGTCGTCCTCCTGGGCGAGGATCTTCGTCAGCACACCGGAAGTGGGAGCGGGGATCTCGGTGTCGACCTTGTCGGTCGAGACCTCGAGCAACGGCTCGTCCTCGGTGACCTCGTCGCCCTCCTGCTTGAGCCACCGGGTGACTGTTCCCTCGGTGACGCTTTCACCCAGGGCGGGCATCTCAACAGAGAAGGCCATGCTTGTCGACTCCTCGACTCGTGTTTCCGATGGTGCGGGATCTGCCCGGTCGCGGCGGGTGTGGCTCGCGGGCAGAAGGTCGGGGCGAGGTTGCGCGCCCTCGGTCGAAACCCTACCCGTAGCCCACGCTCGCGCGGGGGCGGTGTCGACGACTCGTCGGGGCGTGTCAGCCCAGCGCCGCGATGTCCTCGATGACGCCGATGATCGTGCGCACGGGCACGCCGGTTCCGCCCTTCGGGGTGTACCCCCACGGACCCCCGGTGTTGAAGGCCGGCCCCGCGACGTCGATGTGGGCCCACTGCACCCCGTCGGCCACGAACTCGCGCAGGAAGATCCCCGCCGACAACATGCCGCCCCACCGGTGGTTCGTGACGTTGGCCAGGTCCGCCACACGCGACTTCAGGTCGGCGGCCAGCTCCTCCGGGAACGGCATCGCCCACCCGTTCTCACCGATGCGACGCGAGATCGCGGCGACCCGGTCGCGGAAGTCGTCGGTCCCCATCACGCCGGGCGTGCGCGTCCCCAGCGCGACCATCTGGGCGCCGGTGAGGGTCGCGGTGTCGATGAGGTAGTCCGGCTCGTCGGCGCAGGCGCGCACGATCGCGTCGGCCAGGATGAGGCGTCCCTCGGCGTCGGTGTTGATGACCTCGACGGTGGTGCCGCCGTACTGGGTCAGCACGTCGCCGGGTCGCTGCGCCGTCGACGACGGCATGTTCTCGGCCATCGGCACGGTCGCGGTGACGTCGACCCCCACACCGAGTCGGGCCGCGAGGACCACGGTCGCCACGACCGCCGCCGCGCCACCCATGTCCGACGTCATGTTCTCCATACCGGCGGCGGGCTTGATCGAGATGCCGCCGGTGTCGAAGGTGACGCCCTTGCCGACGAGAGCGACCTTCTTCGCATCGGATACGCCGCTGCGGTAGGCGAGTCGCACGAGACGTGGCAGGCGCGAACTGCCCTTGCCCACACCGACGATGCCGCCGTACCCCTGCTCGATCAGGGCGGTGTCGTCGAGGACCTCGACCTCGAGTCCGGCCGATTCGCCGAGCGTGCGGGCGCGGTTCGCGAACTCCTCGGGGTAGAGGTGGCTCGGCGGGGTGTTGACGAAGTCGCGGGCCACGGCGACCGCGGTCGCGACGGATCGCGCGCGGTCCAGTTCGGCGGCGGCATCACGTGTCCCGGCTCCGGGCAGCAACGACACCGCGGCGACGGGGCCCTTCGTCGAGCGGGTCTTGTCCGAGCGGAACTCCTCGAACCGGTAGGCGCCGAGGAAGAACCCCTCGGCGGCCGCACCGAGGTCGACCGTCGACAGGGTTGTCAGCGCCCGCTCGACGCCGGTGAGTGTGCGTGCGGCGACACCCGCGGCCCGGCGCACGGTGTCGGGGTCGTCGAGCGCCGATCGTGCGCCCATACCGACGGCAAGGATGCTGTCCGCGCCGATCGATGCGGGCGCCACGATCCGGCTGACCTCGCCCGCCCCGGCCGAGGCACCGACGGCGGCCAGGGACGCCGAGATCTCGGCGAGCTGTGCGTCGTCGAGAAGGCCGTCACCGACGACGGGCACCGGTGTCGCGTCACCGCCGGTGCCTTCTGAACCGCCGGGGCCGTTCACGAGCCCGATGACGAGGACGTCGGCGGTGTCGCCGATCGAGCTCGCGATGGCCAGATCGGGTCCGAGCTGTCGGTCCGGTGCGCTGCTCATACGGGCATCTCTTTCGTCGCGGTCGTGGTGTTCAGGGGCATCGGCAACGAGCCTAATGGGCGTGCATCACCGCAGCGGCGACGGCCGTGTACGCGGGCAGATAGGTTGTCTGCCATGAGTGACGCACCCCTGAACGGACCGATCCACGCCGTCCACGAGCGGATCGGCGCCGCGTTCGCCGAGTTCGGCGGATGGCTCATGCCGGTGTCGTATTCCGGCACGGTGGCCGAGCACGCCGCGGTGCGCGAGGTGGTCGGCGTGTTCGACGTGAGCCACCTCGGCAAGGCGTCGGTGACGGGCCCTGGTGCCGCCGAGTTCGTGAACCGTTGTCTCACCAACGATCTCAGGAAGATCGAGCCGGGACGGGCGCAGTACACCCTGTGCACCGACGAGTCCGGCGGCGTGATCGACGACCTCATCGCCTACTGGGTGTCCGATGACGAGGTGTTCCTCGTCCCCAACGCGGCGAACACCGCGGCCGTGGTCGCCGCCCTCGCGGCGGCCGCACCTGCCGGCATCGAGGTCCGTGACCTCCACCGTGAGTACGGCGTCCTCGCCGTGCAGGGACCGCGTTCGGCAGAGGTCCTGACCGCGATCGGACTGCCCACCGACATGGGATACATGTCCTACGTCGACGCCGAACTGCCGATCGCCGGACGCACGCGCACGATCCGGGTGTGTCGCACCGGATACACCGGTGAGCGCGGATTCGAACTCCTGCCGGCGTGGGACGACACCGCCGAGGTGTTCGAGGTGGTCCTCGCTGCGGTGACCGAGGCGGGCGGGCTGCCCGCGGGTCTCGGCGCCCGCGACACCCTGCGCACCGAGATGGGTTACCCGCTGCACGGCCATGAATTGTCGCTCGACATCAGTCCGCTGCAGGCGCGCTGCGGCTGGGCCATCGGGTGGAAGAAGGACGAGTTCTTCGGCCGCGCGGCACTTCTCGCCGAGAAGGAGGCCGGTCCGACGCGACGCCTGCGCGGTCTGAAGGCGATCGGTCGCGGAGTGCCGCGCGCGGACTGCGTGGTCAAGGACGCCACGGGGACGGCCGTCGGCCTGTGCACCTCGGGCACGTTCTCGCCGACGTTGAAGCAGGGCATCGCGCTCGCTCTGATCGACACCGCTCCCGGTGTCGCCGACGGCGACCGCGTGGTCGTCGACGTGCGGGGTCGGGACCTCGAATGCGAGGTCGTCGCACCGCCGTTCGTCGAGACCAGCACCGACTGAGTCGTCCGGTACACCAGCGCGGGCGACGCCCCCTAGCGGGCGCGGACGACGCGACGGTCGCCGAGGCGTCACACGCTACGATTGCCCGATGACCATGGAGTTCACCCGCACCGAGCACCCGCATCCGGTGTCGGAGGCACGCCGTGCCGAGATCCTGGCGGCGCCCGGCTTCGGCAACTACTTCACCGACAACATGGTGAGCGTCGACTTCGACTCCGACCGTGGCTGGCATTCGGCGCAGGTGGTGCCCTACGGACCCATCGCCCTCGACCCGTCGGCGATGGTCCTGCACTACGCGCAGGAGATCTTCGAGGGACTGAAGGCCTACCGGCAGCCCGACGGGTCGATCGCCTCGTTCCGCCCGGACGCCAACGCGCGTCGGCTCAACTCGTCGGCACGGCGTCTGGCCATGCCCGAGCTGCCCGAGGAGGACTTCATCGCCTCGCTGCGTGCGCTGCTCGATGCCGACAACGCCTGGGTTCCGGCGGCCGGCGGCGAGGACTCGCTCTACATCCGCCCGTTCATGTTCGCCACCGAGGCCGCGCTCGGTGTCCGCCCGTCGAAGACGTACCGCTTCGTCGTGATCGCCTCACCGGCCGGCGCCTACTTCGCCCAGGGCGTCAAACCGGTCAGCGTCTGGCTGTCGTCGGAGTACGTGCGCGCCGCGCCGGGCGGTATCGGTGACGCCAAGACCGGCGGCAACTACGCCGCATCGCTGCTCGCGCAGGCGCAGGCCGCCGAGCACGGGTGCGAGCAGGTGGTGTGGCTCGATGCGATCGAACGTCGCTTCATCGAGGAGATGGGCGGGATGAACCTGTTCTTCGTCTTCGGATCGGGTGCCGATGCACGTCTGGTGACCCCGGAGTTGTCGGGCTCGCTGCTGCCGGGTGTCACCCGGGACTCGCTCCTGTCGCTGTCGGTCGACGCGGGCATCTCGGTCGAGGAGCGCAAGGTCAGCAGCGAGGAGCTGCGCAAGGGTGTGGCGTCGGGTGACATCACCGAGGTCTTCGCCTGCGGGACCGCCGCGGTGATCACGCCCGTCGGACGCGTCAAGAGCGACACCGACGACTACCGCATCGGCGACGGCGGACCCGGCGAGGTCACCACCGCGCTGCGCGACACCCTCACCGGTATCCAGCGCGGCACGTTCGCCGACACCCACGGCTGGATGACCGAACTCCACCGCGGCTGACCGGTCTCGCCGGTCGAATCTCCCGGAGTGGTCAGAGCAGGACCGCGACGAGGGCCACGGTGGTGCCGAGTTCGATCCCGGCGCCGAGCACGTCGCCGCTGATGCCGCCGAGCCTGCGGGCGCAGTGCGCCGACAGGAACCAGGCCGCGAGGCCGATCACGACCACCGTGGCGACCCCGCGCCACCAGGTGTCGATGTCGACCGCCACCGCGCACGCCACGGCGAGTGCCGACCACACGACGATCGACCACCGCTGACCGCCGGCGACCAGTTCACCGAAACCCCCTGTCGCAGCGGGTAGTCCGCGGCGACATGCGATGGGGACGGTGAGTCGACCCAGCGCGATGGCGGCGACGATCGCGTACCAGTGGTGACCGTCGGCCAGCGCGCCGAGGGCTCCGGCCTGCACCAGCAGCACCACGACGAGCGCGGCAGCACCGAACGGACCAACGCCGCCGCTGCGCATCACCTCTCGCGCGCGTTCCGGCGGGCCGTAACACCCGAGACCGTCGACGGTGTCGGCCAATCCGTCGATGTGCATACCGCGCGTGAGCAATCCGAGGACACCGACGACGAGCGCGCCGACCACGATCGAGGGGAGCGCCGTCACCGACAACACAGCGGCGAGGCCCGCCGCGACACCCCCGAGACCGATACCGATCACCGGACTCGCCGCGATGGCGCCGGCGCCGGCCGCACGGTCGATCTCGGTGCGCGGCTGCGGGACCGGGACCACGGTCAGCCACGACACTGCCAGCCACGTCGAGCGCAGCGGACCGGTGGTCGTCACCGTCCGCCGGACGACGCCGCCTCGGGCGACCGCTCGCTCACCCCGGAGTCGCCGAACGTGGCCATCGAGGCGAGCGTGGCGACCGCGGCCTGCACGATCGGCACCGCGGTCAGCGCGCCGCTGCCCTCGCCCAGACGCATGGAGAACTCGAGCACCGGTTCAAGTGCGAGGTGTCGTAGCGCGATCGAATGCGCGGGTTCGGCCGACCGGTGACCGGCGATCCACCACTGCGCCGCACCGGGTGCGAGATCCTCGGCGACGAGTGCGGCCGCGGTGACCACCAGGCCGTCGAGGACGACGGGTGTGCGACGTTGGGCGGCCTGGGCGAGGAATCCCGCCATGGCCGTGAGATCGGCCCCGGCCACCGCCGCCAGCAGTGCGATGGGGGAGCGCGACACCGCGCGGGCCCGCCGCATCCCGTCGCGGATGGCGGCGGTCTTGCGGATCCAGCCGGCGTCGTCGATGCCGGTCCCGCGGCCCACCACGACCACCGGTTCGGTGTCGGTGATGGTGCCCACGAGGACCGCGGCCGGTGTGGTGTTGCCGATGCCGAGGTCGCCGGCGATCAGCAGGTCGGCGCCGGAGTCGATGAGCTCGTCGGCGATCGCCCGACCGTTGGCGAGGGCGGCATTGGTCTCCGCGGCGCTGAGGGTGTCGGTGGTGCGCAGGTCGCCGCAGCCGCGCCGGATCTTGAACCGCTGTACCGACTGGTCGGTGTCGGCATCGACACCGATGTCCTCCACGCGGACGGCCACCCCGGCCTGACGGGCCAGCACGTTCACCGCGGCGCCGCCGGTGAGGATGTTGGCGACCATCTGGCCGGTCACCTCGGGTGGATACGCCGACACCCCGGCTTTGGCGACACCGTGGTCGCCGGCGAACACCACGACGGTCGGTCGGTCGAACGGCGCAGGCGGACACACGCCCTGGCAGGCCGACGCCCAGATCGAGATCTCCTCGAGCCGCCCGAGCGAACCGGCCGGTTTGGTGAGGATCATGTGTCGACCGCGGGCCTCGTCGCCGATGGTGTGGTCCGGTGACGGCACGATGTCGAACTCGTCGGCGGCATCGTGGTGGGCGCCGATCGTGTTCGGCCCGGCGTCGGTCGACTGCGACGACGTGGCCGCGGTGGGTGCCGGGGTCGTCGTCGCGACAGGCGCGGCCGCCGCTGCTGTGGACTCCATCGGGGCGGACTCGACGGGGGCGAACTCGACGGGGGTGGACTCTATGGGTGCGGACCGGACCGGCATCTCGCGTGCCGGTGCGTCGGCGACGACCGACACGGTCTCGGGATCGTCGAGTTCGATGACCCGTCCGGCGACCAGCAGGACCACGCGGTCGCACACCGCCGCGACAGCCGCGTTGACCGCACCCAGTTCGTCCTGGAAACGGCGTCCGGCCGGTGTCGGTGCCACCAGCGACAGCCCGACCTCGGGACTGACCAGCACGACGTCGCCGGTGGTCGTGGCGAGTGCGGAACACAGTTCGGAGGTGCGATCGGACAGGTCGACCGACGGGTCGTCCCATCCGCCGATCTCGTCGAGATAGGTCGTGACCCAACTGCCGAGATCGTCGACGAGGGTGGGCGTCGCCGGGTCCGAGCGCAGTGCACCGGCGACGTCGGCGGATTCCACGGTCGTCCATGTCGACGGACGGCGATCCCGATGGGCGTCGATGCGCGCCGCCCAGTCCGGATCGCCGGTCGCGGGGGTGGCCGCGGTGGCGAGGTAGCGGACGGCGTCTGCGTCGGTGGAGATGATCTGTTCGGCGTACGCCGACTTACCCGAGCGGATACCGCCCAGAACCAACGTGCGCACCGACGTCAGACCGCGTCGCCGGGCTTGACCTGGGGACGGGGCGCACGCATGAACCGCATCTGCATCGACCGGCTGAACGAGTACCACCCGAGCTTGAAGCCGCCGTCGGGGGTGTCCGGGAACCGTTCGCGCACGCGGTTGTTGACGATGCGGCCGAGGATGACGCCGTCGACGGCGAGGAACAACGCGAAGATCAGCATGATCAGCGTCGCGTACACCGCGATGGCGGGCAGGAACATGACGACGATGAGCAGGATCGCGAACGGCATGAACAGTCCCGCGAAGTTACGACGTGAGTCGACGACGTCGCGTGCGTACTTGCGGACCGGGCCCTTGTCGCGCGGCATGAGGTACTTCTCGTCGCCGTCCATCATCCGCTGACGCTGCTCGGCGCGAGCGGTGCGCCGGGTGTCCGATTGCGCCTTCTTCTCCGCGCGGCTCAGCTTCTGACCACCGACCGCCTTCTTGCGGGCGCGCGCCTCGGCGCGCGTCAACGGGGCCGGGGCGACAGGCCCGCGGCGCCGACCTTCAGCCTCACGTCGGCTCGGCGTCGGGCGCCCCTTGCCCGCGGTCCGCTTGGGCGTCGTGGCGGATTTCGTCGCGGTGGTCGCACGGTCCGCCCCGTTGCCGTCGGCCCCGCTTCCGGTGCCGTCGGTCTCGCGTCCGTCGCCGTTGCCGGCGTCTTCCTTGCTCCAGGGCAGCTTCACCCCGTCAGGATATTTGATCGCGGCGCCGGCGCCGCCATCCGGTGAGAACTGACCGTCCGCGACCGGGGCGTGTCCGCTCGGACTGCCGAGCGGATGCGGCGTTCCTATACTTCGGCCATGCGGGCCCTGATCTCTCCGGATTCGTTCGGCGACACCCTCACGGCGGTCGCCGCCGCCGACGCGATCGCCGCCGGTTGGGTGCTCGGTCGGCCAGACGACGACGTGGTCCGCGCGCCGCTGTCCGATGGCGGTCCGGGCTTCGTCGACGTGCTCGCCGCCCGGTTCGGTGAGGTGATCACCACCACGGTGCGCGGTCCGCTCGGGGATCCGGTCGACGCCCGGTGGCTGCTCCACGACCTCGACGGGCAGCGCACGGCCTACATCGAGTGCGCCCAGGCCTGTGGGCTGCATCAGGTGGGGCGCCCGACCCCCGACACCGCGTGGGCGGCCACGACCCACGGGGTCGGGGAACTCGTCCTCGCCGCACTGGCCAGGAGTGCGACGACCGTCGTGATCGGGCTCGGTGGCAGTTCCACCACCGATGGCGGCGTCGGGATGCTCGAGGCGCTGGCCACCGCGGCCGGGTCGACCGCCACCGACCTCGCGGCCGCCGCGGACCTCGTCGCCCCTCTCGACCTGATCGTCGCGTCCGACGTGGAGAACCCGCTTCTCGGGGAATCGGGCGCGTCACACGTCTTCGGACCCCAGAAGGGTGCCGACCCGGACACCGTCGCCCGCCTCGAGACCCGGATGGTGACGGTGAGCGACGATCTGACCGCATTCGCCGGGCGCGCGGTGTCCGACGAGGCGGGCGCCGGGGCGGCCGGTGGGTTGGGCGCGGCCATGCTGGCCCTCGGCGGCCGTCGCGTGTCGGGGGCAGCGGTCATCGCCGAGGTGATCGGCTTCGCAGACCTGATCGCCGACACCGACGTACTCATCACCGGTGAGGGCAGGTTCGACACCCAGACACTGCGCGGCAAGGTCGTCGCGGCGGTGGCGACCGCCGCGAGGGAGCACGGGGTGCCGGTGATCGTGGTGGCCGGACAGGTCACGTTGGCACGGTCGGCGATCGCCGATGCGGGGATCGCCGCGGCGCACGCGATCACCGACATCGCCGACTCGACCGAACACGCGATGAGCGAGGCGGGACCGCTGCTCGAACGACTCGTCGCCGACATCGCGAGCAGATGGACGACACCCCGCACCGCCCCCGGCGGACCGTCGGAATAGCGGTGGCAGGGGTACCGTTGACGTCGAGGAGTACAGCGACACCTGCGCGACCATCGGTGCGCGGCGGCGAACCAGCCGCCATCAGCACCGATCCGACGACAACGTGCGTTCGTACACTGTCTGCACACCCGAGGAGACCGCTATGACTGTCGACAACCAGGCCACCGCCGACACCGCCATCACCACCGGCGTCCGGCTGACCGACGCCGCCGCGAGCAAGGCCAAGGCACTGCTCGACCAGGAGGGTCGCGACGACCTGTCCCTGCGCATCGCCGTCCAGCCCGGCGGATGTGCGGGCCTGCGTTACCAGCTGTTCTTCGACGATCGCAGCCTCGATGGCGACGAGATCTCCGACTTCGGCGGCGTCAAGCTGGCCGTCGACCGTATGAGCTCGCCGTACGTCCAGGGCGCGTCCATCGACTTCGTCGACACCATCGAGAAGCAGGGCTTCACCATCGACAACCCGAACGCGACCGGCAGCTGCGCCTGCGGCGACTCGTTCAACTGAGGCGACGGCGGTGTGATCACCGCCACCACGACCGGCTCACGACTGTGGCCCGCACCGACTCCGGTGCGGGCCACAGCTGTGTGTGGCGCGCGCTGTAGCGTTGTCCCCGGGTTCGGCCACGAACCCCGGGGGCGTCGTGCGTGCTCGGGGGTGTGCCGATAAACGCAGACGAAAGGGTTTGACTGCCGTGGCCATCGCCATTTGCGGGTCGATCGCGACCGATCACCTGATGCGGTTCAAGGGAAAGTTCTCCGAGCAGCTCCTCGCCGAACACCTGCATCACATCTCACTGAGCTTCCTGGTCGAGGAACTGGTCATCCGCCGCGGCGGTGTGGCCGGCAACATCTCCTACGGCATGGGTGTCCTCGGTGCCTCCCCGCTGCTCGTGGGTGCGGTCGGGAGCGACTTCGACGAGTACCGGTCGTGGCTCGAGGGCAAGGGCGTCGACTGCAGCGGTGTCCGGGTGTCACGCAACGCCCACACGGCGCGCTTCATGTGCACCACCGATGACGACATGGCGCAGCTGGCCAGCTTCTATGTCGGTGCCATGGCCGAGGCCCGGCAGATCTCGTTGTCGGACCTGTCCGACGAGGTCGGCAAGCCCGAACTCGTCCTGATCGGTGCCGACGATCCCGAGGCCATGGTCCGCCACAGTCAGGCCTGCCGCGACCTGGAGATCCCGTTCGCCGCCGACCCGTCGCAGCAGCTCGCCCTGCTCGACGGTGAGCAGATCCGCAAGCTCATCGCCGGCGCGACCTACCTGTTCACCAACGAGTACGAGTGGGGCCTGCTGCAGAAGAAGGCCGACCTGACGCCTGAGCAGGTAGCCGAGCAGGTGCAGACCCGCATCACCACCCTCGGCAAGGACGGCGCGGAGATCGTCGAACGAGACGGCACCCGCACCCACATCGCGGTCGTCCCCGAGACGAAGAAGGTCGACCCCACCGGTGTCGGCGACGGCTTCCGCGCCGGCTTCCTCGTCGGCAACGCCGCGGGACTCAGCTTCGAGCGGTCGGCGCAGCTCGGCTCGCTCGTCGCCGTGCTGGTCCTCGAGACCGTCGCCCCGCAGGACTGGACCTGGGACCGGGACTCGGCGCTCGCGCGGATCTCCGATGCCTACGGCGAGGACGCCGCCACCGAGATCGGCGCCGTCGTCAGCTGACACGCGCACAGAAGCACCGACAACGGGCCCGGCGAGTGATCGCCGGGCCCGTTGTCCGTCGGTGGGACAGCGTCAGATGGTGACCGGGTACTCGCGGTCGGCGATGGTCGGGGTGATCGACCCCTCGACGAAGATGCCGTGCCAGACCATGAACACCAGGACCGTCCACAACCGCCGGCTGTTGTCGACCGTTCCCGCGCGATGCTCGTCGAGCATGGCCAGCACCGCGGCCTTGTCGAAGATCTGATCGGTCTGCGAGTGCGCGATCGTCTCGCGGGCCCAGTCGTGCAGTTCGGTTCCGGCGAGCCAATGCCGCAGCGGGACCGGGAAACCCAGCTTCTTGCGGTGCAGCACGTGCGCGGGCACGATCTGCTCCAGCGCACGACGCAGGGCGTATTTCGTGGTTCCGTGGGCCAGCTTCTGGTCGGTCGGCAGCCGTTGGGCGACCTCGAAGACCTCCGGATCGAGGAACGGCACACGCAGCTCCAGCGAGTTCGCCATCGTCATCTTGTCGGCCTTGACGAGGATGTCGCCCCGCAGCCAGGTGAACAGGTCGATGTGCTGCATACGCGCCACCGGGTCCCAGCCACGGGTCGTCGCGTAGAGGTCGGCGGTGACGTCGGTGTGGGTCCACTCGGGCCGGTACCCGCGGAGCACCGCGCGCAGGCGCGCGTCGTCGAACGAGCGGGCGTTGCCGTAGTAGCGCTCCTCGAGGGTCATCGACCCGCGGTGGAGCAGGCTCTTGCCGCGGGTGCCCTCGGGGATGCGCTCCGACAGTCGTCCCGCCGCCGATCGCACCCCGCGGGGCAGGCGGTCGAACGGCTTGAGCGACAGGGGTTCCCGGTAGATCGTGTAGCCGCCGAACAGTTCGTCGGCGCCCTCGCCGGACAGCACCACCTTGACGTGTTTGCGGGCCTCCTGGGCGACGAAGTACAAGGGCACCAAGGCCGGGTCGGCGACGGGATCGTCGAGGTACCAGACGATCTCGGGGATCGCCGAGGCGAACTCCGCCGGTCCGACCACCTTCACGATGTGGCGCGCGCCGATCGCCGCCGCCGATTCCGCGGCCACGTCGACCTCGGAGTATCCCTCGCGCTCGAACCCGGTGGTGAACGTGATGAGGTCGGGGTTGTGCCGGATCGCCAGCGCGGCGATCGCGGTGGAGTCGATGCCACCGGAGAGGAACGAGCCGACGGTGACGTCGGCCCGCATGTGCTTGGCGACGGAGTCCGAGAGCACCTCGGCGATCTCGTCGTAGCGACGCTGCTCCCCGCCGGAGGTGAACGGGCGGGTGTCGAACTGCGGGGTGAAGTAGCGCTGGATCCGCGGCGCCGACCCCGGCGTCAGCGTCGCGTGGCATCCGGACTCGAGGCGGGTGATGTCACGGTGCAGGGTCTCGGGCTCGGGGACGTACTGCAGGACGGTGTAGTGCTCGATCGCTCGTGGGTCGAGGTCTCGGCCGCCGCCGACGCTGTCCAGGAGCGCGAGGATGCTCTTCTTCTCGCTGCCGAAGGCGGTGCCGCCCGGCCCGGTCGCCATGAACAACGGCTTGATGCCGAACGGGTCGCGCGCCAGGAACAGCGTGCGGGTCTCGGTGTCCCAGATCGCGAACGCGAACATGCCGCGGAGTCGGGCGACCGCGCCCGGACCCCAGTAGTGGAATGCCGCGACGACGGCCTCGCCGTCACCCTCGGTGTGGAAGACCGCGCCCTCGTCTGCGGCCAGCTGCGCCCGGAGTTCCAGATAGTTGTAGACCTCGCCGTTGAAGGTCAACGCGTAGCGATCCGGCGATTCCGGCGGCCCCCACCGCAGCGGTTGGTGTGAGTGCTCGATGTCGATGAAAGCGAGTCGGTTGAACCCGAGGACGAGATCGTCGTCGCTCCACGTGCCGCCCGGCTCGTCGGGACCCCGGTGTCGCATGCAGTGCAGCGCCGTGGGGAACCCTTCGCGTAGGCGCCGGCCGGAGCCGTCGCTGGTCAGCAAGCCCACCAGGCCACACACGTGAGAACACTCCGATCGAGGTCGGGAATCGGTGCCGTCGGACCAGGGGATCCGGCACCTCGAGGGGCCGGAGGCGAATGGACGACGACCGCTCGGACGCCGTCGAGTATGCCGCACTCGCGGGGCGTGTCCCGTGCCACCAAACCCGATCACGAAAGACGGCGAGACTTGGTCTACGCTGCGTAGTACTGGATGCATCACGCCGCGGACGCTCATCGCGGACCGGCGCAGGACATCCGCGAGATGGTGTTCCACATGCGGGAAGGCGTGACAGTGACACACGGTGGACGACCACGGCTGACGGCGATCGGTGACGGTCGCCGTAGGGCGAAGAGGGTCTATGCGTTGCTCCTGCTGGGAGTGGGCGCACTGCTGATGTCGGGATGCAGCGCCTCGGAGGCGATGCGTTTCGGGTGGCCCGAAGGCGTCACGCCGGAGGCCGAGGACATGCGGCACCTGTGGACGTGGTCGGTGATCGCGGCCCTCGTGATGGGCATCATCGTGTGGGCGCTCACCTTCTGGACGATCTCGTTCCACCGCCGCAAGGGCACCGGCAAACTCAGCGCCGACGAGGAGTTCCCGCGTCAGACGGCCTACAACGTGCCGCTGGAGCTGACCTACACCGCGATCCCGTTCGTGATCATCGCCGTGCTCTTCTACTTCACGATCATCGTGCAGAACAGCGTCGAGGCGAAGAAGTCCGATCCCAAGGTCGTCGTGGACATCACCGCCTTCCAGTGGAACTGGAAGTTCGGCTACCGCACGGTCGAGATGGGCAACGGGCAGAAGTACGAGGGATTCCTGCGCAACGGCAGCCCGTACGAGGAGCAGCTTCCCCGCGAGAACAAGGAGGGCGAAGAGGTCCCGCTGCCCGCCAACGGTCGCGATGACGACATCCGCAACTACCTCAAGTTCGACCGCATCGAGACCGTCGGCACGTCCGACGAGATTCCGGTCCTGGTGCTCCCGGTCGGCGAGCGCATCGAGTTCGAGCAGGCCTCGGCCGATGTCATCCACTCGTTCTGGGTTCCCGAGTTCCTGTTCAAGCGTGACGTCATGCCGTTCCCGAAGCAGAACCACACCGACAACCGCTGGCAGGTCAGCTCCATCGACCGTCCGGGAGCGTTCGTCGGCCGTTGTGCGGAGATGTGCGGCACGTACCACTCGATGATGAACTTCGAGGTGCGTGCGGTCAGCAAGGAGAAGTTCGACACCTACATCTCCTACCGCGCGGCGAACCCCACGGCGACCAACGCCCAGGCCCTGCAGAACATCTGTGAGACCCCGGTCTCGATCACCACGCACCCGTTCGACACCCGTCGCAGCACTGACGGGACGACGACGCCGCAGACGAACGGCGATGCGAACAACACATCGATCCCCGGCTGCACGGTAGGAGCTCAGCAGTGAAAATCGAGGCTCGACTCTTCGAGATCCTGACGATCTTCTTCTTCGGCGCAGCGATCCTCTACGGCGTGTGCACCGGCTTCTCGAGCAAGAACGTCGAGTGGGTGGGCATCACCGGCATGGTGATGACCGGCGGACTGACGCTCATCATCGGCACGTACTTCCGGTTCGTGGCCCGTCGTGTCGACATCCGGCCCGAGGACTACGAAGAGGCCGAGATCGAGGACGGCACCGGCGAACTGGGCTTCTTCAGCCCCGGTAGCTGGTGGCCCATCGCGATCGCCCTCGGTGCGGCCCTGCTGGCCGTCGCCATGGCCACGGTGAACTTCTGGCTGGCCGCCACCGCGGTCGTCGCGATCATCATGGCCGTCGGCGGCTTGGTCTTCGAGTACCACGTGGGCGCCGAGAAGCACTGATCGTCGTCTCACCTCGTGCCGGCTGAACCGCACGAACGCAACACCGACAGGGCAGGCGCCGCGGCGCCTGCCCTTCGTCTTGCCCACACCTGCGACCTCTCCGCTGCCGACCTCTCCGCGATCCGCGCACTCATGATCGACGCCTTCGACGGCGACTTCGACGACGACGACTGGGATCATGCGCTCGGCGGAATGCACGTGATCGCGCGAGGGCGCTCGGGTGATGTCCTCGGGCACGCAGCCGTGGTGCAGAGGCAGCTCATCGCAGGGGATCAGGTGTGGCGAGTCGGCTACGTGGAGGCGGTGGCGGTGTCGACCGCGGTGCAGCGCCAGGGAGTCGGCGCTCGCCTCATGGCGGCGGTGGAGGACATCGTGGACGCCGCCTACGATCACGGCGCTCTCGCGGCCACTGAGGCGGGTATGCGGCTCTACCGAGCACGCGGTTGGGTTCCGTGGAGAGGTCCTCTGCGTGCCGTCGGTGCCGATGGCGTCGTGGACACACCCGACGACCAGCACAGCGTGCTCGTGTTCGGGTCGCCGATCGAGGCAGGCACGATTGATCTCGACGCCGTGCTGGTGGCCGACCGCCGCCGCGGCGACCCCTGGTGACCCCTCGATCTGCCCGTCGCCGCCCCGGCACACGTCGGTCCTCGACCCCGTGGGCGTGAGCCCGGTCGACGCGAACGAACTGCCCGGTCGATGAAGCAACTGCCCACTCGACGTAGATACAGGCCCGGTCGATGAATGCAGCTGCCCACTCGACGTAGATACGTGCCCGATCGACGGGGTAGGTCGAAACGACGACGGCCGGTGATCCCCTGGGGGATTCACCGGCCGTCGTGGCGCGCGTGGTGGGGGAGTGGACCCCTACTTCTCGAGCATGTTCCCGCCACGCGACTGGAGCTTGGCGAGTGCCTCGTGTTCCTGCCGATGCGCTTCGTGCTCGATCTCGGCGTTGCGCTTCTGCTCCTCGATCGGGTCGGCCACCATCAGCGAACCCGTACCGGGCGCACCGGCGGACCCGAGCTTGTTCATCCGCTTGGGCAGAGCCGCACCCTCGTAGGGGAGCGGGATCGGGTGTCCGTGGCTGTCGACCGGGCCGAGGGGCTGGTGCACCTCGATGTACTCGCCCTGCGGCATCCGCTTGATGATGCCGGTCTCGATGCCGTGCTCGAGGACCGCGCGGTCACTGCGCTGCAGTGCGAGTGCCCAGCGGTAGGCGATGAAGTACGCCAGCGGCGGCACGACGATCAGGCCGATACGCCCCATCCACGTGGTCGCGTTCAGCGAGATGTGGAACTTCAGCGCGATGATGTCGTTCATGCACGACAGCGTCAGGACCACGTAGAACGCCAACGCCATGGCGCCGATCGCCGTACGCACCGGGACGTCACGCGGACGCTGCAGCAGGTTGTGGTGCGCGTCGTCGCCTGTCAGGCGCTTCTCGATCCACGGGTAGGCCACCATCACGGTGATCACGACACCGATGATCGCCACGACCCAGAAGATCGCCGGGATCGTGTAGGTGTTGCCGAAGTAGATCTCCCACGCCGGCATCAGTCGGGCCATGCCGTCGGTCCACATCATGTAGATGTCGGGCTGCGAGCCTGCCGAGACGTGTGCGGGGTTGTACGGACCGAGCACCCAGATCGGGTTGATCTGGAACACGCCCGCCATGATCGCGAGGATGCCGAAGGTGACGGCGAAGAACGCGCCCGACTTGACCGCGAAGACCGGGAGGATGCGCACACCCACGACGTTCTTCTCGGTGCGGCCGGGGCCGGGGAACTGCGTGTGCTTCTGGTACCAGACCAGCGCCAGGTGCGCGCCGATCAACGCCAGGATGATGCCCGGGAACAGCAGCACATGCAGGATGTAGAGCCGCGGGATGATGATCTCGCCGGGGAAGTCGCCGCCGAACAGCGCCCAGTGGATCCATGTACCCACGACCGGGATGCCCATCACGATGCCCGACATCGCGGCGCGGACGCCGGTGCCCGAGAGCAGGTCGTCGGGGAGCGAGTAGCCGAAGAAGCCCTCGAACATGGCCAGCAGCAGCAGGAAGCAGCCGATGACCCAGTTCGCCTCACGCGGACGACGGAACGCGCCGGTGAAGAAGATGCGCGCCATGTGGACGATGATCGCCGCCGCGAACAGCAGTGCTGCCCAGTGGTGGATCTGGCGGACGAACAAACCGCCGCGGACATCGAAGGAGATGTCGAGCGCGGTGGCGTACGCCTTGCTCATCTCCACGCCGTTGAGGGGCTGATAGGAACCCTGGTAGGTCACCTCGGCCATCGACGGGTCGAAGAACAGGGTGAGGTAGACACCCGAGATCAGCAGGATCACGAAGCTGTACAGGGCGATCTCTCCGAGGAGGAACGACCAGTGCGTCGGGAACACCTTGTTGATCTGTCGTCGCACACCTGCGGCGAGGTGGTAACGCGAGTCGACCTCGTTGGCTTGTGTGGCCGCGCGATCAGCTATGACGCTCATGGCTTGTCCTTCCCCTGGCCCCGCTCCCAAAAGGCGGGTCCGACGGGCTCGATGTAGTCGCCTGCTGCAACCATGTACCCCTGATTGTTCACCGTTATCGGGAGCTGCGCCAGTGCCCGCGCAGCGGGTCCGAAGATCGGTTTGCCGAACTCCAACGCATTGAACTGGCTCTGGTGGCACGGGCACAGGATGCGGTTGGTCTGCTGCTCGTAGAGCGATGTGGGGCACCCGAGGTGCGAACACACCTTTGTGTAGGCGAAATAGTCCCCGTAGTTGAAGCTCTCCTGCTCCTTGCGCTTGATCACCTTGGCGGTGTCGGTGGGGCGCAGGCGGATCAACATGACCGGGTTCCGGACCAGTTTGAGGCCCTTGTGCAACTTCTCACGTGACTCTTCGGTCTCACCGAAACCGTCGGAGACACGCCACGGGAAGACGGTCTCCATGGCGCCGGCGTCGAGGTCCTCCGGACGGACGAGGACGACCTGGTTCGGGTCGCCGGTGTCGCGGCGCATGAACACCGTCTCGTTCGGGGACTTCGGGTCGTTGTAGATCGGCGACCAGCCGGTGTGCCAGAGGTCGGAGTCCTTGCCCTTGGCCCACGGGTTCTTCACGATGCCGCCGAGCAGCGCGACGACACCGGTCAGCGCGAACGCACCGACACCGAATGCGGCCGAGCCGATGATGAGCTTGCGGCGGCCGATCGTCGAGGTGCTGCCCGCGTTCGACAACAGCGCGACGGTGGTCGCCTTGTCGACGTCGTTGGAGCCGCCGTCGTGGCGGTCCTGCACCGAGATCTCCTCGGGGATGAACTTCTTCGTGTACTGCACGAGGCCGACGCCGATCGCGAGGATCGAGCCACCGAACGTGATGCCCAGCAACGGTGTGTTGAGCGTGTACAGGAAGTAGTTCTTGCCGCCCGGCAACACGAAGTGCCATTCGTTGAACAGGAAGATCACGAAGCAGGCGACGGCGAGGATGCCGGCGAGGGCGAACCAGATCGCGACCGAACGCTCGGCGCGCTTCTCGGCCTTCGTCCCGGGGACCGGGAACCGCTCACGACGGTGGATGATCTCCACGCCGTCGAGGTTGGTGCCGAGCTTCACCAGCTCGTCGTTGCTCATCTTGTCGAGCTCGTCACGGGTGAAGGTCGGCGGGTGATCGGTGCCCTCCGCGTTCTGCGGGGTCATCTCCTCGTCGGGATCCTTCGGCTTCTGCTCGTCGCTCATGAACGCGATCCAATCCACATCGCCGATGCGACGACGGCGATGACGCCGACGACCCACATCGCCATTCCCTCCGACACCGGTCCGAAGCCGCCGAGAGCGTAGCCGCCCTGTGGGTTCGTCTCGCTGGCGTACTTCACGTAACCGATGATGTCCTTCTTCTCGTCCTCGGTGAGCTGACGATCGGAGAACTTCGGCATGTTCTGCGGGCCGGTGAGCATCGCGGTGTAGATCTGCTGCTCGTTCGCCGGGTCGAGGGTGGGTGCGTACTTGCCCGAGGACAGGGCTCCGCCGCGACCGGTGAAGTTGTGGCACGACGCGCAGTTGAGACGGAAGAGCTCGCTACCGCGTCCGACGTTGTTGCCGCGCAACTCACCCATGGCCTTGACGGGGTAGCCGTTCTCCACCTTCACGGTGCCGTCGGCGTTGTGCTCGTAGACGACCGAGGGGCCGCCGCCGACCGACTGCACGTAGGCGCCGAGCTGGTCGACCTGAGCCTCGGTGAACTTGGCCGGCTTCCGGGCGGCCTGGGCCTCACCGCGCACCGCGGGCATGCGGCCCGAGGACACCTGGAAGTAGACCGACGCGTCACCGACACCGACGAGTGAGGGCCCGCGGTCCTGGACACCGTCGAGGTTGCGACCGTGGCAGGTGATGCACGAGGTCTCGTAGAGCTTCTTGCCGTCCTGGATCAGGGCGGCGTTTGTCTGCGCATCGGCGGTGGCGACCTGCGGAGTCGGGGTGATCGCCGTGGCGAGTCCGCCAGCGACCATGAGGCCCGCGAGCAGGAGGAGGGCGCCGGTCGCGCGACGACGGAGCTTGCGACGCGACTTGGCGCGTCGGGCATCGGTGCGCTGGGTGCCGGGACTGACGGCGCCGACCCCGTCGACCGAATCGTCGGCCGTGCTGGGCGGGGGAGAAGAACTCATCTCTGCTCTCTCTGGTGGTTGCGGGCTGCGAGCGTGCGATCGTCGGCCGAGACTGGGCGGCGTCGGATCACCGGATGAAGTAGATGGTCGCGAAGAGGCCGATCCACACGATGTCGACGAAGTGCCAGTAGTACGAGACGACGATCGCGGCGGTGGCCTGCGCGGGGGTGAACTTGCTGAGCTTGGTGCGGATCAGCAGGAAGATGAACGCGACCAGTCCGCCGATGACGTGCAGACCGTGGAAACCGGTGGCCATGTAGAACACCGACCCGTAGGCGCTCGACGACAGCGTCGTGCCCTCGTGCACCAGGTGGTAGTACTCGTAGCCCTGACCGCCGACGAAGAACGCGCCCATGATGAAGGTGAGGATGTACCAGCGGCGGAGGCCGAAGACGTCGCCGCGCTCGGCGGCGAACACGCCCATCTGGCAGGTCACCGACGAGAGGATGAGCACCGCCGTGACCGGGATGGCCAGGAAGAGATTGAGCTCCGTCGGTTCCGGCGGCCAGTTGCCACCCGAATTCGCCCTGGCGACGAAGTACATCGCGAACAATCCCGCGAAGAACATGAGCTCACTGGACAGCCAGACGATGGTGCCGACACTGACCATGTTGGGACGGTTCAGTGAGTGCACCCTCGAGGTGATGGCTGTGCCCGAGGTACCTGCAGCGCTAGTCACATACGAAGTATGACGCCTCGTAGTAACCGAACACCAGCTGGGTGGGACAAAATGTCGCAAATGATGGAGGAGTGCTGCTCATGGCCCGTGACCTGAACGGACACCCGGTTGCGACCGGGGGTCTGCAACGCCTGTTCGGACGCCTGCGGGGTGGTTCGGCGGCGGCGTCGGAACCGGTGCCGGGTGATTCCGATCTCGTCGTCGTGGCCGAGTGTTTCGACGACACCGCCGCGGCCTCGTCGGTGCTCGCGGACTCGGCGTGGCGCGAGCCCGACCAGGCCGTGCTGCGGCACCTGTTGATCGTCCCGTCCGATCAGATCGACGCCGTGGCGGCCACCGCCGCGCAGGACGGGTACGAGGTCGTCGCCGCCGACGGCATCGGCGGTCCCGACACCGAGCCGGGCCCGGGTAGGGCGCGGGTCGCCCTGGCACGCACGCAGCTCGTCGACGCGCTGCACTGTTCGCAGGAGCGCTCCCGCATGGCCGGCCTCGGTGCCCGCCACGACGGGACGGTGCTCGGGTGGCAGGTGTTGCAGCGACCGGTGTCCTGATCTCCCTCGGCCAACCGGTGCGCATCGGTCGGTCGGTGGGGCGAATACGCTCACCGTCATGGATCCCCGTGGTGACGGCATGAAGGCTGCGCAGACCGGTGTCGTGGAGTCCGCGACGGCGACCTGGCCGTCGGTCCTGGGTGCACTGGCAGACGGGCTCGACCTGTCGGCCGACCGAGCGCGGTGGGCGATGAACGAGATCATGTCCGACAACGCGACCGCCGCTCAGATCGCCGCGTTCGGTGTGGCGTTGAAGATCAAGGGTCCCGTCGCCGAGGAGCTCAACGCACTAGCCGCGGAGATGCTCGCGCACTCGGTGCGGGTCGCGGTGGACGCGCCTGCGGTCGACATCGTCGGTACCGGCGGCGATCGGTCGAACACGGTGAACATCTCGACGATGGCGTCGATCGTGGTCGCGGCGGCGGGTGTCGTGGTGGTCAAGCACGGCAACCGTTCGGCGTCGTCGCGGAGCGGCGGGGCCGACGTGCTGGAGAGCCTCGGAGTCGACATCACCCTGCGTGCCGCCGACGTCGCCCGCAGCGTGGCCGCGTTGGGGATCGGGTTCTGCTTCGCTCCGGTGTTCCATCCGGCGCTGCGCTTCGCCTCGGCGCCGCGCAAGGAGATCGGCATCCCGACGGTGTTCAACGTGTTGGGTCCGCTGACCAACCCCGCGCAGCCCTCCAGTGGTCTGGTGGGGTGTGCGTTCGCCGATCTGGCGCCCGTGGTCGCCGAGGCCTTCGCCCGCCGGGGCAATTCCGTCCTCGTGGTGCGCGGTGACGACGGTCTCGACGAGTTGACCACGACCACCACCTCCACGGTGTGGCTGGCGTCGCGCGGTTCGGTGCAGGAATCGACGTTCGACCCGACCCGTATCGGGGTGGCGCGCTGCGACCCGGCCGACCTCCGCGGCGGCGATGCCGAACACAACGCGGGGGTGGCCCGCGATCTACTCGCCGGGGTGCCCGGTCCGGTGCGCGACGCGGTTCTGCTCAATGCAGCGGGGGCGATCGTCGCCCATGATCTGGGCACCGATGCGCTCGCCGGAAACGATCTGTCCGACACCGACGATTCCGTACTGCTCGGCGCCGACCTTTACGACCGCATCGACGCCGCGATGACGCGCGCGGCCGACGCGATCGACACCGGCGCTGCGGCCGACCTCCTGACCCGGTGGGCGGCGTTCACCTAGCGCGTCATTCGCCGATCGAGAACCCGGCATCGACGTCGGAACTGGAGAAGGTCTTGAAGGCGATGTGCGTCGCGGTGTGGCGGACCCCGGGGAGTTTGTTGATGGTTCCGGTGACGACCGCCGCGATCTGCTCGTGGTCGCGGACCGCGACCGTCGCGATGAGGTCGACGTCGCCGGCGCAGGAGTAGACCTCACGGACGCCCTCGACGTCGGCCACGGCCTGCGCGGTCTCGTCGATGGCGTGGACGTCGGCAGAGATGAGAACGATGGCCGTGATCATCTGTCCGAGTCTATGGCGCCACGGGTGTCGATCGGCCGTGAGAGCACGATCAGCCCGCCAAGCCGAGGAGTTCCCGCGACCGTGACCGTGCGACACCCGCCCGGTCGCGCCAGTGCGACCACCGGGCCGTCGACCGTACCGGCATGACGAAACCGTCGGTGCTGCAGACGATCCGGGTGCCCGGTGTCACGAGCCACGCGTGCACCAACGCCGCCTCCTCGGCCGACGCCCCGCGCAGCGGTCCCGGACCGGGCAGCACCGTCTCTGCCGATGCCGCCAGCGCCTCGGCGATCGCGACCGGTGGGGCGCCGCGGACGGCGACGCCCGCCGCGGCGAGTCGGCCGTGTCGGACCACCGCGAGCTCCCATCCGCCCGCACCGTCGGACCGCGCGGCGACCAGCTCGGTGATCGCGCACAGCGACGCCAGCCGCTGGCAGCGCTCCAGCGCCGCCAGCGTCGTGGAGAGCTGATCACGCAGACGGGCTGCGGTCTCGAACATCTCCGCGGCGGCCAGGACCTCGAGACGGTCGAGAACCGCCTCCAGGGGCGAGTCGTCCTCGCCGAGCAGCACCGCGCGGGCGCGGGCGGCGGCCGGCGCGTAGTCGTCGGCGCCCACCGGCTCGGCCCCGGCGCCACGACAGCCGCCGACCGGTCGTCGCCCGGTGTCGGTGAGGCCACACGTGTGCCGACCCGATGCGCCGATCCGGCGGGTGCATGTCCGCAACCCGCACACGTCGGCCACGAGCTCTGCGAGGGCAGCCGCGTCGGAGCGCACCCGCACGGGACCCACCGCGACCTCGCCGGGACGACGGCTGATGGTGAAACGGGGGAACGCCTCGTCGGTGAGCACCACCCACCACCCGGCGTGCGGGGTCTTCGAGCGCCGGTTGTAGGCGGGCGTGTGCGCGGCGAGCAGTCGCAGTTCGCGGACCCCGGCCTCGAGACGGTGCGCACATTCGACGTGGTCGACGCGAACGGCCAGCGAGATCATCTCGCGCATCCGCGGCCGTGTCTCCGAACCGGTGAAGTACTGCCGGGTCCGGCGGCGCAGATCGGTGGCGGTACCGACGTAGAGGACCTCACCGGACGGGCCGCGGAAGAGATAGACCCCGGGGCGCGCGGGGAGGCCGTCGGTGATGGTGCGTTTCGCGCGCTGGGCGGTGGTCAGCCCGGGCAGGAACTCGACCAGTTCGCGGTAGGTGTGCACGCCGAGGTTGCCCACCCGCTCGAACAGGGCGTGCATCACCTCGACGGTCGCGCGCGCGTCGTCGAGTGCGCGGTGGGTCGGGGTGGTGCCGACGGCGAACAGTCGGGCGAGGGCGGAGAGCTTCACCGTCGGCGCCTCGTCGCGCGGCAGCACCCGCCGGGCGAGGACGACCGTGCAGAGGACCCGACGGAACCGCCACGGCCGGCCCTGGGCGGTCGCGGCGGCGCGCAGGAAGCCGGTGTCGAAGCGGGCGTTGTGCGCCACGAGGACACATCCGTCGGCGAATTCGAGGAACGCGGGCAGCACCTCGTCGATCCTCGGGGCCCGGTAGACCATCGCCTCGGTGATGCCGGTGAGGGCGACGATGTGGCGGGGGATGGCGCACCCCGGGTCGATCAGGGTGGCGAACTCGCCCAGGATCTCCCCACCGCGAACCTTCACCGCGCCGATCTCGGTGATGCGGTCGGTGACGGGGCTGCCGCCGGTCGTCTCGAGATCGACCACCACGAAGGTCGTCTCGCGCAGTGAGGTGTCGTTCCCGGGGTCGTCGATCTCGTCGAAGGCCAACTGCACTCCGCGGTCGTCGACGCCGCTGTCGGCGGTCACGACCACGTCGATCCGACGGGACCCATGTGATGAGGGTGACGCATGAGGCGAACGCTAGTTCGACACCCCGACAACCCGGTACGGGTCCTCCGCGGCGACGGGATTGTCGGAGGGCCTGTCTAGCGTCCCGTTCATACCGGTCGACACCGGTGCGAGATCGCGGACCACACGCCCGTGGCACCGCTGCTATTCCGCCGAAACGCCCTCCCGACCCGAATGAGATGGAGATCACAATGCAGATCGACTGCGCGACGTGCCCCGGACGTCCCCGCTCCTGCGACGGCTGCATGATGACGGTGTTCGTCGGGCTGCCCACCGCGGTGAACAGCACCGATGGACTGCGCTCGGTGCCGACGCCGGCCGCAGTCGATGTCGATGCGGTCCGCGACGCCGTCGAGGTGTTCATCGGACTGGGACTGGTGGGCGCCTCCGCGAGGCGTGAACCGATCGTCACCGAAACGCGTGGTCACGAGACGCAGGACCTCGCTGACGTGCGAGAACTGCGCGCCGGGTGACCTTTCGCGCGGCAACGCGCCGAACTCGTGTCCCGGTGGACAGATCGACATACGGTTTCGTAACCTTTCCGAGACCTTGCGGGGTGTCCCGCGACGACATGTCGCGGATCGCCGGGTCACCGCTCAATCGCCCTGTGGGGCGAATCGGGGAACCATCACTTCGGACCCAGTCCGATCGGGGTGAATCCCCCGTGGGAATCGAACGGCCGGTCGGGATCAGATCTCGCACGTCCGCACGACGTCACCGGGGGTAGGGCCAGTCTTCCGGCCCGAATCCGACAGCTAACCCGGTAGGCGGTCGAGGAAGATATTGAGGAGAACTCGCTTCGTGGCGAAACATCGTTTGCAACAGCCGAGCACCGGTCTCAAGACGGCGCGAGGAGCGGTGATCGCAGGGTCGATCACCCTGGGCACCGTGGCGATGGGGGCAGGGCCCGCGTTGGCCGCCCCGGTGAACGTCCCCGGCATCGGGACGTTCGAGATCCCCGGCATCACCGAGAACCAGATCCCGCCGCAGTTCAAGGCCAAGCCGAAGCCGAACGGCCCCGAATCGTCGCCCGATCTCTTCGGACGCAACGGTGCGATCGGTCAGCGCGCCGCGTCGGCCGCGGTCACCCGCATCGGCTCGCCGTACGTCTACGGCGCCGCGGGCCCGAGCGCCTTCGACTGCTCCGGACTCGTCTACTGGTCCTACAAGCAGGCCGGCAAGACCATCCCGCGTGACAGCTACGGACAACTCGGCGGCGGCCGTCCCGTGGCGGAGAGCGACCTGCGTCCCGGCGACGTCGTCATCTTCAACGGCGGCTCCCACGCCGGTCTCTACATCGGCAACGGCACCATCGTGCACTCGAGCACCGAGGGTGTCCCCGTGCAGAAGGCCAGCCTGAAGTCGATGGACTTCTACGCCGCACGTCGCTACTGATCGACACCCGGCGGTCGGCCGATCCGACTGTCGCCGAACGCCCCGCGCGGGGGTCCGGTGACCGCGTATCGTTCGCGGCGGACGCCGGTGGGTACGGAATCTCTCCCGGCTGCGTCGACTGCCCTACGGGCGTCGTGAACCGGAAACCGGTGTGGTGGAAGTGGTGAGTCGACGAATGCGTGTGGTGACGGACAACGCGATGACCCGTGCTCTCGGGGCCATCCAGATGGCTGTCGTGCTCGCTGTCGCTGTCGTTCTCGCCGTGACGCTCGCGGCGCCTGCGGGTGCCGAGCCCGCACCGCGTTCGCCCGACCAACTCCTGACCCGCTACACCTCGCTCGGACGTGAGGCCGAGAAATCGGCCGAGGCCATGCACCGCGCCGAGGAAGAACTCGGCCAGCGACGCCGTGACGTCGCCGCAGCCGACGCACGGGCCGCCAAGGCCACGGCCACCCTCGACGGTCTCTCGTCACGACTCGACGAGCTGCAGGACCGCGTCGACGCGCTGGTGCGTGCCGGCTACCGCGGTGCGCGTGTGAACCGTCTCTATGCGGTGCTCGTCTCCGACTCGCCGCAGTCACTGCTCGACCAGATGTCCGGCCTCGAGATGGTGTCGCGCCAGACCGCGGACGACCTGCGGGCCTACAAGAAGGCCTCCGCCTCGGCGACCGCGGCGCGCACGGAGGCCGTGGCCGCGCGCGACTCCGCCGCCAAGGCACTCGCCGCCGTCGACAAGACCCGCGGCGACCTGCAGGCCAAGCAGAGTGATCTGCAGCTGCAGATCGCTCAGGTCAAGGCGGTCTACGAGTCGCTCACGGGCAAGCAACTCGCAGCGCTACGTGGACCGAACATCGACTTCGACGCCTCCCTCATCCCGAAGGGCACCGCCGCAGCCGTCATCGCGGTGCAGGCCGCGCTCACCCGTATCGGCGACCCGTATGTGTGGGGTGCCACCGGACCGACCCAGTTCGATTGCTCGGGACTGATGGTGTGGGCGTTCAAGCAGGCCGGCGAGACGTTGCCGCGATCGAGCGAATCCCAGCTCTCCGGGGGCACGCCGGTCGCGCGAGGCGACCTGCGACCGGGCGACCTCATCATCTACTACCCCGATGCCACCCACGTCGGCATGTATGTCGGCGACGGGTACGTGGTGCACGCCTCGACGTTCGGCGTCCCGGTCAAGGTCGTACCGATCGACCAGGCCGGCCCGTACAACTCCGCCCGGCGCTACTGACGGTGGCGCGCCGATGGGGTGCGGTCCCGCTGGCGATCGCACTGACGGTCCTGGCCGCCTGCGGCGACGGTGGTGCTGACAGCGCGGCACCGACGTCGTCGACGCAGAACGTCTTCGAACAGCAGCGCACCGACGGTGTCCGAACGACTCTGGACAAGCTGAGTGCGGCGCAGAAGGCCGGTGACGCGAACGCGATCGGGGCATTGGTCGACGTGACCGCCGCCCCGGCGTTCCGGCAGATGCTCGTCGCCGAGGGCGTCGCCATCCACGACGTGGGCCTGTCGACGCTCGACTACCGCATCGATCCGGCCAGCTCCGGCGGCCTGGGCGAACAACTCCTCCCCGAGCCCGTCCAGTCCCGACTCGACGACGCCGGCAGCTCCGATTCCTGGGTCGTCCCCACCGTGGCGCGCTACGCCATCGCCGGCGTCGACGAACCACCGGTCACGGTCACCGACCCCTTCGTGTTCGCGCGCTACGGCGACGACTGGAAGATCGTCGGCCAGGCCGGACCGTTGCTGGGGACGTCCGCGGCTCCCGGGCCACAGTTCTTCGACTTCCCCGGCGTCGCCGCGCGCCGCGTCGCGACCGGCGGCAAGCAGTCGGTGGTGCTCGACTACCCGGGCAGTCGAGCGCTGGGTGCACGCATACAGGCGGCGATGCCGGGAGCGGTCGCCGCGGTCGCCGCGTTCTGGGGTCCCGACTGGCCGCGACGCACCGTTGTCGTGGCGACCGATTCGACCACCACCTTCGCCGCTCTGTCGCGCAGCGCGGCGGCCGATGCGAGCGCTGCCGCGGCCGCCACCGTCTCGGCCTCCGACGACGCGGTGGACGGGTACACCGTGGGCCAGCGGGTGGTGTTCACCCCCGGCGCGATCACGGGTCTGCCCGGACCCGCACTCGACGTGGTGCTGCGACACGAACTCACCCACGTCGCGGCCCGCACCGCGACGAAACCGACCGCCGCGACCTGGGTGACCGAAGGTGTCGCCGAGTACGTCGGACGAGCGGGGACCTACCGGTCGATCTCCGACGCCGCCCCCGACCTCATGGCCGAGGTCGCCGCCGGATCGGTGCCGGCCGGGTTGCCCGCCGACGACGCGTTCACGGTGTCCGGGGCAGGGGCGCCGGTGGCCTACCAGACGGCCTGGTCGTTCGCGGCCTACGTGGCACAGACCCACGGAGCAGCCGACCTGAAGAAGCTCTACCTGTCGCTCTCGGGTGGTCCCAGCACGCCCGCACAGCAGGCGCAGGCCATGACCGCGGCACTCGGTGGTCCCGGCGCCGCGGTCATCTCGGGCTGGCGGCAGTGGCTGCGCGACGCCGCACGAGGGTGACCCGTGATCGACCGATGAACCGAACCCTTCTGGTGACCAACGACTTCCCGCCGCGACCGGGCGGTATCCAGTCGTATCTGCTGAACCTGGTCGAGCGGATGCCCGCGCGCGACATCGTCGTCTACGCGCCGCGGTGGCATGGCTGCGATGCGTTCGACGCAGCGCAACCGTTCACCGTCGTGCGCCACCGCACCAGCCTCATGCTGCCGACACCCGCGGTCGCCCGACGGGCCCGCGCGTTGATCGCCGAGCACGACATCCACACGGTCTGGTTCGGCGCGGCGGCACCGTTGGCCGTGCTCGCGCCGCACCTGCGGTCCGGCGGCGCCCGGCGGATCGTGGCCAGCACACACGGCCACGAGGTGGGGTGGTCGATGCTGCCCGTGGCCCGCCAGGTGCTCGGCCACATCGGCACCCACGCCGACGTGGTGACCTACGTCAGCCGCTACACCCGCAACCGTTTCGCCGCCGCTTTCGGGGCCGACGCCGCACTCGAACATCTTCCCCCCGGCGTCGACAGCCGGCGCTTCGCGCCCGATCCGGCTGCGCGCGAACGTATCCGGGATCGACACGACCTCGGCGACGCACCGGTGGTGCTGTGTCTGTCACGACTGGTGCCGCGCAAGGGGCAGGACGCCCTGATCGAGGCACTCGCCGACATCCGGCGCAACGTCGCCGGAACCCGGCTCCTCATCGTCGGTGGCGGCCCCTATCGCGAGACGCTCGAACGCCGCGCCCGCGAGGCAGGCGTCGCCGAACACGTGGTGTTCACCGGATCGGTGGCCGCCGAGGACGTACCGGCCTATCACGCGGCCGCCGACGTCTTCGCCATGCCGACCCGCACCCGGGGGCGTGGTCTCGATGTCGAGGGGCTCGGCATCGTCTACCTCGAGGCCTCGGCGTGCGGCGTGCCCGTCGTCGCCGGCGACTCCGGTGGCGCACCCGAGACCGTGCAGGAGGGCGTGACCGGCACCGTGGTCGACGGTCGCGATGTCTCGGCCGTCGGACTGGCGATCTGCGCCATCCTCTCCGATCGGCCACACGCCGCGCAGATGGGTGCAGCGGGCCGCGACGTCGTCGTGTCCGACTGGCAGTGGGATTCCATGGCCGCGCGCCTCATGCAGCTGCTGTAGAACCATGGGCCACGGACCGATGCACAGCGGTACACAGCCCGGTCGCGGACGGCCGCGACGATGCGGCACGCTGCGGTGTGTGCGCCGGGGTCGATATGTGAAGCTAGTGCGGTGAGCAGCATCCAGGTCGCCGACGAGACGTTCGTCGCCGCGTCGGCGCACGACGCTCCGCGCGTCCTCGCCGATCGATCACGATGGCGTCGATGGTGGCCCGACCTGCAACTCACCGTTGTCGAGGACCGCGTCGAGCAGGGGATGCGGTGGTCGATCACCGGCGGCGCGAACGGCACCATGGAGGTCTGGCTCGAGGAGGTGCTCGACGGTTTCGTCCTGCACTACTTCATGCACGCCGAACCCGCCGAGAACGCCGATGGTGTCGCTGAGGGTTCCGCGCGCCGCCGCGCCGCGTGGTTGGCGTCGGCCAACCACCGTCGTCGCGTCGCCGGGCGCACGATGTCCACCGAGGTGAAGGATCGCCTCGAAGCCGGGCGAGCGGCCGGGGAACCGGCCGTGGGGAGAGGGTGAGTCGATGGCCGACCGCACCGAACAATCCATAGTCATCAACGCCGACGCCGAGGCGATCATGGCGGTCATCGCCGATTTCGCGCGGTATCCCGAATGGGTGTCGGCGGCCGACGAGGTGACCATCACCGACCCCGGCGACGGCCACCGTGCCAAGCAGGTGCGCTTCCGTCTCGACGCCGGGGTCCTCCGAGACACCTATGAGCTCTCCTACGTCTGGGCGCCCACCGGCGATGCGGTCGAATGGGATCTGATCAGCAGCGACCTGCAGACCGCGCAGCAGGGGCGGTACAGCCTCGTGCAGCAGACGTCGGGCTCGACGAAGGTCACCTACGAACTCATGGTCGACCTGGCGATCCCGATCATCGGGGCGCTCAAGCGGCGCGCCGAGAAGGCGATCACCGACGTCGCGTTGAAGGAACTCAAGAAGCGAGTCGAGGGCTGATCGACGTGGCGCCGGTCCACATCGTGCTGGGGCCGGGGGGAGCAGGTGTGTCGACCATCGCCGCAGCGGCCGCAGTCGGGCCGGTGCGGGGCGGATCCGACGGGCGAGCGCTGCTGATCACCCTCGACCGGTTCCGGCAGGCGTCACGTGTGTTCGGGGTGTATTCCACTCCGGGCGTTGCCGTTCCGATCTCGCAGGGCGCCGCACTGCTCGAGATCGACACCCTCGCACTGCTCGGTGAGGCATGGTCGGGACTGCGGGCCCCGGTTTCTCTTGCCGGCGGCACCCTCACCGAGGGCCTGGGCGACATCGATCCCGAGGAGCTGACCGGACTCCCCGGAGTTGCCGAACTCCTCGCGTGGCGTCGCATCCGCGACGAGGCCGTCTCCGGCCAGTGGTCGCGGATCGTCGTCGACTGCTCGGGCGGGATGGACGCCCCGGGCTTCCTGGGCGTCCCGGCCATGGTCGCCGACTACGTGGAGCGGCTCTGGCCTCGACACCGTCGTCTGGCCGGCGCCGCCGAGAACCCCCGACTGACCGGTGGCGCGGCGGTCGTCGACGCACTGGTGGCCGATTGTCTCGACATCGTCGAACTCCTGGTCGACCCGACATGCGTGCACGCGCACGTGGTCGTCCCGACCGGTGTGCACGGCGCCGAGATGGCGCAGCGCCACGTCGCCGTGCTCGACCTCATGGGCATCGTCACCTCGGAGGTCTTCATCAATCCCGGTGTCGCCGCCGCCGAACCGGCGACCGACACCGACACCGTCTCGCCCCGTACCGGCCTGGATGCGGTTGTCGTGCAGTCACTCCCGGTTCCGCCGCGCACCGTGGCCGCGCTACGCAAACTGGATGTGTCGATCTCCGACCGGCCCGGGACGGCGGTGGGCAGCCGTGCGGCAGAGGTCGAGCACCTCACCGGTACCGGGGTGACCGCGACCTATCGGCTCTCGTGGCGCCAACCGTTGCCCGATCCACGATCGCTCGCACTCGGTCGCAGCGGCGACGACCTGTTGGTCACGCTGAGCGGCGTCCGGCACCGCGTGTCGCTGCCCTCGGTCCTGCGCCGATGCACGGTGACCGACGCCCGATGGGAGGATGGCATGCTGAACATCCGGTTCCAGCCCGATCCCCGGGTGTGGCCCCGGACCGGGCAGGGTGTCGACTGACATCCACCCGTCGCCGGGGGACAGCGACCGACGACGACCGGACGACGAGATGACGCGTGTCCCGCCGACACGTGTCGGCGAATGCTCGAGGGAGAAGGAATGGACGAATCGGCCCGCGGGGAGAGACCTCCCGACGCGGATCCGATGCGTGCACTCGTCCTCGCGATGCTCGACCGGATCGAACAGTTCGCGACCACCGTCATCAGCGATCGCGACGGGGGATCGGTTGCTCAAGGCGACCGGGCGTCGGCCGATCTCGGTCCCGCCATCCGACAGGCCGTCGATCAGATGATCGCCGAGATCGGTGACATCGTGAACCGGCTCATCGCGGCTGCCATCGCCGTGCTCGAGGCCATCTCGGCGGGGCTGACCGAAGCCGTCGGCGAACGTGCCCAACGCACCTCCTCGACCCGGCCGGCCCACACCACCGGGTTCGTGCCGATCACCGTCGAGGTCGAGACCGGGGAACCCCAGCTGTGACCGGCGATCTGACGATCGGGATCGACATCGGCGGCACCAGCATCCGTGCGGCCGTCGTCGACGAACGCGGTCAGATCGTCGACACCGCACGCGCTCAGACGCCCGCCACCGCGTGGGCACTGGAGAAGTGCCTCGACCACATGGTCGACCGGCTCCGATCGCGATCCGAGGTCGTCGCCGTGGGACTCGCGATCGCCGGGTTCCTCACCCCGGATCGTTCGGTGGTCCGCTTCGCGCCGCACCTGCCCTGGCGTGAGACCGCCGTCGCGGCCGAGATGTCGCGCCGCACAGGACTTCCCGTGTCATGCGAACACGATGCGAACGCTGCGGCCATCGCCGAGCGCCGCTTCGGTGCCGCAGCCGGTGGCCACAACACCATCGTCCTGGCCATCGGCACAGGTATCGGCGTCGGGTTCCTCCTCGAGGGCGAGATCTACCGCGGGAGCCACGGCGTGGCCCCCGAATTGGGGCACCTGCAGGTCGTCGTCGACGGCCGTCCCTGCTCGTGCGGCAAGCGCGGGTGCTGGGAGAGGTATTGCAGCGGAACCGCTCTCGTCGACAATGTCGTGGAGATCGTCGCCGACGGCAGGTTCCCGACGAGCGCCCTGGCCCGGGAGATCGCCGAGGACCCGGGATCGCTGACCGGTCGACGGGTGGCCGCGGCCGCGCACGACGGTGACCCGGTGGCGGTGGCAGCGTTCGCCGACTTCGCCCGATGGCTCGGTCAGGGCATGGCGATGATCGCCGACATCTTCGATCCCGACCTCATCGTGCTGGCCGGCGGTGTCGGTGCCGCGGGGAGTCTCTTCCTCGACGAGGCCCGCGAACACTACGGCGCGATGGTCACCGGCAGCGGTCATCGACGACTGGCCCGCATCCGCAGCACCCAACTCGGTGAGGCCGCCGGGATGATCGGCGCCGCCGCCGTCGCCAGATCCGATCTCGCCGACGGTGTCCCCGCACTGCATGGGTGAGTAGAGTCGTCCGCAGGTTGCGAGTGGTTGCGGATTCGGGGCACGACGGGGTCGATCGGAGTTGCTGGGGTATGTGGTACTGGCTGTTCAAGTACGTCCTGTTGGGACCGATCCTCAAGGTGGTCGGCCGCCCGCGTGTCGAGGGTCTCGAGAACCTCCCGTCGCGAGGCCCGGCGATCCTCGCCAGCAACCACCTCGCCGTCGTCGACAGCTTCTACCTCCCGATGGCCGTCCCGCGTCGTATCTACTTCCTCGCCAAGAGCGAGTACTTCACCGGCACCGGCATCAAAGGTGGCTTCCAGCGCTGGTTCTTCACCGCCGTCGGGCAGATCCCGATCGACCGCAGCGGCGCCGACGCCGCCGAGAACGCGTTGATCTCCGCGCGACGTAAACTCGAATCCGGTGAGTTGATGGGTATGTATCCCGAGGGCACGCGCTCACCCGACGGACGGTTGTTCAAGGGCAAGACCGGTCTCGCCCGTATCGCCATGGAGACCGGCGTCCCGGTGATCCCGGTCGCGATGATCAACACCGACAAGCTCAACCCGCCCGGGACCACCATCCCCCGACGCGCCCAGATCACCGTGAAGATCGGTAAGCCGCTGGACTTCTCACGCTACGAGGGCATGAACGGCAACCGCTTCATCGAACGCGCGGTCACCGACGAGATCATGTACGAACTGATGCGCCTGAGTGGTCAGAAGTATGTCGACATCTATGCCGCCAGCCTGAAGAACGCCCCCGAGGGTGCCGCCCCGGCCATCCCGGGGGAGCGGTCGGAGCCCGCCGCCTGACCGACGACGACGATCGTCACGAGGACCGCGAGTCCCCACAGGCAGTACGCATTGCCCGCGACGACGTCGACCCCCGACCAGCGTGAGGCGTGGGCGGGCAGGAACTGGAACGGTCCGGTCGCCATCACCAGCAGACCGACCCCGGCGAGAGCTGCGTACGCGCGGCGTACCCGTCGATCGTCGGTGCGCGCCGCGACCACCGACAGCGCGATGATCGCCGGGACCGCCCACACCCAGTGATGCGCCCACGACGTGGGCGAGACCATCACCGCCCACACGGCGACCACCGACACCGCGAGCACGTCGCCGCCGAGGCGATCACAGTGCCGGACCGCCACGACCGCCAGTGCGGTCAGGGCCACCACCGACAGCGCCCACACCACCTGCTCGGCCGGCCCCGACCACCCGAGCACCCGGATCCAGAACCCGTTGACGCTCTGGTTGATACCGCCGGACAGGTCGCCGATGCGGTCGGTGTGGAACACGGTGTGGCCCCAGTAGCGCACGGAATCCACCGGCGCCCACACCAGTCCCAGCAGGGCCAGCCCGACGAACACGCCGATCGCGCGCACTGTCGCCCGCCACTCGCGACGCACGATCAGGAACAGCACGAACGCGAGCGGGGTCAGCTTGATCGCCGCCGCCACCCCGATCAGGGTCCCGCGCCACCGGGACTCCTTCGGCAGCACCAACAGGTCGACGGCGACGAGCAGCATCAGCACGACGTTGACCTGTCCGAAGCCCAGCGTCATCCAATACGGGTTGGTCCACAGCGCGGCCGTCGCGACCGCGAGGGCGAGCGTCCCACGGCGGGCGGCGGGTCCGATCCGCAGACGCGTGACGACGATCCGCGACACGGCCACCGTCGCGACGACGGTGACGAGCGCGATCGCGGCGCCGGCGACCACGAGGGGCACCACGGTGAACGGCAGGAACGACAGGGCGGCGAACGGGGGATAGGTGAACGGCAGCCAGATCCCGTCGGTGGTGAACGGCATCGACCCCGCGGCGTACAGCGATCCGCCGTTGCGCCACAGTTGCGCCCCGAGTCGGTAGACGTCGATGTCGATGCGTGCGAAGTCGCCGAACGAGTGGGTGAGCGGCATGCCGACCACCCGGACGAGCGCGGTGACGGCGAACGCCGCGACGACCACGGCGGTCACCGTGTGTGCGGCGAAGCGCCTAGGCTTTTCCGAATGCGCTTCTTCTACGACTCCGAGTTCATCGAAGACGGACGAACCATCGAGCTCGTCTCGATCGGTGTCGTCGCCGAGGACGGGCGTGAGTTCTACGCGGTCTCCTCGGAGTTCGATCCCGAGCGCGCCGGGGACTGGGTCAGGGCTCATGTGTTGCCACACTTGCCGTCGCCGTCGTCGAAGGTGTGGCGTAGCAGGCGACAGATACGTGACGATCTGCTGAACTTCTTGACCGCGTCCGGCGACGACATCGAGTTGTGGGCGTGGATCGGCGCCTACGACCACGTGGTGCTGTGCCAGCTCTGGGGGTCGATGACCGCGCTGCCGCGGCCGATCCCGCGTTTCACCCGCGAGCTCCGCCAGCACTGGGAGGCGCTGGGGCGTCCACCGCTGCCACCGTCGCCGGCCGATGCCCACGACGCCCTCGTCGACGCGCGACACAATCTGGCCCGCTGGAAGGCCATGACCGAGCTCACCGCCTGACCTGCGCCACGACCGCTCCGAGGGGCCGCGCGGCGTGGGCACTAAGCTGGGCCGGTGGTGAACTGGACCGTAGACGTACCGCTCGACGAACTGCCCGAGCTGCCCCCGCTCCCCGGCGCTCTGGCCGATCGATTCGCCGCGGCGCTCGAACGGCCCGCGCTGCAGCAGCCGAGCTGGCCCGAGGACAAGGCTCGCGCGATGCGCACCGTGCTCGAGAGCGTGCCGCCGATCTGCATGCCCGAGGAGGTGCACCGCCTGTCGGGGCAGCTGGCCCAGGTGGCCCGCGGTGAGGCTTTCCTGCTGCAGGGCGGCGACTGCGCCGAGACGTTCGTCGACAACACCGAGCCGCACATCAAGGGCAACATCCGCACGCTGCTGCAGATGGCCGTGGTGCTCACCTACGGCGCGAGCATGCCGGTGGTGAAGGTCGCGCGCATCGCGGGTCAGTACGCCAAGCCGCGGTCGTCGAACACCGATGCCCTCGGCCTGCCGTCGTACCGCGGCGACATGGTCAACGGATTCGTCGCCGACGAGGTGGTGCGCGCTCACGACCCGTCGCGCCTGGTGCGTGCCTACGCCAACGCGAGTGCCGCGATGAACCTGGTGCGCGCCCTGACCGGCGCGGGCCTCGCCGATCTGCACCGCGTGCACGACTGGAACCGGGAGTTCGTCCGTACATCGCCCGCCGGGGCCCGCTACGAGGCGCTGGCCTCGGAGATCGATCGCGCCCTGCGTTTCATGGACGCCTGCGAGGTGCGCGACTCGAACCTCGAGTCGGCCAACATCTTCGCCTCCCACGAGGCGCTGGTGCTCGACTACGAGCGCGGGCTGCTGCGCCTGGCCGAGAACCCCGCCGACCCCGACGGCGACCCGGTGCTGTTCGACCTGTCGGCGCATTTCCTGTGGATCGGCGAGCGGACCCGTCAGCTCGACGGCGCGCACATCGCACTCGCCGAGCTGATCGCGAACCCGATCGGCGTGAAGATCGGCCCCACGACGACGCCGGAGCAGGCCGTCGAGTACGTCGAGCGTCTCGACCCGCACCGCGTCGACGGGCGGCTGACGCTGGTGGCGCGGATGGGCAACGGCAACGTGCGCGACGTGCTCCCGCCGATCGTCGCGGCCGTGGAGGCGACCGGTCACAAGGTGATCTGGCAGTGCGACCCCATGCACGGCAACACCCACGAGGCGTCGACCGGTTTCAAGACCCGGCACTTCGATCGCATCGTCGACGAGGTGCAGGGGTTCTTCGAGGTCCACCGTGCCCTGGGCTCGCATCCGGGTGGGGTGCACATCGAGCTCACCGGTGAAGACGTCACCGAATGTCTCGGTGGCGCACAGGACATCTCCGACCTCGACCTCGCCGGCCGTTACGAGACCGCCTGCGACCCGCGCCTCAACACCCAGCAGTCACTGGAGCTGGCGTTCCTCGTCGCGGAGATGCTGCGCGGCTGACGCCACCCGTCCGTGGAAGTGCATGTCGTGCCATCCATCGACGTGCGGGACCGAGGATCGGTGGGTCCCCTCTGCGGGGAAGCCGGCGCGTTCGGCGGTGCGGCACGATGCGTGGTTCGCGACGGAGTGCTCTAGATGGAGCCGGTGGAAGCCCGCGTGGTCGAATGCCCACTGCGACATGGCATCGACCGCGGCCGAACACATCCCGTGGCCACGGGCGGCAGGCACCATCCAATAGGCGACCTCGGCGTTCCCGTCCTGATGATCGACCCGTTTGAGCGCCACCCGCCCCATGAGTTCCGTGGTCGTGGAGTCGACAAGCGCCCACTGGCATCCTGTGCCGGTGGACCATGTCGACCGCCATCGCTCCACCATCTCGAGCGCTTCGTCGGAATTGTCGACGCGGCGACTGTGCCACCGCTGAATCGACGGGTCGGCATAGGCCCTCCTGACCGCGTCGGCGTCGTGCCGCTCCCACGGGCGAAGGACCGCACCCCCGACCACGTCGAGCGTCGGTTGCGACGTGCGGACGAAGAACTCCGCGTCCAGAACGGGATCGACGAGGTTGGGCATCGGTTCATGGTGGATCACCCCGGGGCGCGGCGTCCACAAGGTTCACCGATGAGGTGCGGCGTGTGGACTATCCACACGGCGACCCTCTGCGGTGATCGTTGTGGACGACGGATCCGGTTCAGGCGACCTGGGTACCGAGCCACCAGCCGCCGGCGGCCAGGGCGACGGCCAGTATCGCGATCAGCACCGTGAGGACCTGTGCTCGCCGGCGCGCCCGCAGTCGGGCCTCGGTGAATTGCGCCGCATGCGCGGCCAGGCGGGGCCGCGCACGGTCGATGTCGTCGCCCCGGGGGTCGTCGCGTGGATCGTCCCGGTCGTCGAAGCGTGTCCGGGAGGTCGGCGGCGGACCGACCGGGCCCGAGTCCATCATCCGGGTGTCGGTGCGCGGCACGGGTCCTCGCGGGGGCGGCGGGGCCACAGGGGCACGATTGTTGCGATAGGCGACCACCGTCTCGCGCTCGGCCGACCGCGCCGGGGCGGGAACGGTGAACGGCGGCAGACGCAGGTCGTCGATGATCGACTCGAGGGCGTCGAGCATGTCGTCGCCGTCGGCGAAACGCGCCGAGGGATCGCGGGCGGTCGCCGTCAGCACGAGATCGTCGAACTCGCGCGGCACCCCGGCGATGACCCGACTCGGGGGCCCTACGTCGCGGTGCAACCGCGCGTACGCCAGCGCCAGTGACGTGTCGCCGGTGAACGGGGTTGTCCCGGTCAGCATCTCGTAGACCAGGATGCCCATCGAGTAGATGTCGCTGCGCGCGTCGGAGTCAGCCGACTCCACCTGCTCGGGCGACAGGTAGGCCGCGGTGCCGAGGATGACACTGTCGGAGGTGATGCCCGCCGCGGCGATGGCGCGCACGAGGCCGAAATCGACGACCTTCACGTCCCCGCGCTCGGAGATCAACACGTTCTCCGGTTTGACGTCGCGGTGGACGAGGCCGTGCGCGTGCGCCGCGCCCAGCCCACCGAGCACCGGCACCGCGACGGCCGCCACCGCATGTGGCGGCATGGGACCGCGCTCGGTGAGCAACTCGCGCAGCGTCCCGCCCTCGACGAGTTCCATGACGAGAAAGGCGTATTCGCCGTCGACACCCTGGTCGTAGACCGGCACCAGCCCGGGATCCTTGAGGCGGGCGACCGAACGCGCCTCGAACTCGAACCGCGACAGGAACTGCGGGTCGGCGCTGTACCGCGGATCCATCACCTTCACCGCGACCGGCCGGTCGAGCCGCAGATCCATCCCCAGGTACACGCTCGACATCCCACCGCGCGCGATGAGCGCATCGATCCGGTAGCGGCGTTCGAGTCGGGCGCCCAACAGGACGTCGCGCACCGCACTCACGAGCGCACGCCGATCTCCGCGATGTCCATCCGATCAGCCTAGCGAGCCAGGGGCATGCGACCGGTGCAGGCGTGTTCGTGCCGGCGTCGCGTTGGGTAGGGTCTTCTCCCGTGGCCTCCCTCCCGATGACCGTTGTCGACCTGCCCGACGGCGAGCCGCTGCTCGACATCTCCGGTGTGGCCCGGCGCCTCGGTCTCTCGGCGGGGAAGATCCGCGCGATGGTCGCCGAGCACGAGTTGTTGGCGGTCAACGTCGATGGTCAGCCGATGATCCCCGAGGTCTTCTTCGACGACGACGGCATCGCCAAGCACCTCACCGGGCTCATCGCCGTCCTCTACGACGGCGGCTTCGACCGCGACGGGGTCGTGCGGTGGCTGTTCACCGTCCACGACGATCTCGGTGAATACCCCGCGCGTGCACTGCACGGACATTCCGCCCGCGAGATGATCCGGCGGGCCCAGGCGCTCGGCTTCTGACGAACCACCCCGTGACGGTCGCGGTGAGGGGTCACGGAGCCGCGATCGCGGTGGCGTAGGCCGGATTGTTCGGTGTCCCCAGCCCTGTCGTCTTGTCGTACCCGACCGTGGTCGCGTAGACCGAGGCGTTGCCGGTGATCGAGTTGGTCCCGCCGGTGATGTCGTGGAACGCCGCCGGGGTGGCGGTCGCGACCCGGTAGAGCGTCGGGTTGATGTTGCCGAAGCGGGTACCGCCCGCCTTGGCCGCGGCCAGGGCGAAGAGGCCGGCGTTGAGCGGTGCAGCGCCGCTGGTGCCCGCCGAGGCGCTCCAGCCCCCGCCGTTGTCGTTGCCGCTCTGGTCGATCAGCTCGGTGTAGACACTGAACTGGTACTCGGCGGCGACCGCCGAGATGTCGGGCACCTGACGCTTGGCGCTCGTGTCGACACCGGAACCGGTCTGCCACGACGGCCGGGCGAAGTAGGTCGACACACCACCGCCGCCGGCGCCGCGGAACGACGTGTCGGTGCCCGCGGCGTAGTCGTTCCACACCTTCTCGTTGGCCCACGCCCCGGTCGTCGAGTTGATGTAGAGCCGGGTGCCGCCGACACTCGTCACGTTCGGGTCCGATGCCGGGTAGTCGACGGTGACGGTCGTGTCGCGCGAGCTCGGGTCCCACTGGTCGGATGCGCCGTGGTCGCCGGCGGCGTCGACGAACGTCTGTCCCTGCGCCACACCCTGGGCGATGATGTTCGACAGCGCGCGGATGCCCGAGGTGCCCTCGCGCAGTTCCGAGGCGCCCCAGCTGATCGACACGATCGATGCGCGGTTGTCGGACACGATCTTCCCGTAGAGGTCGACGTCGGCGCTGTCGGTGTTCGGCGCCTGGTAGTCGAGGATCGTCGCCTTCGGTGCGATCGCGTGCAGCACCTCGATGTCGAGGTCGACCTCGCCCTGCCCGGAGAGGTCACCGCCGGGTCCACCGTCCACGTTCACCGTCTGCACGGCGGGGGCGGTGATCCCGTACTGCGCGTCGTACGCCTTGTAGTTGGCCGGGTGGTACCCGGAGAACTCCACGAGCGCGATGGTCTGGCCGGCGCCCCCGCTGCCGCCGATGGTGGTCGCGGCGTAGGCGGTGTTCAGTTCCTTTGCCGTGAACCCGCCCTTCGGTCCGGTGCCCTTGTCCGTCGCGGCGTTGGGCACGAACTTGGGCGTCTGCGTGATCTGTGTCGTCGGCGGCGGGGTGACCGGCAGCGGGTTGTCGGTCAGGCCGGAGACGTCGGTGATGATCGTCGCCGCGGCCGGAGATGCCTTGGCGCTGCTGTCCGCACCGACGAACTGAGCGCCGTTCTTCGGGTCGCGGTACTGCGAGATCGAGGTCCCGAACGTGTCGCTGAGTTGGCTCACCGTCCCCGTGGCGGGGATGGTCTGCGTGCCCGGCACCAGCTTCCCGACCCGCAGACCGTGTGAGGTGAGGTAGTCCGAGACCGTCGCGACCTGTGCCGGGGAGGGGCCGAACCGGTTCGCGAACTCCCCGGGCGTCAGGAACTTCCGGAACTGCGGCGACGCGGGGTCGCTGACCGCGGCGTCGAAGTCGCTCAGTCCCTGCGGATCCCGCGAGGCGAGGGCAACGGTGACCGTCCGACGCTCCTGCGCGGGAACGCTGCCGACCTTCGCCGACCGGGCGACGCGGGGGCTGACCTGGGCGCGACCGTTGTCGACCGGCGCGACCGGCGCATCACCCGGCGGTGCCGCCGAGGCGACCCCCGAGCCGAGGGCGACGGCGACCACCGCCACCGCGGTGACCGGTAGGAGGCGTCTGAAGGCCATGTCGTGTCTCACTTTCCTTGTGCGCGCGAGCAGTCGTCGTGGGTCACGGCGTCGCGCGTTCGTCGATGATGGGGAAGTTAGCAGTTGATGAGGAGTGGTAACTAGCTATACGAACAGTTCTGATCGAAACTGACGGGACCGTTACGTCGGCGACATCGAAAGCGGGCAAACCGACCGGCGATCGGTCGTCTCGCCCGCGAGATCGCGGTGTCGTGCATGATCAGGTCCATGAGAACTGGTGTCGTGCAGGGTGTGTTGGGGCTGTGTGCGGTGCTGCTGATCGGATCGGTGGCGCCGGCGGGTGCGCAGCCGACACCGGCGTCGCCGGGCGCCCGGGCCTGCCCGGCCGCGGTGGTGATGCCGGCGCGGGGCAGCGGCGACCCGGTTCTCGCGCCCCAGCGCTACGGACGGGTGGTCTCCGACGGTTACGAGGGCCCGCTGTTCCACACCCTGCTCGCGGCGACCTACGCCGGCGACCCCGCGGACATCGCCGGCGTCCCGGTGGTGACGACCGGCCCGGGATATCAGGCCGTGTCGATCGAGAACGGCACGCGCAACCGGTCTTTCGGTGCGTCCATAGCATCCGGGGTCGTCGCTCTCATCGCCCGATACGACAGCGCGGCGGCCGCGGGAGGGCCCGGCTGTCGTCCGAAGGCGGTCCTGCTCGGCTACTCGCAGGGAGCCGCGGTGGTGCGCACGGTCGCCCGGCGGCTCGCGCCACGCGGCGTGGTGGGCGCGGTGATGCTGTTCGGTGACCCCCTGCAGATCCCGGGAGCCGACGGCGTCCACGGCGCGGGGTCGAGGGGCACGGGGATCTGGCGCACCGACGCCACCGCCGCGATCTCGGGTGTCGACAACATCGGCGCCGACGCCTACTACCGGTTGCCCCGCATCGCCCGGTGGTCGCTGTGTCACGGCGGTGACCCGGTGTGCGGGTTCGGTCCCGGGGCCGACCTCGTGGGGCAGCAGCACGTAAACTACCTCCGCAGCGGTCTGCGGTACGTGCCCGCGGCAGGGCGACCCGCATCGGCGCGAACCGAACTCCAGGAGGCGGTCTCCGTACTGCGTGGTTACCTGCGCAGCGCGTCGACCCGCTGATCCACGTCAGCGTCGGGTGATCAGAGCCCCCAGGGCCCGGCGCGCCCGGCGACGGTTGGGCACCACCACGCGGTGATCGAGGATCTGGTGGTCGGCGGCCTCGATGCGATCGAGGATGTCGCGGTACAGCTCGAACGCTGCGCGGATACCGGGACGACTGCGCGGTTCGATCAGGGCGATACCCGGCTCGGCATCGCGGTATCGGGCGCGTGTGACCGCGATGCAGTGCGCCAGCGCCCGTCGCACCTCCGGCGGTGTCACGCCGGTCCGGCGGCCCTCGAACAGCATCGCCTCGTCGACCCCGAACGTCGCGAGTTCGTCGGTGGGGAGGTAGATCCGGTCGCGGTCGAGGTCCTCACCGATGTCGCGGATGAAGTTGGTGAGCTGGAACGCCTCGCCGAGCGCGATGGCGGGTTCGCGGGCCGCTTCGGGATCGAGCGTGCCGATGATCGGCAGCATCTGCAGACCGATGACCGCCGCCGACCCCCACATGTACTCACCGATCTCGGCGAAGGTGCGGTACCGCGACCGGAACAACGTGCTCTGCGGCAGATCCATCCGCATCGAGGCCAGGAACGCGGTGAAGTACGACTCGGGGATGGCGAACCGCGCGATGGTGTCGGCCAGGGCGAGAACCACCTCGTCGACGTCGGAGAGGTCGTCGGTCGGGTCGTGTCGCAGTGCGCGCGACAACTGTTCGTCGATCGCATCGACCCCGCCGACCGGATCGGGATGGCCGGGCACGTCGACGATGTCGTCGACCATCCGGGCGAAGCCGTAGAGCGCGTAGACCCCGCGACGGCGGTCCGCGGGGAGCAGTCGCGTACCGAGGTAGTAGGTACGACCGTGTGTCGCGGTCGCCTCGAGTCCACGTTCGTAACCGCGCTCGGTGCGCTCGGCGACGGTCATGAGGCTCCTGTCGGTCGTACGAGGTTCTGCGGTCGCACCGAATCCTTCCGTACCAGCGACCACGCCGCCAATCCGGCGATCGCCAGGGCGACCATCACATCGACCGGCTCGTACAGCAGGATCGAGTCGTCGGGTTGGAAGGCGATCAGCGCGAACGTGCACCCCGCGACGATGGCGGCGAGCGACCGCCGACCCAGCGCGGCCGCCCCGGCGAAGACCAGCGCCCAGCTGTAATACCAGGGCAGGGTGGACGGTTCGAGCGCCAACACCGCGGCCATCGCGACCGCGACACCCACGACGGCGGTGCGCTCGTCATGACGGTATCGCCACCATGTGGCGACGAGGATCACCGCGAGGGCGACGGCGCCGACGGTCCGGAGGACGGAGAGCACCGGAGGCAGGGGCAGGGCGGTGAACGGTGCCGCCACCAGCGTCACGAGATGTGCGACGGCGGTGGGGACGGTGAGCCAGTTGACGATTCGATCGGCGTACCCCAGGCCCGTCAACCATCCGAGTCCGTGACCGACGATCACGGTCGCGGCGGCGAACACCACCCCGGTGATCGCGACGATGGCCGCCGCTATCGTGGCGACGTCGCGGGGGCGCACGGGGCGCCGAGACCGGATGTGTGACAACCAGATCCAGAGCACGAACGGGACGGCGACGCCGGCGGTGATCTTGATCGACACCGCGACGGCCAACACGAGCAGTCCGGTGACGTGACGACGCGCGACGACCAGGGCCACGCCGGCCACCAGGAGTCCCGCCATCAACATCTCGACGTGCGGTCCGCCGACGAGATGGATGACGAGCATCGGGTTGAACACCGCGAGCCACAGTGCGATACGCCGATCGCGCCCCAGTCGGTGCGCGAGGGCGGGCACCGCCCAGATCGCGAGCAGCCACCCCGGCAGCATCACCACGCGCATCGCGAACACCCCGGCGACCGGGTTGTCGCCCGTGACCTCGGTGACGCCGCGGGCGATCTCGACGAAGAACGGACCGTAGGGCGCGGTGGTGGTCGCCCACACCTGCGCCATCGAGTCCAGCAGGGGCCCGGGAGAGGTGGCGGGTCCGTCGGCGTAGGGGTTCAACCCGTCACGCAGCAGCGCGGCCTGGGCGAGGTAGGCGTACACGTCGCGGCTGTAGACCGGGACCGCCAGCATCAACGGCAGTGCCCAGGCGACCGCCCACCAGCGCAACAAAGAGATCTCGCGATCCATCGGGGGATCCGCGGCGGGGGAGCCGTCGGCGACGAGGGAGTCGGGATCGGATCGGCGCGCCAGGAATGCGCGCCCCAACCGCACCCAGGCCCACACCATGAGGGCCACACCGACCCAGAAGAGCAGGCCGGCAGCAGATTTGCCGTGTCCGTAGGTGACCCACGCCATCGACGCGTCCTGCAGCCACGTGTTCGCGCGCGGGATGTCGCCGACGCCGTAGCTGCCCACCGTTACGAGGACCGATCCCACGAGACCGATCCGCAGCGACGCGACAACCGGTGAACGTAGGCCGTTCTCGCGCGGCGTCGCGGTGGTCACCGCGTCGGCGGGCACCGACGTCACCCGGTGATGCGTTCGGCGGCGAGCCGACCCGACACCAGTACCGGCGGGATACCGACGCCGGGAACGGTCGAGCTGCCCGCCAGCACCACGTTGACCGCGCCGGGCCACAGATTCTGGGTACGCAACGGCCCCGTCTGCGACAGGGTGTGCGCCGCGGCGAACGGTGTTCCCGCAGACATCCCCGAGCGGGCCCACACGCCGGGGTCGTCGATGCGCATGATCTCGGCGTGCTCGGAGATCCCGCGGTAGCCGCGGCTCTCGAGGACCGAGAGTGTCTCCGCGACGTAGGGACCGGCCAGCGACTCCCACGGCAGGTCGGCGCTGTCGAGGTTCGGGCACGGGGCCAACACGCTGACCGACTCCATCCCGTCGACGATGAAGTTCGTCGGGTCGCTGATCGCCGGTCGGTTCATCAGCAGCGACGGGTCGGTCATCAACCGACCCGATCGTGCGGTCAGCTCGCGGAAGGTCTCGGTCCAGGCGTCGCCGAAGTCGATGGTGTGGTGACCGCCGGGCCAGACCGCGGTCAGGTCGGTGGGCACCCGCAGGTGCGCCACCACGGCGCTGGGGGAGTGTCGGATGCGGCGGCGTCGCGACGGGGCGCCACCCTGTGCCAGCAGCCGATCGGTGACCGGGGTGTCGGTCGTCATCACCACGGCGTCGCATTCGATCTCACCGTCACCGGTCACGACGGCCACCGCGCGCGGTCCGCCCGGGGCGGTGCGGTCGAAACGGACTGTCCGCACCGGGGCGTCGTAGATCACACTGCCGCCGGCCTCGGTCAGCGCGCGCGCCATCACCGCGCCGACACGTCCCATGCCGCCCCGCGGGTACGAGACTCCCATACCGATGTCCATGTGCGAGATCACGGCGTAGATGGCCGGCGCCTGCGACGGTGGGACGCCGGCGTAGAGGGCCTGAAAGGTGAACGCTCGCTGGAGTCGCGTGTCGGTGACGAAGCGGTTGATGGCCGGTGTGAGTCGCCGCACGGCACCCATCGTCACGAGATCCTTGACGCCGGTGCGCATCCGGCGGGTGGTCACGTAGTCGAGGAGGCCGTCGGTGTTCTGGTCCATGAAGTTGTCGAACTCGACCTCGTAGAGCCGCTGCAGCCAACTGCGCAGGCGCAGGTACCCCGATTCCTGGTCGGGGCCGAACGTCTTGCCGATCGCGGTGGCGAGCTCGTCGGTGTCGCGCGGGACGGCGAAGTCGGTGCCGTCGGCGTAGCGCAGGTGGTAACTCGGGTCGAGCGGGATCAGGTCGAGCAGTGTGCCGGCGGTCGCGGCGGAGATACCGACGGCGGCGAGCGGGGCCTCGATGAGCGACGGCATCGTCAACACCGATGCGCCGGTGTCGAACAGCGAGTCACCGAGTTTCTCGGTGCGTACCCGTCCGCCCGGTGTGCGCTGCGCCTCCACCACCGTGACGTCCACACCCTGACCGCGCAGATACAGCGCGGCCGAGAGTCCGGACAGACCGGCGCCCACCACGACGACGTGGTCGACGGGTCCGGTCACCCTGCGGTCTCCGGTCACATGCGCCTCCCGGCGATAGCGGTGGCGTACGCCACCAGTTCCTCACGCGCGCCTGCCTCGACGGGGGCCGAGGCGAGGATGTCGACCGATTCGTCGACCAGGCGTGTGATGTGGTCCTCGACGGCGCGCACCGCACCGACGTCGTGCAGGATGGCGCGCGCCCGGTCGAGTTCACCGGCGTCGAGCGGGCGTCCGACGAGACCACGGAGCTCGGCCGCCACCCGCGGGGCGTCGGCGTCGGCGTTCTGCAGGGCCAGGGCGAGCAGGGCCGTGCGCTTGCCCGCGACGAGGTCGTCGCCCGACGGCTTACCCGTGCGTTCGGGATCGCCGAACACGCCGAGCAGGTCGTCGCGGAGTTGGAAGGCGATACCCAGGCCGTCGCCCACCTGACCGAGGGTCGCGACGAGGTCGTCGGGTGCGTCGGCGGCGACGGCACCGAGCTGCAACGGCCGGGCGACGGTGTACCCGGCGGTCTTGAAGCGCATCACCCGGAACGCGGCGTCCACCGATTCGTCGTCGCCCGCCTCGCCGACGACGTCGAGGATCTGTCCGGCGAGGACCTCGGTGCGCATCGCCGACCACACCGGACCGATCCGCGCACGGATGCCGGGACCGAGATCGGCCGCGATGATGAGGTCGTCGGCCCAACTCAGGGCCAGATCGCCCAGCAGGATCGCGGTCGACATGCCGAAATGGTCGGCGTCTCCCGACCACGACCGGTGCCGATGGGTCGCAGTGACCGACCGGTGCACGGTCGGGTTCCCGCGTCGCGTCTCCGACAGGTCGATGACGTCGTCGTGGATCAGGGCGCAGGCCTGGATCAGTTCGAGCGCCGCGCACACGTCGAGCGCGGCGACGGCGTCCGAGGTGCCGAGTGTGCCGCCCGCGCACCGGTATCCCGACCACGCGAACACCGGACGGACCCGCTTGCCCCCGCTGAGGGTGAACGTCGTGACGAGATCGGTCAGGTCGGCGACCTCGGGCGCGATGGCTGATGTCTGCTCACGGCGGGCGGCGAAGACCCGCTGCAGTCGCGCCTCGGCCGCCGCGGGGACGTCACGCAACGACACCGGTGACACATCGCCGACGGTCGGGGCGGCGGCGAGCTCGGTGCCCGGCGCCCCTGTCACCGTTCGCTCCCGCGGGTCTCACCGGTACACACCATGACCTCGACATTACCGACCCGGCGATCCGGGCACGTCGCAGGCGGGGACGCCCACCGTATGATCGCAACGTGACCTCACCGATCGCCTCGCCCACCGTCGTCTCGCGGTTGTCCGAGCCGCACAGCGGCCCGGTGCCGTTCTCGGTCGAGTTCTTCCCACCGAAGGACGCACCCGCCGAGGAACGTCTCTGGCGCGCCGTCCGCATCTTCGAGCGTCTGCGCCCCGCGTTCGTGTCGCTGACCTATGGAGCCGGCGGCGGGACCCGCGACCGGACCGTGCGTATCGCCGGGGAACTGGCCCGCGAGACCACCCTGACCACCGTCGCCCACCTCACCGCGGTCAACCACAGCCTCGACGAACTGCGCGCGATGGTCGGCTCGTACGCCGATCAGGGCATCACCAACGTCCTCGCGCTTCGCGGCGACCCGCCCGGCAACCCGATGGGCGAATGGGTCAAGCACCCCGAAGGTGTCGCCTACGCCGAGGAACTCGTCCGACTGGTCGGCGAGCTCGGTGACTTCCAGGTCGGCGTCGCCTCGTTCCCCGAGGGCCACCACCGGTCACCGACGCTCGAGGAGGACACCCGCTTCCTCCTCGGGAAGCTGCGCGCCGGTGCGGAGTACTCCATCACGCAGATGTTCTTCGACGTCGAGGACTACTTCCGCCTGCGTGACCGGGTGGCGGCAGCCGACCCCGAGCAGGGTGCGAAGCCGATCATCCCGGGCATCATGCCGATCACGTCGCTGGCGTCGGTACGCCGCATGCTCGAGCTGTCGGGATCGAAATTGCCCGCCGATGTCGATGCCCGCCTCAGCGCGGCCGCCGGCAACGACGAGGAGGCCAACCGCGAGGCGATCCGCGCGGTCGGCATCGATCTCGCCACCGAGATGTCGGAGCGACTCATCGCCGAGGGCGCGCCGTGTCTGCACTTCTGCAGCCTGAACTTCGCCCGCGCCACCACCGAGGTGCTCGACCGCCTCGGCATGAACGTCCTCGTCCCCTGACGATCGGGTCGCGGACACGCTGCGCCGGTCCACCGACCGACGTGCCGGTCAGCTGATCGATCGGCCCTTCCACTCCAGTCGACCGGTCCGTGTGTGCACGGCCGAGTCGGCGATGAGTGCGGCAGCAGCAGCCATCGACACCGGGTGCGCTGTGGCGTCGAGGACATCGGACGGCCCGAGGGCACCGGTCTCGACACGGCGGGAGATCATGCGTCCCGCCGCACCCAGCACGAGAGCGGCCGCCGCAGGCGTGCGTCGTCGGCCGAACACGGCCCGCAACGCCGGGGCCACCTGACCTACGAGCAGTAGAGCGACCACCGCCCATGATCCGCGCGCCCCGCCGAATTCCGTTGCCGTCCATCGTCGGTATCCGGCCCGGAGGTCACCACCGGAGCGATACATCCGGCACCGCACCATGTGCCCGCCACTGCGGTTGACGGTGCGCATCCCTGCGCGGCGGAACACCCTCGCCAGCGCGATGTCGTCAGCGGGTTCGGCGGCCACCGACCGGTGTCCGCCGACGTCGCGGTAGACCCCGAGTCGTGTCGTGAGGAACTGTCCGTTGGCGACGGCGGTCGAGGTCCGCAACTGTCGCTCGGTGACCGCCTGCGGCAGCATCGAGAACCACGACCAGAACAGCAGCGGCTGCACCATCCGCTCGAGCGCCGACCCGACGACCTGGGCGGGCCACACCGACAGCAGTCCCGGTGGTGGGCCGGGTGTGTCGGCGAGGGAGTCGAACACCGCGACCGCCGCCGCGATGGCATCGGGACCCAGGCGGACGTCGGCGTCGACGAGGCACAGTCGCGTGTCCGGTGGGTCGTCGGCCAGGTCGGTGGTCAACCGGTGCAGCCCCCACGCCTTGCCGGTCCAGCCCGGGGGTTTCGGCGTGCGTGTGCCGTCGATGACGTCGATCCGGTCGTCGCCGTCGATCGCACCTCGGGCGATGTCGGCGGTCCCGTCGGTCGATTCGTCGTCGTAGATCCGCACACGCAGGTCGGGCACTCCGCGTTGCGCCCGCAGGTCGGCCACGAGGTCGGCGATCACCTCGACCTCGTTTCGGGCGGGTACGAGCACGAGCACCGGACCGGCCACCGGGTGTGGCGGTGCGCTCAGCGGGTGGACGTGCCGGGCGTTGACCGCCGCCATCGCGAGCCCGGAACCGGCGAGGACGAGGGCCACCGTGTCGACGGCGACCGTCGGACGCCCTCGGCGTCGGGCCGTGCTCACCCGCGCACCGCGCTCAGCTGCACACCGTCAGGTTCGGCCGGCGCGGGGGGAGGCGTCGCGCGTCGTGTAGGCGACGCCGCCGATGATGAGCACGACGGCGAGGGTGATCCCGGCGAGGAGCCACGTCCAGTCGCCGAACGCCGCCGTGCCGGGGTCGGAGTACTCCGCCTCGGCGCTCAGATCGCTCACCTTGCCCGAATCCGGTGTCCACGTGACGGTGTCGTCGGAGGACTGTTTGCCGTTGGTGGCGCTGATCGGCCCGGCGAACTGCACGGTCAGCGACACAAGATCCTGGCCGGCGGTGAGGCTGCTCAGGTCGGTGGAGCCACGGAACCGCACCACGTCGCCGTTGCGTTTGGTGCTCAGGTCCATGCTCACCGGACTGTTCGGATACGCCTCGAGCAGCAGATCGCCGAGTTCGTTGAACTGTCCGACCGGCAGCGCGCTGTAGGTGACGCGGGTGCCCACCATGCCGTTGTCGGAGTAGGCGTCGGCGACGACGCTGCCCGCCATCGACTGCGGGATCTCGATCTGCGGTCCCTTGCTGTCGCCCGAGGCCTTGGCGGCCACCACCAGCTCACCCCACAGTCGGTCTCCCACGTACGGCGACCGTTCCATGCACGACGTCAGCGACAGCGAACCGATGAGCACGGCCAGCAGTGCCGCCGCGGTGCTGACGGCGCGACGGCGGGAACGGGACCGCGGGGCGGTGCGCTGGGGCGGGGGGACCGGAGAGGCGGGCACCACGACATCGTGCCAGGGCGAACGGGTCACCGACGACGACCCGCCGCGTGTGGTGCGTCGGTGTGTGTCGCGGCGCCCGGCGTGGGACCGCGCCGCGAGGCCGCGACGACGACCGCGGGCACCGCCAGGACACCCATACCGACGATGCCGTAGGCGACGCCCGAACGCAGTGCGCCGTCGGAGAGCAGGAAGATCTGCGCGAACGCCGAGCCCGCCCAGGTCCAGCACAGCCACACCAGCGGTACGACAGGGGTCGCGCCCCGGGCGGTGTCGGGCGGGTCGAGAAGTTCGAACACCCCCATGACCACGAGTCCGACCGCGGCCCAGCCGGCGAAGTTGGTGAGCGGGATGGCCTCCATCCCCGGCAGGCCGGCGTCCTTCGCGTCCCAGGTCCACAAACCCGCCGCGACCATCTGCGGATCGAGGTAGAGATCCCAGCTCACCAGGCCCACGACCCCGATCGCGACGCGGCCCGCCCGTGCGGTGGGCACCACGAAGGCCGCCACCCGCCAGACCGCGTACGCACCCATGAACCAGGCGGCGGTGATGAGGATGGGGACGTCGGCCACGGCCGGCCCGATGCGGTCGGTGGCGTACCCGTAGGCGCCGAAGGGGAATCCGGTTCGGGTGCCGATCACCTCGGCGGCGAACACGATGGCCGACACCGCGGCGATGATCGCCACGCCGCGACCGGCGCCTCGGCGTGCGACGACGTCGACGATCATCGCGATCGACCCTGCACACAGGACCGCCATCGTCGCGGTGTCGCGCGCTGATCCCTCGACGAGCGAGTAGACGATCTGGGCGAGCACCCATGCGGCGACGGCGGCCAGCGACACCACACGAGCGGTGCCGGTGGTGGCGCGTGCAGCCGTCGGGGTGGTCACCTCGTGGGCCTGCCGATCAGCGGTGCCCTCCGACGCACCGCCGTCCACGCCGAGCCCAGCGCGTCACGCACACCGTCGGCCACGCCGGTGCGGTCGGAGAGCACGAGGTCGGCGGCCAGAGCCCCGCTGATCCCGCTGACACCACCGCCCGGATGGGTCGAGGCACCGGCCAGGTAGAGGCCCGGCACGCCCGGTACCCGATGGCCGCCGAGGTCGGGGTGCGGCCGGAAGGCGAACATCTGGTCCATCGACATCTCGACGTGCATCACGTTGCCGCCGACGAGGCCCAGCTCGTCCTCGATCCGGTCGGGGGTCTGTACGTGCATGTGTTCGATGGTGGACGAGAACCCGGGCGCCTGTCGATCCATCTCGGCGACGATGTCGTCGCCGGCCCGCTGTGCGAGATCGGTCCACGAACGGTTCTCGGCCAGGTGGCGAGGATGCCACTGCGACCACAGGGTGATCGAATGTCGTCCGGGAGGGGCCAGACCCGGATCGATGGCGGAATAGCTCATGGCCACCAGGGCCGGCCTGCGCGGGAGTTGGCCGGCGCGGGCGTCGCCGTAGGCAGCGGCCAGATGGGCCCGGTCGGAGACGAGGAGCCCGAGGCCCGAGTGGACGCCGTGGGCGGGGAGGTCCGAGGGCAGGCCGGGATAGTCGGGGAGCGCCGAGGCACCGATCCGGACGGCACTGCCGATGCCCGGGCCGACCTCGATGCGGCCGCGCCATCGGCGCACCTGCTCGGGTGCAACACCACCGGCGGCGAGGGCGTCGAGCGTGGTGAGGATGTGGCAGGCCGCGACGACCGATCGGGCGCGGCGGACCGCACCGCCCGTCGATGTCACCCGCCAGTGGTCTCCCGCCCACGCGAGCGACTCGACCGGTGCGTCGAGGACGAGCTCGCCGCCGTGGGACCTCAGCGCCGAGACGAGCGCCTCGGTGAGCGCGCCGCTGCCGCCGACCGCTCGGCCGGGCGGGAGCGTGTGCATCAGTGCCGCGATGCCGACCATCGGCGCGGTGCCGGGCTCGCTCATGGGTGGTCCCGACTGCGCACCGAACCAGGCGAGCGCGGCCTTGAGGCGCTCGGAGTCGAACCAGCTGTCCAGCAGGGCATCTCCCGAGCGGAGGAACTCCTGGGCGAGATTCGCCCCGGCGGCCCGGCCGGTGACCCCGTCGCGGGTGGGCATGCCCCAGAACGACCGGGCGAACCCACCGACGGTGGGGCGGTGGGCGAACATGCGCATCACCGCCGCCGAACGTGGCCCCCACACGGCCACGAACTGTCGGTACGCGTCCGCCTCGCGCGCGCCGCACGCGGCCTCGATGGAGGCGCAGGTCGCGTCGAGGTCGGTGCGGAAGACGATGGCCGGTGCGTCACCCTGCGCCGGCGCGAACGCCCACGGGTCGCAGTCGATGTATCGCAGACCGTGGGATGCCAACGACAGGTCGTCGATGATCGAGGTGTGCCGGATCATGATGTGGGCCGACGAGCCGCGATCGACCCGGTAGCCGGGGAAGCGGGCGACCGTCGACACCGCGCCGCCGGGGATGGTGTCGCGTTCGACGACGGCCACGTCGAGCCCCGACTGCGCGAGGTAGGTGGCCGCGACGAGCCCGTTGTGCCCGGCGCCCACCACGATCGTGTCGTGGATGCGGGTGTCACTGCTGGCGGTCATGAGGGCCCATCGGTAGTCGGCGTCCGAGTACGGCGAACGGTCGCGGGTCGCCCGCGAAGCTGAAGTGGCGGAGGAGGTCGGCGAAACCGACGCGCCGGTAGAGGCGCCACGCCCGATTGTCGTCTGCGGGCACCTCCGGTGTGGAGAGCAGCACGCTCTTCTCGGTGCGGCCCTCGAGGAGTCGTGCGAGCAACGCCTCACCGATCCGGTGACCCTGCAGGCGGGGATGCACGTGGAGTTCGGTCAGTTCGAAGTAGTCGCGGGTGATCTCGTCGATCTGCTCACGTGTGTACCCGCCGTGCCGCAGACCCGCGCAGAGTTGCTGATGCCACCACTGGTCACCGGCGCCCGTGTAGCCGTAGGCGATCCCGATCAGGGACTCGCCGGTCGACGACCCGTCTGTCTCGTCGTCGGGGGACCGGTAGGCCCCGACCGCGGTCCAACCCGGTCGGCGCATGTGATCACGCCACAGCGGAGAGCGATGTGTCTGCGTACCCCGGGGGTACCCCATGGCCTCGACGTAGACGTCGAGAGCGGGGTTCAACCAGTCCCCGGCGTCGTCGGGGACGAGGCCGACCAGGCGAACAGACACCGTTCTGCGCCTCCTCTTGAGACCTTGTCGGGGGGTAGCTATATTGAATAGGTCGAACGGGTGTTCGAGTACTCAACCTCCGCGACGAGTCGCATCGTGACCCGACGACCGACGGCCGGTCCGGCGGTGGACGAGGGAAGCGTCTGCGGCCGGGCCGGTCCGATCGTCGTCACGGCCGCGGTGCACGACGGATGTTCTGTTGCTCACGTTGTCGGTGGGCGCCGGTATGACTGATCCATCCGAGGAGGTTGAACCTCCACAGGTACACGACGAGACCATGAGAGGGGTGTGACGATGACCGGAACGCGTACGACGACACGGCGCACCGCCACGGTCGACCCACGACTCGCCCTGCGCGCCCGGGAACTGCTCGGTCGTGCCGAGGCGATGGCGGCGCACGCCGCGGACTCGCCGGAACCGACCGAACAGCTCCGTGCGCTCTACCTGGCCGCCCTGCGTGCCGCAGGTGCCGCGTTGGTGGTCGGGGAGAAGTCCACCCTCCGCCCGCGACGGGGATCGGTCAGTGCCTGGGCGCGCCTGCCGCGGGCGCTGCCCGAGCTGACCGTGTGGGCCACCTACTTCGCCGGGTTGTCCCGGCTGCGGGCCGACATCGAACTGGGCGTCGTCCGCGACATCGATCCGGCACGTGTGCGGGAGACCCGCTCGCGTCTCGTCGACTTCCTGGCCGAGGTACAGACGCAGGTCGTCGCGCTCGAGCACGGCACTCCGGTGCCCGCGAGCCATCGATCGGCGACTCTGGCCGAACTCTCAGCCGGGTAATGGTGGTCGGTTTCTCGATCACCTCGTATCATCGTCAACAGGGCTCGCGACACGAGCCCACCGACCCCGACACACCTGCCGCGGGTATGCGTTCGACACCGTCCGGTCACCGGACCGAAGTGCTGTAAGGAGGGGCGGTGCCACTCTCGGAGCACGAGCAGCGAATGCTCGAACAGATCGAGAACGCGCTGTACGCCGAAGATCCCAAGTTCGCCTCGAACGTCCGGCGTCGCCGGGTACGCGGCGGGTCGACCACGCGTAAACGTCTGCAGGCGGCGGTTCTGTTCGTCGTGGGATTGCTGCTCCTCATCGGAGGGCTGGTCGTCGACGTCACCGTCGGCGGGTTCCCGATCCTCAGCCTCGTGGGATTCCTCGTCATGTTCGCCGCCGGCCTCATCGCGCTGTGGGGGATCGGGTCGTCGGGACCGCCGGCGTCGGGATCCACCTCGGAGTCGTCCTCGGGACGTCGTTCACGAGGCAACGGGTCACGCTCGTTCAGCGAGCGGATGGAAGAGCGTTTCAACCGACGGTTCGAGCAGGAATGACCCCCGGCGGGACGCACGTCGCCCCGCACTGATCACAGACCGCAGAGACCGCGCACCGAATCCCGGTGCGCGGTCTCTTCGTCGTAGGGGACGGTGACCGCGCCGCCGCGATCGTCCGGCCCCGCGCATCCACTCGTCCCCACTTTGCTCCACCCCGCCGACTCGCGCGCCTCCTGCGCTGACCGTGTGCCGCAGTCGACCGCGAATCCCCAGGTCGCCGGGTCGGCGTCGACGTCGCGTCGCGAATGTCCCCCCACCGCATTTTGTGCCTCTGACATGCCGTTTTCCGCGTCAGGTCCATCGAGATGGGCAACTGGGGGTGGAAAGTGGGGGGAAGTGGGGTACTGTGGTGCACGGAGGAGAGAGTGCCGGACTCGCGACTCCGCCCGGCAGGAGGTGTGGGGAGAACATGTTTCTCGGCACACACCTGCACAAGTTGGACGACAAGGGGCGGCTCACGCTTCCCGCGAAGTTCCGAGAGCAGTTGGCAGGAGGCATGATGGTCACTCGCGGTCAGGACCACAGCCTCGCGATCTACCTGCCCGAGGACTTCGTCGAGCGGGCCAAGCGAGCTGCCGCGGCGTCCAAGGTCGACGAGAAGGCGCGGATGTACCAGCGTCATCTCAACTCCAGCACCGAGGAGATGGTGCCGGATGCTCAGGGTCGGATCACCCTGTCGGCCAAGCACCGGTCCTACGCAGGCCTCACCAAGGAATGCGCGGTGATCGGCAACTACGACTACGTCGAGATCTGGGATGCCCAGGCCTGGGAGCAGTACGAGTCCCAGCACGAGGAGAGCTTCTCGCGGGCTGACACCCCGTCCCTGGAGAACATCCTGTGATCACCGTCCCGCCGCCCAGGACCACGGCGGGACCGCACGGCCCGGATCGCCTCGGCGAGCTCAGGCCTCTGCCCGAGATGTCCCTGGCGCACTTCCCCAGCGCCAGGTCCGTCATCGGGCAGGGACCCGGACTCACCGCAACGACATCCCGGCCACGCCGACAGCACGACGCCACGTCGTGCTGCCGGCGACCGGTCCGATCGAACCGCACCGCAGGGCGCAGCCACTCCGCAGGCGCAGTGCGCAGCCATTCCGAAAGGCCTCCGGTGGAGCACAAGTCGGGCGAACACGGTCACATCCCGGTGATGGCGGATCGGATGCTCGACCTCATCGCTCCCGCTCTCACCCACACCGCCTCCGACGGCACCGGTGCCACGTTCGTCGATGCGACGCTGGGGGCCGGCGGCCACAGTGAACTCGTCGCGACCAGGTTTCCCGGCGTCGAGATCATCGCCATCGATCGCGACGGCAACGCGGTCTCGTCGGCGTCGGAGCGCTTGGCGCCGTTCGCCGATCGCGTCACCATCGTCCGTCGTCGCTACGACGAGATCGCCGAGATCCTCGCGGATCTCGGACGAACGAGGTATGACGCGGCACTGTTCGACCTCGGAGTCTCGTCGATGCAACTCGACCAGCACGATCGTGGCTTCGCCTACTCCGTCGACGCCCCGCTGGACATGCGGATGAACGACGCCGACACCCTCACCGCCGCGGACATCCTCAACACCTACTCCCACGGCGAGATCGCCCGGGTCCTCTCGGAATACGGCGAGGAACGGTTCGCCGGGAAGATCGCCTCGGCGGTTCTGCGAGAGCGGGAACAGCGGCCGTTCGACACCAGCGCCCGTCTGGTGGAACTGCTCTATCGGGCGATCCCCGCGGCCACCCGCCGCACCGGTGGCCACCCCGCCAAACGCACGTTCCAGGCGCTGCGGATCGAGGTCAATCGTGAGATGGAATCGTTGCAGCGGGCGATGCCCGCCGCGGTCGACCACCTCGCCGTCGGTGGACGCCTGGTGGTGATGAGCTATCAGTCGCTCGAGGACCGCATCGTCAAGCGGGAGTTCGCACATCGGGTCACGTCGAAGACGCCCCCCGGTCTGCCCTTCGACCTCCCCGGGACCGCGCCCGAGTACCGCCTGGTCACCCGCGGGGCCGAGCGCGCCGACGAGGCGGAGATCGAGTCCAATCCGCGGTCGGCGCCGGTCCGGCTGCGGGCCATCGAACGACTGGCCCCGCGATGACCGCGGCCCGAGGCCTCGCCGACGAACGCAGTGTGTACGAGTGGGACGAGACGGCGACGGTGGATGCCGTGACGATGGAGGTACGGCGATGACGGTGGCAGACCGAGGCGCGATCGTCGCCGGGACAGCGGAAACCGATTCGGCGAACCCCGATGCGGCCGAGGCCGACTGGGATCCGGATCTCGACGAGGCGGGCGGTTCGGCCTCGGGTACGAGGCGTCGTCGTGATCGCACCGGCGTGGCCGACCGCCCGCGGGAGAACCGGTCACCGGCCGCGCAACGGGCCATCGACCGACGCCGCCGACGCGCGACCCAGCGGTCGACGACCACTCTCGTCGACCGGCGCGACGCGCCGACCGGTGGTGTCCTCGCCCGCATCGTCGCCTCGCCTGCAGATCTGTTGCGGCGGATGCCGTTCGCCGTCCTGGTCGTCGCGATCCTCGCTGTGGGCCTGGGTCTCACGTTGTGGCTGTCGACGACGGCGGCGCAGACCTCTTACGAACTCTCGGCGAAGCGTCAGGAGAACCAGACGCTCATCGACCGCCGTGACGCCCTGAAGAAGTCTTTCGAGTCCGGCGACTCGGCACCGGAGTTGTCCGACAAGGCAACTGCACTCGGCATGATCCCGGCGAGCAACGTGCCACGTCTCGTCGTCGCGCCCGACGGGCGTACCCGCATCGAGGGCGAGATCGCCCCCGCCACAGGGACCGCGGCGCCGTCGATGAACTCCGGCCGTCCCACCGCCGTGACCCCGCAACCGGGTTCGTCCACCGGCGGCAACACCGCGGCGCTACCCGCGGAAACGGGAGCACCGGGTGCGGCGGCGTCAACCGACGAACCGCTGGCGGCGAACGTGTTGCCGGGGACCCCGGGGAGCGCCGGTACCCCGACCACCACCGCTCCGACCTCGACTGCCGCGGGATCGTCTGCCCCGTCTACGAATTCGACCACCCCGACCGGTACACCGCGAACGGGTACCGCACCGTCCGGGTCTGCCCAGACCGCACCGGCACCGGCCGATTCGCAGATCCCGCGATGATCGCAGTCGCGCCACGCCGACGGTGATGCGGATCGATATCGTTCACACAGTGGAGAATTGGGGCATGTCAGCTTCCCGCATGTGCGTCGCCGGCGCACCATGTCACGGTGTGATCGCGTCGAGTGATCAAGGCCGTCTCCGATGAGCGCCGACAAGCGTCGCCGACCGCCGGCCGCCGCGCGAAAGTCGGCGTCTGGAGCGGCCAACCGTGCTGATTCGCGTGCGCGGCCCCGCCGCGCGTACTCGGCGGGTATCCGCGACGACGCCGGTGTCACCGCACGCGGCGACGGTGCGCGGCAGTTCATCACCCGCACCCGTCTCGGCGCACTGGTGATGGGCCTCGCCGTCGCGTTGGTCGCCGGAAAACTGCTGATGCTGCAGACCGTCGAGTCGTCGTCGCTGTCGGCGCAGGCCGCCGACCAGCGGGCGGTGGTCGAGACGTTGCCCGCCAAGCGTGGCGCCATCGTCGACCGCAACGGCAAGCCGATCGCCTACACCGACGAGGCGCGCGCCCTCACCTTCCAACCGGTGCGCGAGCGTGCGGCGATCGACGCCGCCCACGCCAAGGATTCGAAGGTCCCCGACTCCGCGACCCGGATCCGCGAGATCGCCTCCGGCGTCCACGATCTGCTGGGCGGCGCGGTGTCGCAGGAGTCGCTGCAGCAGCAGCTCGCCAGCTCGGAACCGTTCGTCTACCTCGCGCGGTCGGTCAGCCCCGAGGTCGCGGGCAAGATCACCGACGAGTTCCCCGAGGTCGGGGCCGAGCGGCAGGACATCCGTCTGTACCCCGGTGGCCCGCTGGCGGCGAACATCGTCGGCGACGTCGACTTCGACGGCAACGGACTGATCGGACTGGAGTCGTCGATGGATTCGGCGCTCGCCGGCACCGACGGGTCGCAGACCTACGACCGCGGCTCCGACGGCGCGGTGATCCCGGGCAGTACCCGCAACGTGCACCCGGCCGAGAACGGCAGGACCGTGGAGCTCACCATCGACTCCGACGTGCAGTGGTTCGTGCAGAACCAGGTGCAGAAGGCCAAGGAACTCTCCGGCGCCCGTAACGCCTCGGCGGTGGTGCTCGACGCGAAGACCGGCGAGGTCGTCGCGATGGCGAACGACAACACCTTCAACCCGGCGAAGCCGTTGGCCGAACAGGGCAGCGCCCAGCTCGGCGACCTGCCGGTGACGTCCCCGTTCGAACCGGGCTCGGTGAACAAGCTCGTGACCGCCTCGGCGGCCATCGAGTACGGACTGACCGATCCGAACCAGGTGCACCAGGTGCCGGGCAGCATCGATCTCGCGGGGGTCACCGTGCGCGACGCATGGGTGCACGGTGTCGCTCCGTACACGACCACCGGGATCTTCGGGAAGTCCTCGAACGTCGGGACCCTGATGTTGGCCAAGCAGGTGGGCCAGGACCGGTTCGCGAACATGTTGCAGCGCTTCGGACTCGGCCAGCGCACACAGGTGGGCCTGCCCGGCGAGAGCGCCGGCGACGTCCCCGCCCGCAGTCAGTGGTCGGGCGGCACGTTCGCCAACCTGCCCATCGGACAGGGTCTCTCGATGACGCTGCTGCAGATGACGAGCATGTACCAGACGATCGCCAACGACGGGATGCGCGTGGCCCCGCGGATCGTCAAGTCCACCGGTGACGACGCGGCGGATCCGCCGGCGGGTGTGCGGGTGGTCAGCCCCCAGACGGCGACCACCGTGCGCAACATGTTCCGTGCGATCGTGCAGTCCGATCCGACCGGCGAGCAGCAGGGCACCGGATCGAAGGGTGCAGTGCCTGGATACCAGGTGAGCGCGAAGACGGGCACCGCGCAGCAGGTCGATCCCAACTGTGGGTGCTACTCGAACTCGAACTACAACATCACTTTCGCGGGTATCACCCCGGCCGACAACCCGCGCTTCGTGGTGGGGATCATGCTCGATCGCCCCACCCGCAGCACCGACGGCTCGGGCGGCCAGTCGGCGGCACCGCTGTTCGAGAGCATCGCCGCCTGGATGTTGCAGCGTGATCGCGTCCCGCTCTCGACCAGCCCGACACCGAAGATGATCCTGCAGGCCGTCTGACGTCACCGCGCACCGCCGCCGGCGATCCGGGGTCCGGGAGGTCCCCGCGTAGGGTGATCTGCCGGGCGGTCGCGCGACCGGGCACTCCAGGACCTAGGCGGGTTCGCCCGCCGTGAACGACGCAGACGAGAGGGGTGCGCGATGGCCGGATCGGGAACGCGACACCCGCGAACCCGGGCCCCTGATCCGACTCGTCCGAGTCGGGTGGAGCCGTGCGGGGTGGATACGTTGGCCGCCGCCTCGGGGGCCCGTCTCGATCTCATCGGGTCGGCCGCGCCGACCGTCGGCGTCACCGGGGTGACGCTGCGCGCGCAGGACACCCGACCGGGAGATCTGTTCGCCGCACTGCCCGGCGCACGAGCCCACGGCGCACAGTTCGCCGCCCAGGCCGTCTCGGCCGGTGCCGTCGCCGTGCTCACCGACGCCGCCGGCGCCACGCTCGTCACCGAGGCGATGGCCTCGGCGGAGACGCCCACGCCCTCGTTCGTGCTGCTCGTGCACCCCGACCCGCGCGGCGTCCTCGGCGACCTCAGCGCCCGCGTGTACGGGAACCCGTCGCTGCGACTGCGCCTGATCGGTATCACCGGGACCTCCGGCAAGACCACCTCGAGCTATCTCACCGAGGCCGCGCTGATGGCTGCGGGCCGGACCGTGGGACTCATCGGCACCGTCGAGACCCGGGTCGCCGGTGTGCGGCAGGACAGTTCGCTGACCACGCCCGAGGCGCCCGCGCTGCAGGGGTTGCTCGCGGCGATGTGTGAACAGGGAGTCGACACCGTGGTGATGGAGGTGTCCAGTCACGCCCTCGAGCTCGGTCGGGTCCGAGGCAGTTCCTTCGCGATAGGCGGTTTCACGAATCTCTCGCAGGACCACCTCGACTTCCACCCCACGATGGTCGACTACTTCGAGGCGAAAGCTCGTCTGTTCCGGCCGGATTCGCCCGAGCACGCCCTCCGCTCGATCGTCTGCGTCGACGACGAGTGGGGTGCCCGGATGTCCGAGATCGTCGGCCACGGTGTGGTGACGGTGTCGACGCGGCACAGTTCGGCCGACTGGTACGCCGGGCCGTCTCGACTGCGCGACGACGGGTCGCAGGTCGTCACCGTCCGCGACCCGCAGGGCACGCCGCACACCGTGCGGGTGCCCCTCCCCGGTCGCTACAACGTCGCCAACGCCCTCGTCGCGCTGGCCATCGCCGACGCCGCGGGGGGGTCGATCGCCGACGCCGTCGAGGGCATCGCCGGGGTCGCGGTACCGGGTCGTGTCGAGCTCGTCGACGGGGGCCAGGACTTCCTCGCCGTCGTCGACTACGCCCACAAGCCGGCCGCTCTCGAGGCTGTCATCGCGACCCTGCGCGGGCAGACCCGGGGCCGCCTGGCGGTGGTGGTCGGTGCCGGAGGCAACCGCGACACCGGGAAACGTCCCCTGATGGGGGAGGCGGCGGCACGGGCAGCCCACCTGGTGATCGTGACCGACGACAACCCCCGTGACGAGGATCCCGCCGCCATCCGCGCCGAGGTGCGAGCCGGTGCGCAGGCGGTGGCGCCCGGTGAGCGCCCCACCGGATCGGAGGCGGGCGTCGAGATCGGCGACCGTGCGGCGGCGATCGCGCATGCGGTCGCGTGGGCCCGGGCGGGGGACACGGTCCTCGTCGCAGGCAAGGGCCACGAGAGCGGACAGGAGGTCGCGGGCGTGAAGACCCCCTTCGACGATCGAGACGTACTGCGGCGGGCACTCGCCGACCGGCAGGAGACGACATGACCCCGACCATCCGCGTGATCGACCTGACCGGAGCCGCCGACGCGACGGGGCCGGACACCGACGAGGCGATGGACCGCGCCCGCGATGCGCTGCGGACACTGGTACAGACCGCCCGCGAGGGAGGCCGCGACGCCGGGGGCGGTCGCAGCTTCGCCGTACTGGGCGAGTTCGGCGGCACCGAACCCGACAACGACCGGGCCGTCGCCCACGACCGGGTGGGCCGGCTGGCCGTGCGACTCGCCGTCGACATCGTGATCGCGGTGGGCACGACCCGCATCGTCCGCGCACTGCACCAGGGGGCGGTGATGGAGGGTTCGTGGGGCGACGAGGCCCGGATGGTCGCCGACGCCGAGGCCGCCGTGGAGATGCTGATCGCGGAGATCGGCGACGGCGACGTGGTCCTCGTCGCGGGCGACGGATCCGATTTGTCGGCGGTCGCACGCAACCTGTTGGATGACCAACGGTGTGCGGCGACACTCGTGGCGCCCCCGGACGGGGCCGACGGCTGACCCGCCCACCCCAGACAGTGCCCGCGAGACGACCCCGGACGGAGACGAGAAGGTGACGCAGATCCTGATAGCCGGTGCGGTGGCGCTCGCGGTGTCGATCCTGCTGACCCCCGTGCTCATCCGGGTGTTCTCGCGCCAGGGTTTCGGGCAGGAGATCCGCGTCGAGGGCCCGCAGAGCCATCAGACGAAGCGTGGCACCCCGTCGATGGGTGGCGTCGCCATCATCGCCGCCCTGTGGGCCGGTTACTGGGCGTCCCACCTGACCGGACTGATCAACGGTGGCCAGGGTCCGAGTGCCTCGGGGATCCTGGTGCTGTCGCTCGCGACCGTCCTCGGCGGTGTCGGGTTCCTCGACGACTTCATCAAGATCCGTAAACAGCGCAACCTCGGCCTCAACAAGACGGCGAAATCGGTCGGGCAGCTCGTCGCGGCACTGCTGTTCGGTGTGCTGGCCCTGCAGTTCCGCAACGGCAACGGCGACGCCCCGGCGAGCGTCAAGCTGTCCTACGTCCGCGACATCAACGCGGTCACACTGGGCTCGGTCGCCTTCGTGATCTTCTGCTGGCTCGTCGTCGCCGCCTGGTCGAATGCGGTCAACTTCACCGACGGTCTCGACGGACTCGCCGCGGGTTCGATGGCGATGGTGCTCGGCTCCTACGTGTTGGTGACCTTCTGGCAGTACCGCAACGCCTGCGCAGGCGGTCCGAAGGTGGGCGCCGAGGTGAGCCCGGGCTGCTACAACGTGCGTGATCCCCTCGATCTCGCGCTGATCGCGGTGGCCGGCGGCGGCGCCTGTCTGGGCTTCCTGTGGTGGAACGCCGCGCCGGCGAAGATCTTCATGGGCGACACCGGATCGCTCGCGCTCGGCGGCATGCTGGCCGGACTGTCCATCACCACCCGTACCGAGCTGCTCATGGTCGTCGTGGGTGCACTGTTCGTCGCCGAGATCGTCTCGGTGGTCATGCAGATCGCGTTCTTCCGCACCACCGGGCGACGGGTGTTCCGGATGGCTCCCTTCCACCACCACTTCGAACTGGGCGGTTGGGCGGAGACCACGGTCATCATCCGGTTCTGGTTGCTGACCGCGATCGCCTGTGCGCTGGGCCTGTCGCTCTTCTACAGCGAGTTCCTCACCTCCAACGGTGGGTGAGGTGAGCCGCGCACGCACCGCCGATCCGGCGACGCTGCCCGACCTCCCCGGCCTCCGGGTCGTCGTCGGCGGAGCCGGGACCGCAGGGGCGTCGGCCGCCCGGTTCCTCGCCGCCCACGGCGCGGTGGTGACCGTCGCCGACAGTCGCCCCGCAGCGGGCGTGGCGCTCGCCGACGCCGGTGTCGCGGTGGTGGGTGTCGACGCCGTGATCGCCGACCTGCAGGCCGACCTGGTGGTCGTGTCGCCGGGTTTCCGTCCCGACTCGCCGCTCGTCCACGCCGCCCGCGCGGCGCGGATCCCGATCTGGGGTGAGGTCGAACTCGCCTGGCGCGTCGACGCATCCGGCCTCCTCGGTCCGCGGCGGACGTGGGTGGTGATCACCGGCACCAACGGCAAGACCACGACGACCTCGATGGTCGAGGCCGTCGTCGAGGCATCGCCGCACACGGTGGCGGCGTGCGGCAACATCGGACTGCCGGTGCTCGATGCCCTCACCCGGACGCCGCGCGTCGAGATCCTCGCCGTCGAGATGTCGTCGTTCCAGTTGCACTGGGCGCCGTCGGTCGTTCCCGACGCCGGTGTCGTGCTCAACATCGCCGAGGACCACCTCGACTGGCACGGCTCGATGGACGCCTACGTCGCCGCCAAGGTCGGTGCCCTGCGTGGCCCGATCGCGGTGATCGGCGCCGACGACCCGGTGGCCGGTGCGCTGGCCGCCACGACGCCCGGGGCACGGACGGTCGGTGTCCGCGCCGGTGCGCCGATCGGCGACGACATCGGGGTGCAGGACGGGGTCCTGGTCGACCGCGCGTTCACCGGGACGGGTGAGTCGTCACGGGCGATCCTGCCCGTCGCCGACATCCGCCCGGCCGGTCCGTCGGGCGTGGTCGACGCGGCCGCGGCTGCGGCCCTGTGCCTGGCCGTGGGCATCGACATCGGTGCCGTCACGGCCGGGCTCGCCGGTTTCGTGCCGGGCCGCCACCGGGGCGAGATCGTCGCGACGCTCGACGGGGTCACGTTCGTCGACGACTCCAAGGCGACGAACCCCCACGCTTCACAGGCGTCGATCGACGCGCACGACCGGGTGGTCCTGGTGGCCGGGGGACTGCTGAAGGGCGCTGCGGTCGACGATCTGTTCGCTGCCACGGCCGACCGGTTGGCCGGGGTGGTGCTGATCGGCGCCGACCGGGAAGCGATGGCGTCGGCGATTCTGCGACACGCCCCTGCAATCCCAACAGTCACACTGTTCACAGGGGACGATGACCGGGTGACAGCCACGCCGCTCGCGCCGCCCACCGTTGACGGCGTCGCGACCGCCCCGCCCACCAGCGTCGACGGTGCCCGCGCCGCGGCACTCGCGGCGTACGACGCCGACGTTCGACGTACAGACGAGGTGTCGGCGCCCGACCGGGTGATGGATGCGGCGCTGACGGCCGCGTGGTCGATGATCTCCTCCGACCGGGCCGCCGGCGGGCGACCCGAGGCAGTGCTCCTCGCCCCCGCCGCCGCCTCCCTCGACATGTTCGCCGGATACGGCGTACGGGGGGACTCGTTCGCCCGCGCCGCGGTCGCGATCGGTGCCGTCCCGGTGCCGACCGACGCGTCGGGACGCCGATGACCGCGGCATCCGACGGCGTGCGCCGCGCCGGGGCGTGGTGGGACGGCCCCCGCGGCGTCATCGACGCCGTCCTTCGCCGGCCACTCGCGTCGTTCCACCTGATCGTGACCCTCACGGTCATCCTGACGGTGTTCGGCCTGGTGATGGTGCTCTCGGCGTCGTCGGTGGAGGGCTACTCCAAGAGCGGCTCGGCCTACGGCCTGTTCACCACCCAGGTGGTGTTCGCGATCCTCGGCACCGTCCTGTTCTACGTGGCGCTGCGCATCCCGGTGCGGTTCATGCGTCGCCTCGCGGTGCCCTCGATCTTCGTGACCACACTGCTGCTCGCCCTGGTGCTCATCCCGGGTGTCGGCACCGAGAGTCAGGGCGCGCAACGCTGGTTCGTCATCGGCGGTCTGTCGATCCAGCCCTCCGAGCTCGTGAAGTTGGCCCTCTGTGTGTGGGGGGCCCACCTGCTCTCGGCGCGACTGCGTGACCGCGCGTCGCTCAAGGAGCTCTTGGTCCCGCTGCTGCCGGTGGCGCTGCTCATCTGTCTGCTGATCTTCCTCGAACCGAACTACAGCACGATGATCACCATCGCGATCATCGTCGGCACGCTCCTCTGGTTCGCCGGACTGAGCGTGCGGGTGTTCGTGAGCTTCACCGTCGCCGCGGTGGTCCTGGGCATCCCGCTGATGCTGATGGAGGGCTACCGCTCCCAGCGCGTGCTGAGCTTCCTGGGCAACATCGACGACCCACAGGGTGCCGGCTACCAGGCGCGACAGGCCCGGTACGCCCTGGCGAACGGCGGCCTGTTCGGGGAGGGCCTCGGACAGAGCCGGGCGAAGTGGAACTACCTCCCCAACGCCCACAACGACTTCATCTTCGCGATCATCGGCGAGGAACTCGGACTGCTGGGCGGCCTGCTCGTCATCGGGCTGTTCGTCCTGCTGGCGTTCGTCGGTCTGCGTATCGCGCTGCGGGCGGTCGACCCGTTCCTGCGGATGATGACCGCGACCATCACGGTGTTGATCAGCGCCCAGGTCCTGATCAACATCGGTTACGTCATCGGCCTGCTGCCGGTCACGGGCATCCAGCTCCCGCTGCTGTCGGCCGGAGGTACCTCGACGTTCACCGTGCTGGTGATGCTCGGTCTGCTGGCCAACGCCGCGCGTCACGAACCCGAGGCCGTGGCCGCGCTCGCCGCCGGCGGTGACGGACGCATCGGTCGGTTCCTGCGCCTGCCGCAGCCGGAATCGTATGCACCGCCGCGCGTACAGGCCTGGCGTGCCCGACGCGACCGACTGGCCGACCCGTCGGGTCTGCCGTCGCGCACCGCACCCCCGCGGGTCCGCTCCGCCGCCTCCGATCCGCGCACCCCCGATCCCCGTGTCACCGGCCGCCGCGCCGCGCGCCGCGGGCCGGCCGCCTACTTCGGATTCGGTGGTGCCGCCGCCGATCCCGTTCCCTCGAGTCGGCGCGGCGCACAATCGGGCCGTCGTGTGCCGCCACGTGCGGAACACATTCGCACCGACCACGCCGGTGCCCGCGACGCCGGTCGTCCGCGGCGATACGACACCGGGGGACAGGGCAGTTCGGCGCCGCGCGTGCGATACCGCACCTATCCCGAGGCGATGCCGACGGCCCGCGGATCGCGTCACGACGACATGATGAGCCCGAGGTATCGCCGGTGACCCGCACCGACCGCGACGGGCCGATCTCGGTCGTGGTCGCCGGGGGCGGCACCGCCGGACACATCGAGCCGGCCCTGGCGGTGGCCGACGCGATCCGGGCGATCGACCCCGACGCACGCATCACGGCCCTGGGCACGCCGCGTGGACTGGAACGCACCCTGGTACCCGAACGCGGGTACACCCTCGAGATGATCCCGCCGGTCCCGTTGCCGCGCAAGGTCAATCGCGATCTGATGTCGGTCCCGTTGCGGTTGCGGTCATCGGTGCGCGCCACGCGACGCATCCTCGCCGCCGTCGACGCCGACGTGGTCATCGGGTTCGGCGGATACGTCGCGCTGCCGGCGTACCTGGCCGCGCGCGGACATCTCCTGCGTCGCTCGCGGATCCCGGTGGTGATCCACGAGGCGAACGCCTCCGCCGGCATCGCCAACAAGGTCGGCGCGCGGTTCGCCGATCGGGTCCTCGCCGCCGTGGACGGCTCCGGCCTCGACGCCGAGGTGGTCGGTATCCCCGTCCGGGGGTCGCTGGCGAGCCTCGACCGCGCGGCCACCCGCGCCCAGGCTCGCCACTACTTCGGACTCGATCCCGACGCCCCGACGCTGCTCGCGTTCGGTGGATCGCAGGGAGCACGCACCATCAACGAGGCGGTCGCCGACTCCGCCGATGCACTCGGTCGAGCGGGCATCGGTGTGCTGCACGCCCACGGCCCGAAGAACACCGTGGCGCCGTCGTCGCCGCCCGGCGCGCCGCCCTACGTCTCGGTCGGCTACCTCAAACGCATGGATCTCGCCTACGCCGCAGCCGATCTCGTGATCTGTCGCTCCGGTGCGATGACCGTGGCCGAGATCTCCGCCACGGGCCTGCCCGCCGTGTACGTGCCGCTGCCCCACGGCAACGGTGAACAGCGCCTCAACGCACTGCCCGTCGTCGACGCCGGTGGTGGGGTGCTGCTCGACGATGCCGACCTGACCGCGCGGTGGGTCTCCGACACCGTTCCCGATCTCCTCGGCGACCCCGATCGACTGGCCGCGATGTCGGAGGGTGCACGTCGGGTCGGACATCGCGACGCCGCCGCCGCCGTCGCACAGGCGGGATTAGACGCCGCCCGGGCACGGCGGGGGTCGTCGTGACGATCCCGACGTCCACCGTGCCCGCGCTGCCCCCGGAACTCGCCCGCGTCCACATGGTCGGCATCGGCGGTGCGGGCATGTCGGGGCTCGCCCGGATCCTGCTCGCGCGCGGCGCCCAGGTGTCGGGGTCCGACGCCAAGGACGGCCGCGGGGTGAAGGCTCTGCGCACGCGCGGGGCGGTGGTCCGCATCGGCCACGACGCGTCGGCACTCGACCAACTCGACGGCGGTCCGACCGTCGTCGTGACCACCCACGCGGCGATCCCGAAGACGAATCCCGAACTGGTGGAGGCACATCGGCGCGGTGTCCCCGTGACGCTGCGGCCCGCGGTGCTCGCCACCCTGATGGAGGGGTACCGCACCGCGCTGATCGCGGGCACCCACGGCAAGACCTCGACGACGTCGATGGTGGTGGTGGCCCTGCAGCACTGTGGACTCGACCCGTCGTTCGCCGTCGGTGGCGAGCTCAACGAATCCGGGACCAACGCCCACCACGGCACCGGCGCGGTCTTCGTCGCCGAGGCCGACGAGAGCGACGGCTCGCTGCTGCAGTACCGACCCGACGTGGTGGTCATCACCAACGTCGAGTCCGACCACCTCGACCATTTCGGCACCACCGAGGCCTACGTCGCGGTGTTCGACGAATTCCTCGACCGGACCGAACCCGGTGGTGTGGTGGTGGTCTGCCTCGACGACCCCGGCTCGGTCGATCTCGCCGCCCGTTGTGTGCATCGCCTGCTCGACCGCGGCGTGCGGGTGATCGGTTACGGCGCAGGAACCTTCGCCGATCGTGTACCCGAGGTCGACCACGTCGCGATCCTGCGGGACTGGCATGTCCACGGCGTCGGGGGGCAGGCCGCCATCACGCTGCGTGGGATGCTCGCCTCCGGCTCGGGTGGAATGCTCGCCTCCGGCTCGGGCGGAATGCTCGCCTCCGGCTCGGGAAGTTCGGGGGAGGGGTCCGAACACGTCGTGACGCTCGGCGTCCCGGGAATCCACATGGCGCTGAACGCACTCGGAGCGATCGCGGCGGCGGTGTCGGCGGGGGCTCCCACCGACGGCGTGATCGCCGGGGTGGAGAGCTTCACCGGGGTCCACCGGCGATTCCAGCTGCGCGGCCGCGTGGGTGAGGTCGCGGTGTACGACGACTACGCCCACCATCCGACCGAGGTGCGGGTGGTCCTGACCGCCGCCCGTGAACTGGTGGCCGCCGCCGGTTCCGGTCGTGTGGTCGCGGTGTTCCAGCCCCATCTCTACTCGCGCACAGCGGCGTTCGCCGCCGAGTTCGCCGAGGCCCTCGACCTCGCCGACCAGGTCATGGTCCTCGACGTCTACGGCGCCCGGGAACAGCCGCTCGACGGCATCAGCGGGCGGACCATCGCCCACCTCGTCACCGTCCCGGTCGTCTTCGCGCCCGATCTGTCGCAGGTCGCCGAACTCGTCGCCGATCTGGCGGCGCCGGGCGATGTGGTGTTGACGCTCGGGGCCGGCGACATCACGATGCAGGGCCCCGAGATCGTCGAAGCGCTGCGCAGGCGAGGAGAGACACCATGAGTCGCACCACCACCACCTACGATCCCGACGCCTTCGAGGCCGATCTCAACGACGAGTTCGACGACGAACACGGCGACGACCGGTTCGACGCGGACGCCGACGAGCGACAGCGACCGTCCCGGACGCGTCGCGGACGACGTCCCGTGCGTGGGACCCGCAAGCTCCTGGGCACCATCGCCGCGATCGTCCTGGTGATCGCCGGCGGTGTGGTCGCCTACGCCACACCGCTGATGTCGGTGCGATCGATCTCGGTCGGTGGCGAGTCGGCCGTCGACCCGGCGAGCATCGTCGCCGCGTCGCGGATCGCGATGGGCACACCCCTGCTGCAGGTCGACACGCGACCCGCCGCGCAGCGCATCGCCGCGATCCCGCGGATCAAGTCCGTGCGGGTGACACGCAGCTACCCGTCGGGGATCGACATCGACGTCGTCGAACGTGTCGCGGTGGCCTTCGTCATCCGTGACGGCGCCTCACACCTCATCGACGTCACCGGTGTCGACTTCGCGTCGCAGAAGCAGTTGCCCCCCGTGCCGCGGATGACGATCGCGAACCCGTCGTCGTCGGACCGCGCCACCCTCGCCGCGCTGAAGGTCGTCTCGGAGCTGCCGGACGTGCTGCGCCGCCAGGTCATCGAGATCGGTGCCCAGTCGGCCGCCGACGTGCGCATGACCCTGCGTGATCGCCGGACGGTGGTGTGGGGCGACGCCGACCGCACCGCCGACAAGGCGCGGACCCTGATGTACCTGCTGCCACGCGACGGCACCTCGTTCAACGTGTCCTCACCCGAGTACCCGACTTTCCGCTGACCCGCCGGTGGCGACCAGACGGATTGCGACCGCGACACGCCGAGCGCTTGCTGGCCGGAGCCGGGTTGGGTGCCTACCGTTTGTCCCAGCAGTCCGCTACTTGACATAACTCTAAGCCTGTGGTTGAGGTTGAGAGTTTCGCGATCCGGTTCGCCGGTGTCGTCGGTGACGGTCTGCGGCAGACATCCGCTCCCACACGGGGGCGGAGCAATCCACGCACAGAAGGCGAGTGACATGACGCCACCGCACAACTACCTGGCCGTCATCAAGGTCGTCGGCATTGGCGGCGGTGGCGTGAACGCCGTCAATCGCATGATCGAGCAGGGCCTCAAGGGTGTCGAGTTCATCGCGATCAACACCGACGCGCAGGCGCTGTTGATGAGCGACGCCGACGTCAAACTCGACGTCGGTCGCGACTCCACCCGCGGCCTCGGTGCCGGCGCCGACCCCGAGGTGGGTCGTCGTGCCGCAGAGGACGCCAAGGACGAGATCGAAGAACTGCTCAAGGGCGCCGACATGGTGTTCGTCACCGCCGGCGAGGGCGGTGGCACCGGCACCGGTGGTGCACCTGTCGTGGCGAGCATCGCCCGCAAGCTCGGCGCACTGACCGTCGGTGTCGTGACACGCCCGTTCTCGTTCGAGGGCAAGCGACGCGGCGGCCAGGCCGACGAGGGCATCTCCTCGCTCCGTGAGTCGTGCGACACCCTCATCGTGATCCCCAACGACCGCCTGCTGCAGCTCGGCGACGCCGCGGTGTCGTTGATGGACGCGTTCCGCAGCGCCGACGAGGTCCTCCTCAACGGCGTGCAGGGCATCACCGACCTCATCACCACGCCCGGCCTCATCAACGTCGACTTCGCCGACGTCAAGGGCGTCATGAAGGACGCGGGCAGTGCACTGATGGGCATCGGCTCCTCGCGCGGGGAGGACCGCGCGAAGAAGGCCGCCGAGGCCGCCATCAACTCGCCGCTGCTCGAGGCCTCGATGGAGGGCGCCCGTGGCGTGCTGATGTCGATCGCCGGTGGCAGCGACCTCGGGCTGTTCGAGATCCACAACGCCGCGACCCTGGTCCAGGAGGCCGCACACGAGGACGCGAACATCATCTTCGGCACGGTCATCGACGACAACCTCGGCGACGAGGTGCGGGTCACGGTGATCGCGGCCGGTTTCGACGCCGGTGCGCCGTCTCGGATCCGCACCACCGCGGGTCGGGGCGCCGTCGGTTCGGCCAGTGCCGGCAGTGTCGCGGCCGCGGTCCCGCCCGCGGCCGAGTCGACCTTCGCCGATCGTCCCTCGGGCGATCCGTTCGCCGACGCGCCGGCCCCACGCCGCAACGCCGTCACCCTCGACGACGACGACGATGTGGACGTCCCGCCCTTCATGAAGCGTTGACGTGACGACGGCCCCGGGTCGGGTCGGCCGGGTCCGTCGGGTGACCACCACACGTCGTGGCGGTGTGTCGCTCGCGCCGTACGACGAGTTCAACCTCGGCGATCACGTCGGCGACGACCCCGATGCCGTGCACGCCAACCGTCTGCGTCTGGCCGAGCTGATCGGTGTGTCGCCCGATCGCATGGTGTGGATGGAGCAGATCCACAGCCCGACCGTCACCGTGGTCACCGGTCCCGTCGACGGTCCGGTACCGGCGACCGATGCACTGGTCACCACCACACCGGATCTCGCGCTGGTCGTCGTGACGGCCGATTGCGTCCCGGTGCTGTTGAGCGACGACACCGCCGGCGTGATCGCGGCGGTGCACGCCGGTCGTGTCGGTGCCCGTGTGGGCATCATCGGCCGGGTCCTCGACGCGATGACCGATCAGGGGGCCGAGCTGTCCCGGATCGGCGCGTTCCTGGGGCCCGCGGCGAGCGGTCGGGAGTACGAGGTGCCCGCCGCGATGCAGCGTGATGTGGAGAAGCACCTGCCCGGCAGCGCATCGCGCACCACGAAGGGCACCCCGGGACTCGATCTGCGGGCCGGGATCCGACGCCAACTCCTCGAGGCGGGCATCGCCAGGGTGGCGGTGGATCCCCGTTGCACCATCTCCGACCACACGCTGTTCAGCCACCGCCGCGGTGCCCCGACCGGACGGCTGGCGTCGGTGATCTGGACCGACACCTCCGGCGCCGCGACGTGACCTCCGCAGACGACATCGCCGACACCACCTCCGCGCCGGACACCGCGACGCCGGAACGGGTCCGCGAGCTCTCCGACAATCTCTACGCCGCACGCGAGCGGTTGGCGCAGGCGTGTGCCGCGGCCGGGCGCGACGTCGGCGACGTGGACCTGCTCGTCGTCACCAAGTTCTTCCCCGCGGCAGACGTGCGGGCCCTGATCGGGCTCGGAGTACGCGCCTTCGGCGAGTCTCGCGAACCCGAGGCGGGTCGCAAGGCCGCCGAACTGCGGGCCGACACCGACGAGTCCCTCGCGTTCCACATGATCGGGCAGATCCAGCGCAAGAAGGCCAAGACCGTCGGCCGCTGGGCCGACCGTGTGCACTCGCTGGACTCCGCCCGGTTGGCCGATGCACTCGACACCGCCGTGGCCGCGGCGCTCGACGACGGTGACCGGAACGACCCGCTCGAGGTGTTGCTACAGCTCAACCTCGACTCCGACCCCGACCGCGGCGGCGTCGTAATGGGCGACCTCGAGGGGTTGGCCGATCACGTCGCCGGGCTCGACCATCTGCGCCTGCGGGGGCTGATGGTGATCGCGCCGCAGTCGGAGACGCCGGAGGCGTGGTTGGAGCGGGCCGCGTCGATCAGGACGGGATTCCTCGCGCATCGTCCCGACGCCGTCGAGTTCTCGGCCGGTATGTCCGGCGACCTCGACGAAGCCGTCCGTCATGGTTCGACCTGCGTGCGTGTCGGTACCGCGATCATGGGCGCTCGGCCGATACGCTCGCCGTAGCTAAACCACATGAGCCACATGAGAACCAGCGACACCACTTTTCACAATCGCTCTCGTACGGCGCGCCGACGGTGAGGAAGGCAGCAACATGACCACGATGCAGCGGTTCAAGGCGTACTTCGGCATGGTCCCGCCCGGCGACTACGAGGACGACTACCTCGACGAGCCCGGCGCGACACGACGCGACCCCTACGAGCGCGAGTACCGCGACGAGTACTACGGTCGCGCACCGCAGCGCGGGTTCGCCGGTTCCGACCACGGCATGCGCGAGTACGAGGACGAGATGGCGCACTACGAGGGCGCCGGCCAGTTCGAGCAGGCCGCCTACGACCACGTGCCCGATTACGCCTACGCCGGACCGGTACGTGCGTCCCAGGGGCACTCGGCGCTCTCCGTCGATCGCGGCGTGCCGATGGAGCGTCTCGGCCGATCGGGACGTCTGGAGCCGTTGGGTGCCCGTGGAGGGGTGTCGCGTGCGTCGGCCGGCCGGGTCACCACCCGTGGCGCGCTGGCCATCGACACGATGGATCGCGTCTTCGAGGAGGGGAACCCGTTGGCGAAGATCACCACGCTGCGTCCGCGTGACTACAGCGAGGCCCGCACCATCGGGGAGCGTTTCCGCGACGGCAGCCCGGTCATCATGGACCTCGTCGAGATGAGCAACGACGACGCCAAGCGGCTGGTCGACTTCGCCGCCGGACTGGCCTTCGCCCTGCGTGGCACGTTCGACAAAGTCGCCACCAAAGTGTTCCTGCTCTCGCCCGCCGACGTCGACGTCTCGCCCGAGGATCGTCGCAAGCTGGCCGAGACGGGCTTCTACAACCACAGCTGACACCCTGCGAGCTGGGCTTTTCGGCATCCGGTGACCGAATCAGGCAGAGTTGACGCGTGACGATAGCCCGAGAGGTCATCTACTATCTGCTCTTCATCTTCTGGCTCCTGCTGTTGGGGCGCCTGGTGATCGAGTTGGTGCGGACGTTCGCACGTGAGTGGCGCCCGACGGGACTGTCCGTCGTCGTCATCGAAGGCGTGTTCACCACCACCGATCCACCGATCAAGGCGCTGCGTCGTGTGCTGCCGCCGATCCCGTTGGGTCCGGTCCGTCTCGACCTGTCGCTGATGATCACCATGATCGTCGTGCTGATCGCCATGTCGTTCGTGGCGCCCGTCTGACTCGCGCCACGCCGCGCGAATCGACCGGTGGTGATCGCACAGCGCGCGACGCCGGATATTGTGACCGGAGTCCGTCATCCTGGAGGGACACCGAGAACCGCGTCGACGCCGTGGACCTGCCCACCTCGACCGCGATCATCCGACCACGTCGGGGATTGCGCTCGACGAAGTGCGACGAACGGTTCTCATGTGACAGGATGGGACGCCAGTTACACTGACGACGCTGTGGACCTCCACAACGCCTCGTCACCGGGGTCCCGCGAGAGATCGCATCGAGACCTGGCCACCACTAGCCACACAATTGTTAAAGGGGACCGACATGCGGCTCACACCGGCTGATGTGCACAACGTCGCGTTCAGCAAACCGCCGATCGGTAAGCGCGGATACAACGAGGACGAAGTCGACCAGTTCCTCGACTTCGTCGAGGCCGAGCTCGCGCGCCTCCTCGAGGAGAACACCGAGCTGAAGCAACGCGTCGAGGATCTCGAAGGTGATCTGTCGCAAGCTCGTTCGAGTGCCTCCTCCGCGCCGCGCGAGGAGGAGGCGCCTGCGCCGACTCAGGCCTTCAGCGCCGCCGCTGCCCCCGCGTACTCCGAGCCGGCAGCCCCCGCGGCACCGGCCGCGCCGGTGGGCGAGGACCACCACGTCCGCGCGGCGAAGGTGCTGAGCCTCGCCCAGGACACCGCCGACCGCCTCACGGCGAACGCGACGACCGAGTCCGAGGCGCTCCTCGCCGACGCGCGGGGTCGTGCCGACGCGATGATCGGCGACGCCCGCTCGAAGTCCGAGGCCATGCTCTCCGACGCTCGTCAGCGGTCGGAGGCCATCCTCGCCGACTCGCAGACCCGCGCCGAGACCACCACGCGTCAGGCGCAGGAGAAGGCCGACGCGCTGCAGGCCGACGCCGAGCGCAAGCACACCGAGATCATGGGCACCATCAACCAGCAGCGTTCGGTCCTCGAGGGCCGCATCGAGCAGCTCAAGACCTTCGAGCGCGAGTACCGCACCCGCCTGAAGACCTACCTGGAGTCCCAGCTCGAAGAACTCCAGCAGCGTGGCAGCGCGGCCCCGGTCGACAACGCGCGCTCCGGCGGAGACGCGTTCTCCTCGGATCCGGGCAACGGTGGGTTCACCAACTCGGGTGGATTCTCCAAGCCCTCGAACTGAGACGCCCGTCGGTAGAACCGTGGCGGGCCGAGATCGACTGATGTCGGTTCGACCCCGGTAATCGGCGGAAAGGTCAACGCGGTGCTCGTGTCGGCGCTGGTCGCCACCCTGGTGGGATTCGGGCTCCTCGTGGTGGCCCTCGTCACCGGCACCCTCTGGTTGGCGATCGCCTGCATCGTGGTGTGCGTCCTCGGTGCGCTGCTCCTCCTGGCCGACATCCTCGGCCTCGGTCCGACGATCGCCCGCCTGCGGCCCCGGCTGCCGGCCCGCCGCAACCCCCGTGCCGACGCGACCGGTGACACGCCCGCACTCACCGGCGACGATCCGGACACGGCGATCACCACCGAGATGCCCCGGGTCGTCGACGAGCCGGTCCCAGACCTCTCGACCGACCATGCGGAGCCTTCGAGGGACCCCGTCCCGGTCGATGTGACCGCCGACGCCCCGTCCGACGCCCAGGTCGCGGCCGCCTACGCCGCCGCGCATCACGGCCGGCACGAGAGTCCCGACGACGAGCCCGTCGACACCCACGCCCACGTCCGGCGCGACGCCGACCCGCCCTCGACGATGCCGTGGCTCACCCCCGCCACCCCGCGACGACCCACGCGCCATTCCGGCGACACCGACACCGACCCCGTGGCGGGCGGCGATCCGGTGTCCGACGCCGACACCGCGACCCCCCGCCGTCACCGCCACGCGGCGGACTGACCGCTCCCGCGGACCGTCTACACTGAGTCGCGCAACGATCCGGCCATCACCGGGGAGCATCCGGAAGAACCGACGCCGCCACATCCGGGTGGTGTCGCAGTAGAACCGGACGGGAGCGGCCCGACACAGCCGCAGGCCCATCGGACCGAGAGATCTGACAGGTCACCGAGTGGCACCCGATGTCCGAGGTGCAAGCGGGGTGGTACCGCGGCGAGCGATCGTCGTCCCCGTGCCCAGCGTCGCGACGACGACGCCCACCGGCACGAGGAGAACCGCAGTGAGCACCGACCCCGCATCGACCCACCGACAGCGTCGCGTCTACCCGATCGTCGACGTCGCGGGCACCGGTTCGGCCGTGCCGTCCTTCCCCGACCTCGAGACCCGTGTCCTCGACTACTGGGCTTCCGACGACACCTTCGTCGCGTCGGTGCAGCAGCGGGCAGACGCCGATGAATTCGTCTTCTACGACGGTCCGCCCTTCGCCAACGGGCTCCCGCACTACGGCCACCTGCTGACCGGCTACGTGAAGGACCTCATCCCGCGATTCCAGACCATGCGCGGGAAGAAGGTCGATCGCCGGTTCGGTTGGGACACCCACGGTCTCCCCGCCGAACTCGAGGCCGAGCGCCAGCTGGGCATCACCGACAAGTCCGAGATCGAGACCATGGGCGTGGAGAAGTTCAACGACTACTGCCGGGAATCGGTGCTGCGCTACACCGGCGAGTGGCGGGACTACGTGACCCGCCAGGCGCGCTGGGTCGACTTCGACAACGACTACAAGACCCTCGACATCGACTTCATGGAATCGGTGATGTGGGCGTTCAAGACGCTCCACGACAAGGGCCTGGTCTACCAGGGCTACCGCGTGCTGCCCTACAGCTGGTACGAGCAGACGCCGCTGAGCAACCAGGAGAGCAAGCTCGACGACGCCTACAAGATGCGCCAGGACCCGGCGGTGACGGTGTCGATGCCACTGACCGGCGGCGTACCCGACGACTTGCTCGGCGTGAACGCGCTGATCTGGACGACCACGCCGTGGACCCTGCCGTCGAACCTCGCGATCGCGGTCAACCCCGATGTCGAGTACTCCCACGTCCGCGGTTCCGACGGCGAGCAGTACCTGCTCGCGACCGCCCGTGTCGGCACCTACGCGCGGGAACTCGGTGACGATCCCGAGGTGCTCGGCACCCACACCGGGCGCGACCTCGCGGACGCCACCTATACGCCGCCGTTCGACTTCTTCGTCGGTCATCCGAACGCGCACCGGACGCTGCTCGGCGATTACGTCACCACCGACAGCGGCACCGGGATCGTCCACCTCGCACCGGCATTCGGTGAGGAGGACATGGAGCTCTCGACGGCCAACGGCATCGAGGTGGTGCAGCCGCTCGACCCGGGTGGTCGTTTCACCTCGCTGGTGCCGCCGTACGAGGGCCTGATGGTCTTCGACGCCAATCCGGTGATCATCAAGGACCTGAAGTCGACCGGTCGCATCCTGCGCCACGAGACCATCGAGCACTCCTACCCGCACTCGTGGCGGTCGGGAAAGCCGTTGATCTACATGGCCGTTCCCTCGTGGTTCGTCGCGGTCAACGAGTTCAAGCCCCGCATGCTGGAACTCAATCAGCAGATCACCTGGTCGCCCGCCCATCTCCGCGACGGCCAGTTCGGCAAATGGCTCGAGGGGGCGAAGGACTGGAACATCAGTCGAAATCGCTACTGGGGTGCGCCGATCCCGGTCTGGATGTCCGACGACGAGTCCTACCCGCGTGTCGACGTGTACGGGTCGCTCGACGATCTCGAGCGCGATTTCGGCGTGCGTCCGACCAACCTGCACCGGCCCTACATCGACGAACTCACCCGGCCGAACCCCGACGACCCGACCGGCCGCTCCACCATGCGCCGGGTGCCCGAGGTGCTCGACTGCTGGTTCGAGTCGGGCTCGATGCCGTACGCGCAGGTGCATTACCCGTTCGAGAACCGGGACTGGTTCGAGGGCACGGACACCGAACCGGGCCACAACCCGGGTGACTTCATCGTCGAGTACAACGGTCAGACCAAGGGGTGGTTCTACAACCTGCACGTGCTCGCGACCGCGCTGTTCGACCGGCCCGCGTTCCGCACCGTGGCCGCACACGGCATCGTGCTCGGCGACGACGGTCAGAAGATGAGCAAGTCCAAGCGCAACTACCCCGACGTCAACGAGGTGTTCGACCGCGACGGGTCCGACGCCATGCGCTGGTTCCTGATGGCGTCGCCGATCCTGCGGGGCGGCAACCTCGTCGTCACCGAGCGCGGTATCCGTGAGGGTGTCCGCCAGGCGATGCTGCCGCTGTGGAACGCCTACAGCTTCCTGGCGCTCTACGCCGATCGCCCCGCGGAATGGCGAACCGACTCGAAGAACGTGCTCGACCGGTACATCCTGGCGAAACTCGCCGCCACGCGCGACTCGATGACCACGGCGTTGGAGACCTACGACGTGGCCGGCGCGTGCGACGACTTCCGGGAGTTCTGTGAGGCGTTGACGAACTGGTATGTCCGGCGTTCCCGTCAGCGGTTCTGGGCCGGGCAGGACACCGACAGTGAGGCTTTCGACACGCTGTACACGGTGCTCGAGGTCGCGTGCCGTCTCGCCGCGCCGCTGCTGCCGATGATGACCGAGGCCCTGTGGCGTGGACTCACCGGCGGGCGTTCGGTGCACCTGGCGGACTGGCCGCGCGCCGATGAACTCCCCGCCGACGCCGAACTCGTCGCCGCCATGGACGAGGTGCAGGGGGTGTGCTCGACGGCGTCGAGTCTGCGCAAGGCCAACAACCTGCGCGTGCGACTCCCGTTGCCCGCGTTGACCGTCGCCGGTCCGTCGGCGGCGCGTCTGACCGATTACACCGCATTGATCGCCGACGAGATGAACGTCAAGGCCGTGCATCTCGACGCCGACGCCGACCGTTTCGGCCGCGTCGAGGTGGTGGTGAACGCGCGGGTGGCCGGGCCTCGGCTCGGGAAGGACGTCCAGAGGGCGATCAAGGCCATCAAGTCGGGGAACTGGTCGCTGGCCACGATCAGCGACGCCGACGGGATCGTCTCGGAGAAGGTCGTCGCCGACGGCGTCGAACTCTTCGACGGCGAGTTCACGCGCAAACTCGTTGCGGTGGAGCCGGGTTCGACCGCCGAGCTGCCCTCCGGCGGTGGACTGGTGGTGCTCGACACCGCGGTCACCGAGGATCTCGAGGCCGAGGGCTGGGCCAAGGACCGGGTGCGGGAACTGCAGGAGGCGAGGCGCTCGCTCGGTCTCGACGTCTCCGACCGGATCGTCGTACGCCTCGGCGTGCCCGCGCACCGGTCGGAGTGGGCGCAGCGTCACCGCGATCTGATGGCGGGGGAGGTGCTGGCGACGACACTCGAGGTGGTGGCACCGGACGCCCTCGAGGGGTCGGTGACCGAATTGGGTGACGGCGTCGTCGCGTCGATCGACCGGTCAGGGCAGTAACCGGGTCAGCACGGTCGTGAGCTGGAGGTCGAAGAGGACCTCCGGCTGCGCGAAGGTGTCGGCGCCGTACTGGCCGAAGACCTCCAGACTGATCGCTCCGAGGATCACCGACCACAGGCAGGTGCCGACGGCCAACGTCGTGTGATCGAGGTCGAGGCCGAATTCGGCGTTGACGGAGTCGAATTCGGTCGTGAGTCCCGCGGGCATCGGCGTGCGCTCGTCGAGCACGGTGTCGCGGAGCTCGCGGAGCAGCATCGCGACGAAGCGGGTGCCCGGGCCGGTGGTCTGCTCGCCCGGGGCGGTGTAGCCGGGCACCGGGCTGCCGTAGATGAGCGCGTACCGCGACGGCTCGGCGACCGCCCACGCCCGCAGCGCATGCGCCGCGATCCGGATCCGCGCGCGTGTTCCGGCGTCGGCGGGTGCCGCGGTGAGGGCGGCCTCGACACGGTCGGCGGACTCGTCGTAGGCGTCGACGACCAGCAGCGTCAACAGGTCGTCGCGGTTGCGCACATACCGATAGACCGCCGAGGACACCATGCCGAGATCGCGGGCGATCGCTCGCAACGACAGCGACGCGGCCCCGTGCGCGGCGAGGTGTTCGCGTCCCACCCGGATGATGTCCTGCTCGGTCTGAGCCCGCGCCGCGGCGCGGGGTGTCGAGGGCCCGCGTGACTGCATGCCAACCATCATGACAGAAACGAGAGCAGTGCTCTTGCTTTCTGTCGGCCGGCGTGCCACTCTCTCAAGTGAGAGCAGTGCTCTCGTTTCGATCCAGACGAGGAGATCCCATGACCACCACCCATTACGCAGAGCCGACCGGCCGCATGCAGCGCGGCTTCAACGAACTCGTCCGGCGGCTGTCGGCCCGGGGGATCGGTCTGGCCGGCGCACGGACTCTGACCGTCGTCGGACGTAAGTCGGGCACCCCGCACACCACGCCGGTCAATCCGCTGGTGATCGACGGGCGCACCTATCTGATCTCCCCTCGCGGCAACACCCAGTGGTCGCGCAACCTCCGCGCCGCGGGGGTCGCGACCATCGGGCACGGACGCCGCATCGAGGAGTTCCGGGCCACCGAGGTCGACGATGCCGCCAAGATCGCGTTGCTGCGTCCCTACCTGAAGCGCTGGGGCTGGGAGGTCACGAGCTACCTGCCGGCGAAGGTCTCGCACAGGTCCACCGACGCCGAACTCGCCGCGGTCGCCCCGTCGGTCCCCGTCTTCGAACTGCGCGCAGCCATCAGCTGACCGTGTGGAAACGCGACCGTGGTGCTGATTGTCCCGAAATGCGACCGTAGTGCTGACTGTGCGGAAACGCGCGCTCGAGGGTGCTGACAGCGGTCCGTGAGATGAGTTGTGGACAGCGCACACTCGACGCGGGGCTTCCGCACTGTCAGCGGCATGAGAACGGTGCCGCGAGTGTCCCCGGGTCGCCGACGGTGCGGAAGCCCGTCATCGAGTGTGCGTTGTTGTCGAGGTTCGTCGCGCCAGGTGTGGAGCACACTCGATGACCGTTTCCGCACAGTCGGCGCGTTGTGATTCGCGCACACTCGACCGCCGCTTCCTCACAGTCGGCACTTGGCGGTACTCGATAGGCTCGACGGGTGGCGGGTACCGACGAGCGACGCGGAGCGCGGTGGGTCCTGCACATCGACATGGACGCGTTCTTCGCCTCCGTCGAGCAGCTGACCCGCCCGACGTTGCGGGGCCGTCCGGTGCTCGTCGGCGGCGTCGGCGGCCGTGGGGTCGTCGCCGGCGCGAGCTACGAGGCGCGACGTTTCGGTGCGCACTCCGCGATGCCGATGCACCAGGCCCGCAGGCTGATCGGTTCCGCGGCGGTGGTCGTACCGCCGCGAGGTGCGGTCTACCGCGTGGTCAGCGCTCGGGTGTTCGCGATGATCCGCGAGGCGATACCGGTCATCGAGATGCTGTCGTTCGACGAGGCGTTCGGCGAACCCGAGGCGCTCGCCGGAGCCACGCGCACCGAGGTGATCGCGTTCGCCGAACAGATCCGTTCGCGGATCTCCGACGAACTCGGCCTGGCCGCGTCGATCGGTGCGGGTAGCGGGAAGCAGATAGCGAAGATCGCCTCGGGGATGGCCAAACCCGATGGCGTGACGGTGATCTCACCCGGGGCCGAACAGGACTTCCTCCGCCCGCTATCGGTGCGGAAGCTGTGGGGGATCGGACCCGTGGCCGGCGATCGGCTGCACCGGCTGGGCATCGACACCATCGGCGACCTCGCGGACCTGTCGCCGATGGAGGTGGCCTCGGTGCTCGGATCGACGGTGGGTCCCGCGCTGCACCGACTGGCGCAGGGCTTCGACGACCGGCAGGTCGCCGAACGGACCTCGGCGAAACAGATCAGCGCCGAATCGACGTTCGCCGACGACGTCGTGTCGATGCCTCGACTGCGCGAGGCCATCGCGTCGTCGGCCGCCTCGGCGCATCGTCGACTGCTCGACGACGGCCGCGGGGCACGCACGGTCGTCCTCAAACTGAAGAAGTCGGAAATGTCGGTGCTCACCCGGTCGACGACCTTCGCCCCGGCCACCACCGACCTCGCCATCCTGGCCGCGGCCGCCCAACGCCTGGCCCTCGACCCCGTCGACATCGGACCCGTTCGTCTTGTCGGCGTGGGGTTCTCCGGTCTCACCACCGACGAACAGTTCCTGCTGTTCGGCGACACCACCGACCGCACGGTGACCTCCGCCGACACCACGGAGGAGCCGGTCATCGATCCCGCCCCCGACGACCCCACGCCGGGTGGTCCGATCGCGGAGGTCGGGGTGCAGAAGGCGTCGGGTCGGGTCGTCGGTCCGGACGGCGCGGTCACGTGGGCGACGGGCACCGACGTCACGCACCCCGAATTCGGTCACGGTTGGGTGCAGGGGAGCGGTCACGGCGTGGTGTCGGTGCGCTTCGAGACCCGCGCGACCGGACCCGGACGCACCGCGACGTTCCCCTCCGACACCGCCGACCTCACACCCGCGGACCCACTGGACAGCCTCGACTGGCCCCTCACCCGGTAGTTCAGACGCGGGCCGGTCCGGCGGCGAAGAACGAGGCGATCGCGTCGGGGTCGGCGCCGACCGACAGCAGCGCCGCGAGGGCCACCCGGGCCTGCGGCGGACGTAGCCACGGGGAGACGACGGCACCGGCGGCCACGAGATCCACCGCACCACCGCCGCCGCCGTAGGTGGCGACCACCTCGCCGAACGGGACACGCGTGGAGACGATCACCGGGACACCCCGGGCGATCGCCCCGGCCACCGCGTCGCGAACACCCGGCCCGACGTTGCCCGAGCCGAGGGCGGCGACGACGAGCCCGCGGGCCCCGGTCGACACGAGGTGCCCGATGACGTCGGGTACGAACCCGGGGTGGACGGTGACGATGTCGACGCGGGCATCGACAGGGGACCGTGCACCGACATCGACACGCGGACGTGCGAGCCCGGGGGTGGTGCAGTCGAAGGCGCGCAGATCCGACGCGCTGATCTTGACCGTCCCGCGCGCGGGCAGGACGCGACCGCCGAACGCCACCAGCACCCCGCGGGAGCGGGAGTCGGGGTCGGCGGCACACTCGACGGCCGCGGCGAGGTTGGCGGGCCCGTCGGCACCGTCGGCGTCCGAGGGCCGCTGCGCACCGGTGAACACCACCGGTCGGGGATCGTCGTGCACCAGGTCGGCGAGCATCGCCGACTCCTCGAGGGTGTCGGTGCCGTGGGTGACGACGACGCCGGTCACCGCGGGGTCGTCGAACTCGGTGGAGATGGCGCGCACGAGCGTCCACTGGTCCTCGGGGGTCATCGCCGAACTGTCCAGCGACAGCACCGTCCGCGGACGCAGCTCGACGTCGCCGATGCCATCACCGCGGGGACCTGTCCGCAGCAGATCGGCGACGTCGACCGCGGGCACCACACCGCCCACCCGGTACCGCGAGGCGATGGTGCCGCCGGTGCCGAGTACTGCGATGACAGGTGTGACGGACATGGGACGCCAGCTTGCTGACCTCGGTCGTCGAGGTCAAATCGGGGTCGAAAGGCGTGCGCGGTTCGCCCGATTGTCGTTTGCTCACACATCGGTTTGGCATAGTGGTGTCCGATCCGGGGGGATCGTGGTCGTCCGCGACCGCCCCCATCGGTACACAGGAGTCCCCGGGTTCGAAGACATCGGCCCGGATGCCGGCGGTCAGTACCGCCGGCCCCGGGTTCGACAGCCCTGACGACGACAGACGAGAAGAGGACAATTCGTGAAGCTCCAGAAGATCGCCACCGCAGGCATGGCCGTCGCGGCCGTGTTCATGATCGGTGCGTGCAGTGACAACTCCGGCGACGGGACGACCACCGAGGCGACCTCCACGACGACGTCGTCGGCCACGTCGAGCGACGGCACCGGCACCGGCGGCGGAGTGAACGATCCCTCGAAGCCGCCGAGCGCCGCGACGCTCAACGGTCTGCTGGAGAAGGCGCTCGACGCGAACGTGCCCGCCAGCGAGAAGACCAAGCTGGTGCAGGGTTCCGACGCCGACCCGCAGCTGTTCGACAAGCTCGTGAAGGCCCGTCAGGACAACCCCGACATCACCTACCAGCTGCAGGCCCCGGTCATCGCGACCGGCAACGGCCAGGCGACCGTCAAGGTCAAGGTGAAGCTGCCCAACGTGCCCGAGCAGACCGTCGACGCCGCCATCGTCTACGACGACGGCAGCTGGAAGCTCGCCAAGACCACGGTGTGCCCGCTGCTGCTCGCCAACAACGTGCAGAGCGCCATGTGCCCGGCGGCCAACTGAGCCCCGACTTCTCACACCGCTCGCAGCGACTGCCCCCGGACCACTCGGTTCGGGGGCAGTCGTGTGTCAGCGGATGGTCTCCCAGCGGATGTCGACGCCGGTCTTCTGGACCAGAGGCCGGGCGGGATCCGACCCCACGAGTGACCGGCCGCCGTCGATCGTCATCTCGCCGCCCACCGGCAACCCGCGCGTGAGGTCGAGGTCCATCGAACCCGACCCGCTCATGGAGTACGACGCGATCGTGAGCGTCTGATCGGACCCGGGGATGGTGAACACCGCGTTGACCGGTTCTTCGTCGACGGTCACGTCGATCTGCAGCCTCGATCCCGTGCGGGCGCGCAGCGTGGAGGTGATGGTCTGCCGCACCGTGGCCGCACCGGTGATGGTGCGCACCGAGCGCCAGCGGGCGCCCACGCCGATCGGGTCGCGGGGGAGCGTCACCGACCGTTGCAACGCCTGCACGAGGGTCTGCTCGATCGCCGAGCGGGCCGTGTCGTCGGCCGCCGCGGCGGGCACGATGCGCAGGGCGATCGGCACCGATCCGGCCGCAACGGCCAGACCGGCCCGGGAGCCTCGGACCGCGGCGAGTGACCGCGCCAGGTCGGGTGATGGCGACGACGCCGCGCCGAGGGTGAGTTCGACGTCGGTCGGGTCGCCGCACAGCACCTGCGCGGTGATCGGCAGGTCCACGGTCTGGGCGTCGTCGCTCGGGGCCTGGCCCTGCGAGAGGCTCGTCGACGACGACGTCGTGACCAGGCGGACCCGCTGGGCCGAGGCGGTGCTCGGCGCCCCGACCGGCGCGAGAAGCGGTGCGGCACCTGCATCGAGGACCTCGACCGTCGCCGGTGGCACCGGCAGCAGCGACGCACCGGCGGCACCGACGGTCGAGGAGGTGGTGCATCCCGCGGCCGCCGACGAACTGCTCGCGGTGTCGGGGCCGGGGTCACCGGAGCCGCACCCGGCGACGACCGCCGTGATCACCGCGCACACCCCCACCGCCTGTGCTCGACGGACGCGAGGTCGGATGATGCGGGCGGTGGGCACTGGGGCAGCGGACACGCATTCAGGTTATCGACCGCGGTAGGGGACAATGGTCGGCGTGAGCAACGACCCCGCCGCCGATCCCGCCGAGACCAGCCGACCGGCGCCGCGGTCGCGACGGATGATCGCGCTGCTGCCCGCGGTCGCGGTGATCATCCTGGTCGCCGATCTGGTGACGAAGATCGTGGTCGTCGCGACCATCGATCCGCTGCGTCCGATCTCGATCATCGGCGACACCGTCACGCTGCGACTGGTCCGCAACTCCGGTGCGGCGTTCTCGATGGCCACCGGTTACACGTGGATCCTGACGATCGTCGCGCTCGCGGTCGTCGTCGGCATCATCCGGTACAGCTCCCGCCTGAGGTCACCGCTGTGGGCGCTGGGTCTCGGACTGATCCTCGGTGGCGCCCTGGGCAACCTCGTCGACCGACTGTTCCGCGATCCCGGTCCGCTGCGCGGTCACGTGGTCGATTTCGTGTCCATCGGCTGGTGGCCGGTGTTCAACGTCGCCGACTCCGCGGTGGTGTGCGGTGCGGTCCTGTTGGTCGGGCTGACGCTGTTCGGCGTGGAACTCGACGGCACACGCGCGTCGACCCGTACCCGCGACGACGCCCGCACACCGGTGGCGCCGGATGCGTGAGAGTCGGTCGATGCCCGTCCCCGACGGCATCGACGGCATGCGACTCGACGCCGGGGTCTCGCGGATGATGGGTTTCTCGCGCACCGTGGTCGCCGCGCTCGCCGACAACGGCGACGTCAGCGTCGACGGCACCGCGGTCGCCAAATCGCATCGGCTCACCGCGGGCGCCTGGCTCGAGGTGCTGCTCCCCGAACCGGCACGCCCGGTCGAGAACCTGGTGCAGCCGATCGAGAACATGGACATCCTGTTCGCCGACGACGACATCGTCGTGGTCGACAAGCCGGTCGGTGTCGCCGCGCACGCCTCGGTCGGGTGGACCGGGCCGACGGTGATCGGTGGTCTCGCCGCCGCCGGGTACCGCATCTCCACCTCGGGCGCCCACGAGCGACAGGGCATCGTGCACCGACTCGACGTCGGCACGTCCGGGGTGATGGTGGTCGCGACCTCCGAGCGCGCCTACACGCTGCTCAAACGTGCCTTCAAGGAACGCACGGTCGACAAGCGGTACCACGCCCTCGTGCAGGGTCACCTCGATCCGTCGAGCGGCACCATCGACGCCGCCATCGGCCGCCATCCCGGCAACGAGTGGAAGTTCGCGGTCACGACGGCGGGCAAGCCCAGCGTCACCCACTACGACACCCTCGAGATGTTCGCCGCGGCCAGTCTCCTCGACGTGCACCTCGAGACCGGTCGCACGCACCAGATCCGCGTGCACTTCTCGGCGCTGCACCACCCGTGCTGCGGCGATCTCACCTACGGCGCCGACCCGGCCCTGGCCACGCGCCTGGGGCTCGAACGCCAGTGGTTACACGCCCGGGCGTTGTCGTTCGCCCACCCCTCCGACGGGCGCCTCGTCGAGTTCACCAGCCCCTACCCGGACGATCTCCGGGGCGCGTTGGACCTGCTGCGTGCGACCTGACGGTCTCCGACGCGCGTTCGGGTCCGTCGCCGTCGCCGCGATCGTCGTGCTGGTCGTCATCGGCGGTCTCTACGCACTGGGAGCCGCGCACCCGCCGCGACGTCCCGCGGTGGCCACCGACCGCCTCGGCCCCACCGGTGGGGAGTCGGTGACCGACTACCTCGCCTCCGCCGCGGCCGGGACCGCCCGTGCCACGGGCATCCGGTGGGCGCTGGTGTCGCCGCGAGCCCCCCTCGACGACGACGCGGCGTGGTCGTTGATCGCCGGGACCGGCCCGTCGCAGGTCGCCTTCCACGTGACGGTCGATGCTGTCGCCACACCCACCACGTTCGAACCCCTCACGCGGGACCGGGGGTCGCTGCGCACCGCCCGCGACCTCGCTGTCGCTTTTGTCGCACAGACGGTCGGACCCGATGCCGTCGGTCGGGACGGGCAGATCGCCGCCCTCGTCCGGTCACGGCTCGCGGGTGGTTGTGCGTGCGTGGTCGCGCTCGTCGTGCGTGGTGACGCCGACCGTCTGCGGGCGATCGCCGCCGACCGTCGGGTCCGTGCGGTCGAGGTGCTCCCGGCCGACGCCGGCGGGCGGTTCACCGTCGGCGCGTTGCTCCCCGAGCAGTCCGGACGGGTCGGTCCGTTGCCCGACACCGCGCCCGTGCCGTCGAGCTGATCTGGAGCGAATCACATCCGCACCAGCCGTCCCATCGGTCACGGCGTGTCGGCGGCGTGTCGATGATCGGGTCGGTGCGCTCCGTGTGGCACCGGAGGTGTGTGGGTGCCCCCACCTAAACTCGGTCGAGCACCACGAAGGGTCGGCGTCGAGCCCCCGGGTGGTCGCACCCGTGCTCCCGCGGTGTTCGGGGCAAGCGTTCGTCGAGAGGTCTTGAAGTGTCGGATTCGTTCGTCCATCTGCACAACCACACCGAGTACTCCATGCTCGACGGGGCCGCGAAGGTGGCGCCGATGTTCGCCGAGGCCAAGCGGCTCGGGATGACGGCCATCGGGATGACCGACCACGGGAACATGTTCGGCGCCAGCGAGTTCTACAACGTCGCCAAGGATCACGACATCACGCCGATCATCGGCATCGAGGCCTACATCGCGCCCGCGTCGCGCTTCGACACCAAACGCGTCCTGTGGGGCGACCGCGACCAGAAGAGCGACGACGTCTCCGGCAGCGGCGCCTACACCCACATGACGATGGTGGCCGAGAACGCGACCGGTCTGAAGAACCTGTTCACACTGAGTTCCAAGGCGTCGATCGAGGGACAGCTCGGCAAGTGGGCTCGCATGGACGCCGAGCTCATCGCCGCGCACGCCGAGGGCATCATCGCCACCACCGGTTGCCCGTCGGGTGAGGTCCAGACCCGTCTGCGGCTCGGCCATCAGCGCGAGGCCCTGGAAGCCGCCGCGAAGTGGCAGGACATCTTCGGTAGGGACAACTTCTACCTCGAGCTGATGGAGCACGGCCTCGAGATCGAGCGCCGGGTGCGCGACGGCCTGCTCGAGATCGGCCGGCAGCTCGGCATCAAGCCGATCGTCACCAACGACTGCCACTACGTCACCAAGGGCCACGCGGTGACCCACGAGGCGCTGCTGTGCATCCAGACCGGCAAGACCCTGTCGGATCCGACGCGCTTCAAGTTCGACGGCGACGGGTACTACCTGAAGTCGGCCGCGGAGATGCGCGAGCAGTGGGACGACGTGGTGCCCGGCGCCTGCGACAACACCGTCGAGATCGGCGAGCGGGTGCAGAGCTACGCCGAGGTGTTCACCCCGCGCGACCGGATGCCGATCTTCCCGGTGCCCGAAGGTGACACCCAGGAGACGTTCCTGCGCAAAGAGGTCACCGCGGGCCTGGCTCGTCGCTTCCCCGACGCACCTGTGCCGCAGGACTACACCGATCGCGCGAACTACGAACTCGACGTCATCATCCAGATGGGTTTCCCTGCCTACTTCCTGGTGGTCGGCGACCTCATCCGCCACGCCCACGAGGTCGGCATCCGGGTCGGTCCCGGCCGAGGCAGCGCGGCCGGATCCCTCGTCGCGTGGGCGCTGGGCATCACCAACATCGACCCCATCCCGCACGGTCTGCTGTTCGAGCGGTTCCTCAACCCCGAGCGTGTGTCGATGCCCGACATCGACATCGACTTCGACGATCGGCGGCGTGGCGACATGGTCCGCTACGCCACCGAACGGTGGGGCAGCGACAAGGTCGCCCAGGTCATCACCTTCGGCACCATCAAGACCAAGGCCGCGATCAAGGACTCCGCGCGCGTCCAGTTCGGTCAGCCCGGCTACGCCATCGCCGACCGCATCACCAAGGCGCTGCCGCCGCCGATCATGGCCAAGGACATCTCGGTCGCCGGTATCACCGACCCCGACCACGATCGCTATGGCGAGGCGTCGGAGGTCCGTGCGCTCATCGAGACCGACCCCGACGTGAAGAAGATCTACGACACCGCGCTGGGTCTCGAGGGACTGATCCGCAACGCCGGTGTGCACGCGTGTGCGGTGATCATGTCGTCGGAGCCGCTCACCGAGGCGATCCCGGTGTGGAAACGCGCCCAGGACGGCGCGATCATCACCGGCTGGGACTACCCGTCGTGTGAGGCCATCGGGCTGCTCAAGATGGACTTCCTCGGGTTGCGCAACCTGACGGTCATCAACGACGCCCTCGAGAACATCGCCACCAACCGCGGCATCGACATCGACATGGACACGCTGCCCCTCGACGACACCACCACCTACGAGTTGATGGCGCGCGGTCAGACGCTCGGTGTGTTCCAGCTCGACGGTGGGCCGATGCGCGAGCTGCTCAAACGCATGCAGCCCACCACGTTCGAGGACATCGTGGCCGTCGGTGCGCTCTACCGGCCCGGCCCGATGGGCATGAACGCCCACAACGACTACGCCGACCGCAAGAACGGTCGCCAGGACGTCAAGCCGATCCACCCCGAGCTGGCCGAACCCCTCAAGGACATCCTCGGCGACACCTACGGGCTCATCGTCTACCAGGAGCAGATCATGCAGATCGCTCAGAAGGTGGCCGGGTACTCCCTGGGTCGAGCCGACATCCTCCGCCGCGCGATGGGCAAGAAGAAGGCGTCGGTGCTGGCCCAGGAGTTCGAGGGCTTCGAGGCGGGCATGGTCGCCAACGGCTTCTCCAAGGCGGCGATCAAGGCGCTCTGGGACACCATCCTCCCGTTCGCCGGCTACGCGTTCAACAAGTCCCACGCCGCGGCCTACGGGTTGGTGTCGTACTGGACCGCCTATCTCAAGGCCAACTACCCGGCCGAGTTCATGGCGGGCCTGCTCACCTCCGTCGGCGACGACAAGGACAAGGCCGCGATCTACCTCGCCGACTGTCGCAAGCTGGGCATCACGGTGCTGCCGCCCGACGTCAACGAGTCGCAGCGGTACTTCGCGGCCGTGGGCGAGGACATCCGCTTCGGCCTGGTCGCGGTGCGCAACGTGGGGACCAACGTGGTCACCGCCATCCTCGCCGCCCGCGAGGAGAAGGGGAAGTTCCACAGCTTCTCGGACTACCTCGGCAAGATCGACGTCACCGCGTGCAGCAAGAAGGTCACCGAATCCCTCATCAAGGCAGGCGCTTTCGATTCGCTGGGCCATCCCCGCAAGGGTCTTTTCCTGGTGCACGTCGACGCCGTCGACGCGGTGTTGGGCACGAAGAAGGCCGAGGCCGTCGGGCAGTTCGACCTGTTCGGTGACGCCGGCGGCGCCGACGACGCCGGCGCGGTCATCGACGACGTCTTCGCGGTGCGGGTGCCCGATGAGGAGTGGGACACCAAGCACAAGCTCGCGCTGGAACGGGAGATGTTGGGGCTCTACGTGTCCGGGCACCCGCTCGGCGGCATCGAGCACGTCATCTCGGCGCAGACCGACACCTCGCTGACCAGCCTCCTCGAGAAGAACGTCCCCGACGGCGCGCAGATCGTCATCGGCGGCATCATCTCGGCGGTGACCCGGCGGGTGAACAAGAAGGGCGAGCCGTACGCGGTGGTCACCCTCGAGGATCTCGTCGGCGGTGTGGAGGTGTACTTCTTCCCGCGCGCGTTCCAGGCCTACGGGATGGACATCGTGGCCGACGCGGTCGTGCTCATCAAGGCCCGTGTGAACATCCGCGACGACGACAACATGATGATCAGCGCCAACGATCTCGCGGTGCCCGATCTGTCACACGTGGGGGAGGCGCGGCCGCTCGCCCTGACGATGTCGACACGACTGTGTACGCAGGACCGGGTGAGTGCGCTCAAGCAGGTGCTGATCCGTCATCCAGGGACCTCGGATGTCCACGTGCGGTTGATCAGCGGCGAGTCGGCGACCACCCTGCGTCTCGACGACAACCTCCGGGTGACCCCGAGTTCGGCGCTGATGGGGGATCTGAAGGCTCTGCTGGGACCGACCTGCCTCAGCGGCTGATCGGGCGGCGGGGTGTCGCGAGGCGGCCGGTCCACCAGACCGCGGTCGCCGCGATGGTGACGGCCCACGCGGTGACCTCACCGGAACCGGTGAGCACGCCGACGACGACGGCGACCACCAGCGCGGCGAGCACCGCGGCCAGCTTGTGCATCGGCCACGCCACTCCGGCGATCGAGACGGTGGGCGCCGCGGTGCGCTCGGAGCGTGCGGGCGCGGCGTTCACGCTGATCGTCGTCATGGCCGAGAACCTCCTGGATGCGAACGCGACGGGTGGCCGTCGGGCTGTGCGAACACCAGTCTACCGCCGGTACGAGCAAAAGTTTTCGGTCACCCGAAAACGTGCTCGCGTCGGCGTGTCGCCGCAGCTCATGGCCGGTTGCGCGGACGCCCTCGCCGCCGTCGGTCTTTCGCTAGAGTCAAAGGCGCTCGACCGCACACCGACCCGACCGATCAGAGGAGATCCGCCATGCCGCTCGAAGGTGAATACGCACCGAGCACCAGCGACTGGGCTCGTGAGCAGGCCGAGAGGATCGAGAACTCGAACGGCACCGAGGGCACCGACATGCAGGGGATGCCCGTCGTCCTGCTGACCACCGTCGGCAACAAGTCCGGCAAGCTGCGCAAGACCCCACTCATGCGCGTCGAACACGAGGGCGCGTACGCGGTGGTGGCCTCGCTCGGCGGTGCCCCGAAGCATCCGGTCTGGTACTTCAACATCGCGGCCAACCCGAACGTCGAGCTCCGGGACGGCGAGAAGGTGTTCGACATGGTCGCCCGCGAGGTGTTCGGCGGCGAGAAGCAGATCTGGTGGGACCGCGCGGTCGAGGCCTACCCGCCGTACGCCGACTACCAGGAGAAGACCGACCGCGAGATCCCGGTGTTCGTCCTCGAGGCCACGCCCGAGAGCTGATCGTCGTCATCGGGTGCCATGGTGAGACGATGGGCGTGTGAGCAGTCCGCCCCGCGTCCCCGTCTCGGCCCCGGCGTCACCGACCCTGGACGTCGAGTCCATCCGTGCTGCCGCCGAGCGTGCGAAGGCCGTGGTCGACCGCACCCCGTTGCAGGCCAATGCGCGGCTGTCCGCGGCCACCGGCGCGCAGGTGTACCTCAAGCGGGAGGACCTGCAGTCGGTACGGTCGTACAAGATCCGCGGTGCCTACAACACGATGGGCCTGCTGACCGGCGAGGAGTTGTCCGCCGGTGTCGTCGCGGCGAGCGCGGGCAACCACGCGCAGGGAGTGGCCTACGCCTGCAAGGCGATGGGTGTGCGCGGTCGTATCTACGTACCCACCACCACCCCGAAGCAGAAGCGTGATCGGATCATCTGGCACGGCGGCGACTTCATCGAGCTGATCCCGGTGGGGGACACCTACGACGCCGCCGCGGCTGCGGCGCAGGCCGATGTCCTGACCTCCGGTGCCACCTGGATCCACGCGTTCGACGACGTCCGCACCGCCGCGGGACAGGGCACCATCGCGCTGGAGATCGTGGAGCAACTCGGTCGGGTGCCCGATGTGGTGCTCGCGCCCGTCGGTGGTGGCGGTTGCCTTGCCGGCATGGCGACGTACCTGCGTGCACTCGATCCCGACGTCGTCCTCATCGGGGTCGAGCCCAGTGGCGCGGCGTCACTGGCCGCGGCCCTGGTGCACGGAGGCCCGGTGACGCTGGATGTCATCGATCCGTTCGTCGACGGTGCGGCCGTCAAGCGCATCGGCGATCTGGCCTACCGGGTGTTGTCGCCGATGTCCCCGACGGTGGGTGATCACCCTGATCTGCCTGCTGCACTGACCATCTCGTCGACGGACCGGCGCCTGACCCCCGGATCGGCACACGTCACCCACGTCGACGAGGGCGCGCTGTGCTCGGTGATGCTCGAGCTGTACCAGGACGACGGCATCATCGCCGAGCCGGCGGGGGCCCTGGCGGTCGCGGGTCTCGACGGTCTGCGCTTCGCGCCGGGCACGACGGTGGTGTCGCTGCTCTCCGGCGGCAACAACGACGTCTCCCGCTACGGCGAGATCATCGAACGATCACTCGTCCACCGGGGCCTCAAGCACTATTTCCTCGTCGACTTCCCGCAGGAGCCCGGCGCATTGCGCGGCTTCCTCGACGAGGTCCTCGGACCCGACGACGACATCACGTTGTTCGAGTACGTCAAGCGCAACAACCGTGAGACCGGCGCCGCGCTGGTGGGTGTGCAGTTGAGCTCCGCCGACGGGTTGTCGCCGCTGCTCGACCGCATGACGGCCTCGCGGCTCACCTCGGAACGCTTGGTACCCGGCTCACCGGCCTACCGCTACCTCACCTGAGACCGACGTGCTTCTCGCGATCGTCTCCCGCTCCCGCGACAAGGATCCCGGTCGCGAGAGGGTGATCCGGTAGCGGGAGGATCAGGCGGCGGGGACGGCTGCGCCGAGGATGTCGGCGACGATCCGGTGTGACTCGAGGCGGGCGTCGAAGTCGGCCAGCGTCGAGCTGATCATGATCTCGTCGGCCCCGGTCGAGTCGACGAGACTCCGCAACTCGTCGGCCACACGGTCGCGGCCGCCGACGATCCACGCCGAACTCGTCTCCGCCACCGCGGATTCCTGCATCGGTGTCAGTGGCGTGGCCGCCGCCTGCTCCGCTGTCGGGTACCGCCCGGCGGTTCCACTGCGCAACCGCGCCATCGCCAGGCGTTGCGGACCGGCGTGATAGCGGGCCGTGTCATCGTCGGATGCGGCGACGACGGTGGCGGTGACCATCGCGTATGGGGCGTTGAGGACGGCGCTGGGTCGGAAGTTGTCGCGGTACGTCGCCAGTGCGGCGAAGGTCTCGCGCGGCGCGAAGTGGCGGGCGAAGGCGAACGGCAGACCCAGCAGCGCTGCGAGTTGCGCGCTGTACGTGGACGATCCGAGGAGCCACATGTCGGGTGACGCACCCTCACCGGGGACGGCAGTGATCGCGGAGTAGGGATGCTCGTCGGGGAACGCGCCGGCGAGGAACGCTCGTAGCTGGGCCAGCTCCTGCGGGAAGTCGTCGGCGGAGAGTGCGCCGGGCGAACGGCGCAGGGCGTGCGCGGTGACCTGGTCGGTGCCCGGCGCGCGACCGATCCCGAGGTCGATGCGACCGGGGAACAGGGCGTCGAGGGTCCCGAACTGTTCGGCGATCACCAGCGGTGCATGGTTGGGCAACATGATGCCGCCCGATCCGACGCGCAGGGTCCGGGTCGCCCGCGCGACCTGACCGATCACGATGGCGGGACTCGAGCTCGCGATGCCGGGCATGTTGTGGTGCTCGGCGAGCCAGAACCGCCGGTAACCCCAGCCCTCCGCGGCGACCGCGAGGTCGACGGCATGCTGTAGGGCCTCGCCGACGGTGGTGCCCTCGACGACGGGTGCGATGTCCAGGACGGAGTACGGAACGGTCATGACAGGGTCAACGCCCGCGGTCATGTCGGTATTTCGCCCACGCCCCGTCGACGCCCGATGACCACGTTGTGTCCGGTCGAGGTGAACCCGTTGTCGGTGGTGTCGGTGGGATCCCAGACCAGCACGGGGTCGAGCGCGATCGGCACCTCGGTGTCGTCGGCGGACAGCACCACCACGGTCGACAGAGCCCCCCGGTGCATCGCGAACCATCCCGCGTCGTTGTCGAACTCGACCTCCACCGAGGTCAGCGAGTTCGCGGCGATGTCCGGCGAGGCGGCCCGTAGCGCGATGAGGGATCGGTAGAACTCGAGGATGCGGCCGTGCGCGGGCTCGCCGGGCTCGGACCAGTCGAGCTTCGACCGGGTGAACGTCGCCGGGTCCTGCGGATCGGGGATCTCCTCGGCGTCCCATCCGTGATCGGCGAACTCCCTGATCCGGCCGGTCGCGGTGGCCTCACCGAGTTCGGGTTCGGGATGGGAGGTGAAGAATTGGAACGGTGTGCTCGCACCCCACTCCTCACCCATGAAGAGCATGGGTGTGAACGCCGACGTCAGCACCAGGGCCGCCTTGATGGCCAGCTGCCCCGGTGTCAGGTAGGCGGTCGGCCGGTCGCCGATGGCGCGGTTGCCGATCTGGTCGTGGTTGCACGTGTAGACCACGAGCGACGTCGACGGCACCACCGCGGGGTCGATGGGTCGACCGTGGCGTCGCTTGCGGAACGACGAGTAGGTCCCCGCGTGGAAGAAACCCCCGGTGAGGACGGCGGCGAGGCATTCGTAGCTCCCGAAATCGCCGTAGTAGCCCTGCCGTTCTCCGGAGACCGTCGTGTGGATCGCGTGGTGCACGTCGTCGTCCCACTGCGCGGCCAATCCGTAGCCACCGAGGCCGCGGTCGGTGATCAGCCGCGGGTCGTTGAGGTCGCTCTCGGCGATCAGCGACAGCGGACGACCGAGGTCGGCGGCCAGCGCGTCGGTCCGGACGGCGAGTTCCTCGAGCAGGTGGATGGCGGTGTGATCGACCAGGGCGTGCACGGCGTCGAGGCGCAGTGCGTCCACGTGGAATTCGCGCAGCCAGCGCAGGGCGTTGTCGAGGATGTACTCCCGCACGGGGTCGGAACAGGCCTGGTCGAGGTTCAGCGACTGGCCCCAGGTGTTGGCGCCGTCGGTGAGATACGGGCCGAAGCGGGGCAGGTAGTTGCCCGACGGGCCGAGGTGGTTGTAGACCACGTCGAGGACCACTCCGAGACCCCGGGAGTGGCAGGCGTCGACGAAGCGCGCGAATCCCGCAGGCCCGCCGTAGATCTCGTGGACGGCGTACCAGGCGACCCCGTCGTATCCCCAGTTGTGGGTGCCGTTGAACCCGTTGACGGGCATCACCTCGACGAACCCGATGCCGAGGTCGACGAGGTGGTCGAGACGCTCGATCGCCGAGTCGAAGGTGCCGTCGGGGGTGAAGGTCCCGATGTGGAGTTCGTAGATCACCGCGCCGGCGATCGCGCGCCCCGGCCAGTCCCCGTCGGTCCAGAGACCCTCGTCGACGGTGAACGGTGCGGACCGGGCGTGGACGCCGTCGGGCAGGCGCGGCGACCGCGGGTCGGGGAGCACGTCTTCGCCGTTGTCGTCGCTCTGGTCGCTCTCATCGGCGCGGTGGACGATGAACCCGTACCGACCGGGACCCGTTGGCGCCGTTGATGTCCGCCACCACCCGTCGTCGGGCGACATCGCGATGGGGTCGGCGTCGTCGATCACCACCGACACGCTCGTCGCGTCCGGCGCCCACACCTCGTATGTCTGCTGTGCCACGCCTCGACCGTAGCGGTCCCGGGACTCCGGGGTGCGGTTCAGTCGCCCAGCCGCTCGCCGGTGGTCGGGTGGAACAGATGCACGGTCGGTTCGGACTGCTGCAGGCGGATCTGCTCACCGATCTTGGCCGGCCCGCGCACCGAGGTGCGCGCCACCAGGGTGACCTCGCCGCCGTCGATGGTGCGCACGGCCGAGTCGTCGACGGTCGCGTACACGTAGGTCTCGCTGCCCAACTCCTCGAGGAGACTCACCGTGGCCGGTACGCCGTCGCCGGTGTCGCTGAGCGAGAACGCCTCCGGACGGACGCCGACGATGGCGGAGTCGAGACCGAGCTTGCCGATACCGGCCAGCGCGGTGCGCGGGACGGCGACGGTGGATCCGCCGATGGTCACCCCGTCGTCGGTCAACGGCGCGGTGAACAGGTTCATCGCCGGTGAACCGATGAACCCGGCCACGAACGCGTTGACCGGGCGGTCGTAGAGCTCGGTCGGGGTGGAGAACTGCTGCAGCTTCCCGTCACGCAGGACCGCGACGCGGTCACCCATGGTCATCGCCTCCACCTGGTCGTGGGTGACGTAGACGGTGGTGGTGCCCAGACGCCGCTGCAGGGCGGCGATCTGGGTGCGGGTCTGCACGCGCAGCTTGGCGTCGAGGTTGCTGAGGGGCTCGTCCATGCAGAACACCTGGGGGTCGCGGACGATGGCGCGGCCCATGGCGACACGCTGGCGCTGGCCACCGGAGAGTTTGCCCGGCTTGCGGTCGAGGAAGTCGGTGAGATCGAGGAGTTTGGCCGCCTCGGCGACCTTCTGCTTGCGTTCGTCGACACCGATCCCGCGCATCTTCAGCGCGAAGCCCATGTTCTCGCCGACGGTCTTGTTGGGGTATAGCGCGTAGTTCTGGAACACCATCGCGATGTCGCGGTCCTTCGGGGCGACACCGACCATGTTGGCGCCGCCGATGGTGATCGCACCGCTGTCGATCTCCTCGAGACCGGCGAGCATGCGCAGCGCGGTGGACTTGCCGGAGCCCGACGGCCCGACGAGGACGACGAACTCGCCGTCGGCGATGTCGAGGTTGAGCGAGTCGACGGCGAGCTTGTCGGCGCCGGGATAGACGCAGCAGGCGTTGTCGTAGGTGATGGAAGCCATTGTCTTCTCCTGAGATAGGGAGGGCGGAGGGGGAGGTGAGCGGGTCTAGGCGATGGGCGCGGTCACTTGATGGCGCCGAAGGACAGGCCGCGGACGAGCTTGTTCTGGGCGATCCAGCCGCAGATGACCACCGGGAGTGCGGCGAGGACCGATGCCGCGGACAGCTGCGCCCAGAACAGGCCCTGCCCGGACATGAACCCGGTGAGGAACACCGGCATGGTCTGGGCGTTCACCGCGGTCATGTTGACCGCGAAGAAGAACTCGTTCCACGAGAAGATGACGCAGATGAGCGCGGTGGCCGCGATACCGGGCGAGATCAACGGCAGGATGACCTCGCGGACCGAGGTCCACAGGCTCGCGCCGTCGATGCTGGCGGCCTCGAGGAGCTCCTTCGGGACCTCCATGAAGAACGACCGCATCATCCACACCGCGATGGGCAGGTTCATCGCCGTGTAGAGGATGACGAGTGTCCACACGTTGTCGAGCATCCCGATCTTCCCGACGATGACGTAGAGCGGGATGATCGCCGCGACGATCGGCAGCATCTTCGTGCTGAGGAAGAAGAACAGCGCGTCCGAGGTCTTGCGGACCGGCCGCAACGACAGCGCGAAGGCCGCGGGCACGCCGAGCAGGAGCACCAGGATCGTCGAGGCGACGGTCGCGAACACCGAGTTCAGCAGCGGTGTTCCGATTCCCGCGTCGAAGACGTTGCGGAACTGTTCCAGCGTCGGAGTGAAGAAGAAGGTCGGCGGATTGGTGTTGGCGTCGGCCTCCTTCTTGAACGCGGTGAGCACCATCCAGAGCACCGGGAAGAAGAAGCCGATGGCCAGGATCCACGTGAAGGCCGTGAGCAGGCCGGCCTGCGGCCGGCGCCTACGCCGGATGGCCGGGGCGGGTGCCGACCCGGTGGTGACGGGACGGGTGGGGGTCGTGGTGGCCATCAGACCGCCTCCTGGGTTCCGCTGAAGGACTTGAAGATGAGTCTCAGTGCCAGCGTCGCGACGACCATCGTCCCGATGACGGTGACCACGCCCATGGCCGCGGCCTGGCCGATGTCGAAACCGAGGAACGCGCGCTGGTAGATGTAGAACGGCAGGTTCGAGCTGGCCACACCGGGTCCACCCGAGGTCATCATGTAGACCGCGTCGAACGTGTTCACCAGGTAGATCGCGCCGAGCACCGTGCCGAGTTCGATGAACCGCCGCAGGTGAGGCAACGTCAGTTCGCGGAACAGTCGGAAGCTGGTGGCGCCGTCGACCTTCGCGGCCTCGGAGATGTCCTTGGGCATCGACTGCAGGCCGGCGAGGATGAGCAGCATCATGAACGGTGTCCACTGCCAGACCAGTTCACCCATCACGCTCGCGAGGGGGTACTCGCTGAGCCAATCGGTCTGCACGCCGAACGGACTGAGCGCGTAGTTGAGCAGGCCACTCGTGGGGGAGAGCAGGCTGGTCTTGAACAGTAGCGCCGACGCCACCGGGGTCACGAGAAACGGTGTGATCAGCAGCGTGCGGACGATGCTGCGGCCTATGAACTTCCGATCGAGCAGCAGCGCGAAGACGAGCCCGAACACGACCGAGATGATCACCGTCCCGACGATGAGCAGCACCGTGTTGAGGGTGACCGTCCAGAATTGGGTGTCGCGGAACACCTGGACGTAGTTGTTGAGCCAGTTGAACTGTCGTGATCCCGGGCGGACCAGGTTCCATGACTGCGTCGAGTAGTACAGCGTCACCACGAACGGGATCTGGGTGACGATCACCATGAAGATGAGAGCCGGGAGCAGCGGTCCCCGTCGCCGCCATCCCTCGGCGCGGCTGATGTGATCTCTACCGGAGGTCAACGGCGCTGAGTCGCGCGGCGCCTGTGCCGGTTCGACGAGTGCGGTGGCCACAGGTCACCTCTCTTTCTGGTAGGTCTTGCCGACGGTCTCGGCGTAGGTCTGCGACTGCTTCAATGCGTCGGTGACGCTGATCTGACCCGCGATGGCGGCCGAGATCTGTTGGCTCACCCGCGTTCCGAGATCCTGGAACTCCGGGATCGCGAGGAACTGCACCCCGGTGTAGGGCACCGGTTCCAACGAGGGCTTGAGTTGGTCGGCCGCCTTCATCGCCGACAGCGTCGGCTCGGCGTAGGCCGACGACACCGCCTTGTATGCGGGCAGTTCGTAGGTGGACAGACGGCTACCGGGCGGTACGTGACTGGCCCCGAGCTTCTCGGCGACGTAGGCGATGTAGCGCTTGTTCGTCATCCAGTTGATGAACTTCCAGGCGTCGTCCTTCTTGGTGCTGCTCTCCGGGATGCCCAGCGACCAGGTGTAGAGCCAGCCGTTGTCGCTCTTGGCCATGCTCGGGGCCTGGGCGTAGCCGACGTCGCCCGCGATGGTGGAGGTGTCGGGACTCTCCAGCACCGAGACGGCCGACGTCGCGTCGTACCACATGGCGGTCTGGCCTTGCGACAACAGGTTTCCGCATTCCTGGAAGCCCGACGACGCCGCGCCGGGTTCGCCGTGCTCGCGCACCGTGTCGACGTAGAACTTCACCGCGGCGGTGACCTGCGGGCTCGTCAGCTGTGCGTTCCAGTTCTCGTCGTACCACCGACCGCCGAAGGCGTTGATGACGGTGTCGAGCGGGGCGAGGACCTCGCCCCATCCGGGCTTGCCGCGCAGACAGATCCCCGAGACGCCGGGCTTGTCGAGCTTGGCCGCGGCCTCGGCGACCTGGGGCCAGGTCGGCTTCTCGGGCATCGTGACGCCGGCCGCGGCCAGCATCTTCTTGTTGTACATCAGGAACGACGACTCGCCGTAGAACGGTGCGGAGTACATGCCACCCCGGTAGGACAGCGCCTCCTTCAGGGTCGGGATGAAGTCGTTCGCGTCGTAGTCGGGAACAGAGTCCATGTACGGGGTCAGGTTCACCAACCAGCCGTTCTCGGCCCACTGCTTGGTCTCGTAGTTGCTGATCATCACCACGTCGAACTCGCCACCGCCGGTGGACACCGAGGCGGTGATCTTCGCGCGCGCCTGATTCTCCGACAGCGTGACGAACTTGAGCTTGACGCCCGGGTTCTCCTTCTCGAACTGGCCCGACAGCGAGATGGCATCGGTCATCTGCGAGTTGGAGACCAGTGCGATGGTGACCGATTCGCCGCCACCGTCGGTGAACGAGCCGGCACCCGCGCATGCGGTGGCCGCGAGGCCGACGGTGACCGCCATGGCGACACCTGCCGTCACGCGGCGCGGAGACCATCGGCGACCGACCCCTCCGATCGTGAGTTGTTCAGTCACCGTTGACCTTTCTGTTCTGTGAGCAGCCACTGTGCGGTCTCGAGATCGGTGACCAGGATGGTCGCGAACCCGCCGCGCAGTGCCCCGAGGATCGACTCCTGGCGATGGGCTCCGCCGGAGACGAGGATGGTGGTCGGGCAGTCGTGGACGCGGGGCAGCGGCACCGACACGGTGCGCCCCACCAGTGACGAGGCGACGGGGACACCGTGGATGTCGTAGAACCGGCCACCGATCTCGCCGACGGCTCCGAGATCGGTCAGCTCGTCGAGCACCGTCGCGTCGATGAACGCACCCTCGAACAGGGTCGTCGACGTCGACACCGATCCGACGCCGAACAGCATCACGTCTGCGTTCTCGGCTGCCCGTAACGGCTGCGACAGAATCGAGTCGCGCTGCATCGCGGCGACGGTGTCGATGTCTGCGTACAGAGGTGCGATCAGTCGCATCGGTTGTGCGCGTAGCTGTTCGGCGAATCGGGACAGTGCGTGATCGACGCCGGTGTGGTACTCGACCGATGTCATCGACCCGTCCATCTGCACCACCCGCCGGCAGGACGCCGTGCGGTGCGACAAACCGTCGGCGACGGCCACCTGCTCGGGCCCCCAGGTGAAAGCCAGTGTGTCGGTGGGGTTGATGCGGCGGGCCAGCACCGACGACCCGGCCCGGCCGAGGGCCGCGTCGCCCGATGCCGTGCCGTCGGCGGGGGAGTCCATGATGAACACCTCGTCGAGTCCGAACGCCGTCTCGACCGCGCGCTCGGTCTCGGGATGGATCGATGTGCCCACGCCTGCGGGTGCCGCGACGGTCACGGTCACCAGTCCCTGCGCCCGGGCCCGCGCCACCAGTCGTCCGGCCGTCGGTCGTGAGACGCCCAGACGTGCGGCGATCTCGGCCTGGGTGGCGCCCTCGAGGTGGTACATCGTCGCCGCGCGCAGCAGCAGGCGTACGTCATGGCCCGACTCGGTGCCCGGGCCCCCCGACTGCAGTGACTGACGGGGGGATCGGCGCGGCGCCTGCGGTGCGGTCATCGTCGACCTCCTCCACGATGAGGGTGAGCAGATGCTCACTAGCGGTTCATATGTTCAATACGCTAGCATCCCAAATGTGACGCAGACAACACTTTCTCCGCTGAAACCGGAAGTTCCCGACACAATGACCGCCTCGGTGTTGGTGGAGACCGGGCGCGTGGAGACCGAGACCCGCCCGGTGCCGACACCGGCCCGCGGCGACGTCCTCGTCGAGATCGCCGCGGTGGGGGTGTGTGGATCCGACGCTCACTACTACCGCCACGGACGGATCGGGGACCATGTGGTCACCGGACCCATCGTTCTCGGGCACGAGGCATCGGGGCGCATCGTCGCGGTGGGCGACGGGGTGTCTCCGGCACGGATCGGCCAGCGGGTGTCCATCGAACCCCAACGGCCCGATCCGGACTCGGCGGAATCGCGTCGCGGCGACTACCACCTGTGTCCACACATGGAGTTCTATGCGACCCCGCCGATCGACGGGGCACTGGCCCAGTACGCGACCATCGGCGCGGCGTTCGCCCACCCGGTGCCGGACTCCGTCGGCGACGTCGCGGCCGCCCTGTTCGAACCGCTCTCGGTGGGGATCGCATCGATCCGCAAGTCCGGCGTCACCGTGGGTGGTTCGGTGCTCATCGCCGGGGCGGGACCGATCGGTTTGATGTGTGCGCAGGTCGCCCGCGCCCACGGAGCGACACGGATCGTGCTGTCCGACATCGACTCCGACCGGCTCGCCACGGCCGCGGGGTTCGGCGCGACGGGCATAGTCGGTCCCGACGAGGTGGCGGGCCTCGAGCCCTTCGACGCGTTCGTCGACGCCTCCGGTGCGCCGTCGGCCATCACCGCGGGCATCGGGGCGGTGCGCCCCGCCGGACGGGTGGTCCTCGTCGGCATGGGTGCCTCCGACCTCACCATCCCGGTGTCGATCGTCCAGAACCGCGAGCTCGTCCTCACCGGTGTGTTCCGTTACGCGAACACCTGGCCCACCGCCACGGCCCTGGTGACCGCGGGACGCGTCGACCTCGACGCGATGGTCACCGGACGGTTCGCCCTCGACGAGGTGGCCGATGCCCTCGAGGCCGACCGCCTCGCGGGCAGCATCAAGGCGGTCGTCTTCCCCCAGCGCCTCGCAGGCGACGGTGCCCCATCACGTGAGAGGCAGACATCATGACCCGGACCGTCCGTGACACGTCCTCGCCGGTCGGACTCGACGAGGCGCATCTGCCCGACATCGGATCGATCGCCGTACCGACCTATCGTCGGCGCGACAACCCCTGCGGCATCGTGCACTTCGGGGTCGGGGGGTTCCACCGGGCGCATCAGGCGATGTACGTCGATCGCCTGCTCGCCGCGACCCCCATGCCGCCGTGGTCGATCTGCGGCGTCGGCGTGCTGCCCGGCGACGCCCGTATGCGTGACGCGCTCGTGCCGCAGGACGGGCTGTACACGCTGACACTCAAACACCCCGACGGCGCGGTCGAGACCTCGGTCATCGGGTCGATCGTCGACTATCTCTTCGCCCCCGACGACCCGGAGAAGGTGATCGAGACGATGGCGGCGCCGACCACCCGGATCGTCTCGCTCACCGTCACCGAGGGCGGGTACAACATCTCGAGTTCGACCGGCGAGTTCGATCTGTTGGCGCCCGACGTCGCGGCCGATCTCGTGCCGAACGCCATCCCGCGCACCACGTTCGGGCTCATCACCGAGGCTCTCCGGCGACGTCGCGCGAGGGGTGTCGCATCGTTCACGGTGATGTCGTGTGACAACATCCCCGGCAACGGCCACATGGCACGCCGGGTGTTCACCGCCTTCGCCGGTGCCGCCGACCCCGAGCTCGCACAGTGGATGGAGCTGCACACCGCGTTCCCCAACTCGATGGTCGATCGCATCACGCCGGCCACGCCGGCCGAACTGGCCGACGAGGTGATCGCTCGCACCGGTGTCGCCGACCGCTGGCCGGTGGTGGCCGAGCCCTACACCCAGTGGGTGCTCGAAGACGAGTTCTCCGCGGGACGGCCGGCGTTCGAGGCCGTCGGTGTGCAGATGGTCGCCGACGTCGCGCCCTACGAGCTGATGAAGCTGCGGTTGCTCAACGCAGGCCACCAGACGCTCTGCTACTTCGGACACCTCATGGGATACCGACTCGTCGACGAGGCGGCGAGGGACCCCCTGCTGGAGAGGCTGTTACGCGCCTACATGCAGACCGAGGGGCGACCCACGCTCGCCGCGGTGCCCGGCGTCGACCTCGACGACTACATCGACACCCTCATCGAGCGCTTCGCCAACCCCGCCATCGGCGACACCATCGCCCGCCTCTGTGCCGAGTCGTCCGATCGCATCCCGCAGTGGCTGGTGCCCGTCATCGCCGAACGTCTCGCCGACGGCGGCTCGGTCGCGTGTGCGGCCGCGGTGGTCGCGGCGTGGACCCGCTACGCCGAAGGGGTCGACGAACAGGGCGATCCCATCGAGATCGTCGACCAGCGACGGGATCTCCTCATGCCGCTCGCGCAGGCCAGTCGCGACGACCCCCGTGCGTTCGTCGGCGTCACCGACCTCTTCGGCGATCTCGCCGACCGCGAGGACTTCATGGAGCCGTACACGTGGGCACTGGAGAGCCTGCGCGAGGACGGTGCGCGCGCCACCCTGGAGGCCCTCCTCCACGACCGCTGACGGTGCCACGACACCGCGCCCGCGTTCGAGTCCACGGAGCGCGGATCAGCGGTAGGTCTGTGCTTGCGCGGCGCGGTACCGCGAAAGGATCGCCGGTTGCGGGTCGGCCTCGAACCGCTCGGTGGCCGACAGCGCCCACCGCGGTGGGGTGTCGGCGCCGGTCAGTGCCCACGCGGCCTGGCGTGCGGCTCCGTCGGCGACGTACTCGCCCGGTTCGGGCACCAGCACGGGCAGACCGAAGACGGCGGGCGCGATCTCCCGGACCGCGCGGGAGCGGACCCCGCCGCCGACGAGGATGATCCGCCGGGCCGACACACCCTGGGCGACGATGAAGCCGAGGCCGTCGGCGAGGGAGCACAGCAGGCCCTCGACGGCGGCACGTGCGATGGTCGCCGGGGTGGTGTTGGCCATCGAGAGTCCGGCCAGGGTCGCACGCGCGTCGGGGAGGTTCGGCGAGCGTTCGCCTTCGAAGTACGGGATGAGTGTCGCCCCACCCGAGCCCGGCTCCGCCGAGAGCGCGAGGTCGGAGAAGGTGTCGAGATCGACGCCGAGCATCCTGGCGAACGATGCCAGTACCGGGGCCCCGTTGAGGGTGCACACCAGCGGCAGTTGACGTCCGGTCGCGTCGGCGAAACCGGCGACATAGCCTGCGGCGTCGTGCGATCCGACGTCGGTCACCGCCGACACGACACCCGAGGTGCCGAGTGACACGATCACGTCGCCCGGCTGGGCGTCCAATGCCAGTGCGGCCGAGGCGTTGTCGCCGGCACCTGCGCCCAGGCGGGCTCCGGCGGGGGTGTCGCCGGGGGAGTCGCTCGGGCCCAGCACCACCGGAAGCGCCGGCGTCCGTCCCCGCAGGGCCATCGACAGCAGTTCGCGGTCGTAGTCGCCGGTCACGGCCGAGAAGTATCCGGTCCCGCTGGCGTCGCTGCGATCGGTGGTGAGATCGGCGATGTCGGTGCCGCCGCGCAGCTGCCAGGTGAGCCAGTCGTGGGGCAGGCACACCGCAGCGGTCGCGTCGGCGTGGTGGGGTTCGGCGTCGGCGAGCCAGCGGAGTTTCGTCGCGGTGATCGATGCGACCGGAACCACCCCGATGCGCTCGGCCCATGCCGCCGCGCCGCCGAGCTCGTCGACGAGATCGTTCGCGGCCGACGCGGAGCGGTTGTCGTTCCACAGCAGTGCATCCCGGATCGGGTTGCCGTCGGCGTCGAGGCAGATCATGCCGTGCTGTTGCGCGCCGACCGCCACCGCGTCCACGTCGTCGAGTCCACCGGCGTCGGCGACCGCGGTCTCCATCGCCGTCAGCCACTCCCGCGGATCGATCTCGGTGCCCGCCGGGTGGTCGGCGCGCCCGGATCGGATGAGGGTTCCGTCGTCGGCGTCGCGGACGACCACCTTGCACGACTGCGTCGACGAGTCGATTCCGGCGACGAGACCCACGGTGGTTCCTCTCAGGCGACGCGTTCGAGAACGGCGACGGGTCCGGCGGACCACAGCGTCGCCACGTCGACGCTACCGGCCGCGGCCGCGCCGGTGATGGGTGATCGCCATCTGCCCTCGGGGAGTTCGACGGTCGTGCCCGTCGGGTCGCCGAGGCGCTCGATCGCCGCGCGCGCGGCCACCACGACCACGTCGAGCTCGTGGGCGTGTCCTCTGGCGAACGCGATGACCTCGTCGGAGGCGGCGCCGTGAGCGGTCAGCGGCACGTATCGACCGCCCGGCCCGAAGGATTCGCGGTGACCGCGGCGCACGGCGAGTGCGACGGTGACCATCGCGGTCTTGGGGTGATCGAGGGACTGCGTGTAGTCCACCGGCCGGCGGTTGTCGGGATCGACCAGGCTGTCCTCGAACCACTCGGTGCCCTGGTACACGTCGCCGAAGCCCGGCATGAACAGTCCCAGCGCCTTGTGGACGACGCAGGCGTCGACGATCTCGGGCCCCAGATCGGCCACGAGCGTCGCGATGTCGGCGCCCACGGGTCCGTCGAGCACGGCATCGATCCAGGCGTGCACCCGTTCCTCCACCTCGGTGTCCACGCGGGTCCAGGTGGTGATGGTCCCTGCCTCGCGGATTGCCTTGGTCGCGTAGTCGTGCAGCCGCTCGCGGAGGTCGGCCGAGACCGCCGCCGCGTCGAGGGGCCACACCCCGATGATGTTCTGCAGCAGGAACAGTCCCGTCGTCGCATCGGGCGATGGGGTCGTCGACACCATCCGGTCGACGATCGCCCGCCACCGATCGGGGTGACGGGTCAGCAGGCCGATGCGGGTGCGGACGTCCTCGCCGCGCTTGGTGTCGTGGGTCGACAGTGTCGTCATCGCCGAGGGCCAGTCACGGGCGCGGGCCACGCAGAAGGCGTGGAAGTCGGCGACGGAGGTGCCGAACAGGCCGGGGTCGCCACCCACCTCCTGCAGGCTCACCAGACGCGCGGTGCGATAGAACAGACAGTCCTCGACACTCTTCGCGGTGGTCGCGCCACACACCTGGGCCAGTCGCGCCGAGGCCTCGCCGTCGACGGCCACTGCGGTCTCGATCGTGTCCAGAGCAGACGACAGATCGGGACGTCGTCGCTCCACCTCGGCGAAGGTGTCGAGGAGGCGTTGGCGCAGGGTCGGATAGTCGGCGCGGTACACACCCAGTGACGCCACCACCTCGCCGATGGCGGCATCGAGATCCGCGGCGTCCACGGGCGGGGTCCCGCCGTCGGTGGTCGCGACGATCGCGCGTCGAAGCCGGGCGCGTTCGGCCCCGAACAACTCCGACAGCTTGTCGAGCTTGATGGCGTGTTCGTGCTCGTCGATCCAGGCGCGGTCGCCGGGGTTGCCGGTGACCGATCGGTGGACTGCGGTGAACGCCTCGGCGGCCGAGCGGTCGACGAGGACGCCGTCGAGCACGCGGAGCGCCTCGTAACCAGTGGTCCCGTCGACCGGTAGCGACGGGTCGAGATCCTCGTCGGTGGAGAGGATCTTCTCGATCAGCAGCAGCCTGTCGTCGCCGATGTCGGCCCGCAACCGGGCGAGATAACCCACCGGGTCGGTCAGACCGTCGGGATGGTCGACGCGCAGGCCGTCGGTGAGATCCTCGTCGATCAGCAGGCGCACCAGGGTGTGGGTCGCGTCGTAGACCGCGGGCTCCTCCTGCCGCATCCCGGCCAGGCCGTTGACGGCGAAGAACCGCCGGTAACCGATGAGGCCGGCGTCCCAGGGCACCAGCCGGTAGTGCTGGGCGTCGTGGGCGGCGCGCGCATCGGAGGTGTCGGTGCCGGGGGCAAGGGGGAACCGGTGTTCGTAGAAGGCCAGTTCGGCTGTCCCCGAGGCGGTGTCGATGGTCAGGGCGTCGAGGTCGGCGGCGTCGCCGAGCACCGGCAGCGCGATGCGACCGTCGACGCCGTTGTCACGGGCGACGTCGATGTCGAAGTACGAGGCGTACTGCGAGTCGCGACCGTGGGTGAGGACGTCCCACCACCACGGGTTCTGTCGTGGGTCCTCGACGCCGGTGTGGTTGGGCACGATGTCGACGATGATCCCCAGTCCCGCCGCGCGGGAGGCCGCACGCAGCGCGCGCAGGCCGTCGAGTCCACCGAGCACCGGCGACACCTCCGGCGGTGGTACCCAGTCGTATCCGTGCGTCGACCCGGCCATGGCGGTGCCGATCGGTGACAGGTAGAGGTGGCTGACCCCCAGGGCGGCGATGTGCGGCAGCAGATCGACGACGTCGGCGAAGGTGAGGTCGGCGGTCAGCTGCAGGCGGTAGGTCGCGACGAACACGGGAGGCCATGGGGGAGCGGTGGTCTCGCCGGCAGCCGTGGTCTCTGGCTCACCCACCGGTCAGCCGGCCTTGCGGAGCACGAGCAGCGAGCGGTCGCGCACGGTGACCGTGTGACCGCTCGATGCGGCGACGGTGGTGGCGCCGGTGGCCGACGCCGAGTCGAGGACGCCGACCCACTCCGAGCCGTAGTAGCTCGAGGGCAGCACGAAGTCGAGCGGTTCGTGGTGGGCGTTGAAGCACAGCAGGAAGGTGTCGTCGACGACCGGGCGGCCGCGGACGTCCTTCTCGCCGATGCCTTCTCCGTTGAGGTACACCGCGAGGCTCTTGCCGAAACCCGAGTCCCAGTCCTCTTCGTTCATCTCCACACCGGCCGGGGTGAGCCATGCGATGTCGCGGGCCTGATCGCCCGAGCGGATGGGGCGTCCGGCGAAGAACCGCCGCCGGCGGAACACGGGGTGTTCGGCGCGCAGTGCGATGGCCGCCCGGGTGAACGCGACCAGGTCGGAGTTCTTCTCCGCCAACGACCAGTCCATCCACGCCAGCTCGGAATCCTGGCAGTAGACGTTGTTGTTGCCCTGCTGCGTCCGGCCCATCTCGTCGCCGTGGGCGATCATCGGTGTGCCCTGGCTGAGCACCAGTGTCGCGAGGATGTTGCGCTGCTGACGTCCACGCAGTTCCTCGATCTGCGGGTCGTCGGTGGGGCCCTCCACCCCGCAGTTCCACGACCGGTTGTGGCTCTCCCCGTCGCGGTTGTCCTCGCCGTTGGCCTCGTTGTGCTTTTCGTTGTAGGACACCAGGTCCCGCAGCGTGAAACCGTCGTGCGCGATCACGAAGTTGATGCTCGCGCTGGGTCGGCGGCCGGTGTCCTCGTACAGGTCCGACGATCCGGTGAGCCGGGAGGCGAACTCGCCCAGCGTCGCGGGCTCACCGCGCCAGTAGTCCCGCACGGTGTCGCGGTACTTGCCGTTCCACTCCGTCCACAGGCCGGGGAAGTTGCCGACCTGGTAGCCGCCCTCCCCGACGTCCCACGGTTCGGCGATCAGTTTGACCTGGCTGACCACGGGGTCCTGCTGCACGAGATCGAAGAAGGCCGAGAGCTTGTCGACGTCGTGGAGCTCGCGGGCGAGGGTCGAGGCGAGGTCGAAACGGAAACCGTCGACGTGCATCTCGAGCACCCAGTACCGCAGCGAGTCCATGATGAGCTGCAGCGTGTGCGGATGACGGACGTTGAGGCTGTTGCCGGTTCCCGTGTAGTCCATGTACATCTCGGGTCGGCCGTCGACGAGACGGTAGTAGGCGGCGTTGTCGATGCCGCGCATACAGATCGTCGGGCCCATGTGGTTGCCCTCGGCGGTGTGGTTGTAGACCACGTCGAGGATGACCTCGATGCCCGCCTCGTGGAACGAACGCACCATCGCCTTGAACTCGGTGACCTCGCCACCGGCGCGCCGGTTGGCGGCGTAGTCGCCGTGCGGGGCGAGGAAGCCGAAGCTGTTGTAGCCCCAGTAGTTTCGTAGCCCCTGATCCAGCAGCGTCTGATCCTGCAGGAACTGATGGACCGGCATCAGCTCGATCGCGGTCACGCCGAGGTCGGTGAGGTGATCGATGATCGCCGGATGCGCCAACCCCGCGTAGGTGCCGCGGAGTTGTTCGGGCACCTCCGGATGTGTCGCGGTCATGCCCTTGACGTGCGCCTCGTAGATGACGGTCTCGTGGTACGGCCGATTCGGGGCGCGGTCGTGCTGCCAGTCGAAGAACGGGTTGATCACCACCGAGGTCATCGTGTGGCCGAGGGAGTCGAGCGCAGGCAGGCCGGGGACGTCGGGGTCGGCGAAGTCGGCGTCGATGGCGTTGCCGTCGTGGACCGATTCCTCCTCGGGCTCGACCGGCTCGGGTTCGGGCTCGGTCGGCGCGGCGGACTCGGTTTGCTTCTGCTGTTGCTCGGGCGCGGTCACGACACCGTCGCCGATCTCCTCGGCCCCGCGGTCACCCGCCGGTTCGTCGTCACCGGGGAGGTCGATCGGGTACGAGTACAGCGACCGGTCGCCGTCGAACTCCCCGAAGAACGACTTGCCGTACGGGTCGACCAGCAGCTTCGACGGATCGCACCGCAGACCGTTCGCCGGGTCGTAGGGGCCGTGCACGCGGAATCCGTAGCGCTGGCCCGGCGCGACCGACGGCAGGTAGCAGTGCCACACGTACCCGTCGACCTCGTCGAGCCGGATGCGGGTCTCGGAGTCGTCAGGGGAGATCAGGCACAGCTCGACCGCGGTCGCGACCTCGGAGAACACCGAGAAGTTGGTTCCCGCGCCGTCGTAGGTGGCGCCGAGAGGGTAGGCCGTTCCGGGCCAGACCATCAGCTGATCGGGGGCCGGGGTCACCGGGCCGGTGGTGCCGGGAGCTTCGGTCATTCCCACCCTCGCGTATTCATGCACCGACCCTAGCCGCCCCGGGCGGTGCGCTCATCTCGGACGGGTCCGGGTCGGACGCGACCATCCTGCGCCCGTCGGGGGTGTCGTTGCCGAAAGGGGCTCAGGCCCAGGGGAACACGGCCTGCAGCTGACGTTGTAGCTCGGGGGCGAGGCTGCGGACGAAGGTCGCGCTGAGGTGATGCCAGTCGTGATAGACCGACACGTTGCCGATGATCGCGGGGCAGAAGCTGTCGTCGCACCAGCCCCGACTGAGGTCGATCGGGTGCAGGTTCGGGAACTGGGCGACCACGGCCTCGGTCGGGTTGACCGCCCCGTACGCGGTGTCGCGGGAGGTGCCGCAGCTCTTGGCGTTGCCACCGTTGGCCAGGCAGGTGGGGGAGTCGATCGCGCCCTTGCCGTTGTGCGGCCACACGCTGTCGCGCACGCCCAGGACGGGGATGCCGGCGCGATTGAACTGATCGAAGATGCCCAGGTAGTCCGGCGGCACCCATTCGCCGATGATGCCGTCGCGCGGGCGGGTGGAGTTGGTGAAGACGGCGTCGGGTCGGTCGGCGATGATGCGCCGCATCGTGCCGCGCACCCACTCGGCGCACTGGGGATAGGGCACGCCGTTCTCCTCCGGCGCCGGATCGGTCGAGAGGGGACAACCCATCTTGAGGTAGGTGGTGACCTTGAAGTGGTACTGCTTGCCCAACAGGTCGAGCGCGGAGATCCAGTACTCGGCGTGCGATCCGCCGGCGAGGGCGATCGTGCGCGTCGCGGTCGGGTCGCCGTACACGCCGACGCGCAGCTCCGGGTCGGTGAAGTTGCTGATGAAGCCGTCGTAGGACGTCTCGGGCAGGTCCTTGAGCACCTCGAGGGCCTTCGGGACCGGGTCGACGTGCGGGACCGGCGCACCCTCGAGGAACGCCCGCGCCCCGGGATAGATCGTCGGGTCGAGGTTGCGGGTGTCGACGGTGATGCCGTCGACATGGCGTTGCCAGGCGGTGATCCCGACTCCCGCGACGAGCACACCCACCACGAGCAGGGAGGTGAGCACCCCCGCGTAGGAGATGGCGCGCCGGGCGCGTCGGTGGCGTGCGCGTCCGGTCGGGACGGGTTCACGCAGCGTCGCGGAGGTGCCCGCGCCGTCGGCGACGAGGCGATCGGGCGAGGCGTTCGTGCGCGCGCCGGTCGCCGACCGTGATGCACGCAACGGATCCTCGACCCACCGCTTGGTCGACCACGCCAGGCCGATCGACACGGCGATCAGCACGACACCCTCGACGAACGACGCCGAGTTCTTCTGACGCCACGCCAGATAGAAGATGAGCAGCGGCCAGTGCCACAGGTACAGCGCGTAGGAGATCGAACCCAGCCACACCGGGAACCGTGAGGCCAGCCCCCGGTTGACGAGGGGCATCGCGACCCGCTCGCCGCGCTGGGTCGCGGTGGCACCGGAGAAGATGATCGCCAGCGTCGCGAGCACCGGCACGAGGGCCAGTGGTCCGGGGTAGGAGTCGACCCCGACGATCCACCACCCGCAGGTGACGATGAGCCCCAGCGCGACGACGGCGACGACGTTGCGGATCCACACCGGCACGCGCACGCGGGGCATCCACACCGCGAGGAGGCCGCCGGCGAGTGGTTCCCAGGTCCGCGCGATCGTGTCGTAGTAGTTGAACGGCTGGTTGATCGGCATCCGCATGTGCGCCCAGTAGAACGACACGGCGGCGACGGCGAGGATCGCGAGCGACACGATCGCCCGGATCACCGCGGGCCTGCGCAACGCGGGCAGCGCCGACGATGCGATCTTCAGCAACCCGGCGAACGCGAGCGCGGTGAGGATGGTGACGACGAAGAACTGCCCCTGGACCGACATCGACCAGAGGTGTTGCAGCGGGCTGTTCGCCGAGCTGGCCGCGGTGTAGTCCTGGGAATTGAACGCCAGGAACCAGTTCTGGTAGTACAGCGCGCTGGCGATGACCTCTCGGCCGGTGGCGGCCCAGCGTGTCTGCGGCAGGACGACGACGGTGAGCACCGTGACGGCGAGCAGCACCGTGACGAGTGCGGGGAGGAGACGTCGGGCCAGGCGCGTGAGGCGGCGCCACGGGTTGACCGCCGTGGCCAGCGACACCGACGGGCTCTGGCTGACGATCACGTGCTTGAGCAACGAACCGACGAAGAAGTACCCGGAGAGCGTGAGGAACACGTCGACGCCGCCGGAGACCCGACCGAACCAGATGTGGAAGCACGCCACCAGCGCGATCGCGATCCCGCGGAGCCCGTCGAGGTCGGTGCGGTACGCCGACGCCGGATCGACGTTCGTCTGCGTCCGCTCCTCGGAGCGTGTCGGGGCGGTCACCACGTCGTCAGTCCCACTGCTCTCTCGCCGATCCTCACAAGTGTTCTTCGCGTTGCAATGTACCTTTCGCGGGCGGGTAATCCACGTCGGTGACGCCCGGGCACGCCGGTCGGACCTGGCCCGACGGCGTCGATACGCTCGACGGATGCCCGCCGATCCACCCCCCACCACCGTCCCCGCCGCCGCGTCCCTCACCGTCGAGCCCCTGACCGCCGAGGCCGTGGTGGCTACCGATCGCGAACTCATCTGGCATCCCTACGGATCGATGACCGCCGACGCGACGGCGCCGATCGTGGTGGATTCCGCGGGCGGCACACGCCTGCACCTCGCCGACGGCCGCTCGGTCGTCGACGGCATGAGCTCCTGGTGGGCCGCGGTCCACGGCTACGCCCACCCGGTGCTCGACGCGGCGGTCCGCGACCAGATCGAGAAGATGGCGCACGTCATGTTCGGTGGCCTCACCCACGAACCCGCCGCGCGACTGGCCCGTCTGCTCGTCGACATCACCCCCGCCCCCCTGCAACGGGTGTTCTTCTGCGACTCGGGATCGGTGTCGGTGGAGGTGGCGGTGAAGATGGCGCTGCAGTACTGGCGCGGACAGGGCGTCACCGGCCGACGCCGTCTGCTGACGTGGCGCGGCGGCTACCACGGCGACACGTTCACCCCGATGAGCGTCTGCGACCCCGACGGCGGGATGCACGCGCAGTGGACAGGGGTGCTCACCGAACAGGTCTTCGCCCCCGCACCCCCCGCGGAGTTCGATCCCGCCCACATCACCGAGATCGAGCGGCTCGTCGAGACCCACCGCGACGAACTCGCCGCCGTCATCGTCGAGCCGGTCGTGCAGGGCGCCGGTGGCATGCGGTTCCACGACCCGCGGTACCTCGTCGAGCTGCGGCGCATCTGCGACGACCACGGCCTGCTGTTGATCTTCGACGAGATCGCGACCGGGTTCGGCCGCACCGGCGAGCTGTTCGCCGCCGACCACGCGGGCGTCGCGCCCGACATCATGTGCGTGGGCAAGGCCCTCACCGGCGGCTACCTGTCGATGGCGGCCACGCTGTGCACCGCCGACGTCGCGACGGTGATCAGCGAGGGCGAGATGGGGGTCCTCGCCCACGGGCCGACGTTCATGGCCAATCCTCTCGCGTGCGCGGTGTCGGTCGCCTCGGTACAGCTGCTGCTCGCCGGCGACTGGCGTGCTCGGGTCGCGCACATCGCCGACGTCCTCGACGCCGGGCTCGCACCGCTGTGTTCACGTCCGGGCGTCGCCGACGTCCGGGTTCTCGGCGCGATCGGGGTGGTCGAACTCCACGAACCGGTCGACATGGCCGCCGCGACCGCGGCCACCCTCGACGCGGGGGCCTGGCTGCGACCGTTCGGGCGGCTGGTCTACACCATGCCGCCGTTCATCTGCGACGACGCCGACCTCGCCACCATCGTCGCGGGCATCACCGCCGTCGTCGACGCCCACGAGGCGGCCTCGACGCCGGCGTGATGTGAGACGCTGACGGGCGATGACCGCCGGCGAGATCTCCGACCCGACCGTCCGGAACGCCTCGGCGCTGGACTGGCTCACCGAGGCTGCCCGGGTCCGCGAGAACGCCGGACTGCACCGTGTCCTGGCCCCGCGCGCGGCCGACGACACCGCGCTGAACCTGGCCTCGAACGACTACCTCGGGCTGTCGTCGGATCCCCGCGTCGTCGCCGGCGCCGTGGAGGCGACCACCCGCTGGGGTGCCGGCGCGACGGCGTCGCGGCTGGTGGTCGGGACCACCGGGGCCCACACCGCACTCGAGGCCGATCTCGCCGACTTCCTCGGCACCGAGGCCGCGCTGGTCTTCTCCTCGGGATATCTCGCCAACGTCGGTGTCATCTCGTCGCTGATGGGACGCGGCGATCTCATCGTGAGCGACGGCGGGGCCCACGCCTCGCTCATCGACGGATGTCGGCTGTCGCGGGCTCGGGTGGTGGTCACCGACCGCGGCGACGACCGCGCCGTCGCAGACGTCCTCGCCGCGCGCACCGAGGCGCGCGCGATGGTCGTGACCGACTCGGTCTACAGCATCGACGGCGCCGTGGCGCCGGTCGCCGAACTGCACGACGCCGCACGTGCCCACGGCGCGGTGCTCGTCGTCGACGAGGCGCACGCACTGGGCGTCCGCGGCCCCGGTGGCCGGGGAGTCGTCGCCGAACTCGGCCTCGCCGGGCACCCGGATCTGATCGTGACCGCCGTCCTATCGAAGTCGTTGGGTTCGCAGGGAGGCGTGGTCGCCGCATCGACGGCTGTGTGCGACCACCTCGTGGATCGTGCGCGCAGCTTCATCTTCGACACCGGTCTCGCCCCGGGCGCCGTCGGAGCCGCGGCCACCGCGTTGCAGGTGTTGCGCGCCGAACCGACCCTGCCCGAACGCGTACGCGCCGCGGCCCGACGTCTCGCCGACCGGTGCGGCGCGTCCGTCCCCGACGGCGCCGTCGTGTCGGTCGTCATCGGTGAGCCGTCCGACGCCGTGGCCGTCGCCGCCGCCTGCCGCGACCGGGGCGTGCTCGTCGGGTGTTTCCGGCCGCCGTCGGTGCCACCGGGCACCTCGCTTATCCGACTGACCGTGCGCGCCGATCTCACCGACGCCGAGATCGACCACGTCGCGCAGGTGCTGCAGTCCGCACGCGCCGAGGTGACCGGCACGTCCACGAGAGGTGACCGATGACCGTCGTCGTGGTCACCGGCACCTCGACCGACGTCGGCAAGACCGTCGCGACCGCGGCGCTGGCCGCCACCGCCCTGGGGGCCGGGCTGTCGGTCGCGGTGTGCAAGCCCGTGCAGACCGGTGTCGGCGTCGACGAACCGGGCGACCTCGCCGAAGTCGAGCGGCTCGCCGGGATCACCACCGGGATCGAGTGCGCGCGCTACCCCGAACCGCTTGCCCCGGAGACCGCGGCGACCCGCGCCGGGATGCCGATGGTGGCGCTCGCCGACATCACCGCCGCCGTCGCCGACGCCTCCGCCCACCACGACCTCGTGCTCGTCGAGGGGGCCGGCGGCGTACTCGTCCGCCTCGCCACCGACCTCACGATGCTCGATGTCGCCGCGGCGCTGGGCGCCCCGGTCGTCGTCGTCGCCGACGGCGGTCTGGGCACGCTGAACCACACCGAACTCACCGTCGACGCACTGCGTGCCCGCGGCCTCACCGCCGCCGGGATCGTGATCGGGTCGTGGCCCGCCGAGCCCGACCTGGCCACGCGTTGTAACCGCGATGACCTGCCGCGTCTCACCGGTGTACCGGTGACGGGCGTCGTCCCCGCGGGTGTCGGCGCGATGACGCGACCTGAGTTCACCTCGCAGGCGCCGACGTGGTTCGACACCGAGTGGGTCACCGGACTCGTGTCGGGATAGGGCACACTGACCAGACATCCGCTGTCCGTACGACGTGATCGAGGAGGGCTTGTGACCCAGGCTCCTGTCCGCCAAGCAGTTCCCCAGACGCCTTCGGGTGCCGCTCCCGCGGCCGCCGGAGGTTCGGCCGACATCCTCGAGGTGGCGCGTGCGCAGGTCCTCGAGGGCGGGGAGGCGCTGCGTCAGGACCAGGTGCTCGAGGTGCTCCGGCTCGGCGACGACCGGCT